>CAOQYA010000014.1 GCA_948514155.1 uncultured Eubacteriales bacterium | reverse complement strand
CGTCAGAAGATAGAACTTTAAACTTAACATTTGGGCTGAGCGGCGCGCTGACCTTTTTCATGCCACCATTTTCTCCTTTGCTAATCAGTCTGTTGCGTGCATTCTGTGCAAGACGCTTAAGTTCCTTATTCATGATTTCTCCTTTTAATTACGCTCGCGAAGCGAACATATAAATTGTAAAGAAATTGCGGCTAAAAACAAAGTGATATTCGGAGTAAAATTGTCGAAATCGAGCGATAAATGTGGCATAAAAAAGCACGAACAAATTTGTTCGTGCTTAATTCAAAATTAACCTCTCTTTCTTGCGCGTTTTCTTGCAGCCTCGCGTTTGCGTTTCTTTGCAACGCTTGGTTTGTAGTAGGCTTCTTTTCTTCTGATATCTCCGATAATGCCGTCTTTTTGGCACTTTCTCTTGAAGCGTTTGAGCGCGCTTTCAAGGCTCTCGTTCTCACCAACTTTAACCGTTGTCAACTTTATCACCACCTTCTAGGTCCAAAATTTTACCCTTTGATTATATGCTCTTTTCTTTAAAATGTCAAGCGTTTTTGCAGATTATTTTTGCCTTTGCCTCGCCGCTAATTTCTTCGATTATCTCAGCATCGACTATCGCGCCGACTGGAAGAGCCATATCAAAATGGCACTTTATGTAGTTTTCGGAAAAGCCCTCGCTCTTGCCGGGGCTACTTTCTTCAATCAGCACCTTAACAAATTTGTTTTCTTTAACAAAGTTTTGCCTAAGTCTCTTATCAAGTTCGGACAAACACGCGGCGCGCCTCTTCTTTATCTCGCCGGCCATATCCACCATTCGCGCCGCCCCCGTGCCCTCTCGACGCGAATAGGGGAAGACATGAAGGCCCGAAAAATTTACTTTTTCGATAAACTCTTTGGTCTCGTTAAACTCTTCCTCGCTCTCGCCCGGGAAGCCGACGATAACATCTGTTGTTATCGATGCCAGTGGGAAATATTTGCGAATAAGATTGCACGCCTTAAAAAACTCGTCCGGAGTGTAGCGCCTGTTCATGCGCTTTAAAACGCTCGCGCTGCCGCTTTGAAGCGACAAATGAAAATGCGGGCAAAAGTTTTGAAGCCTTGAAAGCCTTGCGATAAAATCTTCATTTGCAATCACCTCTTCCATAGAAGAGAGCCTCATGCGAAAACCGAACTTATCAAGTTTTTCAAGAAGCGATATTAGCGCAAGTTGCCCATCTATGCGATAATCGGAAAGATTGATGCCCGTCAGCACAATTTCTTTAATGTCTGAAGAGAGGTCTTTAACTTCTTTCACAACGCTTTCAATTTCCCTTGAGCGGCTTCTTCCCCTTAAATATGGAATGATGCAATAGGAGCAAAAATTGTTGCATCCGTCCTGCACTTTTATGTATGCACGAGTGCGCGGCTGAAGCGAAAACTCGCACTCCTCATATTCTTTCGGCACTTCGTCTAAATTTTCGCCCTCGCCTTCAAGGCTCACGATTGCTCCCTTATTTGCCACGCCCTTAACAAGTTTTGCCTTGCCTGCGAACTGCCCGGGGTTATGCTGCGCCGCGCAGCCGCAAACATACACTTGTGCTTCGCGATTAAACTTAAGCGCGCGGGCAATCATTTGCCTTGATTTTTTCTCCGCCTCACTTGTGACGGCGCAGGAGTTTATCACATACACATCCGCCCGTTCAAGTTTATCGGAAATTTCATAGCCATTTTTTTTGAAGGAATTTAAAAGGCTGTCGCTTTCATATTTATTCACCTTGCAGCCCAGGGTGAGCACACAAACTTTCATTCTCTCCCCCCTTTTAGTTGCCCGAAAAAAGACTTGCAATTCCAGAAAGTAAAATTGCCGCAGTTTCCGCCCTTAAAATTCTGTTTCCAAGCGAGATGTTTTCCGGCTTGCACTTCAAAATCTCTTTTTTCTCGTCCGCAGAAAAGCCGCCTTCGCAGCCCACGAGGATGCCAATCTCTTTTGCATTTTTTAATGTTGAAAATTCGAAAGGCTCGCCCTCTCTTTCGTTGGCAAAAAGTTTTGTCTTGCACTTTGCAAAAAGAGAAAGCATCTCCTTGAAAGATAAAATTTCAATTTTCATTGCATCCGCTCTCTCGCACTGTTTGAGCGAAGAGAACATGATTTTTTCATATCTCGAAAGGCGCTCGCCAGAGAGTTTCATTGCAGAAAAATCGCTTTCAAAAATGTAAAGTTTTTTCACTCCACACTCAACTGCCTTCTGCACAACAAGTTCAAGTTTTTCACGCTTGATGGCTGAAATAAACAGCGAAATGCTATTTTTAGGGTTATTTTCACATATTTTTTGTGATTTTATTGCAATTTGCGCTTTATTTTTATCTATTTTAAAAATTTCGCCCAGATATTCGTTTCCGTCGCCGTTGATAACGATAACCTCGTCGCCCTCTTTAAGGCGCAAAACATTTTTGAGGTGATTTAACTCTTCCGCCTCAATTAATGCAAAGTCTTTTTCAATTCTTGCGATAAATCTTTTCACGGCAAACATTCTACATTAAAAAAAGCGAAATGTCTACACATTTCACCTTTTTGACAAAAAGTTTTGATATTTGGAATAGTTTTTCGGGTCGACTTTGGCGTCGAGTTCTTCCAGTTCTTTTTTCAGATTTCTATCTAAGTTCTTTGGCGGCTCTGCTTTAATCGACACAAGCATATCGCCATATGCGTCGCGATTTAGCACCTTCACGCCCTTATTTTTAAGCCGCATAACTGTGCCGCTTGCAGTGAGTTCTGGAATTGTTAAAGTGTAAGGGCCTTTAAGAGTTGGAATTTCAATTTTTGTGCCAAGCAGCGCCTTTGTGAACGGAATATAAAGGTCAAGATATATGTCCACTCCCTTTCGAACTAAGAGTTTGTGCGAAGAAACAGAAACTTTGATGTTAAGGTCGCCATTTTCGCCTTCGCGCACCGGGGCATTGCCCTCGCCGCGCATTCTTATTGTCTGGCCGTCGTCAATTCCCGCAGGCACTTTAACTTTAACTGTTTTTGTGATTTTTTTGTAGCCTTTGCCAGAGCAAGTGTCGCATTTTTCTTTGATAATTTTTCCGGTTGCATTGCACCTTGTGCAGCCCGCTTCTCTTATCGTTGCGCCAAACATGGTGTTCTGCTGAAAACGCACTCTGCCGCTGCCGTGGCATTCTGGGCAGACCGAAAATTCCTTCCCGTTCTTTGCGCCCGTGCCGCTGCAATCTGGGCACTTTTCAATCTTGGAGAAGGTGACATTTTTTTCCACGCCGAAACACGCTTCTTCGAAAGATAAATTCATGCTAAGGAAGATATCGTCTCCCCTTTCCATAACCCTGCCTCTTGAAGCCCCTCCGCCAAAAGCAGAAAAAATGTCGGAGAAAATATCTGAAAAGCCTCCTCCGCCGCCGCTAAAGAAGTCGCCAAAGCCGCTCCCGCCGTTAAACTGCGGGCCGTCGGCAGAGCCAAACTGGTCATAATTAGCCCTTTTCTTGTCGTCGCCGAGAACTTCGTATGCTTCGTTAATTTCCTTAAACTTTGCGGCAGCCTCCTCGCCGGGGTTAAGGTCTGGGTGATATTTTTTTGCAAGACGACGATATGCCGACTTAATTTCGTCGGCACTCGCGCTCTTTTCCACACCTAAAATTTTATAATAGTCCTTATTTGCCATTCTTCCTCCTGTGGCTTACGAAGTCTCGCCCCACAAAGTCTAATTTCTAACTATTTCGCTTTTAAAAAATCTTTCTTGAAATTCAGTTAAAGCCCTAATGGCCTCGTCCGAGTATTCTTTATCTTCTGCCATAACAAGAAGTTTGTCGTCGTTATCGTTAAGCCTGTGAATATAGCCTTTCACCACGCCCTCAAAAGTTTCAAGCGGCTTAAACTCGCCAAGCACATATGCGTCGAGTTCTTCGCCATCGCCAGAGATTGTGTTTGGGATATATCCATAGTTAACGGGATAAACAAAGCCATGTTTTGGATGCTTGCTTCCCATAGGCCTATCCATAACAACTTTAACTTTCTTGCCGATATAATCTTTCGTTTCCATATTTCCCCCCCAATTTTCTATTGAGCAAAAGAGAGCCGTTTATTCAACAACAACTTCTGGGTCGCCGTCCTCTTTTTTATCTTTATTTGCATCCGCGCTCTGAGCGTTAGCGCCCGCCGCTTGATACATCTTTGTGAAAACATCATTGGAAACTTTTGTGAGGCTTTCGAGCGCAGCCTTAATTTCGTCAAGGTTGTCGCCTTCAAAAATCTTCTTGTCTTTCTCAATTTCCGCTTCAAGAGTTTTCTTGTCTTCTTCCGAAAGTTTGTCGCCGTTTTCTTTGAGCATTTTCTCAAGGCTGTAGACCATGTTGTCGGCCTGATTTTTGGTCTCAACAAGTTCTTTCCTCTTCTTATCCTCTTCAGCATGAGCCTCTGCTTCTTTAATCGCCTTTTCGATATCTTCGTCTTTAAGATTTGACGATGCTGTGATTGTGATGTTTTGCTCCTTGTTAGTTCCAAGGTCTTTAGCCGAAACTTTCACAATGCCGTTTGCGTCGATATCGAATGTAACTTCAATTTGAGGCACTCCTCTAGGTGCTGGTGGGATGTCTGAAAGTTGGAACCTGCCAAGAGTTTTGTTCTGAGCAGCAAACTCTCTTTCGCCCTGCAGAACATGGATGTCCACGCCCGGCTGATTGTCGGCAGCAGTTGAGAAAATCTGTGATTTCTTTGTTGGAATTGTGGTGTTTCTCTCGATAAGCTTTGTGAAAACTCCACCCAAGGTTTCAATTCCAAGTGAGAGCGGTGTAACATCAAGAAGAAGCACATCTTTAACTTCTCCGCCAAGCACACCTGCCTGAATTGCAGCACCAACAGCCACGCACTCGTCTGGGTTAACGCCCTTGTATGGCTCTTTGCCGGTGAAAGCCTTAACAGCCTCAAACACAGCAGGAATTCTTGTTGAGCCGCCCACAAGGATAACTTTGTCGATGCCAGAGTTTGTCAGTTTTGCGTCGCTGAGCGCGCGCTTGCAGCACTCAACTGTTTCCTTAACAAGGTCTTCGGTGATAGCGTCAAACTTTGCGCGTGAAAGTTCATATTCCATATGTTTAGGGCCGTTTGCATCAGCCGAAATGAATGGAAGAGAGATTGTTGTTTTAGGAGTTGCCGAAAGGTCAATCTTAGCCTTTTCAGCAGCCTCTTTAAGTCTCTGCATAGCAAGTTTATCTTTAGAAAGGTCTGTGCCGTTTTCTTTCTTGAACTCTTCAACGAGAAGGTCGATAATTCTGTTATCGAAGTCGTCTCCGCCAAGACGAGTGTTTCCGTTTGTGGAGAGCACTTCGAAAACGCCGTCGCCAATTTCAAGAATGGAAACATCGAATGTTCCTCCGCCTAGGTCATACACGAGAATTTTCTGATTGGAATTCTCGCCCTTGTCAAGCCCATATGCAAGAGCGGCCGCAGTTGGCTCATTGATAATTCTAAGAACTTCAAGTCCGGCTATCTTTCCGGCGTCCTTAGTTGCCTGGCGCTGCGAGTCGTTAAAATATGCAGGCACGGTGATAACGGCTTGAGTTACAGGCGAGCCGATGTAACTTTCAGCGTCGCTTTTAAGTTTTGCAAGCACCATAGCCGAAATTTCTTGTGGAGAATATTGTTTTCCGCCAAGAGATGCCTTGTAGTTTGAGCCCATTTCTCTTTTAATCGACATAACAGTGTTGTCGCTGTTTACAACAGCCTGGCGCTTAGCCACCTTTCCCACAAGGCGCTCGCCTTCTTTTGTGACAGCCACCACGCTAGGTGTTGTTCTGTCGCCCTCCGAGTTAGCGATAACTGTAGGCTTTCCGCCCTCCATAACAGCCACGCAAGAGTTAGTTGTTCCAAGGTCTATTCCAATAATTTTTCCCATAATTTTAATCCTCCTTTTTATTGACAATGACTTTTGAATATCTAATGACTTTTTCTTTATATTTATATCCGGCTTGATATTCGTCCAGGACGATATCATTTTCTTTGCCCTCGTCTCTCATAACGGCGATTGCGTTGTGAAGATGCGGGTCATAGGCAGAGCCGATAGCCTCAATTCTTTCAACACCCAAACTTTTGAGCGCCGCCAGAATGGAATTTTCAATCATTTCCACTCCGCTTAGAACTTTCTCGTCTGGAATCGATTTTTTCGCAACTTTAAATGTGTCAAGACTTGGCAAAAAGGCTTCAATCACGCTTATTTCGCCCTCCTCTCTCGCCCTTTTGAGTTCGACATCCGT
>CAOQYA010000013.1 GCA_948514155.1 uncultured Eubacteriales bacterium | reverse complement strand
CTACACTCTTTCCCTACACGACGCTCTTCCGATCTCATCCGGCTGGTGGCAAAGATAGGTGCTGTGAATAGGGGCGGAAGATATGCGCATGTGAGAAATTGTAAGACTGCCCGCTTTCTTGCTGTCATATTCAAAATAGCCCTGCACGAAACTATCTTCTCTCTCGCCGAGAATTTTGGTGATTGTCTTGCTCGCCGAAACAGAGCCGTCGGAGCCGAGCCCATAAATTTTAATCTCTTTTTGTTTAAGATTTAAATTAACTTTTTCAAGCGACAGACTCTTTTTGCGAACATCGTCATTTATGCCCACTGTGAAATCGTCTTGCATCTGGTCAAAATTATTAAGGCAGGCCATAGCTTCGGTCGGGGAGAACTCCTTTCCGCCAAGGCCATACACTCCGCCGACAATTTTAATGTCGCTGCCGGCAAGCGCGCTCTTGACATCAAGCAGCAGCGGCTCTCTTGCGCCACTTTCGCGTGTTCTATCGAGGACGATAATTTTTTTGCAAGTTTTAGGCAGTGCCGCCCTTAAAGCCTCCTCGTCAAAAGGCCTATAGACTCTCACGCGAACAAGTCCGCAGTCCGTTTTTTGCGACAGACACTCGAGCATAGTTTCCGAGCCCGAGCCGAGCATAATTATCACATTTTTGGCGTTTTTTGGGCCAAAATAATCAAATTTTTTGTATTTTCTGCCGGTTTGCTTGTAAAAATCTTCAAAAGCCCGGTCGAAAATTTTCGATGCGCGAGAATATAGAACTTCGCGAGCCTCTCTGTTTTGAAAGAAAACATCGGGGTTTTGCGCTGTGCCAAATTGCAGAGGCGAGGCGGAAGAAAGGGGGGAAGAATTCTCTCTTTTTTTAATCGGGAAGAGCGCTTTGATATCGTTTTCAGAAAGTGCGTCAATCTTTTGATATTCGTGGCTGGTGCGGAAGCCGTCAAAAAAGTGCATAACTGGAAGGTGAGCGTTGTGCGCGCACATATGTGCAATCATTGCCATGTCCTGCGCCTCTTGCACGCTGGCAGAACAAAGCATGTTAAAGCCGGTCATGCGAGTGGTCATAACATCGGAGTGATCGCCAAAAATTGAAAGGGCGTGAGAGGCAACAGCGCGCGCCGCCACATGCATGACTGCCGGCAAACACTCGCCCGCCATTTTATACATGTTTGGAAGCATAAGAAGAAGGCCCTGACTTGAGGTGAAAGTTGTTGCAAGTGCGCCACCGATAAGCGCGCCGTGCATTGCGCCGGCCGCTCCCGCTTCCGATTGCATTTCCACTGTGGTCACCTTTTCGCCAAAGATATTTGTCTTGCCAAAGCTGACATTTTTGCTGCAATATTCAGCCATGGGTGAAGACGGGGTGATTGGATAGATAGGAATTATTTCGCTAAGCGAGAAGGCAACTTTGGCCACCGCACTGTTAGCGTCAACAGTTAATTTCATAAAGATAAATCTCCTAAGGCTAGTATATATCAAAAGCCGAAAATTTCAAATAAAATACTTTGTTTTATTGAAAGAAAAGTGTATAATCTTGCTATGCAAAGAGTTCTTATCGGCATAAGTTACAACGGCAGCCAGTTTTCGGGCTGGCAGAAGCAGAAAAGTGAGCGCAGTGTGCAAGGCGAAATCGAAAGGGCGCTTGGCACGCTTTTGGCAAAAGAGACGGCGATTGTGGGCAGCAGTCGCACCGACGCAGGTGTGCACGCAATCTGCCAGTTTGCCCATTTTGACTGTGAGGATAGTTTTCCGGTCGAGAAGTTTCCTCGGGCGCTGAACGGCTTGCTTGCAAGCGATGTGCGCATAGTTAGTGCCAAAAAAGTGAAATCAAATTTCAGCGCTCGTTTCGATGTGTGTAAGAAAACATATATCTATGCGCTCGGGCGGGGAGAGATAGATCCGCTGTTTAACAAACTCTGCGCTTTTTCTAGTTATGAATTAGACCTGCAAAAGGTTAGGGCGTGCCTTGAACTTCTTAAAGGCTGGCACAACTTTAAAGGCTTTTGTGCGGCGGGAGCGCAGGTTAAAAACTTTGAGCGAGAGCTTATCGAGGCCAAGGTGACCGAAAAGGGCAAAACTCTTCTTTTCACTTTCACCGGCAACGGCTTCATGCAGCACATGGTGAGAATTTTGGTGGGCACGGCTGTGGATGTTGGCCGCGGGGCGCTCAGCCTCGAGGATGTGAAAATTGCACTTGAAAAGGGAGTGCGCTCTAAAGCGGGAAAGACGATGCCGCCGGAAGGGCTTTATTTAAAAAAGATTTATTTTAATCGGGAGATAAAAAAATGAAATTAACAAGCAAACAGCTTCGTGAAAAATGGTTGAACTATTATAAAAATTTAGGGCACGAAGATATCGGGGCAGTGTCGCTGATTGGCGACGGCTCAACCGGCGTCATGTTCAATGTTGCAGGCATGCAGCCACTGATGCCATATCTTCTTGGCGCAAAACACCCAAGCGGCAAAACAAGGCTTTGCAATGTTCAAGGTTGCGTGAGAACTGTGGATATCGACGAGGTGGGCGACGAGAGTCATTTCACATTCTTTGAAATGATGGGCAACTGGAGTCTTGGCGACTATTTCAAAAAAGAAAAAACAAAGTGGTCTTTTGACTTCCTCACAAAGGAACTTGGCTTTGATAAAGATAAAATCTGCTCCACCGTGTTTGCGGGAAACAGCGACGCGCCTCGTGACGACGAAGCTGCAGCATTTCTTGTTGAAGCGGGTGTAAAAAAAGAAAACATTTTCTATCTTAAAGACAACTGGTGGGACTTGCCAGGAACGGTCGGCACGCCTTGTGGGCCGGATAACGAATGGTTCTATCCTCGTCACGACAAGCCTTGTTCCGACCGCTGCGACCCAACTTGCGAATGCGGCAGGTGGGTGGAAATCGGCAACGATGTGTATATGCAATATAAAAAACTCGAAGGGGGCTCGGTCGAGCCGCTTAAAAATAAGAATGTGGACACGGGCTTTGGCTTTGAGCGCTTGCTTATGTATGTTAACGGGCTGACAGACGGATATAAGACAGACGTTTTCAGCTCAGTTATCTCCTTTATCGAGAAAGAGGTGGCTTCTAAATATGGCGTAGATAGCGAAACAACCAAGTCGATGCGCATAATTGCCGACCACATCCGAACAAGCGTGATGTTAATCGGCGATGTTAACGGCATTTTGCCAAGCAATGTTGGGGCGGGCTATATTTTAAGAAGGCTACTTCGCCGCGCAATTCGCCATGCAAAGAAAATCGGGCTTGAAGCCGATAAACTTCTTGAAGTCGCGAAAATCTATATCGAACAAATTTACAATGAAAGTTATCCGCTTCTTGTAAAGAAGGAAGATTATATTCTCTCTTCAATCAAGGCGGAGTCGGATAAGTTTCTCAAGACTATCGAAACGGGAAATCGTGAATTTGACAAAGTTGTTAGCGGCCTTGCCAGAAAACTTGAGTTCATGAAGAAAAATAACCCCGAATATGTTGAAAGCGCAGCCGACCACTGTATCAGCGGCAAAGCGGCCTTTAGGCTGTATGAAACTTTCGGCTTCCCAATTGAAATGACAATTGAAATGGCCAAGGAAAAGGGGCTTTCTGTTAATGAGGAGGAATATAAGGAGGCTTTTATCGCCCATCAAGAACTTGCTCGCGCAAGCAGCCAAGTGGCAAAAAGCGGACTTGCTTCCAGCGGTGAAATGGAAACAAAATATCACACCGCAACACATCTTCTTAACGCTGCCTTAAAGAAAGTTGTTGGCGAGACCTCGCATCAAATGGGCTCGAACATCAATGCGGAGAGACTGAGATTTGATTTTGCGTGCGACCATAAACTTTCAAGCGAAGAACTTAAAGCGGCCGAAGATTATGTTAACGCTTGGATAAAAGCCGACCTTAAGGTTACTTGCGAAGAAATGAAAAAAGAAGACGCAGTAAAAGCGGGCGCAGAGCACCAATTTATCGAAAAATATCCGGACATTGTCTCCGTCTACACAATCGGCGATGCATCCAAAGAAATTTGCACCGGGCCGCATGTGGAGCATACATCTCTTCTTGGGCACTTTGTGATTAAAAAGGAAGAAGCGTCGTCCGCCGGCGTTAGAAGAATTAAGGCGATTTTGGAATAAATTTTTAGACGCTGCAATTTATTGATTTAATAAAATAAATTTGATATAATAAATCAAGGAGTTAATATGGCAAAAGATAAGGTTAAAAAAGGGTTTTTCTTCTATTTTGGGTTTTTCCTATTGATAATTTTGGCCGTGGTGCTTATCATTTTTGTTGTCATGATGTTTATGCCGGGCACCTCAATCTTGGGCCTTGAATATTTTGCCAACAGCAGAACCATTCGCCTTGTGGAAACAACGGACGAAAGTAAGACGCCTATTGATTTTGCTAACCCGAACAATTTTAACAGTGTGGAAATAAATGCTTCATATGCTGGTGTTAAAGTGCAGAAAAATCATGAGTTTGAGCGCGACGGAATTTACATTGTCAACAACTCAAAAGGCTTTGTAACTTCAAAAAATGCTAAGCCTTTTGAATACAACATGACAATTGAGGACGGAGTTTTAAAGGTGAGCGTGAAAGAGCAGAGCGCATTTGTGTATTTCTCAAAAGATGTGCAAATCGTTTTCCAAGTGGCAAACGAAAATGCGTCAGTTCAGCCGCTCAAAGACAAAAAAATCACCATTAAAAACACCGACGGCTCTGTGAACATCGGCGGAGTTGATAACCCTGGACATAGTTTTGATATCGCAATAGGCAGTGTCGAAGTTCAAAACAAAAAAGGTGGAGTCTTTGTTTCTAACAGAGCGCCGTCAAGTTATAATGAATTCAAAGTGACAACAACAGACGGCGAGATTTCTTTTTCAAAAGCGATTTCTGCAAGCACGCTTTCACTTGAAACGGGCAGCGGAAACATTAATGCGCCTGCGCTTTCGTCAAGCACTGTGACCTTGAACACAGATAAGGGCAAAGTTACAGTTGGCACAATCGGCGGCAATCTTTATAGTCGTGTTAAAGATGCATATATGACAATTAACGAGGTGCGAGGGGATGTTGATTTCACTCCAAGCGCTCCAACCTTCTCTTCAAGCGTTATAAAAATTAAAAATGCTGGCGGCTCCTTCACGGCCATTGAGGCGAAGGACTCTAAGTTTGAAATCGAGTCAATTAGAGGCACCGCAAAAATTGAGACCTCGACGGGATATATCAGCATCAAAAAAGGCATCTCTTCCCATAGTATTATATCAACCGTTTCTGGCAAGATTGATTGCGTTGTAGGTGCGGGTGCTGCCAATGTGCAAGTTTCCAGCCAAAAAGGAAACATCGATGTTTCGTGTGAGAATGACATCTCATATGCAACCATTTCAAATGAGCGCGGAACAACAAACGTTTCTCTTCTAAATAACGCAAGTTATGCCCTTAATTTTGCCTACTATGGCAGCACAGAAAATATTGACGAGACTTTCAAACTTGACAATGTTCACTTGAATAAAGCGCTCGGCGCGGGACAGGAACTTTCAAACCCTATGCTCTTAGGCAATGGAGTGCGCCGCACAATCAATTTCAAATGCAATAAAACACTCAATTTCAGTTGGAGATAAAAGCGCAAAAGACAAGCGCTTTTTTCTTTGCAAAATAAACGGGCTGTGATATAATTTTGATATGAAGATTTTGCATGTGGCAGATTTACACCTTGAAGGCGGATATAACAGGGTGGGGAATGAGAAAAATAAGATCCTCAAAGAGGATGGGTTGTCTTTTTTTGAGCAAGTTGTAGAGATCGCGAAAAAAGAAAATGTTAGTGCGGTGCTTGTTTGCGGAGACCTTTTTGATAAACTGATTGTTAGAAAGTCAATCATGAAGTTTGTGTCGGATAAAATTTCATCTTGTCCGGAAATAAAGTTTTTCTACTGCCTTGGCAATCATGACCACAAATTGCTCTTCGAGGAAAATCGTCCCGACAACCTAATTGTTTTTCCGGCCGAGTTTACAAAATATGACCTCGGCGAGGTGGTCATCGGCGGAAACAGTGTGGTCAAATATGTTAAAAGCGATTTTGCGCGCAGTGTCAACTTTGACAAAGGCAGGCTCAATATTCTTATGCTGCATGCTTATCTTGCAAATGCGACCTATGATGACTGTCTGACTTTTGAAGTTAAGGATTTGAAAGGCCGAAATGTCGATTATCTCGCCCTCGGGCATGTGCACACAAGAATGGAAGGCAAAATCGATGAGCGCGGCGAATGGGTTTATGCCGGCAACGGCGGAAAATATGGCTTTGGCAATTATCCGTGCGGCTATGTCATGATTGAAGTAAAGGAGGGCAAACTTTCTTGGCAGAGGCGTGACTTTGAGCTAAAACGCAACTTTTTCGAAGAAAACATTGATATTTCTTCCTGTGAAAATGTGTCTGATATAAAGAGACTTATCAGCGAGCGCACCCAGAAAATCGGCAAAGACAACTTGCTTCGAATTGTTTTGTGCGGCGAGTGCGAAGAAGGTTTGGAAAAACATCTGCAAATATTAGAGGAACAGTTTTCTGAAAAGTTTTTCTATTTTGAAATTTCCGATAAGACAAAAATCAAAATCGACCTCCAAAAAATCGCGGCAGAGACGCTGTCGCTTAAAGCCGAGATGATAAAACTGATTTGTAGTTCAAATCTCTCTGACGAAGACAAAGCCGTCTGCATAAAAGCGGGGCTCAGCGCGCTGCGCGGCGAGGAGGTGGAGATATGAAAATTTTAAGTTTACATATCGAAAACTTCGGCAAACTCTCTGGCTATGACATGGTGTTTTCGGACGGGCTGAATGTAATTAACGCGCCTAATGCTTGGGGAAAGACCACACTTGCCACTTTTATAAAAGCCATGTTCTATGGCATGGAAAAAAAGGGCAATTTAAAAGCATATGCGGCCGAGCGCAGCAAATATCTGCCTTGGCAGGGCGGAGTGTATGGCGGAAGTTTGATGTTTGAAGCGGGAGGCAAGCAATATCGAGTGCTTCGAAATTTTGGCCTCACGCCGGAGGGCGACCGCTTTGAACTTATCGACCTTGCCACAAATAAGCAGTCGAAAGATTTTTCGTCGAGTTTGGGCGAAGAACTTTTTGGGGTGGGACGAGAGACGTTTGCAATCTCCACCTTCTTTCCGCAAGGCATGCTTGAGGGTGCGATAAATGACGAGGTGAGAAGCCATTTGTCTGGCGCAAATGTGTTTGGAAGCGACCTTGAAAATCATTCTTCTGCAATCAAAAAGCTTAAGAGCCGAGCAAGAGAGCTCAATCTCCAAAATCCAAAGATGCACGAGATATTATCGCTTCAAAACGAGATTGAAGACGGCAAATTGGAGCTTACTCGGCAGCAAGAGCAGAAGGCTCAGTTAAAGGCGCGTCGCGCCCTCCTTGATGCTGCAATTAAAAATTTTAAGCCATGCGAAGCTAAGCCAGACGGCGACATCTCGAAACTCAACGAGCAGTTGCAAGAGATAGTCAAAAAGCAAAGAGAACTTGACGAGAAGAAAATAGCGTTTTTGAAAAAGCAGAAAAAAGATAAAATAGCAAAAGCTTTTTGTGGATTTCTCGGCTTAGCTGTCGGCATAACTGGTGCCTTGCTATGCGGACTAAATCTAACACTAGTAGCGGGCATTGTGCTGATAGCGGTTGGTGTGATTGGCGGGACAACGATGCTAATTTTAACAAAACTTGTTAAAAAGCAGGAGCAGCCAAATATAAGTGGTTTTGATAGAGAAGCGGCCGAACTTGAAAGAAAAGCGCGTGAAATCAGCGAAAAAATAAAGAATTTTTCGTCGGCGGCTGAGCAGGCAATAAGCTCTGTTAAAGAGAGGGCGGAACTTGAAAAATCGCTTGCCGTTTGCGAGGCAAATCTTGCCCACACAAACAAAGATATTGCAAACCTAATGGAAGAAATCGACGAGAACGAGATAAAACTCAATTCCATGAAATCGAAAAAAGAGGAGTGCGAGAAAAAACTTGCGATTGTAACTCTTGTTATCGAGTTTTTAAATAAGGCGCAAGAAAATGTGTCTGGGCGCTATGTTCAGCCTATGCAGCAAAAGTTTTCGGAGATAATTTCGCAACTTTCGGTAGATAGGTCTATTAGACTGGATGTTGATTTAAACCTAGCAGTGGACACCCAAGTTGGAATGAAGGAAAAGCAGTTTTTAAGCCGCGGCAAGCAGGACTTGGTGGACGTTTGCAAACGCTTTGCGCTTATTGAGAGCATTTTTTCTGGCGAGAAGCCATTTATTGTGCTTGACGACCCATTTGTCAACCTTGACGAGCCCTCGCTTGATGCCAGTCTTAAACTAATAAAGAAATTCGCTTCACGCTTCCAAATAATCCACCTCGTCTGCCACGGCAGCAGGGCATAGAAAAAAGCAGACTTAAAAGGTCTGCTTTTTTCAACATGAAAATTAAATTTTTCTATTAAAAACAGTTGCATTTTTGAAAAGTTTTTGATATAGTTATAAGGCAAAGTCACAGAAAGAGTATGTTTTGAATAAATATTTGTGACTGGGCAGAGTAGCGGAAGCATATAATATGCGGGAATGGCTTAGTGGTATAGCGCAACCTTGCCAAGGTTGAGGTCGCGGGTTCGATCCCCGTTTCCCGCTCCATATGAACGATCCAAGACAGCGTTCCGGGCTTGGTCTCGCTTCGCGGTCCGGAAAGACGAAAGGTGACCGTTACAAAAAATGCCGCTTAGCGGTTATGGTACCATAGCCAAGTGGTAAGGCAAAGGTCTGCAAAACCTTCATTCCCCGGTTCAAATCCGGGTGGTACCTCCAAATTTAGGCCGAAAGACGTTACTCTACACCCTCGCAAATGCGAGGGCTTGCTTTTAAGAAGGGGTGATGAAACGCACTATGCCGGCGTAAGCGGAATATCTCCGCTTTGCCAAGGCGAATGCTTGATGCGAACGGCAAGCGTGTAAATCTCATCAGAATGCATTCATAACGTCTGGAAAAATCCAGTCGATGCGAATGCTTCGCATTCTAATGTACAGCCGCATCTGCAGAGTAAAAGAAATTGCACTATGAATAATTTAATATCACACATGCCGGTGTGGCGGAATGGCAGACGCACAGGACTTAAAATCCTGAGAGGGCAACTTCGTGTGGGTTCAAGTCCCACCACCGGCACCAAATAGTGTCTAAATTGAACGAATAATATATTAAAATAGTGTAGTCGTTCTTTTTTATTTTATATAACTATCTTGAAAATTAGATAATGATTCAACAATAAATTGTTGGTCTTTTTCTGATAATTTGCTATTTAGTTGTTCTTGTGTATATTTAGTGTTTAGTGTTAAGACTATATTTTTTATATTAATTTGCGTTTTTATTTCTG
>CAOQYA010000012.1 GCA_948514155.1 uncultured Eubacteriales bacterium | reverse complement strand
TTCAGCGATTTCGTCCACCTTGCCGCTGCCAATCACTGTGGAGCGATTAAAATCTTTCACCGTTTGCGAAAAAACTCCCTCCACCTCTAAGTCGGTGGAAAGAGCGAGACGAGTTATCTCGTCCGTTTTTCGATTTTTGCTTTCACCTTTTTTTGTGAGCACAACAACAAGCAGCGCTCTTTCCTGTTTTTCGGCAGTTGAATATATTTTCATACTCCGATTATAGCATGTTTTGTTTTCCGTCTGCAAGCACAATCGGCTCGTTAGTTGAAATAATAACATTTTTCATCTCGCCTTTTTCATCAAGCACGCTAAACAGCCAAAGCGGCTCGCTTGTCCCGCCGGAAAGCCCGTCCATGATTTTAAGATAGCACTCTCCCTTAAAATTCTTACCCTGACAGAGCGGAGAAATAAACTCCTCAAGGTTTTTCATGCCAAGTTCAATCGCCTGGTCCGCCGAAACTTTGAAATCTTTACTTTTGCATTTTAAAGAAGCAGTCTTGTCCATGTAAGTGATAGAGATTTCTTCCTCGTCGCCAATTTTTCTTTCAAGGTCGGCCATATGCTTGCCGGTGCGATAGTTGTATTCAAGAATAAGGTCGCTCTCCACTCCGTTAATCGTAACTTTCACCATTTCGTCTTGAGCCTGCGAAAGTTCGGCGATAACAAGTGCAAAATCCACCTTTTTATCGCTTTTGCCGTCATATGCATATTTTTCCTCTCTCTGCCCCGAGCAGACAGAAACAAGAAAGTCGGCGTTGTCCGAAAAATAATAGACATCGCTTCTTTCGGACATATTCTCTCTAACAAGCGTCTGGCAGTCTGTTTGCCCGCATCCAAACAAAGCAAGCATCGGCGCAAGGCAGAGCCCTGCAACAAAAATCTTTTTCATATTTCCTCCTTAACTCTTTTTTTATGTTTGGAAAAGTGCGAAAATGTGCTATAATTTGTCGCATGAAAGATTTATTGTTTTATTATAAAAAAGCCAACAAAAAAGGCTTCGCGCTGGGCGCCTTCAATTTCTCTAACTTAGAAGGGCTGAAAGCAATCTGCGCAGCAGCCGAAGAAAACAAAAGTCCGGTGATTGTGGCAGTCAGCGAGGGCGCAATGGCATTCATGGGCGAAGAATATATCACCTCTTGCGTCAAAATTGCCAAAAAAGAGTTCAAAGCGCCAATATTTTTGCATCTCGACCACGGCCAAAGTTTTGAAAGTTGCAAAAAGGCTGTCGACCTTGGCTTCGACAGCGTTATGATAGATGCAAGCGCGCTGCCTTTTGAAGATAATGTGCGCCTTTCCAAAAAAGTTGCCGCATATGCCCACAAAAAGGGTGTGCAAGTCGAGGCAGAACTTGGCCAGCTTAAAGGCACGGAAGATAATGTCACAAGCGAGCACGGCCATTTCACGGACCCTCTTCAAGCCAAAACTTTTGTGGAAAAAACGGGAGTTGACAGCCTTGCCGTTGCCATCGGCACCAGTCACGGGGCATATAAGTTCAAGGGCAAAGCGGAGTTAAAGTTTGACATTCTTTCAGAAATCGAAAAACTTCTCCCCTCCTTCCCGCTTGTGCTGCACGGCGCGTCTTCGGTTGACCCTAAAATGGTGGAGCGGGTGAACAACTTGGGTGGCAAACTGGGCAGCCCTGTTGGCGTGGACGAAAAACTTACAAAAAAAGCGCTAACAGAGCACAATGTTGTTAAAATTAACACCGACACCGACCTTCGCATTGCTTTCACAGAAGGCGTGCGCCGCTCGCTTATCGAGAAGCCGGAAAACTTCGACCAAAGGAAATATATCGCACTCGGTCAAGCAAACATGAGGGAAGTTGTTTCCAACAAAATCAAAAATCTGTTAAACTCCGCCGGCCAGGCATAAAAAAAAGAAGTTGAAATCAACTTCTTTTTTTCTATTTTCCAAGTTCGTCAGCTGCCGCTTCGGCCTCAACTGGTTTTTCAGCCTCCGGGTTTTCAAAGAACTCTATCAAAGTCTCATTTGCAAGCACCTCAGCGTCTTCGCTGGTGATGTTGTATTGCTCAAAAAGTTGGTGCCTTTCTTCCCTTGTAAATCGCTTAGACTTTTTCGTCTCCGGGTCGATAGTTGCATCTCTAAATGCTTTAAAGCGCCTGTAAGTTTCCGTGTAAATCTTCTCGAGAATTTTTGACGCAATTTCAAGTTCTTGTTCGTCCATATTTTCCTCGTCGAAGATTTTCGGAAGTTTGATATCTTCGGGAAGTGGCCCAGCAAACATCTTCAGCGTGAACTTATTCTCTGTGATAGACTCGTCTCTGTATGCTCGAATGACAGTGTTCGTTATTCTCTTTATGGTGATTTCCGTCGCATCGCTAGTTTGTTGCTGTTGTCCAATTTTCTTGGCCGCTCTAACGCTTCCCCTCTTCCACTTCCTAAATGGAACATAGGCCTCAAGTTCTTCTTTAACCTTTGTCCTAAAGAAATCAGCAACAGCGCCAAAGCGTTTGTTTGTGATTGGAAGTTTGTTGATGCCATAGTCTGCAATGTTATAAACTTTGGCCACATCTCTGTCTAAGAAATCGTTGAACTCAACAATGTTCTCTAAAGCGCCTTTTCTGATTTCTTTTTGCTGAGCTTGACTAAGTTTTGAATAGGCTTGAATGAAAGGAATAACAAAAATCTGTTGCAAACTTTTTTTGATGTTTTCCGAAAAATTTATATTTTCCACAATCAGCAGATTTGTAAGCAGCATCTGTGCGGCCTCTGTAAAGGTGTCGATATCGCGGTCTTCTTCGTCTTCCAGCATTTTGTAGTCTAAAAATGCAAAGCCGGAAAGCACAGTTGAAAGTTCTTGCGACTTAAATGCTTGGCTTGCCTGCTCTTCATTCTCTGGGCGTTTGATTGTTCTAAAGAAACGCTCATAGCCCTTTTCGTCGATTTCGGAGAATGAAAAGTTTGACCCTTGCTCGTCGAAAGACACGCGAAGGTCGGTGAATTCTTCAGCGCTTTTGGAAATTAAATAACTAAGTTTAGCATCACTAAAGTTTTTGATAACATTATCAGCAAATTGATTTTTCTCTGTAAGCACGCTGTTAATTTGAGCAATTCGCTCTTTTGCAAGTTTTGTTGCGAAATTAAATATGCGTGAATTAGACTTGCCAAAAACGCTCTCGCTTATGCTATATGCCAGATATGGCACCATTGCCCCAAAAGCCTCTTCAATTGCAAGTGCCGTCTCTTCTTTGTTCTCTTTTTCGCGCTCATTGTTTAAGTTTTGAAGCACAAGCATGGAAGCAAGATATATTATGCTGTCTTTTTCAGCGTCAGAAATCTTTTGTTCTTCTTCGGCAGTTTCATTATGCTTCTTAGCCGCCCTGCCAATGCTTTCAACAAGAGATGTTAAAATAATCTTTTGCGTCTCAGTTGCTTTCATAGCCTCTTGACTTGCAAGATTTGTGAATGTAAAAGTTTTTTGATTGCCACGAGAATGTTTTTTAATTTCGTCGAGTTCGTGAATTGCGTGCATGTAAACTAGCGCCGAGCGCATAAGCGAATGATTTTCGTTAAACTCTGGCAAAACAATCTGCCCCTCTTTAGCCTCCGCCTTTTTGGCAAGATATTCGGCCTTGTTGCTTTCAAATTTCTTTTCCGCTTTTTCTTCGCCAAAAATTCCGCCGGTGAGAAGTTGCCTTAAATCTTTTTCCACCTGCTTCATGTTTCGATAATAATATTTGTGCTCTTTGCCTTCCATTTTGAAAGAAGTTGAAATGACAGAAAGGAGAGTTGCCCTCTCCTTATGTGACAAATCTTGCACTTTAAAAGTCTGTTTTGCTGCTTTTCTAAGTTTATCAGGCGTTAGCGCCTCTTTTTTTAAGTCTCCCGAAAAATGTGAATTCAATAATTCTGAAATTGTCATTTTCCCTCTCCTTATGCATCTATTATATCACTATTTAATGCTAAATTCAAGGGGTAAATGCGATTTTTTTGGTGATTATTGCAGTGTTACAAGCCCTTCCTGAGCCTTTCCTGCCCTGGTGAATTTAATATGCACGCTGTCGCCTGCTTTATATGACAATATCGCCTTGCGCAAAGAAAGCAGGTCCTTGACTTCAAAATCGCCAAACTTTGTGACTAAATCACCCTTCTGAATTCCCGATTTAACGGCCGGGCCGTCAACAGAAACAACATACACGCCCTCGCCATTAAAGTTTTCGCCGTGCACGCGAGCAATGTCACTATCAAAGCCAAACACGCCGGCATATGGAGTGTCATAGTCATAGTCGGCTTTAAGCTGTTCAACAACAATCTTGCCAATCTCGATTGGCACAGCAAAGCCAATGCCCTCGCCCTCAGTTGCTTTCAAAGTGTTAATGCCAACAACTTGTCCGCGGGCGTTAATCAACGGCCCGCCGGAATTTCCGGGGTTAATTGGTGCATCGTGCTGAATGAGGCTCTGCAAGAAACTTGGGCCGGCGCTGCTGTCAACTTCCAGCGTTCTGTTTATCGCACTCACAATGCCGTGAGTGACGGTGTGCTTAAATTCAAGCGTCAGCGGCGTGCCAAGTGCATAAACTTCCTCGCCTATCTCAAGCGGAGAAGTGAAAGTGTCAAGATATGGAATTTGCCTCGAAGAGCGCACAACAGCAAGGTCGAGGCCGGGGTCTGTCCAAAGCACTTTGCCCGTGCCGGTTGTTTTGTCGGCATAATAAAGAGTGATGCCGCGGCCTCCCTCCACAACATGATTGTTTGTGATTATCAGTCCCCCGTCTGTGATTGCAACGCCGCTGCCGATTGCATAGCCGTCCGAAAGCGACACCGATATTCCCACAACGGCGCTTCTGGCTTCGGTGAGCATCTCGGTGGCCGAGGCCGAACTTTCGGATGTGATTTGCCTGATTGACATATCAACTGTCGGGTCAGCCGCTTCCATATTTCCGCAGCCAGTGAGTGCAAGAGTTGCCAAGAGCGCAGCGCTTAGTGTGGAACAAAAAAATTTCTTCATATTCTCCCCTTTCAAGGAAGCCACACAAAGAAATCTTAAAGCTTAAACAGCGTGCCCGGAAGTGGGCTTGCCACATCGATTTTAACATGCACGCCCTCGATAATTCCATAACTTTTCAGTTTGTCCGATATGTAGGAATATGCAAGGGCTGGGCGATTGTTCTCTTTGCTTAAATGAGAGAGCACAATCTGTCTGCTGCCGCTTTCAACAAGATGTTTGATAAGCACAGCACACTCGTCGTTGGAAAGATGTCCCCTTCCGCCCGAAATTCTGTGTTTGAGCGCAAGCGGATATCTTTTGCCCTCTTTAAGCATGATTTTGTCATAGTTTGCTTCAAGGTAGACCAGTTGGCTTCCACGAATACTGTCGAGTATTCTGTCGTTAGTATGTCCAACATCGGTCAAAATACTTATTTTCGCCCCGTTTTTTTCAAAAACATATCCAAAGCACGGCACATCGTGCGGAAGAGGCACCGCAGTGACAGAGACATCCCTTAAATTAAAGTTTTCTGTCTCGAAAAATCTGCGATTTTTGACAGGCGTTCTTTGAAGTTTAAATTTCATGTTTTCCCACACGCTCTTGTGCGCAAAAATCGGCTTGTCATGTTTTAAAGAAAACTCGTCCACTCCCTTAATGTGGTCGTTGTGCTCATGGGTGACCAAAATCACGTCGATGCTTGCTGGGTCAACGCCGATAAGCGCCAGCCTTTTTTCGGCCTGAGCACGTGAAAGACCTATGTCAACTAAAATCTTGACATTTTCGCTTTCCACATATGTCATGTTTCCGTCGCTGCCCGACGCTAAGTTAATAACTCGCATGTTTTTATTCTAACACTTTTTTTGTCGTTTTGCAAGGTGGCTTAGTCGCTTTTTTAATTCTTCTCCAAAATCTTTTTTAAGAATTGTCCGGTGAAAGATTTAGGATTTTTCGCCACCTCTTCCGGCGTGCCGGTGGCCACCACCTCGCCTCCGCCCGAGCCGCCTTCAGGGCCGAGGTCGATTATCTGGTCTGCACACTTAATCACATCCAAATTGTGCTCGATAACAAGCACGCTGTTGCCGTTGCCAACAAGTCTGTTTAAAATAGAAACAAGCTTTTTAACATCAAACATATGCAGGCCGGTTGTCGGCTCGTCGAGAATGTAGAAAGTTTTGCCGGTCTCGCGTTTAGCAAGTTCTGTTGCCAGTTTCACTCTTTGTGCTTCGCCGCCCGAAAGAGTTGTTGCCGGCTGGCCAAGAGTGATGTATGAAAGTCCCACATCATATAGCGCCTGAAGTTTGTTTTTAATCGAAGGCACAACACCGAAGAAATTCAATGCTTCTTCCACCGTCATTTCCAGCACTTCGCTTATCGTCTTGCCTTTATATTTAACTTCCAGCGTCTCATGATTGTAACGCTTGCCCTTGCACACTTCGCACGGCACAGTGATGTCCGGAAGAAAATACATTTCAATTTCCTTCACGCCGCCGCCGTCGCAGGCCTCACATCTTCCGCCCTTAACATTGAAAGAAAATCGGCTGGAAGTAAAGCCGCGCAACTTTGCGTCTTGAGTTGCAGCAAAAAGTTCCCTTATCGGAGTAAACACTCCGGTGTAGGTTGCAGGGTTAGAGCGAGGCGTTCTGCCAATTGGCGCTTGGTCGATGCAGATAACTTTATCCAAATTTTCCACCCCTTCGATTTTGTCAAACTTGCCCTTTTCCAGTCTTGCCCCATTTAATGCGTTTGAAAGATATGGATAAATCACCTCGTTAACAAGGCTCGATTTGCCGCTGCCCGAAACACCCGTCACAAGGGTGAGCACGCCAAGCGGAATGTCAACATTCATGTTTTTAAGATTGTTCTCGGCCGCCCCGAAAACTTTTAAATAGCCCGACGGCTGTCTGCGCGAGGACGGAATTTCAATCTTTTCCTCGCCCCGCAAAAATTTGGCAGTTATCGAGTTTTCGCTCTTAATCACCTCTTCATATGGGCCATTTGCAACAATCTCGCCGCCATGAACGCCGGCATATGGGCCAACATCCACAATCCAATCGGCTTCGCGCATGGTGTCTTCGTCATGCTCGACAACAATCAGCGTGTTGCCAAGGTCGCGAAGATTTTTCAGCGTTGAAAGCAGTTTTTCGTTGTCGCGCTGATGCAGGCCGATGCTTGGCTCGTCAAGAATGTAAAGCACGCCCACAAGCCCCGAGCCAATCTGCGTTGCCAGCCTGATGCGCTGCGACTCGCCGCCCGAAAGGGTCTCCGCCGAGCGTGAAAGAGTGAGATATCCCAGCCCCACATCCGAAAGAAAGTTAAGTCTTGCCTTAATTTCTTTCAAAATGCTTTCGGCAATGTTCATTTTGTATTTTGACAGTTTGAGATTTTCTATAAATGGCAAAAGCTCGCTGACAGGCATGTTGCAGAAATCAATTATATCTCTCCCCTCAATTTTAACGGCAAGCGCCGACTCATTCAGCCTTTTGCCGTGACAAACTTTGCAAGTTTGATTTCTTAAAAACTTGCCGATTTCAAAGCGCATGAACTCGCTTTTTGTTTCTGCCAGACGACGCTTTAAATTGTTTATCAGTCCCTCAAAAGAAAGTGCGTGGCTGCCGCGGAAGCGCTCCTCCATTTTGTTGCGATGGTCGCTGCCAAAGATGTCCATTTTCTCCCCGCCATTGCCATATAGGAAGATATCAATCATTTTTCGTGGCAGGTCCTTAACAGGTTTATCAAGAGGAATGTCATATTTTTGTGAAAGCGCATCGAAATAGAGTTTCGCCATGCTGCCCGGCTCATATCTCCAGCCGGTGATGTTGAATGCGCCCTGCTCCACAGAAAGGTGGGAGTTTTTAAGCACTAAACTTTCGTCGATGTCGGCAATCTCGCCAAGTCCCGAGCAGTTCGGGCAGGCGCCAAATGGCGCGTTGAAAGAAAATAGCCTTGGCGTGATTTCTTCCAGTGTCCAGCCACAAGTTGGGCAGGAATAATTGGTGGAGTAAAGCTCCTCCGCCCCGTCAAAATCGACAACGGCAAGTCCGTCGGCAAGTTTAAGTGCTGCCTCCAAACTCTCCGACAAACGCCCTTGCACACCCTCTTTCAAAATCAGCCTGTCGATAACCACTTTAATTTCATGCTTAAGATTTTTATCAAGCACAATCTCTTCGTCAAGTGTCCACATGTTGCCGTCCACTAAAACGCGAACATAGCCGCTCTTTTTAAGGCTTTCAAAAAGTTTGGCAAACGCTCCCTTTTCCTTGCGCACGACTGGGCTCAAGATTGTCAGCTTTGTTCCCTCTGGTCGGGAAATAACATCCTCAACAATCTGGTCGATTGTCTGGCGAGAGATCGCTTTGTGGCAGTGCGGACAATATGCTGTGCCCACTCTGGCGAATAAAAGACGGAGATAATCGTATATTTCAGTCACCGTTCCAACTGTTGAGCGGGGGTTGTGATTGGTGGTCTTTTGGTCAATCGAAATTGCCGGCGAAAGCCCGTCAATAGCCTCAACATCAGGCTTCTGCGCCTGCCCCAAAAACATTCTGGCATATGAGGAAAGGCTTTCTATATATCTTCTCTGCCCCTCTGCGAAAATCGTGCCAAAAGCAAGCGAACTCTTTCCAGAGCCGCTCACTCCAGTGAAAACAATAAGTTTATCGCGAGGAATTGTAAGGTCAATGTTTTTTAAATTATTTTCCTTAGCCCCAACAATTTTTATATTTTCGTCCATTTTCAGTCCTTTTTATCGAAAATTTCTTGAAGACGCTGTGCACTTGCAACAGCCTTTGCTAAAAATTCATTTTTTGAAACTTCTCCATTTCTGTCTCGAACTTCCAGCGTCACACAGCCCGCAAAGCCTGCTTTAATAAGTTTTGTTGCCACATCTTCCCAGTCAATTGTTCCCTCAAAAGGAATTTTGTGCTCGTCCTTCTCACCACTGTTGTCATGAAGATGCACGGCAACAATTTGATTTTTATATTTCCTAAAATCAAACTTGCCATCTTTAAAGCAGTGGTCGTGCCCGGCGTCATAGCAAATTTTAAGATTTGGACTTTTGATGTTGTCCCAAATGTAAGCGAGATATTTTTTCTTTCTTGTATTTTCAAGAGCAATTGTTACATCGCATTTTTCGGCGAACTTTACTATCTTTCTAAATCTTTCAAGTCCAATCTCCGAATATGGCGGCGGGTTATCTTTGGACGAAGGATGCAAAATCGCAATGCTAATTTCGCACTTTTTAAGATATTTAATCTGCTTTTTATAATATCTAACAAGTCTATCGCCTTGCTTGCCTTCAATCCAAATGTAGTTTATATTCGCAAATTGTAAATGCGCAAACACAATTTTTAGACCTAGTCTTTGGCAGAGTTTGACCTTCCTAAAATTCAACTTTGTGTCATCTCCCCACCACAGGAAAACATTTTTAATGCCCCTTTCTGAAAGAAGTTTAATAGTCTCGGCGCCAGTGTCCGGCGCACCTCGTTTGTCAAAGATATTATCATTTAGTGCAATTTGTCTCATGTTTTTTCCTTTTTAAATAGGTTTTTAATTTAATTATCCTTTTTGCCCAGTCTTTTTCTAAGCGCAAGAATTTTATTTCTAATCTCAATCGCTCTTTCAAAGTCAAGCGCATTTGAAGCCATTTTCATCATCGACGACAGCCTCTCGATTTCTGCAGGAATGTCCTTCTTTGCAATTTCGTTATCGGAAACCTTCTTTGTGATTTCAAGCGTGTTCTTAACTTCTTTCTTAATCGTCTTCGGCACGATGCCATGCTCTTTGTTATAGGCCATTTGAATTTCTCTTCGCCTGTGCGTTTCGTCGATTGCTCGGCGCATCGAGTCGGTGATTTCGTCCGCATACATGATTGCTCTGCCATTTGCGTTTCTCGCAACTCTGCCCACTGTTTGAATAAGAGCGCCTTCCGAGCGAAGGAAGCCCTCTTTGTCGGCGTCGAGGATTGCCACAAGTTCCACCTCGGGCATATCGAGCCCCTCCCTCAAAAGATTGATGCCAACAAGCACGTCAAACTCGCCGGCGCGCAGACCGTTGATTATCTCCACTCTTTCCATAGTGTCTATTTCAGAGTGCAGATATTTGACCTTAAATTTTCTGTCGCCAAGATAGGTTGTCAGGCTCTCCGCCATTTTCTTTGTCAGTGTTGTCACAAGCACTCTTGCTCCGCGTGCAATTGTAGCGGAAATTTCGCCAATCAAATCGTCTATCTGATTTTTAGACGGACGCACCTCAATGTATGGGTCTAATAGCCCTGTCGGTCGCAAAATCTGCTCGGCCACTTGTCCGGCGCGCGAAAGTTCATATTTTGCTGGCGTCGCTGAAACATATAGCGTCTGCCCCAGTCTTTCGTTAAATTCCTCAAACTTGAGCGGACGATTATCTCTTGCCGCTTCCAATCTAAAGCCAAATTCCACAAGACTGTTCTTTCTTGCACGGTCGCCATTAAACATCGCCCTCACCTGTGGCAGGGTCATATGGCTTTCGTCAATAATGGTCAAAAAACCTTTTGGGAAATAATCAATCAGCGTAAATGGCGGCTCGCCAGGCTGCCGTCCGTCAAAATATCTCGAGTAGTTTTCAATGCCGCTGCAATAGCCAAGTTCCTGCATCATTTCGATATCATATGCCACTCTTTGCCCAATTCGCTCCGCTTCAAGCGGCTTGTCCTGTGCCTTAAAGTCCTCTATAGCTTTTTCTCGGTCTTCGGCAATCTGAGAAATCGCCTTTTTAAGTTTTTCGTCACCCACAGCATAGTGCGTGGCGGGATAAATTGCGGCATAACTGACCTCGTTTAGCATATTGCCGGTGATTGGGTCAAACTCATATATTTTTTCAATCTCGTCGCCAAAAAAGCGCACCCTAATCGCCATTTCCGATTGGTTGGCCGGGAAAATATCCAGCGTGTCGCCCTTAGCCCTGAAAGTGGAACGCTTAAAGTCCATTTCATTTCGAGTGTATTGAATGGAAATCAGCCGCCTAATGATGTCGTCGCGATCAACAAGGTCGCCATTTCTCAGCGAGATATGAAGATTGTAATATTCCTCTGGGCTGCCGAGACCATATATGCAAGAGACCGACGCCACAACAATGGTGTCTCTTCTCTCCAATAACGAGGATGTGGCCGAGGAGCGGAGTTTATCAATCTCCTCATTGATTGCCATATCTTTTTCGATGTAGGTGTCGGTGGAGACAATGTAAGCCTCCGGCTGATAGTAGTCGTAGTAGGAAACAAAATATTCCACCCTGTTTTCGGGGAAGAATTCGCGAAATTCGTTGCAAAGTTGAGCGGCGAGAGTTTTATTGTGTGCAATGACAAGAGTTGGTCGATTTAGGCGGGCAATTATATTTGCCATTGTGAAGGTTTTTCCGCTGCCGGTCACGCCCAAAAGCACCTGTTCTTTAAGCCCCTCGTCAAAGCCCTCCACAAGCTTATCAATTGCCTGCGGCTGGTCACCCGACGGAGAATATGGAGAATGCAAAATAAATTTATCCATAGTTAACCCTTAAAAATCATTTTCAGCACCATGCCGAAAATGAAACTGACTGTTGCAAGAAACAAACTTCTAAGCACCAAAAGGCCAAAGGTCTTTTTCTGCTTTTTGTTATCTTGCTCAAAAGAAAGCCCCTTCTTTTTCAATGTTACACAATAATAATAACCCATTTTGCTTTCAGAAACAACAAAATCGATGTAGTTTTCATTAGAAAGCGCTGTCATAATTTCGTCCAGTTCGCTGACAGAGAGCACAAATTTTTTAGAAAGCGCCGCCGCAATTTCGTTGGGAGAAACTAGGCATGTCCGTTTTTTTGGACACACCTTAGTTAAATACAGCATAACAAGTTTCTCCTTTCTTGGCAAAACTCCACCTCTTTTTTAGGCTTAACTTGTTATTTCCCTATTTAATTTCTTTTAAAAGCGTTTTTGACAAGAAAAAAAGCCTATTGTTATAGGCCAAAATTTGAATTAAACTGGTCAATGCTGAAAAGTGAGTCGTTATATTTTTCGTTAGCAGCGAGCAACTCATCTCGGCATTTTTGTTCTTCGGCGGCATCAACATCCCAGTCATGGGAATAACGATTATCATCTTCAGAAATATTTTTATCTGCCTCTCTCCAATAGCGCTCACTAGTTAGTTCAAAAGCTTCTCTTGCTCTCTTAAACGCTTTTTTAGCTTCATTTAAAGCATTAATTTTTTCTGCTCTATCGGTCATATGATTGCTGCAATCTTCATCTTCAAGTTTAAATGTCCGTTTAATGAAATTATAAAATTTTCCTTTTTCTTCACCAGCAAGCCAAGAAGTATAAGAATCAACAAAGTCTTTTTCATCTTTGAAAGTGGAAATTGTTTCAGCAAGTTTAGGCTTCAATCTGGCAAAATCATCTTTGAAGATTGTTCCCAATTTTTCTGCAATCGTCTTATCATAGTCTGTCAAATTTTTATCTTGCTGCTCAAGTTCATCCATCCAATCATCGATTGACGGCTGGTCAATACTTTGCGAGTCGTAATTGGTATAACTCATACATCCCCCTCTCACAGTTTTATTTTATATAAAATCAGTTTGAAAGTCAACCCCTAGTTTTAATTTGTCTAAATTTGTCGCAAATATTTATGTCAAAGTTTGCAAACAATAAACCATGCTTGATATAAAATCAAATCTAGTTCTTAAAATCTTGCAAAAAGAATGTCGCTCTTCCGGCTATAAAGTCATTGATAAAGCGGATATTATTTCCGCCATGCCCGCAAAGCATCGGGTGGACGAAGAAGGGCTTGATCACATCATAACCTTTCTTGAGCGCAACGAGTGCGTTCATGTTAAATATGACGACGAAAATGTCTATTGCCTCTGTGTTCTTCCACGCGGAAATCAGATAACAGAAAGCGACGAGAAAAATAAAAGCAAACAGCCTAAATTCTGGCTGCTTGCCCTTCTTTGCACAATTTTTTCACTTTTAGGCGGCTTTGTTGGCGCCATAATTGCAAACTTTATCAAATTTTAATTCTCTTTTTTGTTTGGAATAAATTCGCGATAATAATTGCTGCCCTTAACGCTATAAACGCCGTCGATGCCCACGATAAGGTGGTCAACAAGTTTAACACCCAAACTGTTAACTAAGTTCTCCACAAGTTCAGTTCCTTCAAGGTCGCCCTGCGAAGGCTCGGCCGAACCTTGCGGATGGTTATGTGCCAGCACAACAAACGCCGGCTTAATGCTTGTGATAAACTTGGCAATCTGATGCGTGCTTATGCCCACACTGAGCAAGCCTCCAACTGCAAGTTTGTAACATGCTTTAACTCTGTATGCAGCATCCACGCCCACGATGTATGTAGTCTCAACACTTCTAAATCTCAGCAGCGACTCAAAATAGTCAGCCATCTGACCGCGATATTTAAACGAATAACGTTTGGCGAGAAGTTTCTCGGTGTAGTAGTCGAAGATATCAACAAACAGGTGAAGTTTCTTTGCAGATGTCTCACCCATTCCCTCCACTTCCGCCAGCAAGTTAGGGTCGGCATTTAAAACCTCAACAAGATTTCCAAACTTATCAAGAAGTTTATGTGCAAGTTCGTTGGTGTCTGCGCGAGGAATAACATAGGTCAAAATAAACTCAAGAGCAACAACGTCGCTCACCTTGTCAAGTCCCGCATTAATAATAGTTTCCGTAAGCCTCTGCCTATGTCCGCCATGGTGGTGTTTCGGCTCTTTCTTTTCCATATCAGTTCCTTGTGTAAATTCTGAAATATTCTTTGTTGAACATGCTGTAAACTCCGTCATCTCCAACAATAATATGGTCCACCAGCGGCGAGCCCAAACTTTCAACAAGTTCAGCAATGATGCTTGTTGCATGTTCGTCGTTTTCGGTTGGCGTTGCCAAATTATCGTTATGATTGTGGCCCAGCATCACATATGACGGTTTGCAGACGGCCACAAATTTAGCCACATCTCGCAAATGCGTGTCAACAGTTTTGCGATTGCCTATCGACAATCTATGCCACATTTTAACATAATTCGACGCATTAAGTCCAACGATATAAAGGTTTTCATCGCTTCTATTTCGTAAAATTCCTTCAAAAAACTTAACAATGTCACTTTTATACTCTAAATGTAAGCGCCCATCAAGGCAACTAAGTTGATATAAATTAAAAATCGGCTTGAAATTCGATAATTTCTTCGCCGAGGTTTCGCCCATGCCTTCAACAAAAATGAGTGCCTCCCAACTTGCATCCAGAACATTCGCAAGCGTCCCAAACCTATCTAAAAGCCTGTGAGCAAGCGGGTTTGTGTCTGTTCTTGGGATGACATAAGTTAAAATGAACTCGAGCGCTTGCACATCACTAACCCTTTCAATTCCGACATTTGTAACAAGTTCAAGCAGCCGTTTTCGATGCCCCTCGTGAATGTTTTGTTGATTATTATTTGCCATAGTAGCCCCTTTTTTCAACATAAAAATTGTAACAATTTTCGCATAAAATCGCAAATGATTTTAGATAAAAACAAAAAAATTTTAAAATCTGTGCTCTTTGATAACATTTTGCGCAAATAACAAGTGATAATAATAAAATTCTTTTATAAAAATATAACCTTATTTTCTTAGAATTTCGGCTTCGGACGGCAGTCGCAGCAAAATTGCCAGCGAAGCGCAATTTTCGTTTGGCTGCGAGAGGGCGAATTGAGCGTTAAAGCGCAGCTTTTCGCTCTTGCGCGAAAACAAGCACAGAGTTCAAATTCGCCCGAATCTTTGCGCAAAATGTAAATTCTGCGAATAGTTGCACAAACTATGGCATAGTTCGAGGTGGCGACGGCGGACGCGGAGGCCGCGGCCGAGACGGCTGGGGCGGCTTGAATTTGAATAGATATGAGATATCTAGCAAAGGATCTACTTCTAAGGAAAAAATTATTTCGGCATACTTGCATGGTATACTAGGCGAAGAATCACCAGGAACAATTAACATTGGCTTCAAAGTTCTACAAAATGACAAAACCGCTGGCGAAGATAGAAATTATTACATTAATAAAGACAATGTGTTTGTATTAGAAACAGCCAATAACACTGAATGGAAAGATGGATACGGTGAAGGAAACATATACAATGATTCAGTTTTTTATGATGTAGAAACTGTTTGGTTCTATCATGGTATAAAGAATATTTGGTCCAATTCTAAAAACGAAGTGAAAACACATTGCTATGTAATTAGCGATTATACTGATGC
>CAOQYA010000011.1 GCA_948514155.1 uncultured Eubacteriales bacterium | reverse complement strand
CAAAAGAGGGGACAATTCTCACCGTTATTCGTGTTATGGCGGAAAACGCTGTTAGCATAGCAAAGAAGACGGACGATTTTGAAGTTTTCTTCAAAAAAGTGCTGGAAACTGGAGAGGAAATTCTTAGGCAGACCCCGGAAATGCTGCCAGTTCTTAAGAAAGCGGGCGTTGTGGACGCTGGCGGACGCGGAATTATCGTGATTTTCACCGGCTTTTACAAGTCTATCATGGGCGAGGAGAACCTCGACATCGTTTTTGACGACGAAAAGCAGTCGCAGTCTGTTGACGATGTTATTGCTGACATTTCTAATCTTGGAGATATTGAATTTGGCTATTGCACCGAATACATGATTGTTCAGATGCACAAGAAGACCACTGAGGCCGATATTGACAAGCTTCGCGAGAAATTACTCGAGTTCGGCGACAGCGTTATCTGCATTGGAGACCTCTCGCTTGTTAAAGTGCATGTTCACTCCAACGAGCCTAACCGCGCACTTGGCCTCGCGCTTGAACTTGGCGAAATCACCAATGTTAAGATTGAAAACATGCGCGAGCAAAATCGTGAATTGAAAAAGAAGGCAAGTGCCGTGGAAGAGACCAAGAACCTTGGCATTGTTGCCGTTGCGCCGGGCGAGGGCTTAAGCGCGATATTTAAGGACCTTAGTGTTGACGAAATTATCATGGGTGGACAAACTATGAACCCAAGTGCTGCAGACATCGCTGCAGCGGCTGATAAAGTTCCGGCAAGAACAGTTTTTGTTTTTCCGAATAATAAAAACATCATTCTTGCGGCTGAGCAAGCAAACGAACTGACCAATAAAAACCTTGTTGTTATCCCAACAAGAAGCGTGCCGGAAGGCATTTCAGCGGCCATTGCTTTTAACCCGGACGGCACTGTTGAAGAGAATGTTGAGGCAATGACAGACGCAATTAAGAATGTTAAATCGGGCTCTGTGACATATGCGGTGCGTGACACTCATGTTGACGGCTTCGACCTTACAACCGGTGAAATTATTGGCCTGGACGACAAGGCAATTTTGGCAAAAGGCAAACTTGTTTCAAAGACAACTGAAGACCTTGTTGCAAAAATGATGGACGATAACATCATGACAATAACTCTCTTCTATGGCGAAGATATTAAGGAAGAAGAGGCAAATTCTTTGCAAGAAAAACTTGCATCTCGCTTCCCGGAATGCGAAGTGACAGTTGCCTTCGGCGGCCAGCCAATTTACTACTATTTAATTTCACTCGAATGACAAAAAACCGCATAATTTGCGGTTTTTTTATGCAAAAACGCCGTTTTTTGTCAAAAAATGGCGATATTTTGTCCAATTTTTAAAAATCGTTGGAAAAAAGAGGAAGTTTAGATATAATACAGACATGCAAAGATTAGATAAATTTTTGGTGGTGAAAGGATATTTTCCGTCGCGAGAAAAGGCGCAAACGGCCATTAAAGAAGGGCAAGTTTTTGTTGACGGAAAAACTAGAGACTGCGCATTCAATGTCAGCGGCGAGGAAGAAATTTTGGTGCAACAGCCTTTTTTATATGTCTCGCGCGGAGCCTTCAAACTCCTGGGTGCAATTGCAAGTTTTGGGCTTGAACTAAAGAACAAAATTGTGCTTGACATCGGCGCGTCGACGGGCGGCTTTACTCAGGTGGCGCTGGAGGCGGGTGCCAAAAAGGTTTATGCGCTTGATGTAGGCACGGGGCAACTTGACGAAGGCATTAAAAGTGACAGCCGAGTTGTTGACCTTTCGAAGACCGATTTTAGAACAAGCGAGAAACTTGAAGATGTTAACTTTATTGTCAGTGACCTTTCTTTTATCTCCCTAAAGCATATAATTCCAAAACTTGTTGAAGAGTATAACGGAGTTGAATGCATGCTGCTTTTTAAGCCGCAATTTGAGTGCGGCCCAGCGACAGCTAAGAAATATAACGGCGTTGTTAGAGACAAGAAAATTCACGCTAAACTGCTTGAAGATTTTGTTCTTTATCTCACATTTTTTAAGTTTACAATTTCCGGCCTGACTTATTCTCCTGTGGCCGGCAAGAGCGGGAACATCGAATATCTTTTTCACCTCAACGGCAAAAAAGGGGGAAAGTTTAACATAAATAAAATTGTGGATAGCGCATTTTCAAGCCTTTAATCAGTGTCAAAATTACAAAAAAAATAATATAAAATTTGCATGAATAGGAAAATTCTTAATAAAGATGCCCTTGTGTTCAATGCAAATTTTTTTAAAGGCTATGCGCCTAAAGTTTGCGCTGTTGTCAAGGCTAACGCATATGGACATGGCATAAAAGAGGTGGCGCTCACCCTGAAAGGCAGGGTCGACATGTTTGCCGTCTCCTCGCTGGAGGAGGCGGAAGAGTTATACAAAATTCTTCCGGACGAGAAAATTTTAATTCTTTCAAAATGCCCGAACTTCGATGTGATAGACAAATTTTATCTAACCCTCACAAGTATAAGCGATGTTAAAAAAGCGATAAAAACGGGCAAGACGGAATGCTGCTACATTAAACTCTGCACCGGCATGAATAGATTTGGAATTGACGCAAACAATGAAAATTTATTGAAAACGCTGAAAAATTTGATAAAAAATCGTGTTTTTGCCGGCTTTTCCGCACATTTTTCGTCAACTTCCAATAAAAAGACTACTAACATCGAATATCAAAATTTCTTGCGTGCGCGCTCTTTTCTGGAAAAACCTTTTCCTATCTGTTTTGGCGGAAGCGGGGCGAAAAACCTGCCGTGCGATATTTTAAGAGCGGGGTTGGGAATATATGGCTATGGCGACAGGCGGCTGCAAAAGGTTATGAGGCTGGAAGGCAAAGTGCTGCAACTGCGCTCGCTTGAGAAGGGAGAGTTTGCCGGCTATGACCACACATTTAAGGCAAAGCGTCGAACAACGCTCGCTATTGTGAGCGTGGGCTATGCCGACGGTTTTAGCCGCGAAAAAAGCAAAAATATGAAGGTGACCATTTGCGGCAAGAAGTATTCGATAGTCGGCAATCTCTGCATGGATGCATGTTTTGTGGATGTGACAGGCGGAACGGTTAAAGTGGGCGACAGAGTGCTTCTCTTTGACGATGCGGATGCGACAAGCAAACAATATAACATGTGCACATATGAGGTGCTGACAAATTTTAACTCCTTCCGCGGCGAAACAAAACTCCTTGCTTCGAACAACTTTGACGAGACGCGCATATTATATGAATAGACAAAACAGGAGGTAGGAAAATGTCTTTTTACATCAACAATACAAATCCTAGTCGTCCGGGTCCTATCATGGGCAACCCGCTCAACGGAATTTGTGAAAAAATCTTAATTGAGACCACCAAGGTTTTCGACGCTTGCGTTTCGCAGAGCACCGAGACCGGAATTGTTCTCCCTGTTACCGACCTTAATCCTGCTAACCCTGCAACGCCTCTCACATTCATTTCTGCGGCTAACGCTCCAGATGAAGCAGTGACAATTTCCGACCTTGTTGTTGACAGATTGGAAAGTTGCCCGAACTATGCAAATGTGAGTGCAACCGTCACAATCCCAGTTATTGTTAACTATCGTGACGCAAACGGCGTTCTGGGAACGGGAAGGTCGACAATCACAGTGAGCAAGAATGTTGTTCTCTATGTTCCACAACCTTCTGTCACTCCAATAAACATCACCGCAAGTGCAGTTTTCTCAAGTGAAATCGGCACAGCAACCGGCGAAAACACTTTCACCGTTACAGGCTGCTTACAGGTGATTATCAGAGTGACGGCAGTTGTTGATGTGCTTGTGCCTTCGTATGGCTATCCGGTTATCCCGCCATGCCATTCCGCACCGGCCGCAAGCGCTTGCCCGGGACTTTTCGAAATGCCGCTCTATCCAACAGCGACAGGCAATATCGTTCCGCCAAGAGTTTAAGTCTAACCTGAAAAACTCGGCACATTTGGCCGAGTTTTTTTATTTTTTCAATTCTCTTAACGATTAGTGAAAAAGCTCTTGCGAAGCGGCAATTAGTGTAACAATATGTAAGCGGGCAAAGTTTATCCACAAATAATTTTGTTTTAAAACTTTTCTTGTGATAATATGCAGTTAAGTTATACACAATAAACTTAGATAAATAGGATAAGAATGTAACAAAACGGTGACAATTCGCTTGACTAGGAGCGAGCGAGCGGGCTATAATGAATTTTGTCGAAAGTTGTCCACAAAAAACTGAAAATGAAAGGTAAAGAGAATGAAAAAATGGCAAAAGTTTTCCACAATATCGCTCAGTTTAGCGGCGAGCATCGTTGCCATTTTTTTGTTTGTCTTCTTTTTTGCGCAGTCAAATAAGAGCTCAGCGCCTTCCTTGACGCCTTCTCACGCAGCCACAGAAATTGACCCGTCAAACCTTCCAACCGACTACTGGACAGACTACGCCACTCAGCCCGCCACCGGAGCAGGCACCGCCGCCAACCCATACATAATCACATCAGGTGAGGAACTTGCATGGTTTGAGTCTCATTCCGCCGGATATGTAGAACTTGGCAATGATATAGATTTGTCGGCTCATTTGTGGAAAAGTATATGGGCAGGTCAAAATTTTGAAGGGAATAATCACACCATATCAGGTTTAACAATCAACTCGCAAGCTGGTGGACATATAGGTTTTTTTCGAAATGTCTCTTCAAGGATTGAAGCAAAAAATTTTAAAATTGTAAATTCACTGATTTTAGCAAATTTAGAAAACTATACTTCTTCGTCAGGCATAGGTTTTGTTGTTTCAGGTGTTTCTAATTCAAATGCAAATGACTATTATCAAAATATTTCTGTGCAAAATTCACAGATTGAGGTTATTAATTTTTCTGGGGAGACTCATGTTGGGTCCGTTTTAGGCTTTCCTTACTCTTCATATGAAACTAAGGGCATTTCTGCAATAAATGTGAGCATTAGACTTTCGTCACAAAAAGCAAAGGGAGGGGTGTTTGTCGGTGGAATAAGCGGGCAGGCAACTTCTGCTGCTGGATATGCAGATGTTGTTGAAAATGTTAAAGTAAACATTGATTTGCCTTCTAGTTTTACAAATTATTGCTATGTGGGAGAATATGCCGCTAACACTACTGCGGCGTCGAGAAATTGCTTCATAAACTTTTCATATGAATTAGAGGCGACAACTCCGGCAAATAAAATTAGATTTAATAAGGTGACATCTAATCTGAATACAGTTAGGCCAGAAGACAATATTACAGTTGTTCCAGAAGGCTACGACAAAAATATTTGGTCAGATGCAGACTTAACAAGTTCTTTCAAATATATCATTCCTGATAATGATTGTCTAATAGAGTATTATTCGTTGAACACCAATTTTGTTAGCGTTGAATATTGGGAAGATTACAGCAAGAAGCCTTATCAAACTGCCGCAACAGCAACTCCTACATATAGGGTCAGAAATGCAAATGAACTAGCTTGGTTTATAAATAATGGCCCAAATAAAGTGCAAATTGAACTTGAAAGCGATATTGATTTAGTTGACAAATATTGGACACCGATAAAAAAAGAGGTGATTTTAATAGGAAAAGATCATGTTATTAGAAACATGACAATAAATCTTGATTACGAAAAATCATTGAGTTACAGGTTTACCACAGGCTTATTCGTGAGAGCAGCAACGAGTGCTGTCGTTTCTGTCAGCAACACAATCATCGAAAGCCCAAGAATTATAGGTGAGAATGCAAAAAATGCAACTGTTGGAATAATTGCAGCAGGAAACAGCAACTACTACAACGGAAATTTATATCAAGTCTCCGTTCAAAAACTTGATGTGGATGTTACTACTAAAAATGCCTTTACGCTTTATTGTTTTACACAAGGAATTTTTCAGAGCAATAAAAATTCTTCACATGGTGGATTTTCTGTTTTAGATGCTGAAGTGAAAATAAATTCGACTAATTATGTGAATGTTTATGGCGGTCCAACATTAACAAGAGAAAATTTAAAACAATTTGTTTTCACTGGAAAAATCAATATACAAACAACAAGCAATCAAGCGAATGTTTATGTTGCAGGTTTTTCGTCGACATCATACTATGCTTATGACTGTCTCGTTGGGGCTGATATTAGCATAACGAGAAATGGCTTGCCTTTTGGAACAGTTAAATTTTTTACCGATAAAAACCTGTCTTGTATGGTCGTGTCAGATAACATAGTCGCAAATAGCGTTCAAGAAGTAGAATATAAAAATTCGACATCTATTCCAACCAGTTTCGACCTTACAGTTTGGAGTGAGAAAGATGTAGATAATCAGCAGTGGCGATATGTGTTTCCTTTAAATGTTTCTTTCATGAAATACTATGGTCTTACAGATAAGACTTCGAATAATTTATGGAGCCAGCGTAAAATTAAACCTAGAGAGGGAAGCGGCAGTCAGGCCAGCCCGTGGCACATTTACACAGCAGAAGAACTTGCGTGGCTTACTGAATGCACTGCTGCCAGTCAATTCTATGTTTATTTGGAAGCAGATATAGACCTAGGGGCATACAAGTGGGACGGCATAGGCACAGACACGATTTTTCCTCAATCGATTAATCTTTATGGTCAAGGACATACAATTTCCAATATAAACGCGGGCTATGAAACAACTGTCAGTGCTGGCTTTATTAACAAAGTTAATAGTAGTTTGTATATATACGATACGACTTTTGAAAATTTGACTGTTCGTGCTAACGATTATGCAGGACTGACCGGTTATATAGTTAATGGTTCTCCTTATTTTTCAAATGTTCACGTTATTGATGCTGATATCGTGTCAAAAAGCGGCTCTGCTGGAGGACTTTTGGCATTTAAAGCACCAACTTCAATTGTTGATGTCGATAACTGCTTTGTTAGCGGGCAGATTAAGGCTCAGACTAGTGCTGGAGGCATTATTGGGGCAACGAATGGCACTGGTAGAAGATATGTTGATAATAGTGTGAACTACGCGAGTGTAGTCTCGGCCATAGATCGCGCAGAAGGCATTGGTGGAACAATTGTTAATAATTGTATTAATTTTGGAAGTTTAACAGGGCAATATTTGGCAGGAATTGGTTATGGTGGAGCGGGCTGTACCTTTTCAAATTGCTTAAATTATGGGGAGTTAAACGCTACAGGCAGTCAAAAATATGCAGGCGGAATTGCTGGTTATGGAGTTCTCAACACGAACGGTGAGACAATTATTAATAACTGCATAAACTATGGCAAGATTAACAATGCAAACGGCTATTCGGGAGGAATTATGGCTTATGGAATGGCCAAAATATCGGGCTGCAAAAACTCGGCTGATGTTATAGGCACCTTTGCAGGCGGAATTTGCGGAGTTTTTGCGGGCACCATCGAGAACTGCTCGAACATTGGAAATATTACTGGCAAGAGCGCTGCAGGCGGAATTGTTGGAGATAGCACCATTACAACTGCCGGGTCAAACCTGACAATCACCGATGTTTTGTCTATATGCGATGTTGTGGCAAATAATGGAAGCAGCAATGTGTCATATGCGGGCGGAATTCTTGGAAGTTTCACATCTAATGCCAGCCAGCCATTAAAGATAACAAGGGCGTTCTATAATGGCAGCGTCACATCCTCTTCGCTTGCTGTTGGCGGAATTCTTGCTTACACCAACAAAAATACAAACATTGATAGTTGCTATGCCATTGCCAAATTAAAAGGCGGCTCGCTGTCCTCGTCTGCCTATGGAATAGGGGGCTTGGTCGGCGCAGTTAACACCAATAAACTCACCGCGTCGAACTGCGCTTTCAAAGGCGAAATAATAAGTTCTTCAGCCAGGGCTTTGCCGTTCGTGTATAACAACAACGGCAGCACCGAGTTTTCAAGTTGCTACTATGATGCTACTCTAAAGAAAAGTGAAAGTGGAGATGCGACAATATTTAAAAACTACATTCTCGGTCAAGACGAGACGGAAGAAAGCGCTTTCAGCAATGAAATTTGGGGGCTATATGATGGTCTTGAAATTTCGTCCGTGCCGTTTATTAAAAGTTTCTTGTGGCAGGAGGAATTTCTTGAAACAGACATAAATATTGTGGGCTTTTTGAAGGAGAATGGTTTTACGGCTGTGGCGTAGGAGCAGTTTTGAAAGATGGAAAATGTTAAAAAACTAAAGAAGGGGCGAGGCCCCTTTTTTTGAGGCTATAGATGCTTTGACAAAACATTTTTATTTTGATATACTCTTTCCGTAAAAGCGAGATTGATATGGTTATTGATAACGAAAAAATGAAATTTAAAACTCTTGAAGAAAACTTTAACTTCTTAAAGGAGTGTCTTTGACACCGCTAAACTAGAAAAGGAAGTTGAAGACCTTAAAGCGCAGCAACTTGAAAGCGACTTCTATCTCGACGCGGCCAGAGTGAGCGAGGTGGGAAAAAAACTTAGAAGCAAGGAAAAACTGCTCTCTGAAGTGGCAGGCCTTGATGCCAATGCAAGCGACATTTCGGCGCTTTTGGAACTTTGCGAACTGGAAGAAGATAACGAACTTTTTGAAGAGTTGAAACAGTCTTTAATTGGCTTTGAAAAAAAGCAGGACGCCCTTAAAATTGTCACTCTTTTATCGGGAAAATATGACGGCGCAAATGCGATTATGAACATCCATGCGGGCGCGGGCGGCACCGAAGCGCAGGACTGGGCGGACATGCTGTTTAGGATGTATTCGATGTATGCCGAGAAAAACGGCTTTAAACTGACCGTTCTCGATGTGCTCGAGGGTGACGAGGCGGGCATTAAAAACATTAACTTTATCATTTCCGGCGAAAATGCATATGGCTATCTTAAAGCCGAAAAAGGCATTCATAGACTTGTTAGAATTTCGCCTTTCGACTCTAACTCGCGCAGGCACACCAGTTTTGCAAGCGTGGAAGTTATGCCCGAACTTGAGGAGGGCGGCGAGATTGAAGTTAAGTCCGACGAACTTAAAATCGACACCTTCCGCTCCAGCGGCGCCGGCGGCCAGCACATCAACAAGACCGAGTCGGCAATTCGAATAACTCACATCCCAACTGGCATCGTCGTTTCTTGCCAGACCCAGCGCTCGCAAATTCAAAATCGCGAAGTTGCCATGAAAATGCTTCTTTCTCGCCTTGCCGAAAAGAAGGAGCGTGAGGAAATGGAGCACATGGCCGAGATTAAGGGAGAGATTAAAAAAATCGAATGGGGCAGCCAAATTCGCAGTTATGTTTTCTGCCCATACACCCTTGTCAAAGACCACCGCACCGGCTATGAGACCAGCGACATTCAGTCGGTCATGAACGGCGACATTCAAGAATTTATTAACAGTTATTTGCAAAAGATATAAGAGGAAATATGAAAAAATACATGGCGGCCGAGTTTGCCGCTCTCAAAAACAAAAAAGATTTAATTATTCTTGCCATTGAAAGTTCTTGCGACGAGACTGCAATCAGCATCGTCAAAAATGGCAGGGAAGTTTTATCAAATCTTGTTTCTTCGCAGATTGAAATTCACAGACGCTTTGGCGGCGTTGTGCCGGAGATTGCATCCCGCAATCACCTTATGGCAATTTCCAACTTGTATGAAGAGGCGATTAAGGAAGCGGGAATTAAGCCTCAAGACTTGGACGCGATTGCGGTCACATATGGCGCAGGGCTCATGGGCGCGCTGCTTGTTGGCGTGAACTTTGCTAAAGGCCTCAGTTACAGTTTGAATAAGCCGCTGATTGCTGTCAATCATGTGCACGGGCACATTGCTTCCAACTATATTTCGCATCCCGACCTTGAGCCGCCTTTTATGTGCCTCATGGTCAGCGGCGGACACACCGCTCTTCTTAAAATTTCCGACTACAACAAGTTTAAGATGCTTGGCTCCACCGTGGACGATGCGGCCGGCGAGGCGTTTGACAAAGTTGCACGCGTGCTGGGCCTTCCATATCCCGGCGGCCCGGAGATTGACAAACTTGCAAGAGAGGGGAAGAACAACATTAAGTTCACCGTCTCCAACTCGCTGCATAACACCTTAAACTTCTCTTTCAGCGGCATCAAGACCTCTGTTATCAACTATGTTCACAAATTTGAGCAGAAAAAAGAGCCTTATTCCAAGGCCGACATCGCTTGCAGTTTTGAAGAGAGCGTGACAAACGAACTTGTGGAAAAAGCCATTCGTGCAATGAAACTTTCGGGGCAGAAGAAGATTGTCATTGCCGGCGGAGTGGGTGCGAACTCCATTTTGCAAGAAAAGATTGAAAAGGCTTGCAAGGAAAACGGCTTTGAGGCATATTATCCAAAACTTAAATATTGCACAGACAACGCGGCCATGATTGGCTCGGCGGCATATTATTACATCAGAAAAGGCATGGGGCTTGCAAGTTTAGATTTAACGGCTAAGCCTTCGATTGATTTATAGGTGAGACATGGAACTTCTTGCGCCTGCGGGCAATTTTGAAAAATTTTTAACAGCAATTCGCTTCGGCGCGGACGCGGTCTATCTTTCTGGACAAGCGTTCGGGCTGAGGGCTTTTGCCGGCAATTTTTCGATTGAAGAGATTAAGGATGCCACAAAAATTGCTCACGAGCAAGGCAAAAAGGTGTATGTGACCGTCAATATTCTTGCCCGCGACGACGATTTTAAGAATATGCGCGAATATCTCCATAGCCTTGTGGAAGCAAATGTTGACGCTGTTATTGTTTCCGACCTAGGGCTTATCTCTTTCATTCGCGAAAACTTTCCTTGCCTTGATGTGCATGTGAGCACCCAAGCAAATGTCACAAATCTTGAGACGGCTAAGTTTTTGGAAAGGCTGGGCGTTAAGAGAATTGTGCTTGCCAGGGAACTTTCGCTTAAAGAAATTTCAAAAATCGCAAAAGCGCTTCAAGGCAGAGTGGAAATCGAGTGCTTTGTGCATGGGGCGATGTGCATGTCCTATTCGGGGCGCTGCCTTTTGTCCGACTATCTCACCGGCCGCGGCGCAAATCGCGGCGAGTGCGTGCAGGCCTGCCGCTGGAAATATGTTGTTAAAGAGGTGCGCCGTGAGGGCGACATGCCGATTGAGCAGGACGAGCGCGGGACTTACATATTTAACTCCAAAGACCTCTGCCTGATTAGGCACCTAAAAGAACTTGAAGATGCGGGCATTGCCTCGCTGAAAATTGAGGGCAGAATGAAGTCCGCATACTATGTTGCTTGCGTGACAAACGCCTATCGTAAGGCGCTTGACATCTTGCCACAAGAAGCAGACGAGGAGTTTGTGAGAGAACTTGAAAAGACCAGCCACCGCCGCTTTACAACCGGCTTTTATTTCGAGGAGGAAGACAGACAATATCGAGAAAGTTCTTCGCCATATCAGACGCACGAATTTGTGGGCGTGATTGAAAAAATGGAAAATGGCAGGGCGCTTATTCAGCAGCGAAATTTCCTTGCAGAGGGCGACGAGGTGGAAGTTTTGAGCCCCGACGCAAGCGTGCATAACAAAACCTTTAAACTTGAAAATTTGACCGACCTTGACGGAAACAAGATTGACAAAGCCAATGTTGCCGAAATGCGATTTTGTGCCGACATTCCACTTTCCCTTTCGAAAGGCGACATCTTAAGAAAAAAGGTTTAAAATATTGACAGAAATAAGCAGAAAAAACGGACTTAGAATTCCAAGGAAAATTGACATTGGCTCCAGCGACATAGTCTCGGCCGAAGAGGAAATTGCAATCAAAAAAAACAATTGCAAAGGCAAATGGCAAACACTTAAATGTGGAAGCCGCCAAAGAAAATCGAAGGGCGAGAGAGGAGCAGTGGGCGGAGTGCGACATAAATTTGCCACATAATGTTAATGACTTGGTGGCTGTCACAGTCACGAAAAAACTTTCGGCATACATTGTTACAATCACCGCAAAAGCGCCGGCAAAGTTTAGAAGTTCGTTTGTTAATCGCATGATAAATCTTTCTCTTGACACAGTTGAAAATCTGATGCGTGCAAACTTTCTGCGAATGGACGATGTGAAAAATTATAGCGACCGCCAAAGTTTTCAAACGGAGGCGATAATAAAACTTAAAATGCTTGGCTACATCGCATTTCTGGCCGAAAATGCCGGCTGCCTCACAAAAAAGCAGTTTAATCAGATTTCCATGCAAACTGCCGAGGCAATAAGTTTGACGGTGGCGTGGAAAAGTTCCGACCGCGACCGCTGGCGAACAAAAAATTCAAGATAACATCCGAAAGGATTTATTTAAGGGAAAGATTGTTTGTTAGATTTTGCCTCTTGGTGGTGGTCCGCTTCTAAGAATGATAATAATAATGTTCGTGTCGTGGGCTCTGACGGCAATAAGAAATGGAATAAACCAAACAAACGCAAAAATGGCTTCCGGCCCGCTTCGCTTTTGAATTTCCAAAGGTGAAATAATAAAAAACAGCCAGATTTGAGCCGCTCATGCGAGCACTCCCGTGCTGCAAAGCGAAGGAACCTTTCTCTTTTCTAACCGCTGTGATAGCATATTAGTTGCGGTGGAAGAACATAAAACGCTCTGACATCTAACGCCAGACCTCGTCTGAGATTTAGATGTTGACATGGGCGTTTTTTTATTATATATTTTTTTCAAGAGGTGAATTTGAAACTCGACGAAATTTTTACTTTTGACAATTTATATCAGTCGCACAAGCACTGCCGAAAAAGCAAGCAGCACAAAGGCGAAGTGATTAGATTTGAACTTAATCTTGCCGAGAATTTATATAAACTGATAAAAACCATAACTTCGGGTCAATACAAGTTTTCGGAATATAACAACTTCCGCATCTTTGACCCCAAAGAAAGGTTGATTGAAGCCCCGGCATATAAAGACAGGGTGGTCGTTGACTGCCTTGTCAACAACAGCATCAAGCCTCGGCTTGCAAAAAAACTTATTCTCGACAATGTTGCCTGCCAAAATTTTAAGGGCTCGGCATTTGCAATTAAGCGCTTGCATATGTTTTTGAGGCAGCAATTAAGAAAGTCAAAAAACAACGATTTCTACTTTCTTAAACTCGACATCCGCTCCTATTTTCCTTCGATTGACCACCACATTCTCATTTGGAAATTGAAGGCAGCCGGCTTTTCGAAACAAGAACTTAAATTCATTTGGTCTATTATCAAAAGTGGCAAATATGCAAATCTAAACTGCGGCCTGCCGCTTGGCAATCAAACTAGCCAGTGGTTTGCCATTTATTATCTTGACGGAGTTGACCGATTTATTAAAGAAAAGTTGCGTGTTCGCGGCTATGTGCGATATATGGACGACATGATTTTGATTGGAGAGAGCAAGAAAGAACTTCGCGAGATTTTGGCGAAGGTGGAAGAAGAGTGCCGCAAACTTAAACTCTCTCTTAACAAAAAGACGCAGATAGGGAAGGTGAAAGCGGGCATTGACTTTTTGGGCTTTAATCACAGACTGACCCCTTCGGGCAAAATTCTTGTTCGGCTTCGCCAATCGGGCAAAATTCGAATGAAGCGCAAACTTAAAGCCTTAAAAATGCTACATAGCAAAAAAGTTGTCTCCACAAGTTATGTTAATATGCGCAAAACTGCCTTTTATGGACACATTAAGCGCACGAATGAGCCTGAAAGTTTTAAAAATGAGCTTAAGAGCGGAGAAATTTAAATTTTTATCTTGAAATTTTGTGCACAATATGTTATAATTTAAAAAATAAACATGTTTTGCGAAAGAGGAGTTAACTTATGGCAAAAACTAAAGCATTTACACTTTTAAATCAAGAACAAATTTGGGATAGCAACCAACTGAAAATATTTAAAAAATATGGCACAAAAGCCGCCACAACAGACCTTGCTGTTGTTCTCGGCGGAGCAGTTAATTCAGGCCAGATTGTTGAAACATCCACTGGTCAAGCACATGCCTCTTGGTGGTGGTCCGCTTCTGAGAATGCTGATACGGATGTTCGTGTCGTGGGCTCTGACGGCCCTAAGACGTGGAGTATACCGAGCAGACGCAATGATGGCTTCCGGCCCGCTTCGTCGTTCTCTTTAATCAAAGATCTCCCGAACGGAGTGAGGGGAGCAGACGGAATTCTTCGTGTTAAAATTGGGCAATACCCACAAACATTAGCCACTGAATTAGAGAGGAAAAGTCTTGATAAACAATTTACAGACGGAACTCTTAAAAAGACGGGGCATGAATATACTTTTGACTCTCATAGTTATGACGAATATAGCAAGGCCTTTGACCCTCGCACAGTTATAGAATATGAGTGGAGAGGTGAAAAATTTGTAAGGGTCGAATGTTTGGACTCTGCACCCGGAGTTCTTTCCAACAAGGAACAAGCCCAGACAGGAAAAACTTATTGGGTTAAAGTTGAGCCGATAACTTGGCTTGTTGACGAGGACGAAAAGATTATTCTCTCTGAAAGAGTGCTTTTTGCGGGAATTCAGTTTGATAGTAGCGATAGTTATAACGGCAACTTTAAAAAGACTTTTGCACATAAATATCTTAATAACTATTTTGCTAAAGAAGTAAGGTGGGACAGTTTAGTAAATCAGTCTGGAAAACAAAAGAGTGATAACTCCGCAAAACAGACTGCAAAGAAAGCGAAAAAGACAACTAACAACCCATATAACTTTAATTTTAACAGCGACATAACTCCTAAGGAAATGATTATTGCATCTATTGCGGCCGACGAGCCGGTGTTTTTGCATGGCTTGCCCGGCGACGGAAAATCGGCAAGAGTGAAGCAGGTTGACCCGGATTGCATAACACTGCTTCTTGCAAGTTTTTCGCTGGATAGACTGAACGGAAAAACAATTTTTAATCCTGCAACCAGCAAGGTTGAAGATATTCCGCCAGCTTGGTATGACGAACTTGTGGAAAAATGCCAAAATGAGCCAGAGAAAAATCACATTCTTTTCCTTGACGAACTTACAAATGCGCTTCCAAGCATACAAGGCGAAGTGTTGACGCTTGTTCAGGACCGAAAGGTGAATGGCAGATTTAAACTTCCTTCAAACTGCCGAATTGTCGCAGCCGGAAACGAAATGGAAGATAGTGAAGCCGCTTATGATATAATAAGGCCGCTTTTCGATAGATTTGGACATGTGAATATTCAGACAACTACAGACAACTGGCTGCCGTGGGCGGCTAAGGCCGGGATACATCCTGCAGTGTATGCGTTTATTGCTTTTAATGGAGATGGCGCTCTTAGAACTGAATTCTCCGGAGACCCAAAAAACCCTTCCGCAACACCAAGAGCGTGGGAGAAAGTTTCCAACGAACTTAAAGCGGGAAGAAATCCATATCTTGCAAGGATGCATGTGGGAGATATTGCTGATGAATTTGCTGCTTTCTGCCAGAGCGAAATTATCTCGCTTGAAGATGTTTTGAGTGGCAACTACACTCAAGAGGACCTTGATGAAATGCAGACAGACCTTAGATATCTGACTGCAACTTGCCTCACTAATGTGAGTGACGATAAACTTGCGACAGTTAGAAACTTCGTTTCCAAACTTGGAGAGGAAGAAGAGGCGGTGTTTGACAGTCTTTGGATACATGGCGATAAAGATAGAGCGATGAGGATTGCTGAACTTAGTGCTGCTGCTAGTGAAACTTCAACTAAGGGAGGAATCTCGTTATGAAAAACAAAGAATTACTAGAGGCTATTGCTGCAAACATTTCTCCTGTTATCACAAATCTGGCCAAAAAAGATTTTAAAGGCGCAACTTTTATTGCCGCTGATTGCGAGATTGATAAAGCGCTGTCCGAACAATATATTTCTGGCAAGTGGCAAGCGCCTGATTGGCTGCAAGAACTTTGCAAGAATAAGGATGAAATTATCTCGATATTAGTTGTTGAAGATATTGCCAAGATTTCAGAAAAAGAGCAACTTAAATTTTTAGAAATTTTAAAAAATAGGGCGATTGGCTCATTTAAACTGCCCGCAAATGTGAGCATAGTTGTTTTGTGCTCCGATTTTAATAAACTTGCGCCGCAAATTGCGCAAGTTGGCTGCATAATTTAAGAGGCGTGCATATGTTTGATGTTGAAAAGATAAAGAGAAAAACATTGCTGAAATATCCTTTCTTCGGAAGCCTTGTGGCGGGCTGCCGCATTATTCAAACGGAGAAAATGACAACGGCCTGCACTGATGGGAAAAATATTTTTGTTAACCCTAATTTTATGGAAACGCTTGATGAGGCTGGACAGGAGTTCGTTCTTGCGCATGAGATTTTGCATATTGCCAGCGACCACATTAGAAGATCGGACGGCAAAGTTAAAAAACTTTGGAACATCGCCACCGATGCAGTTATCAATCAAATGTTGAGAAGAGATGGGGGAATAATTCCTGCGGGTGGTGTTGACATGCCTGAAGCGCTTAACAAGAAGGCGGAGACAATCTACGACAAACTCGTTAAAGAAGCCGAGGAGAAGCAACAAGCAAAAGAGCAAGGCGAGAGTGGTCAGCAGCAACAAAATGGAGGCGGTCAAGGCTCAAGCCAGGGACAAGCCTCAGGTGGCGAGAGTTCTCAAGAAGAGCAAGGCCAAGGTCAAGGCCAAGGACAGAGTGGCTCGGGTGAAAGTTCGGAGAAAGATAGTCCAAGTTCAGACGGAGCGGACGGCAGTGACCAAGGGCAAAGTGACTCACAAGAAAGCGGCGCTGAAAGTGGCCAAGGCGAAGGAAGCGGAAATTCTTCGCAAGGCGGAGAAAACTCTGACGGTGGAAGCCAAGGTGGCGACTCGCGAAGTGGCTCGGGTGACGAGGAAGGCGGCGATAATGTAGAAAGCGAAGACGGAAATGCAGGCCACGATAGCCACGACCTTTGGGAAGAGGTTGTGAAAAACTACAAGGAAGGCAAAGGCCTTAAATCTGACTTTGAAAAAGAACTTCAAGGCGAAGAAAGCGAAGAGGAAAAGAAAAAGGACGAAGAGCGTCAAAAGAAGATTGAAGAAGAGGCTAGTGAGGGTGAAGATAAACTTTTCGAGAAAAATGACAAGCAAGTTCAAGAAAATCTCGAAAAGATGATTGAAAAACTCAATAAAAAATCAAGTTCTGGACTTGCCGGGAAAGGGACAAGTTCGCGATATAAAAATTTTGACAATGTTGGCAAGGCTAAGCCGCTTATCAATTGGAAAAGGCTGCTGCGCGAAAGTGCGAAAATCAATGCTGATTGGTCATATCGCGACGGCGAGTTTGAAAACAATGTGCTTAATGCAAGGCTTATTAAATATGCCGAGCCTGAAACAGAGATTATGCTAGATGTGTCTGGCTCTGTTAGTGAAGACCTGCTTAAGAACTTTTTAAGAGAGTGCAAAAACATTTTGCAAGTATCTCGCATCAAAGTGGGGCAGTTTAACACCCGATTTATCGATTTTCAAGAAGTTCGCTCGGAGGCAGATATCGAAAAAATCAGATTTAATATAGACGGAGGAACCGATTTTAACGCTGCTGTTGATAATTTTTCTCCGCGCGCCGCGAATAAGATTATTTTCACCGACGGAAAGGCCTCTATGCCAAGGGAAAATTGCCGTGCAATTTGGGTGGTGTTTGGCGGAAGAAAGATAAATCCTAAAGGCGGCAGAGTTATCGAAATTTCGGACGAGGCTCTTGCAAAACTTCAAGCGCCGAAAATAAAACCTTTTTCGAGATAGGATAGCCTTTCGACAAAATATCAAAAAGTTTTCAAAAAATATGTCACTTTTGTTTGACATATTTTTTTCTTTTGCATATAATAGTGCTAGCACTTGAAAGCAGAGAGTGCTAAGTTTGGAGGTTAAAAGGTGGGGCTTTCTGAAAGAAAACAACAGATTTTGCAGGTGGCGATTGAAGACTACATCTCTTCCTCTTCGCCTATCACAAGTGGCAGCCTTAAGACCTTGACAAGTTTAGATTGCTCCACTGCAACGCTGAGGAGCGAACTTAATGCGCTTGAGGCAATGGGATATTTGAGGCAACTTCACACATCGGGTGGCAGAGTGCCAACGGCAATGGGCTATCGATATTATGTTGGAAGCATGCTGGGAAACTTTAAAGCCACAAACAAAGAACTTGAAAAGGTGCGCGCTCTTATCGAGCAGAAAACAGCGTCGTTGTCCGATCTTATTTCTTCGATTGCCAAAACTATCGGGCAGGCAACCAACTATCCGACTGTTGTTATGGCAAGTGGTGTGGAAAACCTTGTGCTGCAAGACTTTCAAATTATTCCGCTATTAAGCCAAGAAGTTTTGGTGCTAATAGGGACGGGCTCGGGTTACATCAATGAGCGCCTCAATATCTCGGCAAGCAAGCGCGAATGTGACGACGCGGCGCGTTTCTTCAAAAAACGCTTTGTTGGCAAAACTATCGCTGATATGACCGAAGCCTTCGAAGAAGGATCTCTTACAGAAGAGATTGAAAGTTTCCAAAATATCGTTGATTGTCTTGTCAGCGGGCTGAAGAGGTTTAACAAACGCAAAATTCTTGATATTCAAAAAAGCGGTGCTGTTAAATTGCTCGAAAGCGGCGAAATCGAAAAGGCAAAACATATTTTTGCGGTGCTGGAGGACGAAGAAGAACTTATCGAAGTTCTTGATGCGCAAGAGGGCGACGAACTTATCGTTTCGGTGGCCGAAAATGAGGACGAACTTTCGGTGGTCAAACTGCCGCTGAAAGTGGGCTCGGTGGAACTTAGCGTGGGCGTGATTGGACCGCAGCGAATGGACTATGGCGGAGTGTCGGCTGCACTTAAACTGCTTGCTGACGAACTTGAAAATATTAAAGGAGGAGAAGGACCTTGAAAGATAAAGAAACAAGAAAAGACGGATGCTGCTGCGGCAAGCATGAAAAAGAGCACAAATGTGCATGTGAGCATGACGAGAGTCGCACATGCGGCGAAGATTGTGTTTGCGAAAGCGAATGCGGCTGCAACGACGGCTGCACCTGCGGGGAAGATTGCGCTTGCCACGAGGGCGAGAGATGCTCGGAGGGCTGCACTTGCGAGCAAGGCGATAAGTCGGCAGAATATTTGGAACTTGCGCGTCGTATCCAAGCAGAATTTGAGAATTTTCGCAGAAGGACGGATGTCGAACTCAAAAG
>CAOQYA010000010.1 GCA_948514155.1 uncultured Eubacteriales bacterium | reverse complement strand
TGCAAAAAGCATCAAAAAGCCAACGATAATCTTGTTAAATGGTGACCTTGGCGCCGGCAAAACACATTTTGTTAAGGGGCTTGCAAAAGGGCTGAAATGTGCTTCTTCTGTCACCAGCCCAACATTTACAATCATGAACATGTATGAGGGCGGGAAGATGCCTATCTATCACTTTGACATGTATCGACTTAATGGCGAACAAGAGGCGGAAATGCTGGGCTTCGAAGAATACTTCGATAAGCGCACGCTTAACGGCGTCAGTGTAGTGGAATGGCCGAATAACACCAAAAATTTGGTCAATGATTATGACTATGCAATCGATATTCTAAAACTTGAAGAAGAAAATTCGCGACTAATTAAAATTAGCGAAAGGAGATAAATATGCTTGCGATATCAACTGCAACAAAAAAGGCAATGATAGCAATCGAGGCGGGCGGAAAGAGGGTGTTCTGCCAGGTCCAAGCCGACTGCCGTCAATCTGAAAAAATGATGCAAGAACTTCACACAATGCTGGTGAAAAACAAACTGACACTTAGCGATGTTGGAAATTTCGGGCTTGTTATTGGCCCTGGGTCTTTCACTGGTCTAAGAATTGGCGCTGCGCTTATCAAAGGCTTTGCAGCCGGCATGCCAGAGAAGAAGATTGCGCCTATTCCAACCCTTGACCTCATGGCATGGCAGATTGTTAAGGATGTTAAGCCAAAAGGAAATTTCTCTTGCTACATGAGCGCTCAGAGTGGCCTTTTTTATGGAGCGACATATAACAAGAAAGGCCAGAAGTTAGAAGAGGAGAAACTTATCACCGCTCCGCAGATTTTGCAGGGCAAAGAGTCTAAGTTCTGCCTTGCCGAAGAGGCGTTTTTGCCATATGGAATTGAGATAACGCCCGAAACGCTGCTTGAAAAGGCGCTGGAGAGGGAAAAGGAGAACAATTTAGTGGCTGCGAAGGACATTTCCATTAAATATATTCGCCGTTCTTCTGCAGAAGAAAAGTAAGATAAAAAAGTTTAAAAATTTTCAAAAATGTGATGCAAAACAGTGGACATAGCCATATCATATCAGTATAATGGCATTAGATTTTGGAGGAAAAAGAATGAAAAAACCCGAATATAAACGCTGCCCTAGATGCGAACTTAATTTTATCAAGAAAACTGAAAAACTCTGTTCTGTTTGCCAAGCGGAACTTTCGAATAAAGACGAATTTGTTGACGACCTTGATTTGGAACTCTGCCCAATCTGCAAAACGAACTACATTCAGCCGGACGAGATTATGTGCTCCAGTTGTTTGAAAGAACATCAAACTGAAGACGGCGAAGTTAACACGGACTGGACAAAATATGTTGACCGCGACGAGGAAGACGACTTTGTTTCTCCGGACGAAGAGACAGGAGAAATGGCATCGGTGACCGACCTTGACGACGACGGCGACATTCTTGACGGCGATTTTGACAGCGACATGGACTTTGACGACGATATCGACGACGACCTTGACCTTGACGACGATATGGACGAGGAACTCGACTTTGACGACGACGAAGACGAAGACGACGAAGAAGAGGACGACGACTAAACATAAGTTAAAGTCATTTTGAAAACCGCTTGATTTTCGAAATAGATTTCACAATATGTGCGTGAAAAAAACTGCTTTAAACTAAAGCAGTTTTTTTGATTATTTTGTTTTCTTCCTTGCCGATTTCGCTCTCTTGGCTTCTTCGGCTTCTTGCTTATTCTTGTTTGCAACAATTCGTTTTTCAACTGCAAGAAGATAGTCGGCTGTTTCAATGTATGCTTTGTGTTCTTTAAGTTCTGCAATCTTCTTTTGAAGTTTAGAACTCTTATTCGCATATGACTTGAACTCTCGCTCAATCTCTTTTGTCACTCGTCCTTCTTCGCGAGATTTTGCAACTGTAAGCTTGTTTTCCTCTTCAAGAAGGTCAATCTCTTTTTCCAATTTAGCAATGTCGCCATTAACAGCCTCGATTTCAGCTTTCTGAATGTCCTTTGCTTGATTTATAAGCACATCGCTGCTAAGAGTTTGCTCTCTGTCGTATTCTTCCTTGTGCACTTTTTCAATCTTTTTAAACTTAACATGTCTAAGCCCAAAGCCAATTACAGCAATGATAACTGCTGCGCCCATGATAAGGGAAGGAATGAGGATCCAAAGCATGTTGTCGGTCTCGGTGGAAGCGGAGTTGTCGTCGCCTGGCTTTTCGTCGTCTGTTGTGTTTGCCGCTTTGGATGTGAAAAGTGTTTTTCCAAAACTCGATTTTCCGCTGGCTGCATTAAAAGTTTCTTCGTCGGATGTTTGCCACTTAATGTCTGTCATGTATGCATAGCCGGTTGTTTCAAGGCAGTCGGAGACAAGGCTCATGCTGAAGTTTGCTTCGTTTGCCGAACTTGCTTTAAAGAGAATTGTAAATTCCTTCCAGCCGTCGTTTGAAGTGAGATTTTTCACACTGTCAAAGCCGCTAAGCCCCACGCTAACTCCAAACTTGCCGTCGATAACATCGTCGCCATGCTTGTGCTCGCCGCTAAAGCCAGGGAAGGAGGTTAGAAGTCTGAATGAAAGAGAGTAATATTTATCCGCCTCGGTGGTCAGTTTGAACACAGAAGAAAGTTTGTAGGTGGAAGGTGTGTTTGTTTCGATTATCAGCGCATTTGTTGTAAGGCTGCCGTCGTCGATAGATTTAATTTCGCCCTTGTCGTCGATATAGAAATAAGAGTCGTTGTCTTTGCCTTTGATAATTCCGCCGTTAGCCGCGCCTATTGAGCCAACTTCAATTTCGCCCTTGAACGCACTCGACGAGGAGATGTTGTTTGAAATCTCGCCGTTAGGGTCGAGCGAGAGCATGAAGCCGGAAAGGTCGACCTTTGTTTGCGCATTGTCGAACGCCTCTTTGGAGGAAGCGATAAGTTCAACATAGTCGAAGAAGGCATAGCCCTTAACTTTTTCTTTGCTGTTTCCAAGTTCAATGATAAGTTTAACACTTGTGGAGGCTTCTCCTGCGTTAATTTCGCATTCGTAGTCTGCCCATTCGTCGGAAGCAATTGCTTTGTCATTAAGAAGCACAACTCCGTCCTCGTCTTCCAATCTCACATTGATTTTTGTGCCTTCGCCAAGTGTTTTGAAGCGGAAGGAGAGTTTGTTAAAACTGCCTGCTTCAAGTTTAAATGGGTCGGAAGTGATATTCTGGAAGTCAGCCGTGTCATTGAACAGCATAAGGATGTTGTTAACATCGTCTGTTGTGCCATATTTGTTAGGCGAGCCAGGGTTTGCAAGGCCTTCGTTCCAATAGAAGTTGTATTTTTCGAAATATTTGTTGTAGATATTGATTATTCCTGCTTCCTGCTTGTGTCCCAGCCCCGATGTCTCGATTTTCCAGTTTGCAGGGCTAACAGGATAGGTGAGTTTGTTGTCTTGAGGCTCGGCCTTGTTGAAATTGCCGTTTGCAATTGCTCCGTCCGCGCTCTCACTTGTTCCAAGAACAAGCGAACTGTTTTCTTCAAAACTTGCACTGTCGATAACTTCTAAAACGATATTGTCAACAACAACTCCTCCCTTAGCTTTGGCATCTTTCGAGCCAAGATTAAGCACAAGTTCGATTTCGCTGTCGTAGCGGTCGTGGCCTTGAACACAAATGGAAACTTCGCTGTATTCATTGATAAACTTGTTTGTGCCGTTGGCGCTGATAGCGTTTGAGGTCACGGATTTAGGGGTGTAGAAGGAAAGATATTCAAAATCATTCTTTATCTTGTCCGTCTCTCTTGCCGAGATTGAAAAGCCGCCCGTGAGTTCTGTGGTCTTCACTCTTGCCGTGATTTTGTATCTTGCCATGCTCTTAATTTCAAATGGCTGAGACTTGAGGCTGATGTAGCCCTCTTCTTCCGTCCACATCGCAAGCGCTTTGGTGTTGTTTGCGCTTAAGTCGTGGCCGGGATAGGCAAGGGAGGTGGTGTTTGTGAAAATGCCTTCGTCAAGGTCGAACACTCTCGCGTGCGCGCCGGGCGTTTTCTCGCCGTCCTCTTTCCAGTCAACAAGGGTGTTGATAGCGCCTGAGTTATCTTTTTCAAAGTTAAAGTTAATGCTATTGGTGTCAATTATGTTTCTTCCGCCTAGCGCCTTTTCTTCAAAGTGCTTGCCTCCATCCTCTTTATTTGCAATGCTTGCATAATAGGCGTTTTCCGAAAGTTGGCTGCCTCGCACCTCGTCGAAGAAAGCAACGCCGGTCGACGGCATTTCGTCAGTGCCCAGCCATAGGTCGATTGTCACGCTCTGCTCTTTTGCGCCAGTGGAGATATAGAAATAATAGGTCTGCCAAGTCTGGGGCGCGATGCCTTCAACAGCAAAGTTTTGCACTCTCTCGCCTTCGTCGTCGATAAGGCCGGAGATATAGATAGAGCCAAACTGCTGCGCGTCGTCAAAAGAAGCAGTTTTCATTGAAACTTGGAATTCATAATAAGAGTTAGCGGCAAGTGAGATTGCGTTTGAGATATAGCCCTCGCTCACAGAACTTGCCACAAAACTCTCGTCGTTAGGGCTGGACGCGGCAGAGTTAATCATAAGCACTTTGTTGTCGGCGCCCATTTTCTCTGGGTTTTCTTTGAGGCGATAGGTGTTTTTGGAATATGTGTCCCACTTATCAACAACATCGATAATCATTGTCTTTGCGCCGGTCGAGCCCCACTTTCTTTTCCAGCCGGTCACATCGCCGTCAGAATAAGTGGTGGAGATAGAATTAAAGCTGGAGTTAGAAATTGTGACAGGACTGATATATTCTTCTCTCACGCTCGCGCTCAGCACATTTTTAACAGGCATAAGGCCAATCATGGCCATTGGCAGCACAGCAGCCAGCGCGCACATAGATATTTTTGCTAAAGTTTTGGTCTTTGTCATACAGCACCTTTTTTCAAGTTGAATTTTCGCTTTTTAGTATACAACAAATTTTGTCAATAATCAAATATTTTTCAGCTAAATATAAATAATATCTATATGAAATCTTCACTAAAGCCCTCTAAGCGCTCTAAGTCGCAAGGCCTTGATAACTCCAGGCCCACTTTCGGCAAAAAAATCGTGTTAATCTTGCTCGGCGGCATGATAGGCTTTTTAAATGGCTTTTTTGGCGGAGGCGGAGGCATGATTTGTGTGCCAACGCTTGAAAAAGGCTTGGGGCTTGATAACAAACGAGCGCACGCCACTGCAATTGCGGTGATTTTTCCGCTGTCATTGATAAGTTGTGCGATTTACATATTCAAGGGCTCGATAAGTTCGCTGCCGTTGCTCTCGGTGGGGCTTGGCGTGCTTGTGGGCGGCATCGGCGGCTCAATCGCCCTCAAATTCATTCCTTCAAAAGCCCTTCGTGTGATTTTTGCAGTCATTATGCTGCTTGGCGGCATAAGGCTGATGTTTTAGGTCGCGACATGGCAATATTTCTGCAGATTTTGTTCGGAATTTTAGGTGGCTTCTTCGGAGGCCTTGGCATGGGCGGAGGAACGTTGCTCATTCCTCTTTTGACCATATTTTTGGGCTTTGAGCAACAACTTAGCCAGGGGATAAATCTTCTCACTTTTCTTGTTATGGCGGTCTTTTCGCTTATGATACACTCACGAAATGGGCTGATTGCAACAAAAAATATTTTTTGGATAATTCTTGGTGGCGTTATCTTTGCAATCGGCGGGTCGCTGCTTGCAACAGTCATTCCAAGTGGCATTTTAAGGCGCTGCTTTGGCGCGTTTTTATCGCTGCTTGCAATCGGCGAATTCATTAAAGCCTTCAAAAAGAAAAAAGCATAGCCCCATAAATAAAACCGAAAATGTTGATAAAAAAAGGTGGACAAATCTACCTATTGTGTGCTATAATGCAGCCAAGAGAGGTTTAAACAAATGATTGTAAATCCTAAAATCTGCATAGGTTGTGGCACATGCGTGGCAATTTGCCCGGTGGAAGCAATCTCGTTTGATAAAAACGGCAAAGCAAAAATCGACCAAAAAAAGTGTATTCACTGCGGCGCTTGCAAAGCAAGTTGTCCGGTAAGTGCGATTGACGACGATTAAAAGGGGAAATGAAATGGAAAAAATTGCAATAATCGAACTTGCCGAAGCATCAACTGTGCTTTCGATATATGATGCGCAAAATGGCAGAACAAAACTTGTTCGTCACGAGCGTGATGCGGCAAGCATATCGGTGGATATTGAAGAGGAAAAACTTTTAAGGCCAAAAACAATTTCAAACATTGTTGGAGTGCTTAAAATTTATCGCAACATTATCGAAGAGAGCGGCGTAAAAAAAATCATAGCTGTTGCAACATCGCTTCTTTTGCAAGCAAGAAATCAACGGGGCTTTTTTGAGGAGATTTACAACAACACCGGCATCGGCTTCAATTTCGTCAACGACGAAGAAGTTGTGAAAAATATCTATCTTTCAACAGTGAACAAAATCGACAACTCAAAAGGCGCAATTCTCTATATCGCAGCAAATAACACCTACATTGTTAAATACAATCGCAGAACGACTTTGGGCTTCGAAGTGCTGCCGTTTGGTTATGAAAACATAAATAATTATGGCGACAATTTTGACGCCATGAAAGCGTTTGTTATCGAAAGTCTGAGCGGAAAATCGCTTTCGCTCGACAGCGAAGAAATGTTTGTTGGTGCGGGAAATCCGTTTATCAATCTTGGACGAATTGCCAAGAAGATTGACCATTATCCTTTGGAACTTGATAACAACTATCCGGTTTCATTGAGTCTGCAAAAGAAAGTTGTTGACTTTGTTAAAACGCTCGACACAGAGAAGATTAAAAAGGTTAAAGGACTCATGGAAGACAGAAGCGAGGTGCTTGTTTCCGGACTTGCAATTATAAGTGCGCTTTATGAAAAATTGGGCGTGAAAGAGGCTGTTGTTTCAACAGCTTCAGTGCGCGACGGAATTATAATTTCAAACACGATTTCAGATGTGCAGGAAAGATTTTCCGACCTTCTCGGCTCTTCGTTCGATGCAATTCATGAATTCACAAAAGACGAAGCGTCAATAAATCTTCGCGTTGCGAATATGGCAGGCATTCTGTTCAAACAACTTAAGGTTATGCATAAACTTCCTCGAACATATGTTAAGCCAATGCGCGTTGCTGCATACATGTTCGACAGCGGCAAGAGAGTAAGTTTTAACGACTATGAAAAACACGGCTTCTATGCAATTTTAAATTCGGGACTGTGCGGAGTTAGCCAGAAGGACCTTCTTCTTGGCGCGTTTATCTGTCAGTGCCAAAGTTCTGATAATTTCAATCTGTCGCAGTGGATGAAATATAAAGACCTTTTCACAGACGAAGACCTTAACGCGGCAAGAAAACTTGGTGTTATCGTTAAACTTGCTGTTGCGCTCAACGCTTCAAGAAAACAGGTTGTGACTGATGTTGTTTGCGACATCTTGGGCGACTCGGTTATCATGAAACTTATCGTTTCCAGCGACCCGACCTATGAAATTATGCAGGGAATGAAGGTTGCCGGCGATTATAGAAAATTCTTCAAGAAAAATCTTCAACTTATCTAAAGGAGAGGTTATGCGCTTTAATTATGCAATCGAACTGGGTGGCGGCTTCACCACCATATATGGACGAGAAGAGGGCTTTATTTTAAAAGAGCCTACTTTAGTTGCGGTTGAAATGGGCGCAGAAGGCTATAAAGTTAAAGAAGTTGGCGCAAAGGCCAAAGAACTTGTTTGGAAAACGCTTGACGAAGTGGAAGTTTTTAACCCTATCGCAAATGGCGTTATCGAAAATTTTGAATACACACTTGTTATGCTGCAAACATTCCTTAAAAAGGTGAAATTTAAAAAGGGTGCAAATGTGCTTGTGCTTGTGCCTTGCGGCTTGAAAGAAGAGGAGCGCGCGCCATATTATTCGCTGTTCGAAGGGCTTGGCTGCAATGAAATTGCGCTTATTCCGTCGGTGATTTGCTCGCTTATCGGCCAGGGCGTGAATGTTGTTTCGCCGAAGGCGTCCATGATTGTTGACATCGGCGGAGCGACCACAGATATTGCAGTTGTAAATCTTGGCACAATCTTGCGTGGCGTCACCCTGGGCATTGGCGGCAAAGGCATGGACATTGCAATTTCAAACGCACTTGCAATGGCAAATGACGGCATTCTTATCGGCATCCCGACTGCTGAAAAGGTTAAAAACGAGATTGGCAGTTTGTATAAAAATGACACTCTCAACATGGAAGTTATGGGGCTGGACGCATCCAGTTATGTGCCAAAAACAAGAATAATTTCTTCTTCTGAAATCAGGCGTGTGCTTGAGGCTTACATGGAAGAAGTTGTTCGCACAGTGAATGTCACAATCAACACTCTTCCTCCCGAAATTTCCGCAGACATTATCAAGAATGGCGTAATCTTCGCCGGCGGAGTTAGCAAAATGACCGGGCTAGACGATTTCTTAAAGCGCAATATTTCCTATAATTTTGTGATAAGCGAAGAGGCGGAGAACATTGCAATGCTGGGCGCGGGAAAACTGCTGGGCGACGAGAGTTTGCTTGCAAGATTAGAAATCTAAAAAATGTGTTTTATATGACAAGAAAGAAAAATTATCAACAAAATTTTTCTTTCTTTTTTTTTCCATGCTTGCTAAAATTTTTCTATCAAAAGAAGGGGAATATGGCAAGAAAAATTGTTTTAACAAGTGGCAAGGGCGGCGTGGGAAAGACCACAGTCTGCGCAAATCTCGGTGTCAATTTGGCAAGCCTCGGCTTTAGAACGGTGCTTGTGGATGTTGACATGGGGCTGAATAATTTGGATGTTGTTATGGGGCTGGAAAAGCAGGTTGTTTTCGACATTACCGATGTGATTATGGGCAAGTGCCGAGCAAAGCAAGCGCTTATCGAAGATGTGCGCTTTCCCAATCTTTTTTTGCTGCCTTCTTCGCACTATAGCGGCAAAACAAAAATTTTGGGCGAGCATGTTAAAAGCGTCTTGAATATGCTTGATAGTTCTTTCGACTACATTCTGATTGATTGCCCGGCCGGCGTGGATGCAGGCTTTCACAGAGCGGTGTTTTCGGCTAACGAAGCAATCGTTGTTGTCACGCCGCATCTTTCAAGCATCCGCGACGCAAACAAAGTTTTGGGGCTACTTAATGAATACAATCTCTCAAGCAAGGGCCTTGTTATCAATCGGATGCGCGGCGACCTTCTTGCCACCGGCGAAATGCTGAGGGTGGAAGATGTTGCCCGGGCGCTGCACATTCCTCTCTATGGTGTCATTCCCGAAGACGACGCAATCAGCACGGCCTGCTCGGTGGGTGGCTATCTCAATTCTGTCGACTCCACTCGTGCTTTCACGCTTCTTTGTGAAAACATCCATAACGGCTCTAAAAAGATATATGACTGCGAAATGAAATATCGCGGCTTCATGGGCTACATCCGCCGCAATCTAAAAAGAAAAGTTTAGGAGGAGAGAATGAACAGACTTGAGAGCGTGATTAAAAGCGATGTTCAGTCGGTCAGCGAGCAGATGTTAAATCTGCTTGAAAACGAGATTGAATATGCCGTCAAAAACTTTCTTTCGCTTGCCGGAAAGGTGAGAGTGCGATATATTAAAAGCGGCGAAAATCTTAAGTTCATGGTCGATTTTGAAGCTGACCGAGTTCGACCTTTGGGCTTTATTCCAAAGCGATAAGCTGGGTTGGTTTTAATCGTAAAAAAGTAAATTTAACGAAAAAACATGCAAAAAACATGTTTTTTTTAAAAACAATTGCATTTTTTAATTTAATTATCTAATTGTGAGGTAAAAAATGAATTCACCTAAAATTGCATCGGAGAATTTTAATCGGCAACTATCGTCTTTGCTTTCACCCGAAAAAAAAGAGTTGTGGCTGAAAGATTATCCTACTATTTCGTTGCAGGCTAGTCCCGCAATATTTGAAATTTTAGCCGAGTTTTTTTCTTTGCTAAAAAGAAATGAACTTGAAATCTGTTCGGTGTCGAGAGCCTTGAATTTGAAACAAATCGCAGAAACTAACGCACCTATGCGTCTTGAAAAATATATGACTGAAAATCAGCAGCATGCTTTTTTTAACATGGGTGCTTTTTTTAGGGAACAACTGGAAACTCTCAAATTGCGCTCGCAAGAAAAAGGCATTGCAAGGGAAGGCAATGTGATAGCCGACGCATGCGCCCTGCAAAAGTTCAAGGGGAAAAAGGTGCTACTTTTAGATGTGAGCGATATTGCCGTGGAAGGGAAGTTTAGCATTGAGATAGATAACAAACATTGGGTGCACCATATGTTTAAAATTGGCAGCACATGTTTTCCTATGATGGAAACAAAGTGCCTTGCACTTTCAAATCTTGAACCTATCTATTTCAACGAGTTTCTTTTTGACCTTCCGCCAAGAACGGCATTTGTAAAAAAATATGGCGAGCAAGCGGCCTTTGCCCTCTGGCAAGAGTCCTCCATATCCGAGCGCACCCGCAAGTTTTGAAAAAAAAGAAGAGCGCTTTTTCGGCTGCCCATCCATTTAATTTGGTGCATTCAAGTCCAATGTTATAGTTAGCATATCCTTCTTAGAATTTCCGCTTCGCAGAGAGTCGCGGCATAATGCTTCAGCATTTTCGTTTGGCCGCGAAATGAAAAAACAAGCGTCAGCGCGCAGCTTTTCGGGTTTGTCCGAAAACAAGCTAAAAGAGCAGTTTTTTCATTGGTGCCGCTGGTGGGACTTGAACCCACACGCCATTGCTGGCAGCGGATTTTGAGTCCGCCCCGTCTGCCGTTCCAGCACAGCGGCTTAACAACAAGTCTATACTAGCATAATCAATCAAAATTTTCAAGTGATTGACGCTTTTTTTTGAAAAATCAACTTAACAAATTGTTCGATTTTTTATTTTTCAAAAATGTAGCGTCTTTTTTTATATTTTGCCGTCACTGTTGCGTCATAATTATGTCATTATGTAGCCATTTTTCGACAAATTTGTAAAAATATCGAAATTTGGCAAAAATTTTTGGCATTTCGGTTTGACTATTATAAAAGTGGAATTTATAATTTTCGTATAACAAAAAAAGGGAGTTTAAATTTATGCAAAATCACATTTGGGCAAAAACATTGCTTTCATCTTATAGGTTTCTTGACCGTATTGCAGGAGCCATTGACAAGATTATCGAGAGGAAAGCACTTGCCTCTTCTTCTATGCTGGGCAGAGATATTTTAACAGGAAACACACTGTCATTGACAGACAAGATAATTGAACTTTCACAAAGAAAGGTTAAACTTATTAATATTAAGGTGCTGACCGAACAGGCGCTTGCTGCCGTGGGCGGAAGCGAGGCCAAAATTCTTATCGGCAAATATGTTGAAAAGAAGCCTGTTGATAAGTCCTTGCAAGAACTGTCGCTTTGTCGCCGCACATATTTTAGAAAGATGTCGGAGGCCGAGGCCGCGTTTGAGGCTAATTGTGCTAGAATGGGCTATTCAAATGAAAGACTTGGCGCATATCTTAAAGACGAGGCTTGGATCATGGAAGTGAAGGACTCTTTTGAAAAAGGAGAGTTGCACAATCTCTCCGTGAAAATTATTTAAAGGTCGTCCTCGTTAAATTCGTAGTAGTCTTTGCCGCGCTTGATTTTTGCCGGAACTCTTGCCTTTTCACCCTTGCTTCTTTGACGGCGCTTGCTTGGACTAAGCAAGAGATAAAGAACAATAAGACAGGGCATACTGACTGCGAGAATGATTATCGCTTTCACCGTGTCGCTCAGTCCGCCATTAGCGGGAAGGTTGTTTCCAAAATCAAGAGCCCCAGATATTTCGGGCAGATATTCCAAGTTTTCGGGCGCGATTTTAATGGAGTCACAATAATACTTAAAAGCATAGCCGCGAATTGTCTGTCCGCCGCTTTCATAGAAGCAATATAGCCACTGATTTGTGGAAGACGGGAAAAGTTCGTCGCCGGTGCAGAAGCCATACATTCGCACATTCTCCTGTAAAAAGCCAAGTTTTCCCAAACTTTCACTGTTTAATTTAGGTTTAGCATACACATCGAGCCCGCTGCGGTCGTAGGCGCGGAAGGTTGAGGTGGCGTATGGCTGTTCCGGAGTGCCCTCCATAGGGGTGACTTCGGTTTTTTTGACATATCCGAACAGGTCGAGATATTTTGCCTTGTAAAACTCGCCCTCTTCGCCCACAAGCAGCACAAAATATGTGGACGGGAGAAGGAAGGCCTTTTCCACTGTCTCGTCAGGCTCTTTAGAGTAGAAATATGCGCCCTCTTGCAGCACTTTGGCATAATAGGTCTTGCTGCTTTGGTCGGTGGCGGCACTTGAAGAGTTCTCCGCTTTCACAAAAGCGGGTGAGAAGATAAACATCATTGATAAAAGAAAAATTAGCGTTTTCATGTTTCCATTTTAACTTTAAAGGGCTCTAAGCAAAAGAAAAATTCTGTCAAATAGGAGGGAGTGATGTCGCAAATAATAGAAAAAATCGCACGCATAGAAGCGGAGCAGGCTCGCCGCAAGGCCAGCGACTTTTTAAATAAATATAATCGAGGCTCTAAAGTTCACCAAAAACAACTGGCCTTCCACAAGTGCCTCAAACGCAATCGTTGGGTGTTCGGTGGCAATCGTAGCGGCAAAAGCGAGTGCGGGGCGGTGGAAGTGGTGTATATGGCGCGTGGCATTCACCCATATAGGGAAAACAGAAAGGAGGGCGTGTCTGGCTGGGTGGTCTCGCTCTCACGACAGGTGCAGCGTGATGTGGCTCAAGAAAAGGTGCTTAGATATCTCGCGCCCGGCTGCATCGAGCAAATTGTGATGTCCTCCGGCCGCGCCGACAGCCCCGAAAGTGGAATAATAGACTTTATCGTTGTGCGCAACGCCTTCGGGAAATTAAGCAAGATTGGCTTTAAAAGTTGCGACCAAGGCCGCGAAAAATTCCAAGGGGCATCTCTCGATTTTGTGTGGTTTGACGAAGAGCCGCCATTTGATATCTATCGTGAGTGCCAAATGCGAGTGCTCGATAAGGAAGGTGACATCTTTGGAACTATGACCCCGCTTAAGGGGCTGACTTGGGTGTATGACGAAATCTATCTCAACTCCTCCGCCTCGCCCGAGGTCTGGCATGAGCACATGACATGGGACGACAACCCCTATCTCTCCAAAAAGGAGGTGGCATTTTTGACCGCCTCGCTGTCGCCCGACGAACTGGCGGCGCGAAAGGAGGGCAAGTTCACCGCGCTTGGCGGCATGGTCTATCCCGAATTTGACGAGAATGTGCATGTGATTGAGCCCTTTAACATTCCGCCCGAGTGGCAAGATAACATTTCAATCGACCCCGGCCTCAACAACCCGCTCTCCGCACACTGGTATGCAGTTGACTTTGACGGCAATGTATATGTTGTGGCCGAACACTTTGAAGCAAAGCGCGATGTTATCTATCACGCTGCGCGTATAAAAGAAATTTCTTCAAGGCTTGGCTGGCATGTGGGCTCTAACGGCATGCTGCAAGCGCTTATCGACAGCGCCGCAACTCAGCGCACGCTTGCCGCTTCCAAAAGCGTGGTCGACCTTTTTTATGAAAACGGCATTCTCACAAACCCGCGGGTGAATAAGGACATGTTCAGCGGCATCTCCACCGTCAAGCGCTATCTTAAAGACGGAGAGGGTAAGGCGCATCTATATATCTTCAAAAATTGCACAAATCTCATTCGCGAACTTAAGTCATATTGGTGGGGCGAGCAAGACGCGCCAATCAAGCGTGACGACCACGCGCTGGACGAACTTCGATATTATCTCATGACCCGCCCGCAAAATAATCGTTTTGAAAAGGAGCAAAAAAATGAAATTGCTCTCGATAAGGAGAAATTAATCAGAAAACTTCGCACATCAAAACTTAGATTTTGAAATATTTTTTGGAAATGTTTGGAAAAATAAGTCTAATATGGTAAATTCTATATATATGAAAAAGATAAATCGCACGCTTTTATCACTTTCTGTTCTGGCGCTGGCCGCAACTTCGCTGACTTTCCTCGGCGGAGGAGTTAGCGCGCTTAACGCGCAGGAGGCTGCAATTGAAGTGTCGTCCGAACAGGGGCTTATCGATATCGCAAGGCGTGTTGAGGGCGGCGAAACCTTTGAAGGCAAGACAATTCTTCTTAAAAATAATATTTCACTGCAAGCCGGCTGGACGCCTATTGGAAGCAGTGAGCATCCTTTCATGGGCACTTTTGACGGCGACGGCAACTCGATTTCGGGCTTGAGAATTGTTGCAAGCACCCCATATCAAGGCTTTTTCGGCATGACAAGCGGCGCTGAAATAAAAGACTTGCAAATCAGCGGCTTTTCCAGCCAGTTCGCATCTTCCGGCCAGGTGTATGCCGGCGCGATTGTTGGCTATGCTCGCAACTCGAAAATAACAGGCTGCGAAGTTGACGAGGGAAATTTTGAGGCTAACATCTCAGGCAAAGTTACATATGGCTCGCTTGCGGGCAAACTTGAAGGCGGAGAGGTTAACTCCTCGGCAAACTTTCAAAATTTTTCGGGCACATATGAACTTGCTAACACCTACACTCTTAAAATTGGCGGAATAGCCGGCGAGAGCGAAGCCACAAGATTTACAAAGGTCGCAAACTTTGGCGATGTCACTCTTACATATGGCAAGGAGCAAATCGACCCTCTTGCGTCTTCAAACATATATATTGGCGGGCTTGTTGGAGAGGTCTCCGGCCAGACGCTGCAGATTAAGGACTGCGTTTTTGGCGGCGAGGCGGCGGCCAGAAATAAAAACATGATAGACAACTATCTTGTTGGCAGTGTTGCCGGCAATGTGAGCGCTGCACCTAAAGGGGGGAATATATCTTCAGTGGCTTTTAAAAGCGATGTTAAAGCATTCGGCGACAGGGGAAGTTATGGCTTTGTTAACAACGTGACCGAAGATAATGTTATGCGCGTTTCCGAAAATGTGCTATATGCGCAGAGTTTCTATCTTGAAGATAGTTACACTTTCACTCTGGACGATGTTCGCTACACCTTTGCGTGGAATTTGGACACGCCAGTGTGGGACTTTGAAAACGCATTTGTGATGGTCAAAAAATCTGGAAGCCAGAATGTTGATCTGCCAAGATTGCAACTTTTCCAAAACTTTAACATTTCAGCGGCCGAACTTCTCGACCCTCAGGGGCTGCTTGAGGTGATATCTTCTCCGTCTGGCACGCTAAAATATGGCGAGATAGGGGAAATATCTTTTAAGTTCAAAGACAGTGGCAACTTTAAATATTATCGCATTCTTGACATTCGCCGCGCAGGTGTTTCAATCAATTTCTCTCAGTTTGTTGAAAATGAGGAGGGCGATTTAGTTTCTCCTAACGGCGACATTGTGCTTTCGCAGCCGGAAGGCTCACAAGTTTTCACGCTTAAAGTTTCCGCTTCGAATGCTTCGCAAGGAGCCTATTCCTTCACGCTTAAAGCAAACGATTTTCCTGTTTATGTGCTTGCGGGCGAGAATGGAAGTGTGGGATATAGAAACTCCAATCTCACAAGTTCAATTTCAAAAGATATGTCAGCCGGCAGCAATAACTCGATTGAAGTTCAAGCAGTGGGCGACAGAAAATATGCCTTTATCGGCTGGGAACTTTTCTATCAAAAGTCTGAAAATGTTGTCTCTGAAGGCGACATCGAGTTTGATGGCAAAGTGTGGGAAAAGTTTAGCGGCTGGAGCAGCAATGAAAACCCTCTTGCGATAACTTTCACAAAAGGCGCTTTCACAGATTCCTTCTTGCTTCGCGCAAAGTTTGCCGAAGACCCTTGCACAATTTCTTTTACTTTTGACAGCAATATGATTGAAAAAGTGGATGTCAACGGCTCTGTTATAGCGCAGTCGGGCGGGCAGGTGCAAGTTGATAAAAACGAGAATATAACGATTAGGCTTTATGCAAAAGCATCCTCCGAAATCGACAGCGAGGACTTTGAAAACAAACTTAAGTCGCTCTTTTCAAGAGACACTGTGACTGTGCGCTCGTCCATTTATTCCGACCCACTAAACAGCGAACTTAAAGTTTATGAATATTCTTTCTCAAGTTCTGCCTTCAATTTTGGCTCGACATCAACATTCAATCTTTCTGTTAAGTCGCAAGTTGCGACCGAGAGTGAGGGGACAAACTCCACAACTTGGATAATCGTTGGCGTTGTGTGCGGCGTGGCCGTGCTTGTTGCAACCGGGCTTATTATATGGTTTGTGAGAAGACGCAGATTTGGCGGCGGCTCAAGTGACGACTACAAAAAAATGTATTATTAAGAATTAAAAAAAGAGGTCAAAAATTTAGGCCTCTTTTTTATCGTTCTCAAAAAGCGAATAACCTTTTGACAGACTTCGTCTGTTATTGGAGATATTTTATTTTAGCATCCCACGCGTTGTGGGCTATTCTTCGGTGTGATTTTTGCGATTGATAAAACTTTCCGCTTCACTTGCCCTGTAAATGGCGTCCGAGCCATATTTTTGCGTTATTTTTTGAATTCCAATCGCTTTTTTCTCCTCTTTTTGGTCGAAAAATGATAATTGTCTGGCTTTATCCACCCTTTCAAGATTGGAGGCGCGCAGCCTCAGCGCGCGCAGTGAGCAGTTGTAAGCAAAGAAACTGTCAACAATCTCCATTGCGTGAGACAGGAGCACATCACTTGCAAAAGTGGGGTTAAAAGTCTGCGATTTTCTGAATTTTTCAAGAGTGCTCGATTTGAGCGTCACAGAAATTGTCTTTGCCGCAAAGCCGCCCGAAATCAGCCGCTTAGAAACTTTTTCGGCTAGGAAAGAAAGCACTTTTTCAATTTCGGCTCGGCTTTTGATGTCTTTAATGGTGGTGGTGCCGTTGCCAATGCTCTTTGGTGGGGTGAGGGTGAAATAGTTTTGCACGGGCTCCTCTTCGCTGCCACGAAGGTTGTCGAGAAGCCGCACTCCGGTTATGCCCATAAGCGAGCGAATAAACTCTTTGTCAAGCGCGCAGAACTCGCCAATCGTGTGCACATTTATCAGCCTAAATTTCTTTTCTAGGCGTTTTCCTATTCCCACAATTGAGTCAAGCGGAAGGTGATATGTTATTTCTTTAAACTTGTCTTTTGCGATTATCGTTGTTGCGTCCGGCTTTTTTAAGTCGGAGCCGAGTTTTGCAAATATCTTCGAAAAAGAAACGCCCACAGAAACAGTGAAGCCAAATTCTTTCTTAATTCGCGCGCGAAGTTCATTTGCAATCTGCTCGCCGCTTTTATAAAGAATTTTTTGCGTGCTTGTTACATCTATCCAGCACTCGTCAAGCCCCAGCGGCTCAACAAGGTCGGAATATTCAAGATAAACTTGGTGCAGCCGCTTTGAAATCTCTTCATATTTTGAGTAGTGGGGCGCAAGGCAGACAAGTTCGGGACAGATTTGCAGCGCCTCATATATCGTCTGGCCGGTCTTAACTCCCGCTTTTTTTGCGATTTCGTTTTTAGCCAGAATTATGCCAGTCCGTTTTTCGGGGTTGCCGGTTACGGCCACGGCTTTGCCCACAAGTTCGGGGCGGGTGGCACATTCCACCGAAGCAAAGAAATTGTTGACATCGGAATGTAAAATAGTCCTCATTTATTTGCCTCGCTCCCTTAAAAGTGATATACTTTATCTAGAATTTTTAACGAGAAAAAGGGAATTTATGCAACAAAGATTTGTCAACGCCTTTTGCGAAGATTTTGAGGGCGTTATCGAAAAAAATGTGGCTGCGGGCGCCAAATATTTGCAGATTTTAACATCTCGCCCCGAGACGATTTGCCGGCAGATGCAATGCCAAGGCCTTGACGGCAGAATAATTGTGCGGCCGGAACTGGTGCTCGGCGGGAAAATCAAAAAACTTAAAAATTTGCCCTTTCCGCTTGCCGTGTATGTTGACATTTTAGAGTGCGACGAAAAAGTGCTGGAAGAGGTTTCTATGCTCGGCATTGCGGTGGTTATTCCGCTGTTTGAAAACTTGCAAAGAACGGGCGAGATTTCTGCGATGTTCGACACTTCGCCCGCAAAACTTATCGAACAGCTCGGCTTTCTTGATCGCGACTGCACAATCGTCGGCGGAATGTATGCGGACAAGGACGACCTTGAAATTTTGGGCAGTTACAATGCCAAAATGGTGCTTTGCCCAAGGGCATTTGCTCGCCGCGGCGGCACCTTTGCAAATATTGTCCTCATGAAAAAGCAGGGGCTTAACTTGCAAATGGGCACGCTTGATGGCGAAATCGACTTTGAAAAAGAAATCGAGTTTTTGCACTTAACAACCCTTGCACTTTTAGAAAATGAAAGTGCAGTCAAAAAAAATGAAATTGAAAAAATAGCAACAGGAGAGAATATATGAAAATTGAAGAGCGTCTTGCCGGCGAGTTCGGCCTTAAACAAGTTTATGCGGAGAATATCATTTCTCTGCTCGACGAGGGAGCAACAATTCCCTTTATTGCAAGATATAGAAAGGAGATGCACGGCTCTTGCGACGACCAAGTGCTGCGCGCGTTTGCGGACAGGCTTAAATATTTAAGAAATCTTGACGAAGAAAAGGAAAAAGTGCAGCGCGTTATCACCGAGCAGGGCAAGTGGACTAATGAACTTGAAAAAGCGCTTAATGAGGCTCAAACTCTGACCGAAGTTGAAGATATTTACAGGCCATACAAGCCAAAGCGTAAAACTCGCGCGTCTGTGGCGATTGCAAACGGGCTTGAGGGGCTTGCAGATATCATTCAAAGGCAAAAAGCGGGAAGTGACATTGCCCGCGAAGCGGAGGCATATTTAAACGAAAATGTGCTTAGTGTGGAGGCGGCAATTCAAGGCGCAAAGGATATTATTGCCGAGCGCATAAGTGACGATGCCGAACTTAGAAAGGTGCTTCGAAATGTGCTTTGGGAAAAGGCATCGATTTGCTGCGCACTTTTAGAGGGCGAAAACAAACTGACATATGAGGGCTACGATAACTTTAAGCAAGAAGTTAAAAAACTTCCGTCGCATAGAATTCTTGCCATAAATCGCGGCGAAAAGGAAAAATGCCTGAAGGTGACGACCGAGATAAATAATGAACTTATGCTCAAAGAAATTCGCTCGGCATTTAAAAAAGAATGCGCCGAGACTGACGAAATTATGGAAGAAATTATCGCCGACAGCCTTGACAGACTGCTTTTCCCGGCGCTTGAGAGAGAACTTCGTTCAACGCTGACAGACTCCGCTTGCGAGCAGGCGATTAAAATGTTCGAAGTCAACTTAAAGCCGCTGCTTATGGAGGCGCCACTTAAGAATAACATCATTCTTGGGCTTGACCCAGCCTACAGAACGGGCTGCAAGATTGCAGTTATCGATAAAAAAGGTGATGTGCTTGCCACAACAGTTATTTATCCAACTCCGCCGCAATCAAAAACGGAGGAGAGCATTGAAAAACTAAAAATGCTGATCGAAAAATATGGCGTCGACATAGTGTCGATTGGAAACGGCACTGCCTCTAAGGAAGCGGAAATTTTTGTGGCTGAACTTATTAAACATGTGTCGCGTCCAGTTTCATATGCCGTTGTGAGCGAGGCGGGAGCGTCCGTTTATTCGGCCTCCAAACTCGGGGCGGAGGAGTTTCCGGACTATGATGTTTCGCTTAGAAGCGCAGTGTCCATTGCAAGGCGACTTCAAGACCCACTTGCCGAACTTATCAAGATTGATGTTAAGAGCATCGGCGTGGGACAATATCAGCATGACATGCCTCAAAACAGGCTGACCGAAGTGCTGACAGGTGTTGTTGAAGACTGCGTTAACAGCGTGGGCGTTGACCTTAACACAGCTTCGCCGTCGCTACTTTCATATGTGTCGGGACTTAACATGTCTATCGCTAAAAACATCACCGCATACAGGGCAAAGATTAAGGGCTTTAAAGCGAGGGAAGAACTTTTGCAAGTTCCAAAACTCGGGCCAAAAGCATATGAGCAGTGCGCCGGCTTTTTGAGAATTGCGGGCGGTCAAAACATTTTAGATAACACCGGCGTCCACCCGGAAGCATATGCGGCTGCTGAGAAACTTCTTGACATGTTCTCCATTTCGGTGAAAGACCTTATCAGCGGACAGACCAATCTTGAAAAACTTGTTTCGCTTAAAGGCGAAGAGAAAGTTGCAAAAGAAATTGGCGTTGGGCTACCGACCCTTGCTGATATAGTCAAAGAACTTGCAAAGCCGGGTCGCGACATTCGCGAAAGTATGCCGAAGCCGATTTTAAGAAGCGATGTTATCACAATGGAAGACCTTAAAGAGGGAATGGTCTTCACCGGCACCGTTCGAAATGTTGTCGACTTTGGTGCGTTTGTGGACATCGGCGTGCATCAAGATGGACTTGTTCATATTTCACAAATTTGTGATGCGTTTATTCGTCACCCTAGCGAAGTGCTCAAAGTTGGACAAGTTGTGGATGTTAAAGTTATCGGCGTTGATATGGCGAAGAAGAGAATTTCGCTGACCATGAAGGGAATAGAAAAAGAATAGCAAGGGCCGCCGGCAAGGCAAATTTTGCGAAGCAAAATTTACGCTCGTGCGGGGGGCGGCGCGGGCCTTCGGCCGCGCGCCTGCCCGCACGAGCACGCGCGCCTAGCGGCGCGCCGCCTTGCCGGCGGAGAGAGATAAATTTATTAAAAATCACATCAAAAAAAGAAAAAAACTAAAAAAAAACAGACATTTTCATGAAATTATCAATCAAAGGAGATAAAAAGTCTTGCTTCAAAGAAATGAATGCCCATATTGTGGAAGCACCATGAAAAGCATAAAAGAAAGCGGTTTTGTTGGCTGCGAGCATTGCTACACTCATATCGACCCGCTGATTTTAGCCGCGCGAGACCTCTTTGAAAACAAGGCTTTTCGTGGCAAGCCGCCTAAGAGGAGGAGCCATGAATAACTTTTCTTCAGTTGCAATTTCCTCTCGAATTCGACTTGCCAGGAATATTTCCGATGTCGAGTTTATGCCAAAACTGACAGATGTAAATAAGATTGAATATATCACTTCGTCTATGCGCGCTCTTCTTGCCGCGTCCGGCGATTTCACCACCTTGGCGCTTGCTGATATGCCGCTTTCGCGTTGCACATCGCTTTTAGAGCGACATGTGATAAGTAAGGAACTTATTGAGAATAAGGATATCTCTTTCGTCTCCACGAATGAAGACGAAAGCATAAATGTAATGATCCTTGAAGAGGACCACCTGCGCCTGCAAAGCGTGCTGCCGGGGCTCAATCTCTTCGAGGCATATAACAATCTCCTGCCGCTTGACGAAAAAATTTCTGCAAGTTTTAAAATTGCATTCGACGAAGAATTTGGCTATCTGACATCTTCGCCGGCAAATCTTGGAACGGGGATGCGTGCTTCTGTCATGGTCTTTATTCCGGCGCTTGTCATGAGCGGTCGCATTCAAGAGCTTATCAAAGAAGCAAGAAAATATGGCCTCACATTTCGCGGAGTTTATGGCGAAGGCAGCGAAGGGCTGGGATACATTTATCAAATATCAAATCAAGGCCTGTTGTGGCTTTCGGAGGAGGAAATAATCGACCGCGTCAGCGATTTCTTTTTCAATATATATAAAGACGAGATAAGTTTAAGAAAGCAGATTTTTGATAAAAATCATGATAAACTTTGCGACACGATTTTGCGTGCATATGGCCAAATTTTGCATGCATATTTGTTGGAAGAAAAAGAGATGTTTTCGCTTCTCGGGCTGGTCCGTTTCGGGCATGAGATGGGGCTTTTAAAAATTCGCGATGTCAATCTGTTTATGAAACTCTATTATCACGGCGGCTCGGCCTCAATGAAAGAAATTCGACCTTTTTCGCAAGAGCAAGAGGAAAATCACATTAGGGCAGAGTATATTGCAAAGAGAGTTAAAAATCTCGTTAAAATAGGAGGGGACAAATGAACTTAGGAAACTCAAATTTCTTTTCGGATACAATTGAAAAGGTGATAAAAAATGCCAGCCGCATTGCCCTTCGATTTGGCAGTGATGTTGTGGGCACAGAACATATTTTGTATGGAATTACATCCGTGCGCGACTGCCTTGCCGCAAAGGCGCTTTCAGAATTTGGCGTCACAGACGAAGACCTTTTTGCGCTCTTTGCCGAGAACTCATATGAAGAGCAAGTTTTCGGCTCGGTGGAACTTTCGCCGCGCGTTAAAGACCTTTTCCGCATCGCTCAGCAAATTGCCCTTGAATACAATCATTCCTTTTTGGGGACGGAGCACCTTATGCTTGCGCTATTATCTTCGCCGGGCTCGGTGGCTCTTAAACTGCTTGTAAATCACTACGGCGTCAATTTGCAGGAACTATTTGAGAAGATTTCTTCCTCGCTCACAAACGCCAGCGTGAAAAATTCTTCTTCAAATTCTGCCGTTCAGTCGAAAAGCACTCTTCCCGAAAAATTGCTTGAAATGGGCAGCGACATCACGCTTAAAGCCCGTGAGCACAAACTTGACCCAGTCATCGGAAGAGAGGCTGAGATTGAAAGAGTGATTGAAATCCTTTGCCGCAAGACGAAGAACAACCCGGTGCTGATTGGCGAGGCCGGTGTAGGCAAAACGGCGATTGTTGAGGGGCTGGCGCAAGCGATTGTCAGTGGTAATGTGCCGGAGATTTTGAAGGACAAGGTGATTTTCTCGCTGGAAATCGGCGGGCTTATGGCCGGAACAAAATATCGCGGCTCTATGGAGGAAAAACTTAAAGATGTAATCGAGACGATAATTCAAGATAAGAACATCATCGTCTTTATCGATGAAATTCACACGCTTGCGCAAGCCGGCTCCGAAA
>CAOQYA010000009.1 GCA_948514155.1 uncultured Eubacteriales bacterium | reverse complement strand
TCGCTCTAACCCAGCGATTTTTTTTGTGGGGCATTATGCCCCTTTTTTGTGTGTGTCTTCGACACTTACTGTTTGGTGCACCCATCTATCTAGAAACATATGCCCACAAAAAAAGAGCGCACCTTATCGCTCTTTTTTTCTCCTACCGCTCTCTTGACGGGGTTGTGAGGTGAAATGGAGACACATGTTCTTTTTGTTTGTCAAACAAATCTGAAAGCATTCTTTCGTGGTCTTCAATGTATGTTGGAGAGTTTTTGATGTGCTGCAGGAACAAACTTTCTTTTAAAAGTTCCTCTTCGAAATCTGCAACTTTGCCAACGTGGCCATTATAATTTTTCTGAATGTCTGATAACTTTGTCATAACAAGTTTTGCGAATGAAAATGTTTTAGATGCAAGTTCGTGGGTTTCTTTGAGTGAGATAAGCGAAAGGGTGTCTACACCTTTCTCTTTAAGTTCTAGAAAATTGTTGCAGCGCATTTTTGCATTTTTGATGTGAATACGACTATGACGCAGGCAATAATTTCCATATTCTGCTTGTTTTACATCAAATTTGTTGTCTGTGGTCTTTATCAACTTATCGTTCAATGCAATTGCCTTGTCGATATTGGCTAAACACTCGCAAAATATTTTTGCTAAAGCTTCAAGTTTACTTAAATATTTAGATTTTTCCTTTCGTCTCATTGCAAGACTAATTTTTTCCTCAGTTAAATTTGGGAAGTAGTCTTCTAGAGTTTTGTCGTTATATTTCTCTTTCATGATTAAAATTGTATATCAAATATTATTATTTGTCAATAGTAAAACTTTCTAATTTAATCATTTGACCAAATTAAGATAAATATGTTATATTAAATCTATAAAAGGAGGGGAAAATGTCAAAATCAAAATATTCAAAATTAAGGGGAATTGTTGGAAACTCTATTGTGCTTCTTTTCTCAATTTTTGCGCTCGCATTTATGGCTTTGCCATATAGCGCAGTAACAATGACTGTAGAATCAATTTCTATCAGACGAGAAGGTATGAGCGTTTTCGAAGCTATGGGGCAGATTGCTGATGTTCCTGATACAGCCGGCAAGGCTTCACTTGTGTTCTTTATTCTTGTTGCTGTTGTTGCTTGCGTTTTGATTGTCACATCTATTGTTGGGCTTGTTGGCGCAATTATGGGTAAAAAACAATTGAATATGACGCTTGTTAATAGAGTTCTTAGCATTGTTCTTGTTGTGCTTGCACTTGTTGCTCTTATCACAGCAGTTGTTTATGTTTCAACTGGAAACGGAATAGTTTCTGGTATGAAAACTTCTGTTAGTGGCGGAAGTGTGCTTCCTATGGTGTTTGCTATTTTCACTGTTGTTGGCGCATTTGTTGCAACTACAAAGAAAAAATCTTAATTGATTTTTAAATGTATTAATTAAACCTCTTTGGGCAAAATATACCCGAGGAGGTTTATTTTTATGAAGAAATCACAAATCAGATGTATTGTCGGAAATGCAATTGTGTGGCTCTCGTCAGTTTTAATTCTTGGTTTCTTTGCCTTGAATTTGATTGAAGGAGGAGTTGCAAACTCAATTTACACCGGCATCACAAATCTTGCAACAGCAACAGGGCCAAACATTGCGCTCTACATTGTGGCAAATGCGTTCTATATTTTAACGCTTATTCTCACAATTGCAATGTTTATCGAAAGCACACTCGGACTTTTCGGTGGAATTTTCGATATCAGAAGCCTTAACATGACTGTTGCAATTCGCGCACTTTCAATTATCATTATGTTAAGTTCGCTCATCTCACTTATTCTGATGATTGTCTATGTTGCGACACTTGGAATTGCTGGCATAACAGTTGGCGCAGGTCCTATTACCGTGTTCCTGATTTCAATCATGGCTGTTATAGGCGCATTTGTGGCTCAAACAAGAAGAATATATAAAAAGTAAAAAAATTCGCTTAACGCGAATTTTTTAATCTTTCATTTCAATGCCCACGATTTTATCTTCGCGCTGTTCAAGTCGGGTGATATAGTGCCCCGACTTTTTTGCTATCAAAAACTCTTTTTCATTAAGCGGAAGAATATTTTTAATCTCGCCAAAATATGCGGCGATTTTATCTTCGCTGGCGTGCAAGTTTTCCGAAAGAAGATTGCAGGCGGCCGAATATTGTTTATTCTTGACCATTTGCAGAAAGGAGAGGCCGAGAATTTTTGAATTTCTTGAGAAATTTTCAATCGACTTGATTTTTGCAAGTGTGCCATCGGCAATGATATATTTTTCTTCGCGACCCTGTTTTTCGCAAATAATTTCTCCGCCAACGATTTCTATCTTTTCGGCTTCTATGCAAGTTATCGAGTTCGTTTCACTGTTAAAAACGATTGCCTCTTCAAGGCTTGTTGCCTTTATCTTTAAAATTGCAAAGTTTTCGTGGCTTTGGAGGCGATATGTTTTTGGCTTTAAGATATGCGCGCTGCAAATTTTGTCTGCATTAACAATTTTTACGCTGTCGCCGTCAAGTTCAAACTCAATGTTTTTGTCGCCCACGGAAATTGTTTCTTTAACTGCAATTGAGGAAGAAGAGTTTTCGTCAAGAAAGAAAATTGTTTCCTCTTCCACATGGAAAACTTTAACTCTTTCACTTGGCAGAGACATATTTAGCACAAAAGCCACATCTTCTCGGCGGCCTGATGCGGGATAGATAAAAAGGCGAGTTGGCTGGTTAAAATTAAGCACAAGCCCGTCCTCTAAAAATTCCTCTCCGCCCTGCCACTTGACAAGGCAAGGCAGCGCGCTTCTTAACTGATAATTTTTCATGTGATAATATATGCGCCAAAATGTTTTTTAAGTATAAATTGTCATTTTCTTGGCAAAAACCCTTCTATCGGAGGAAATATGAAAGGCATTTGGCAGGACGCAGAAGTTAAAAGTTTGTTTTTGGAAGTTGAAGAGTGTAAGAGCGCGGGCAAGGCTATTCGCGACGCATTCACATCCCACGCGCAGAAGTTCGGACGCAAGCCTAACAGCGTCAGAAATTATTATTATCATGAAATTGACCGCTTGGAAGAGGATAAACAAAGGCTTAGCAGGCTTAAAATCGATTTAAAAGAGCATCAGAAAAGTCAGTTCGCATTCTTTACAGAGGAGGAGAAAAACAGAATGATAGATAAAATCAAGCAAAAACTTGAAGAAGGTTATTCAGTGCGCAAAGCCTGCTTGATGTTAAGCGGCGGGGATGTGAAGGAGATGCTCAGGCTGCAAAACAAGTTCCGCGCAAGCGAAAGTGAGAAAAAGAGCAATGTTTTAAAGTTTAAGGCTAAAACAACAAACAAAATCACCGACGGCGACATCAACAGCATTTTTTTGGGCCTTGTTAAACTTATCAAGAAAAACGCGCTTGACTCGGCGCGAGCGCAAGTGGAAAATGAAAAACTTGAGAGCGCGAGCGCAATCAGAAAACTGCTTGCAGAAATGGGACAAAAGGAAAGAGAGTTGAAGTTTTTAAGAGACGACTATAGTTCACTCAAAAAAGAAAACGCGCTTTTAAAGAAAAAACTATTGATGGCAACGTGCTTTAAGGCGAGAGCGATAAGCGAAAAAGAAAGAGAGGCATAAAAGCCTTTTCTTTTATCTTTTTTTGTGCTAAAATTTAGTTGTGAACATCAAGATTGTGACGGGAGCAAATCAGATTGAGGCGATTGAAAACCTTATCTCTTGCGTCTCTAATCACGAAGAAAGTTTCATTGTTGTGCCCGACCGAACTACTCTTCAAATTGAGGAGATGCTTTTTGACGGCCTGCAAATTTCTTCCACATTTAACATCAATGTTGTGGGCTTGTCAAACTTGGCGCTTAAATATGTTGGCGTCGAACTTAACTCTTTGACCGAAATCGAAAGCGTGCTTTTTGTTAAGAGGGCGATAGAAAACTGCAAGGGCAGGCTTAAATATTTTAAATCAACAAACATGAGCTTCTGCAAAGAGGTGTATAAACTGATTTCGCAGTTTAAGTCCTCCGGCCTTATGCCGCATGAGATTGTATCGAGAGGCGGAGGCCTATCACTTAAAAACAAAGTGGACGACATGCGCCTTATCTTCGAGGAATTTGAGAGGCTGACCGCCGACCGTGCCGACCCGTCTGAACTTATCGACAAGTTTGCCGAGGTGGTGGAGGGCGAAGGCATTTTTAAAAACAGCACCTTCTATTTCACCGGCTTTGAAAGTTTCACCGCAAAACACTATTCTCTTCTTATCACGCTCGCAAAAAATTGCAAGGGTGTTGTTGTTTCGCTGCCGCTGCCAATTTGCGAACTGAACGCCTACATATATGAAGACGACATATTTAACAAAATAAAAAAACTTGCTGCAAATGAAAAACTTGAAGTGGAAGTTTTTTCGCCGCCGAGCCGCTTGCAAGGTGGCGCGCTTGCGATTGCTCGAGGGCTTTTTGGAAGCGAGCTTCAGCCACAAGAGGGTAGCAGTGTGCGCATTTTTGAAGGCAAAACAAAACGCGACGAGTGCGAGTTTGTTGCCAAAATGATTGCATATGAGGTGTATAACGGGGCGCGATATCGTGATTTCGCAGTTGCGGCAAGCGACCTTAAAAGTTACAGCGAAGACCTTAAATTTGCCTTTGAAAAAAACGGCATTCCATATTACACAGACGAGAGCGAAAATGCGGCGAAAAGTTATTTGGCGCTTGTGTTTTTGAAAATTTTAACGCTTGCTTACAAGAACTTTCGCAAGAATGATTTATTGTTTCTTGCCACAAGCCCGCTGTTTGGGTTGCAAAAAGAGGACATTTCCTTTTTAAACACACATTTTTCGGGCGGAGCGAAGGCTTTTTATTCGCTTAAACAGATGCCTGAAATTAGAGAACTTGTTGAAGGCGTGAATGATAATGCGCTGGAAGGCGCGAACAAGATTATCACATTTTTAGAAAGCCGTTTTGAGATTGTGGAGAGTTTGGCCCTCGACGAAAAGACGCTGGCAATTGAAAGGCAGGTGCCGGGAATTTTAAGGGAGATACTTTTGGCTTGTGAGAAAGTTGTCTCTCCGGCAAGTTTTAGTGAATTTCTTTCGGCTGTGCAGATTGGCCTGGAGGCGCAGCCGCTTTCTGCCATTCCAAGTTACTATGACCAAGTTTATATCGGCCACGCGACCGACAGTTTTTTTGGCAAGATGCGAACGCTTTTTGTGATAGGTGCAAGCGCGGGCGCGTTGCCAAAAACGATTGCGGATAACTCGATTTTTTCGGACGACGACCTTGAAAGAGCGGCTTTTAACAAAAAGGTGGAGCCGAGCGTGAAAATGATAAATCGCCGCGCGAGATTTAAACTCTTTTCGCTGCTCTCGTCTTGGACAAAGAGGCTGTATGTTTGTTATCCGCTTGTAGGCGAAGACGACAAGCCGCTTTCGCGAAGTCTTGTTGCGGGACAGATAATTGAACTCTTTGGCAAGGAGGACGCAATTTTGCGCACGCTTTTGCCAGAGACGATAGATAGGACGCAGCAACTGCTTCTTGCAATAGGAAGAAATAAAGTGGGTGCGGAGGAAGCGCTAAGTTCTTCGTCCGACCCGCAAATTCGCTCGCTTATGAGGGAAGTGCTGGAGTTTGACGAAAACAAGTTCATTCGAAACAATCGACTTTCGAATTCAGAAGCTCTCGGTATTGGCAAAACTTTAAAGCCGACAGAAATTGAAAAGTTCTATGACTGCCCTTTTAAGGTGCTTTGCGAAAATGTTTTAAAACTTAAACAAGTTAGATTGAACACTCTCTCGCCGCTGGAGAAGGGCTCTATCATTCATGGCGTTATGGAAGAATATGGCAAAAAGTTTGCATATGCGCCGCTGGGCGAAAAGGAACTTGATAAATTTATTGAAAACGCACTTGACAGACTCTTCGACTTTTCGGCTTTGGAAGAAGGCGACTTTGAAAAATATAAACTTAAAAAGCAGATAAAAAATCTTTGCATGCTTGTTGACAAAGAGCAACAATCTTCTTCCTATCAGCCTTGGCTTTTGGAGGAAAAGGTGGAAACAACTGTTTCCGGCAAGCCATTTGTGGGCAGAGTTGACCGAGTAGACAAATCGGGCGGCACTTTCCGCGTTATCGATTACAAGACCGGCAAAATCACCACAAATCTTGTTAGAGACATGAGTTTCGGAAAGAAACTGCAACTTTTTGCCTATGCAAAATATATTGCTGGCAAGACGGGTCTTGCGTGCGGTGGCATCTATTATTTCGACGCTAAATGCAGTTTTAAATCGTTTAGTCAAAGTCCTCTTATCGGACTGACGACAGAGAGCGGCAAAGAGTTTATGCAAAGCGCGAAATTTATCTCGGACGAGGAGTTTAATAATCTCACAGACAGGGCAGAGCGGCTGATGCTGGCGGCTTCTAAACACATGCAAGAGGGAAGATTTGAGCCTTATCCAGACGCTAAGTCTTGCGAATATTGCCCCTTCAAGGGAGTGTGCCTTTATGACAAAGAAAGAGGCGTGAGAGCGCTTAAAGGAGGCAGTCAATGAAAAAGTTTACACCTTCCAGCGAGCAAAGACGCATCTTTGATTTCAATCGCAAAAAAATGGTGATTTCGGCCTCGGCCGGCAGCGGCAAGACCACCACCATGATTGAATTTATCTGCCAACTTATTGAAAAAGGACAGCCGGTTAAGCGGCTGCTGGTTATGACATTCACAAAGGCTGCCGCAAGCGAAATGAAAGAGCGGCTTATGCTTCGCCTTATCAGTCAAAGCCAAAGTCAGCATGTTCGCAGCCAAATTGACGACCTTTCCACCGGCGATATCTGCACCATACATTCTTTTCTTGAAAAACTTATTCGCAGAAATTTGAGCCAATTTCCATATCTTGAGGGCTTCCGCATTCTGGACGAGCAGCAGGCGGAAATGCTTAAAGAGGAGGCGCTTCAAGAAGCGAAACGCCAATTCGAAGCGGAGAATAAGGAGAGATATCTTTCCCTTCTTTTCAATCTGCAAAGCCAGCAGACTTTAAAAGACATCATTTTCTCAGTGGACGATTTCCTTTGTGCGCAGGCAAATAAAAGGGCGGCGCTTGAAAAATTGGAAGACTTCGAGGCTGGAAAAAATGCAGCCGAAAAGTTTTTGAAGGAGATTTTAACAAGCAAAATCGGCAGCCTTAACAGCGCTATCGACCTTTTTCCGCGCGATGACTCCAAGGCGGAGGAATATCTGCAAACAATCAGAAGATTTTTCACTCTCGACAGAAATTTGGGACTGAGAGAGATGTGTTTGGCTCTGGCGGGCATCTCACTGCCTGTTCAGCCGAGACTGACGCAATATGATAAAAAAGAGGAAGTTGTTTCTATCAAGATTGCCGCAAAAGATATTATTGAACTTGCAAAAAAACTCAGCCCAAGTGAGAGCATTGTTTGGCAAAGCGTTAAGAACAGGCAGATTTGCGAGGGAGCGCTTAAGCTATATCGCCTCTTCGACCGGGCATACAGCACGCTGAAGGAAAATGGCAACGCGCTCGACTTCAACGACCTTGAACTTAAAAGCGCCGGCCTTCTTGGCGACGAACAAATTCTCAGTGAAATTCAAGAGAGTTTCGACTTTGTTTTTATCGACGAATATCAAGACACAAGTCCTGTGCAGGAGCGAATTGTTAAACTTATCAGCGAGAAAGGAAAGTTTGTTGCAATCGGCGACCCTAAGCAGGGAATATATGCCTTCAGAAACGCAACAAGCGAAATTATCTTGAAAGACATTTCAGATTTTGATAAGCAAGAAGACGCGCAAGCGGAAAAACTGAGCAAGAACTATCGAAGTGACAAAGAAATTTTGAAGTTTGTCAATCATGTTTTCTCTCAAATCATGACCGAAAAGACTTCGGGCATAGACTACAGGCAAAGTTCAATTTTGCAAGGCGATACCGACGCCGTCAAAGCGGACCGGGCCGCTGTGCAGGTGCTTGTTGCGCCAAAAGCGAAAAGAGCGATTGCTCCAATCTGCGAAGATTACGACATCTTCTCCGACACGCTAGAGAACGAGGAGAGCGCATCCTGTGAGGCCGAGATTGTGGCAGCCAAGATTGACGAGTTTTTGGCAAGTGAATTTGTTGACACTAAAACGGGCGAGAAGAGGCGGGTGCAGCCAAGCGACATTGCCATTCTTTCGCGCTCCAAAAGCGGGCTTTGCGATAGCGTTATGAATGAACTTTTAAAAAGAGAAATTCCTTTTGTCTCCACGCTTAGCGCCGACCTCACAACAAAAGCACACACGCAGATAATTTTAAATTTGCTTTCTTTGTGCGTCGACGAGTGCGACGATATCGCGCTTGCAAGTTATCTTGCTTCGCCGCTTTGTTCAATCAGTCTGCAAACACTTGCAGAAATTGCGGCTATGGGCAAGCAGAGCTTCCATGAAAAGATATTTGCATCCGAAAATGTTGAAATAAAAAGCGCGCTTAAAACCTTACATTCATTTAAAAATGAAGCCTTATTTTCGGGAGCGAAGCGTGCGCTTGAAAGGCTTTTTCTTGAGAGAGAATATTTTGTCTATCTCAAAACAAGGGTGGGCGAGAACGCTGCAAGCGAGACTCAGAGCGTGCTTTCGTCGATTGCAAGTTTTGAAAACGACAAAGATATCGCAGAACTTGTTTGCTACTTAAAAAGTTCGCTTTCATTTTCGAATGTGTCGGGAAATAGCGCTGTGACAATCTCTACAATTCACGCAAGCAAGGGCCTTGAATATCCAATCGTGTTTGTGATTGGAACGGGCAGGCCGCTGCTTAGAAGCGACGCGTCGAGTTTTAAACTTGACCGCAATTTTGGGCTGGGCCTTATGGTGCTGGACGAAGAGGCGTGGGAGAAATTTCCGTCGCCAATTCTTATTGCAGCAAGAGAGGCGTTTAAAGAGCGAGAGCGCGCAAGCGAACTTATGGTGCTCTATGTTGCTCTGACTCGGGCAAAAAGTCACCTTATCGTCACCGGAACAATAGACAGCCAAAAAGTGCAAGATTTTAGCGAGGAGAATTTCGATAAGTCGTCGTCATATCTTGACCTTATTCTTTCCACTCGTCCGGAAAAAGAGTTTTGCGTGCAAGAAATTGAAGAAGTTGTTTCCCTTAAATCGCAGTCCGAAAAAATCGGCTCGTGGCAAGTTAACGGCCGCTCTTTAAAAGAGGAGATTTTAAAATATATCAATTTTAAATATGCATTTGAAAAGGACACAACATCCAAGCAAAAGTCGTCTGTCACAGAACTTGCTCGCTCGGGCGACAAGCCTATTTCTCTTGACCCTGCTTTTGCAGAAGAGGGCACGGCATATCACGAAGCACTTAAAATAATAGACTTTGAAAAAGCCGAAAATATTGAGGAAATAAAAAATCAATTAAATAATAAAAAATTTCCAGAAAAATATGCAAAATTAATTGATTTATCTTTAATTTTTGAAAATATTAAACTTATTAAGCCGCTTTTAGAAAATAAACAAATAATTAAAGAAAAAGATTTTACAATGCGTGTAAATTCGCAAAATAGTTCATATTTAGTGCAGGGCACTGTTGACCTTTATTTAAAAGGCGATAAAAATATTTTAATCGATTATAAATACACGCGAGAAAGGGACGAAAAAACGCTGATAAATAGATATGAAAAACAACTTTTATTATATAAATCAGCGATTGAAAATGCCGAAAATATTAAAATTGACGAGATTTATTTAATTTCTTTAAAAAATAAAAAAATAATTAAATATTGAAAAAATAAAAAAATTATTTTAATTTATTAGTAATTTATTTTCTCTTGTGTTATACTAAACGAGAAAAGGAGATTATTATGCATTTCTCATTATTCGCAGACATCCAAAATGCCTTTACAAATTTTTTCACAAGTCTGACAAGTTCCGTTTCTTATAGTCTTATATTTTTTATCGGAATTGGACTTGAATTATTTTTCATTATTCTTTTCAGCGTGCTTAGCCGCTTTTCATATGAGGGCAGAATGCGCCGCTCACTTGACCAAATCAACAGGTGGCTGTTTAAGCACAAGACGCTGGATAAGGAAAACATTAAAGAGTTCAGCAATCTTATCAAGCGTGCGCCGAACAGACTTGTTATCAACTGGCAGCAATACATACTCTACAGAGAAAAAGCGCCGTCGGAATACATGTCTGTTGAGAACATTATTGAAAAGCCACTAAGAACAAGCCTGTTTTCTTCAAACATCAAAAATCTTTCGCTGATTTCTGCCGTTTGGGCACTTATCACCTTCGTTGTGGGAATATCTTTTTACAATGTGAATGATGCAATTATCAATGGCACAATGATTGTTATCTCCCTTCTCGTTCCAATTTTCATTGCACTTTTCTGCACTGTTGCAATCATAATTTTAAGAGCAAGAAAAAATGCTAACCTCGACGAACTCTATCAAAATCTTCACCTCTTCCAAAGGTTTATTGATAACGCCTGTCTTGAACTTCCGCCTTACATTGACTATTCGCTGCTGTTCACAGCTCAAGAAATCGACAAGGGCATTCCTGCGCTTAGAGAATATCTTGAAAGCAGAGCCCGCAAGGAAAAAGAAGAGTTCGATAAGATTGCAAGAGAAGATGCGATAAGTTATGAGAAATATGACTTTGAAGGGCTTGGCATCGACGGACAAAACATTCTTGAAAGGGCAATGAAAGAGTCGGAAGCCTACATTTCGAAGAAAGATAAAACTTTGGCTAAGATTGGGCAGATTGAGGCAACTCTTGAAAGTTTAAAAAAGAATTTCGAAAACATTCAAAAAGATTTTCAAAAGCGCATGCAAGTTTCCAAGGAGAATATTGAGAGACTTCGCCAGCAACAAGAGGCAACAACAAACAGAATTGAAAGCAACTTCCTCAGAAAGCAGCAAAATCAAGAACTCGCAAAGCAAGAAAAGGAAGAAGCAGATTTCGAGCAACAACAACGCAGATATATTTCTGAGAAGACCGAATATGAAGAGGTTATAAAAACCCTTCAAGAGGAAATTGAAGGCGGAAGAAGCGAAGTCGAAGAAGCGATGATGAGCGAATATGAAACCTTCTATTCAAAACTTTTCAAGTCCGCTATTGTTGAGGCTGAGAAAAAAGTTAAAACAAGCATTTCAAGCCTCAAGCAGACAAATGCTCAGATTGAAGAAGACTTAACATTTAAAGAAGCACAACTTAAGCGCGTTATCGACGAAAACGAGACGCTTAAGCGAAAACTTGGGCTTGACTATCAGCAAATCGAAATTGAGAGCGCTGCGCATGTCGCTCCAAAAGTAGAGGAAAAAATTGAGGAGCCTCAAGAAGAGGTGATGCTCACTCCTGAAGATATCGCAAGAGCGGTGAGGGAGAAAGCGGAAGAAGTTAAAACTGTTGCGGCCTTAAAGCAAGAGCCTGAACAAGAGCCTGCCGCTAGGGCGGGAGCGCAAATGGAAGAATATAGGCCAGCGCTCAATGAAAGAGCCTTCGATTTTCAGCCTGTTTCGCAGAATGCAAGAGTAAATCAGCCAGCGCAGGTGGAAGAATATCAGCCAAGAGAAGAAGTCGAGTTTGACGACGATTTCGACTTTGCTCAGCCTGTCGCTGTTAGGCAGCCACAAGTGAAGTTGCAGCCTGAGACTGAAACAATTCAGCCGAGTCCTGTCGCAGACGGCGCAAAACGCCGCGGCCGACCTAAGAAAGGCGAAGAGAAAAAACTTGAGGAAATTGTTGCCGAGAAAAAATCTCGCGGCAGACCAAGAAAGGTGGTGGAAGCCGAGCCTGAAGCGGCTGCTCCTAAAAAGAGGGGAAGACCCGCGGGAACAACTAAGGTTGCGCCGGCGGTGCCCGGCGAGAAACGCGGAAGAGGCCGTCCTAAAAAAGAGATAAGCGAGAAGGAACTTTCAGACATCAACAAAAAGATTGACGAAGAGAGCAAAAGGCTTTCGGGGCTTAGAAGAGAACTTGACGGCGAAATTAAACAAGCGATAAACGACCTTGAAACTGCTTCAGCCGTGCAAACGAGAAGGGAAGAACTTATGAGCGAAATCAATTCTCTTAAAGCACAAGTTGAAAGGGTGACAAGTGATAATTCCGCCGACGAAATTGAAACAATCAACAAAAAGATTGAAAAGCTTCTCAGCGAAATCAAAAACCTTAACGATTAAAAAGAAAACTCTGCCTAAACGCAGAGTTTTTTTTGTCATATTTAAAAGCGGCGGGGCACAAAATAAGGGTAGGACAAGTTTATGAGTGGATTTTGGGCGCTGATTGTTTTAGGTGTTGTGCAGGGGCTGACCGAGTTTCTTCCCGTTTCGTCAAGCGGGCACTTGGTGCTTTTATCACGCATATTTGGCATAGAAGACAGCCTGTTTGTGAGCATTCTTTTGCATGTGGCAACACTTCTTTCGGTGATTGTTGTTTTAAGAAAAGAAGTGTGGAGCGTTGTGCGACATCCTTTCTCCGACTTAAGCCGCAAAATTATAACAGCAACAATTCCCACTTGCTTTATTGTGCTTATCATTTATCCGTTTATCACTGAAGCCTTTGAGGGCGCGATGCTGCCAATTTGTTTTATGATAACTGCAATCGTGCTGCTTGCCACCGACTTCTTTCTTCAGAAAAAGAAGACAGTCTCTCTAAACATGCCGCTCTCTTACAAGCAAAGCCTTATTATGGGCGCGGCGCAAGGGCTGGCAACTCTTCCTGGCATATCACGCTCCGGCTCTACAATCTGTGCGGGTGTACTCGCGGGCGGCGACCGCGAAAAGGTGGCTAAGTTTTCCTTTCTTATGAGCATTCCGGTGATTTTTCTTTCGATGTGCATGGAAATTTACAAACTTATTAAACTTGGCTCGCTTCCGGCCGTGAATGTGGCAGGGCTGGTGCTTGGCTGTGTTGCGGCATTTATTGTGGGCGTGCTTTCCATTAAGTTTATGATAAAACTCACGCAAAAACTCAATTTCCGTTGGTTTAGTTTGTATTTATTGATTTTGACCATCATAACAATATTTGTGTAAAAGGTTAGGATATGGACTACTATTCAAAATCTATCGACACATGTTTGTCGGAGTTTTCTTCTTCGCAAAAGGGCTTATCCCACGAAGAAGCCAAAATCAGAGAAAAGAAGTTTGCGGCAGAGCGCATCGAGAAAGGCAAAAATAGCAGCCTTTTAAAAAAGTTTTTTATGCAGTTTGCCGACCTTATGATTTTAATTCTTCTTGCGTCTGCCACAGTTAGTTTTGTTATTGGAATTGTGCAGCACACCTCGAGCGAGATTGTTGACGGCGCGGTTATCCTTGCAATTGTTCTCATGAACGCTGTGTTTGGCATGCTGCAAGAAAATAAAGCCGAAAAAAGTATGCAGGCGCTGGAGCGAATGACGCAGCCCGAAAGTGTGATTGTCCGGGGCGGCGCGCAAATAAAAATTCGAAGTGAAAACATCGTCCCTGGCGACATTGTGGTGCTGGAGGCGGGCAGCATTGTCCCGGCTGACTGCAGGCTGATTGAGAGCGCTTCGCTTATTGTGGACGAGGCGTCTCTGACAGGCGAAAGTCACCCTGTGGAAAAGGACGCGAGGGAGATTTGCAAAGCCGGCACTCCGCTTTCGGAGCGCAAGAACATGGTCTACAATGGCACGACTGTGGTTAAGGGGCGAGGCCTCGCGATTGCGGTTGGCGTTGGCAAAAACTCGGAACTTGGCAAGATTGCCGGCGTGATAGCAAATGCGAAAAAAGAAATGACTCCGCTTCAGCAAGGAATTAAAGACCTTGGCAAAACAATTACTTTTCTCATTTTAGCGATGGCCGTTGTCACATTTATTATCGAACTTGTTGCCGGCTTTAGCCCGCTGGATGCATTCTTAACGGCGGTTGCTATCTCGGTAGCTGCAATTCCTGAAAGCATGCCTGCGGTGATTACAATTATCATGAGCCTAGGCATTTCGCAGCTTGCAAAACAGCGTGCGATTGTTAAACATATGCACTCGGTGGAAACTCTCGGGTCCTGCGATGTTATTTGCTCTGATAAGACGGGCACAATCACGCAAAATAGGATGCAAGTTAAAGCCGTCTATTGCGACAACAAATTAAGTTTCACTCGCGCGCACCTTGGCAAAGATTTCAATCTTCTGCTTGCCGGCATGACGCTCTGCAACGACGCCGCGCCTGGCAAGCATGGATATAGCGGCGACCCGACCGAAGTTGCGCTTGTCGAATTTTCAAAAAAATATGGTTTCGATAAGGCGGGGCTAGAAAGTTCGTCTAAACGCCTTGGCGAAGTGCCGTTTGACTCCGAACGCAAACTGATGAGCACAATCAACATGTTCGAAGGCAGAAAACTCGCGTTTGTTAAGGGAGCAGTTGATATGCTGCTTGACCGCTGCAGTAAAATGGTGATTGCGGGAATTGAAATCGACCTCACAACAGAGCGCCGCGCAATGATTGAAAAAATCAACTCGCAAATGGCGGGCAAGGCATTGCGCGTGCTCGGCTTTGCTTACAAGTGTGTCGACGACGAGAAAAGATACAAGGAAGATAATCTCGTTTTCCTCGGAATGGTTGGCATGATTGACCCGCCGAGAAAGGAGGTTGTTTCGGCTGTTAAAAAATGTAAAAGCGCAGGCATGAGGCCGATTATGATAACTGGCGACCACATGGAAACGGCTTATGCGGTCGGCAAAGAAATCGGCGTTGTCTCAAAAAAGAGCGAAATTATGACCGGCAGCGAAATTGACGCGCTTTCCGACGAAAAACTCCTTGAAAAACTAAAAACCGTGAACATCTTTGCCCGCGTCAGTCCCGAAAACAAGGTGAGAATTGTGGAGGGGCTTAAAAGCCTTGGCCATGTTGTTGCAATGACCGGCGATGGCGTCAACGATGCAGCCAGCATGAAAAAGGCAAACATCGGCATCGGCATGGGCATAACCGGCACCGATGTCACAAAAGAAGTGGCCGACCTCATTATCACCGACGACAACTTTGCCACAATCGTTGTTGCGGTGGAAGAGGGCAGGAAAGTTTATAAAAATATCCAAAAAACGGTTAAATTCCTCTTTTCCGCAAACATGGGCGAGATTTTGGCATTGTTTATCGCAACACTAATCTTTCCGCAATATGTTTTCCTCTTGCCAATTCAAATTCTTTTTGTTAACCTTATCACTGATAGTTTGCCGGCAATCGCGCTGGGTGTCGAGCCGGCCGAGAGTAACCTCATGGACGCCAAGCCGCGGCCAAAATCGAAGGGGCTGTTTAGTGACGGCAATGGCTGGGTGACGGTGATTATGGGGCTGGTGCAAACGCTGCTGACAATTTCGTCTTTCTGCATAGGGCTGAATTTCTACGGCGCGGAAAGTGCAATGAGCATGGCTTTCTACACACTTAACATCGTGCAGTTCTTCTATCTTCTATCGGTGCGCACAGAGGCAAGCATATTTAAATCCAATCCTTTCAAAAACAAGTGGTGCATAATTGCAATCGCGTTTGCGGGCGGGCTGTTATCGCTAATTGCACTCACGCCGCTGCATAAGGTGCTTAAACTTGCGCCTTTAACTGGCCTTGAATGGCTGTGGATTTTCCTTGTGTCGATGCTTATGCTTCTTGCCAGCGAAATCTGTAAAATTTTCCTCCGTCGCAGACAAAGAAAACAGAGTTAAAACTCTGTTTTTTTGCTAACTAAAATTTATGGCGCACAGTGTTGCATTTAGCAAATCTGCATGTTAAATTCTTTAAAAGAAATAGGGAGATAAAAAAATGGACGAAGAAGAATATCAAGAAAAATTAAATTACAAGAAAAATCTTTTGGAGACTGAAAAAATCAATAATGAAATTTTGCAAATTCCAGACAATTTAACATTAGAGGAAAAGGTCGCTTATCAAGAAATAATTTGTCAACTAAAGAAAAGTATAAAATATAGATTGTCACCAACTGACGCGGAACTTATTTGGCAATATTGTCAACTAAAAATAATTAGAGATAGAGCGTGGAAAGAATATAACAAAAATCCAGAAAGATATATTCGCATAGTCACGGGCGTTTCAAATGATGGAAAAACGCCTAAAGTTGTTGTCAAAGAAAATGAGCATTATAAAACATGGATTGATTGCAATAAGCAACTTGAAAAAATATTAAAGGATTTAAGACTAACGCCACAGATGAGGAAAAGATAATGAATGAAGAACTAAAAATAGAATACATTGACACGAATTTGCTCATGCATTATTCAAGCAACTCCAAAATTCACACTCGAGAGCAAATTGAGCATATTGCGAATTCTATTAGAGAATTTGGCTTTAATGACCCATTGGGGATAGCAGGAAAAAATAATGTTGTGCTTGAAGGAAATGGGCGAGTTGAAGCCGCTAAAATGTTAGGAATTAAAAAGTTGCCTTGTGTAAGACTTGACCACCTAACAACAGAAGAACAGCAGGCATATGTTATTGCCCACAATTCTACAAATTTAGAGACGGGATTTGATGACGGAATATTATATAAAGAATTAAAAAAGCTGCAGAATTTTGATTTTACAGATTTCGGAATAGATATAGATAAATATTTAAAAACTTGCGTTCGTGTGCAAAGGCGATTGTTAAAGCCTATTGAAAAGGTGCATTATTTAATAAGTCTTGATATTAACAAAAATGATCAAATGCTTAAAATTATCAACGATATTAAAAAGATAGAAGGAGTTGAAATTGAGTCTACAAGCAACTAAAACAGATAATAAATCGATAGCAAACAAGATATTTATTAGAAGAGAAGCAATTAAAAATTTGAAAGTCGTTAAAGTTATAGATTTATTTGCAGGCAGAAATGTTTTGTGGAATAACATTAAAACTGATAAATATTTTGGCATCGACATCGAAAATAATAAAGGAACAAATTTGACCGCAGATACAAGGAAAGTTTTCGATGCGCTTAACATTAGTGAGTTTAATGTTATAGATTGCGATAGTTATGGAATTGCATTTGATTTATATAAAAAAATATTGAATAATGACAAAATTAAAAAAGGAACAATTGTCCTTTACACTTTAATTACTAACGAGTTTACAAAAATACAAAATGAGGCTAAAAGGGAATTTAACTTCAAAAGTTTTTATAATAAAGCGCCATCTCTGTTTAATGCAAGAGCAATAGAATTCTTTTATGAATTTTTGGCAAAAAACGGAATTAAAGAAGTCAATTATTATGCAATAAGAGACAATTTCGATAAACATTATGGATATTTTGTTATTTAAAACATTTAAAAATTTTTCTTCTGTGATATAATGTATCTATGAGCATAATTTATAAGCCTTGCGGGATGGCGAGAGAATATAGTCCTTATGCGTGCAATTTATATATCGGCTGCAGTCACAGATGCAGATATTGTTATGCGCCGCACACTTTGCAAAAAAGAGCAGATGATTATTTTGGGAAGCCCGAGCCGAGAAAGGATGTTTTGAGATGGCTGGAAAAAGACTTGCAGAAAAATTCGTTTGCTGAGCAAGTTCTTTTATCGTTCGTGGGAGACTGCTATTGTGATAGCGCTGACGATGGGCTCACAACGCGTGAGGCGCTTAAACTTTTAAATGAATATAAAGTGCCTGTGGCGGTGCTGTCAAAAGGTGGCAAGAAAATGCTACGAGACCTTGATGTCTTTAAAGAGTTTGGAGATAGAATAACGGTTGGCACAACACTAACTTTTTTAGACGAGGAAAAGTCCAAATATTGGGAGCCATATGCCAGCACGCCGAATGAGAGATTAGAAACACTTAAAATTTTGCATGATAATGGGATTAAAACTTTTGCAAGTTTTGAGCCAACGATTGACCCTGAAGAGAGCCTAAAACTGATCAAAAAAACTTTGGAAATGGACTGTGTTGACCACTATAAAATTGGCAAAATTAACAACTACAAAAGTGAAGATAAATGGCAAGACTGGCCAAAATATCTTGAAGATTGCATTTCGCTCCTTCGCCCAGCAAAAAAGCAAGTTTATTACAAATTTTGTTTAAGAAAACTTGCGCCTAATATAGAACTTCTTCCGGAAGAGAAAAATCCAGATGAATATATCGTTCGCGTCTCAAAAAATGAACAAATATCTTTATTCGATTAAAACAGAGTTAAAACTCTGTTTTTTTGTCTTGATTTTCAAGACTGATTAAAATTTCGTGGAAAAATTATATACAATGCTCTTATGAAAATAAATAAATTTGATATTAGACTAAAAGAACAAAGAGAGAAAGCGGGGCTGTCACAGCGTGAACTTGCCCGTCTTTTGGGAATGAGCCCAAAAAGTATCGCAGCGTGGGAGGCGGGTGAAAGAAGTCCGCAACTTTTAAAGATTGTAAAAATCACAAAATTTTTTAGGGTTAGTCTTGATTACATGCTTGGCTTAAAATAAAAGTGCGATTTTCGAGACATTGGATTTGTCTAAAGTATTTCGTGTTAAAATTATGACATGAAAAAACCGAAGTTTGCTGAGCAATTAAAATTTTTACGAGAGGATGAGGGGCTAAGTCAAAATGACTTTGCAAAACTTTTGAATATCAGTAAACAAACTGTCAGTGCTTGGGAGAGGGGCACACAAGAAACAGACTATGAAACACTTATAAAGATAGCGTTATTTTTTAATGTTTCTGTTGATTATCTTTTGGGGCTAGTTGATTAAGTTACAATGTCTATGATTTCGATTTACAAATTTAAATGTTTATGCTAAAACTATAAATATGAAAGATTGCAAATTTGCTGAACGATTAAAAGAGTTAAGAACTGAACATAATTTAGACCAGACTCAACTGGCTCGTATCTTAAAAGTTTCCAAGGGGACAATTTGTAAATGGGAAAAAGGAGTCCAAACGACTGACCTAGACATGATTATAACGATAACCGAATACTTTAAAGTTTCTACTGACTATCTTTTAGGTTTGGAGGACTAGCGAGGCTAGTCTTTTTTGTTTTCTTTTAATTACTTTTGACTTTGCGGCGGGTTTGTGATAGAATTTAGTTGTGTATGAAGAAATTTTCGCTGAAAGCGACGAGTTTAATGGCTTTTTGAAGGCTGTTCGCTCTTCGGGCGCGGCGCATAGTTATCTTTTGATTGGCAAGGACAGTTTTTCGGCAAAAGAAATGGCAACTCTTTTTGCTAAGGCTTTATTGTGCCCAAATATGTGCGGCGAGTGCGAACATTGCAAAAAGGTGAGCGCGCGCTTGCATCCCGATGTTAAATATTTTCCAGAAGGGGCGAGGCTGCTAGTTGAAGACAGCAAAAAAATCGTTGACGAAAGTTATACTCGTCCTATTTTTGCGGATAAGAAGATTTTTGTTATTTCCGACATCGACCTTTCAACTGAGGAAGCGCAGAATAAACTATTAAAATCTTTAGAAGAGCCAAGCGAGGGCGTTTATTATATTCTCACCACTTCCAACATCGAAAAGGTGCTGCCAACGATTAGGTCTAGGTGCAACAAAATTGAGATTAAGCCGGTCGAGAAAGAAAAGATTGCAGCGCTTTTGCGCGGCGACGAAATGACAAAGGCACTTGCCGTTAGTTTGGGCGGGGGCTATGTCTCAAGAAGTTTTGAACTTGCAAAAAAGAGAAATCTTGTGGAGATTGCCGAACTTGGCGTAGGGCTTTTGAAGGACCTATCTTCCAGCAAGGAGGCTGTAAGGTGGGTGAGAAAGATTGTCGACCTTAAAGCCGATGTGTCGCTGCTGATTGAAGTGTGCAATGTGGCAATCGAGGATGCGCTGCTTGTTAAAACCGATAAAGACGCGTGCATTCGTTTGGAAGTGCTACGCTTGCAGATTGAAGAAGCGGCAAAAGCGCTTTCGATTAAGTGCCTCTCTTCGCTTTGCGGCGTGCTGACAAAGGCTGTTAGAGATTTATCCTATAATGTCAATCTTCCGCTTGTTGCGGACAACATGGTGATGAATATTTTGGAGGTTAAATACTTATGCAAATAGAAGTTGTGGGCGTGAGATTTCGTCACGGCATGACCACCTACTCGTTCAGCCCAAATGGCGGAAAATACAAGGTGGGCGACCGCGTTATTGTGGAAACAGAGAAGGGCAATGATCTTGTTCGAGTTGTGGAAGACGAGAAAGTTATCGACCCGTCGAGCCTTGAAGACAGCCTTAAAAATGTGCTGCGTTTTGCTAGCGAAGAGGAAATAAAAAAGGCGGACGAGAACGACAAGAAAGCGCAGGCCTTTTTGCCCGAAATCAGAAAAATGGCGAAAGAGTTAAAACTGGAAATGAAAGTTATTTCTGTCGAAGCGAATTACGATTTTTCGCGCATGACTGTTAATTTTACCGCCGAAACAAGGGTAGATTTTAGAATTTTTGCAAAAAAACTGGCAGAAAAGTATAAAACACGCATTGAGCTTCGCCAAATTGGGCCGCGTGATGCAGTTAGATGCATGGGCGCGCTTGGAGTGTGTGGAAAAGAGTGTTGCTGCTCGGAAGGCTACGGCTTTTCCGACCATATTTCAATCAAAATGGCAAAAAATCAAAACCTATCGCTAAATCCGAACTCGATTAGCGGCGTGTGCGGCAAACTACTTTGCTGCCTTGCATATGAAAATGCCGAATATGCCGAGGCGCTGAAGGTTATGCCTAAGGTGGGGGCTTTTGTTTCCACCAAAGATGGCAAGGGCAAGGTTATTTATAACGACCTTCTTAACAGAAAGGTTAGCGTAAAATTTGAGACTGAAACGACGAGTGAAATAAAGGAATATGACTGCAAAGAAATTCGATTTGAAAGAAAGTGAGAGGCTGGATGATTTGCAATTTGAGGAGCTCAAGGTTGTGCAAGACGAGCGCCTCTATTCTTTCACATCCGATGCTGTTGTGCTTGCCAACTTTCTCAAAATCAAGCGTGGCGAAAGGGCGGTGGAGATCGGCTCGGGCAGCGGAGTGATTTCCATTCTTGCAACAAAAAAGACGAATGCTAAGGATATTGTCGGCTTTGAAATTCAACAAGGCCTTTTTGAAATGTCCAACAAGAGCCTTGAAATAAACGACATTCAAAATGTGAAGTTTATTAACGATGATGTGCGAAATTTTAGAAAATATATCGAGTGTGGAAGCATCGATGTGGTGTTTTCAAATCCGCCTTACAAGAAAGAGGGTGCGGCTGAGAAGAACGAAAACATAAGCAAGGCGATTGCGCGTCACGAAAAATCTCTTCCGCTTGAAGACCTCGCGAAAACGGCAAGCCTCATGCTTAAGTTTGGAGGAAGAGCATATTTTGTTTATGATGCCGACCGTAGCGCGGAGATGATTTGTGCGCTTTCAAAAAATGGGCTTGAGCCTAAGCGCATGTTTTTCACCGAGAATGGCAAGGGCAGAGTTATTTTGTTTGTAGTCGAAGCGGTCAAGGGTGGAAAGAGTGGAGTTAAAGTGCTTCCGAATTTAATCACTAACGACAGGGATGGAAAATATATTCAAGAGATTAAAGACGGCGTGTGGAACAAATAACGCCCGCGTGCCGAAAAACCTCCTCGCAGGATGCGGGGAGGTTTTTTGCCGCCCCGGGCACGGGGCGGCGCGCCGCGAAGGCCGCTGGCGCGGCCGTTCGCGGCGCTGGCGCGCGGGCGGAGTTACATCACGCGGCACAACAGACATCCGACGATTGCGCCGAAAATGGAGGCGGCTAATGCACAAGGAATTGCATAGAGAAGTTTTTTAACTTTTGTTTGTGAGAAATAAACGGTCGCCACATAAAATATCGTCTCGCTGCAACCTAAAATCACCGAGGCGCAGCGAGAGATATAACTGTCGGGTCCAAATTTTACAAATACATCATTTAAGAGGGCATATGACCCCGAGCCGGTGAATGGTCGCAGCAGCACAAGTTCGCAAAGTTCTGGCGGAATGCCGATTAGTTGGAAAAGGGGAGAGAGAAGTTTTGCCAAGAATTCAGTTACTCCACTCACTCTAAGAAGCGCTACGGCAATCATGATGCAGGCAATGAATGGGAAGATGCTGACGACAAGTTCGATTGCGCCTTTAGCACCTTTGACAAAAGTGTCATAGGTGTTTATCTTTTTGATAAAGCCATATAAAAACAGCCCGATAAAAAGAACGGGAAGAATGTAAACGCTCATGACTTCTTCCTTTTAGCCTTCCATTTGCGAGAAAGCAAGTCGCACAGAAGCACAAAAGAAATTCCGCACAAAGTCGTCACAATTGTGGAGAGAATTGTTGGCAAGATAATATCGGCCGGCGCGCTGCTGCCGGCGCTTGCGCGCAAGCCTATCACTGTGCTTGGCAGCAGTTGAATGGAGGTTGCGTTGACAACAATTAGCATAATCATAGAAAAACTTGCGACGCCGCTTCCTGTGTCCATGGCCTGCATCGCTTTAATTCCCATTGGCGTCGCTGCATTTCCAAGTCCGAGCATGTTTGCCGACATGTTTAAAGCAATCATTTTTTCAATTTCTTCATTGTCAACTCGGAAAAGTTTGCGAATTATAGGCCGGAGCATCTTTGCAAGTTTTTGCCCCAGACCCGTCGCGTCTACAATCTCCAAAAGTCCCAGCCACACCGCATAAACCGCACAAAGTTCGATGCAAAGTTCAAGCGCCGCCGCCGACGCCCCAATCATTTCATTTAGCGTCGCGCCGGGGTCGATAAAAATCAGCACGCCGAGCGAAATCAGCATCATAAATAGCCAGATTTTATTCATGATGTAAATATATGCTTGTCCCGCTTATTTCTTGACAAAGCGGGGCGATTGTGCTAGGCTGCTATATATGTTTATCGACGCGCATGCGCACCTATATGGAATGGATGCAGAGGCTGTTATTGCAAGGGCAAAAGAGGCGCTTGTTGACTTTATCATTTGTCCCGGCACAAACCCGCAAACGATTGCCGAAAGCGTTAAAATCGCCGAAAAATTTGATAATGTTTTCGCTTGCGTCGGCTTTCACCCAGAAGACACATTAAAGTTTGGCGAAGAGGAAGAAAAATTTTTACTGGAAATGGTAAAGTCGAAGAAAGTTGTTGGCATCGGCGAGATTGGGCTCGACTATCATTTTAGAGACGATAACAATCCCTTTCAAAAATATGTTTTTGAGCGCCAACTTGAAATTGCTCATAAACTTAATCTGCCTCCGGTTATTCACATCCGCGATGCCATGCAAGACGCATTAGAAATTTTGGAAAAGAACAAGGCCCTTCTTTCGTGCGGCGCAGTTGTGCACTGTTTCAGCGGAAATTGTGAGGACGCAAAACGCATTCTTGCGCTCGGCCTTGATTTTACCTTCGGCGGCATTTGCACATTTAAAAATTCAAAACAGATGCAAGAAGCAATTAAGTTTATTCCGCTCGAACATATTTTGCTGGAGACCGACACTCCATATCTAGCGCCCGAGCCATTGCGAGGCAGCGTGAATGAGCCTAAAAACATTCCACTGATTGCAGAGAAGATTGCTTCGTTAAAGGGCGAAAATGTTGAAAAAGTGGGCAAAATCACCACTCAAAATGCAAAGAGGGTGTTTAAAATATGAAAGAATTTGTTTTTAAGAAAAAATATGGCCAAAACTTTTTGACTGATAAAAACCTTCTTGCTTCCATTTGTTCGGACGCCGGAATTGAAAGTTCGGACGAAGTGCTGGAAATTGGGGCAGGAATGGGTGCACTGACAAAGCCGCTTTGCGAGCGCGCAAAAAAAGTTGTGTCATATGAAATAGACACAGAACTTGAACAATATTTGCAATCTTTAAACTGCGACAATCTCATCCTTCATTTTGAGGATGCTCTAAAAAAAGATTTGGCAGAGATTGAAAAAGATTTTTCCGGCGAATACAAACTTGTTGCAAATCTTCCATACTATATCACCTCGCCGCTTATCTTTAAATTTCTATCGAGTAAAAAAATCTCTTCGCTCACCGTCATGGTGCAGAAAGAGGTGGGCGAGCGCATAACCGCAAAAGTTGGCGATAAAGAATATGGCTTGTTGTCCGTTAGTTGTGCATTTTTCGGCGCAGCGAAAATTATGCGAAAAGTGCCGCGCTCAATGTTTAAGCCTCAGCCGGAAGTTGACAGTTGCATCGTTAAAATCGAAGTTGAAAAAAATAAATTCAGTGTCAGCGAAGAGGCCTTTTTCAAGGTTGTCAAAGCCGCTTTTAAGAGCCGAAGAAAGACGCTGCTAAACAATCTATCGGAAGGGCTGAACGCTTCTAAATCGGCCTTTGACGGCTTTATACAGGACCTTTCAAAACGCGCCGAAATGCTTAGCGTGCAAGATTTTGTTTCTCTTACAAAACAACTGCAAGAGCGAGGGCTTGTTTAGTCCTTGCAAGGGTAGGAACAAAAAGTGCCGATTGAGCAATATACATGCCACAACAAAACCTTCAACTCAGAAATTTCCTTCTGAGTTTTATTTCGACAAAGTTCGACAGCAATTGCCGTTGAAAGATATAACATTTCGGTGGAAGACATTTCTTTCATGTAAATTAAATATGATAAGCGCTATAAAATTGCTTTCAAAAAGTGACAAAATGTGTTAAAATAACTAAATAAAGGCAGCAAAATGGACTATAAACAAGAATTTTTGGAAATATTTTATGATAACATAGAACGAGAGGGCAGCGATAAACTTCTGGAGTGGCTGGAGAGAAGCGATTTTTTCACCGCGCCTGCGTCTACAAACAGGCACAGTAGCGTTGAAGGCGGTTTGTGTATGCACTCCGTGCTTGTTTACAAAAGATTTTTGCGGCTTCTTGAAAATGAATATGGCAAGGACTGGCAGCAAAAGTTTTCGCCCGAAAGTGCAGCAATAATTGCGCTTTTGCATGATGTTTGCAAGGTGGACTGCTATCAAGTAAGTTCCAAGAATGTGAAGGACGAAACAGGACGCTGGCAAAGCGTGCCATATTACAAGTTTGACGAGTCACTGCCATATGGTCACGGCGAAAAAAGTGTTTACATTTTAAGTTCGTTTATGAAACTTACTCGCGAAGAAGCAATGGCGATAAACTGGCATATGGGCAACGCTGACGCAAGGGTGAAAGGTGGCTATTGGGGCTTGTCTGGAGTGTTTTATTCTTTCCCAACAACGCTTTTGTTCCATATTGCGGACATGCAGGCGGCATTTTTGGATGAAACTTGTTAAAGTTAGGTATTGACAATCACGCGCGAATGCGCTATAATTAGGGTGTAAAAGAAGAGGGAGGTCAAAAAATGGCTGATAGAAAAGACGAAGATAAAGGCATCAACGACGAAGCGCTCGACGGAATTGTGTCTGGCGAGGGAACATCGAGGCAGGAAACTGATTTTGGGCCTCAAATCGTGGCTGAAGACCCAAATTCGGCTGGTCAGGCGTCTGATGATGAAATTTATGACGCAGAGATTATAGAAGAAGAATATGACGAAGATGCCGAAATAGATAACTTCGAAATTGGAGACAACCCTGGAACTGGAACATATGGGCCAGAAGAGCCTCCGGAGGAAGAGGAGGAGCAAGTTGAGGAAACTCCTGAGGAGCCTGTAAAGACAGAAAAGAAGAAAGGTGGCATTGTAAAGGGCATTATTATTGGTGTTGCTGCGGCTTTAATTGGTGTTGGCGCTGTTCTTGGAGGGCTTTTTGGTGGTGGCGTTTTGTCGACTGCAAGCCAAGACACGTCTGCTTCAAAAACTGAGTCTGCTTGGTCACTTTCAAGAGCACAACAGATATATTTTGAGAAATTTGTAAAAACTCTAGGCGTGTCCGCAACAACTAAGGTTAATGGCATCGCAGGTCTTGTTCCTGTTATGAATGCAGATGCAAAATATTCGATGCAACTTTGCCTTAATATCAAAGATCAAGAAGGCGTAAAACTTATGACAATCAATTTTGACGACGAGGCTTTTGCAGGCATCACCACAACAAAAGAACTCACTGAAGCCCTTCGTGATATTGAAAAAGATAAGATTGGCGAAGTTAAGACATTTAAAAAGTTGGACACTAAAACTTTTGACGGACAGACATTTAAAGAGTCTTTTGAAACTCTTTGCCTTGAAAAAGAAGCGGGTTATCTTAATGATGTTTTTGTTGCTGTTAGTGGCGGAAAAGAGACTGGCAAGGTGGACGCGTTAGGTGTGACATATGACGGCAATGGAGACATAAAAGGCTATTTCCAAAAAGATGCGGTTCTCACACTCACGGACAAAGTGAACGGCGTTAAATCTGAGGATGTTATGTCGGCTTTCCGCAGTGAATTTGGTGCAGAAGGAATGTCATATCAAGGTCGTGTGAAAGACGATTTGAAGCCTAATCTTAAATTCAGCTCTTATGAAGACGAAGTAAAAAAAGATGAGACTGAAGAGAAGACTGAAGAAGAAGTTAAGAAGGACGAAATTGTTAGCGAAGCGAAGAAAGCAATTTCTTCGGACAAAAAATTTGACGGCTGGGACATCACACTTTAATTAAAAAACAAAAGCCTTAAGAATTCTTAAGGCTTTTTTCATATTTTTGAATGGCTTTTGCTATCACATTTTTGGCTTCTTTAGCACCCGCAACTTCTTTGACGGAGACTTTTTTGTTTTCAAGTTGTTTGTAAACTTCCAAAAAATGGCTGATTTCATCTGTTAAATGTGCAGGGAGTTTGGAGAGCTCTTTGTAGGAATTGTATTGTGGGTCGCCAAAAGGAATTGCAATAATTTTTTCGTCGCAGGAAGAGGAGTCCGTCATTTTGATAACGCCGATAGGATAGCAGCGAACAAGGCTCATTTTTTCGAGGGCTTGACTGCAAAGCACAAACACATCCAGCGGGTCGCCGTCGCCGCTTAAGGTGCGGGGAATGAAACCATAGTTTGTTGGATAGTGGGTGGAGGTGTATAGCACGCGGTCGAGAAGAATTAGCCCTGTTTCTTTGTCTATTTCATATTTGTTTTTCGAGCCTTTGTCGATTTCGATGTAGGCGATAAAGTCTGCCGGTGTAACTCGATTTTTCGAAAGAGATTTATTTATGTCCATTTGTTGCTCCTTAACATGATATTTGTGCAATCTAAACTTGAGATAAGATTATTTTATCAAATTTTAAAAAAAATTGCAAAAGTTGTTGACAAGTTTTTTTTATTATGTTATATTTACAAGGCATTTATGGGGGATTAGCTCAGCTGGCTAGAGCGCTTGCCTTGCAAGCAAGAGGTCATCGGTTCGATTCCGATATTCTCCACCACAAAAAAACGAGCGGCTAAGGCCGCTTTTTTTGTGGTGGAGAATAAAAGCTTAGGCAGACTTCGGAGGTTTATCTTCGGCTTATAATCTCCACTGTAAAACTAAACCGCTTTTTTTGTGGTGGAGAATAAAAGCTTAGGCAGACTTCGGAGGTTCATCTTCGGCTTATAATCTCCACTATAAAACTAAACCGCTTTTTTTGTGGTGGAGAATAAAAGCTTAGGCTTTTCTTCGAAGAACTTTCTTCGGCTAAATGAGATTGCCAATTTTGATTAAGCGCGCGGTGGTTGCAATAGATATTATTATTTATATATATTTAACTCTTGACGATGCGAAAAATCTGTTGTTTTTTGCATTTTATTTTGTTATAATGTAAAAAATATGTTTGCGGCATTTTCGGCAGGGCTATTTTGATTTTTTGTAGGAGTTGTGGGTGAGCGGACTAACCTCGATGCTTGGTGGTATTTGGACATATATCTCGGATTTCCTCACCGGGATATTCGCTTTTATTCCACAATTCATTTATTTTTTCTATACTTGCATCGCTTCCATCATGGATGTTCTGCAATTTGTGCTGCGCAGGCTTGCAGGACTTGATGGATATTACATAAACAATCAGCAGGTCGAAGGCGACATTCTCATTCGTTTTGTGAATGGAATTTTGGGAATTGACGGCAGTTATTCGGCACTGTCGACAGTGTTTTGGTCGCTAGTTATTTTCGGAGCAATTGTGCTGGTGCTCGGAACAATTATTGCTGTGATTAAAGCTCAATATAATTACGACGCAAAAAAGTCTAACCCTATCGCAATTTTGGGCAAGAGTTTAAAAGCAATGGCCACCTTTGCGCTTGTGCCGATTGTCACAATTTTTGGCGTCTATCTTTCAAACATACTTTTAAAAGCGCTCGACACCATAACGGCATCTTCCGCTGTGGCAGAGACAGATATCACATTCAAAAACTCCGAAGTTAAGCCCGGAGATGTTTTTGTTTCTTTTACTGACGAGTGGGGACAAGATACATATTCAAGATACGACTTTTTTGGCTCCGGCGCGCCGACAGGAAATGTCACCTTTTCGGGAATGATTTTCAAAGCGGCCGGCTATGGTGCAAACAGGGTGCGCTATGGCGCATACACTGCAGCGAGCGCGGGCGAGACTTGGTCTGACTTTGGAATTTTCAACTCTTCACTTGACGCGCAAGATGCGAAAGTGGACGATGTTGCGAACATGATTGACTTCGCCTTTGCAAACAACCTTCACCTAAAAGAAAAACAGACCGCAAGTGTGCTTAAGGACGAGTCGGCTGTGCTTATCTCTTCATTCAGATATTGGCAGAGCCGCGTTTGGTATTTCGGAACTATAAATTTTGACGATTTTTCAAAATACAATGTGGGGCTGGTGTGGTATTTCTACAACCTTTGGAACTTCAACTTTGTGCTTGGCTTTGCGGGAATTATTATTGCTTTAACATTTATGACCAACATTGTATTCGGCCTAATTCTAAGGCTGCTGGAATGCACCGCGCTGTTTTTGGTGCTCGGCCCAGTTGTTGGCATGACGCCTCTTGACGACGGAAATGCTTTCAAGCAGTGGCGCAAAGCGTTTGTTGGAGATGTGCTCATGGCATATGGCGCAATTCTTGGAATGAACTTAATTTTCTTGTTGATGCCGCACATCATGTCGATAACTTTCTTCAAACATCCTGTGCCGAATAACATCATGAACATGATATTTGTTATTGTGATGTTGCTTGCAGTAAAGCAAATTGTTAGCCTAATTTCCAACTTTATTGGCGGGGTGGACGCAAATAAAGAGGGCGGAAATCTTAAAAAAGAAGCCGGACAGGCTGCCTTGGCGGGGGCTGATAAGGCGATGCAAGCGGTGGCAGTTGGTGCAAAGGTGGCTAAATATTTGCCGGGAATGAGCGCTGTTGCTAAGGGTGTGGAGACGGCGATAAAGAAGATTAACGAAGTGCGCGCTAAAGCCGCCCAGGCAAAACTTGCTGAGGACGGCAACGCAAATGTTTCTAACGCCATTCACGAGCAAATCAAGAACGAGGAAATCGAAAAGCGTCAAAATGAGATGCAGTCTGAGATGCAGCAGGATGCAAACTACTCGGCAACGGGCGAGGAACATCTTAAGAAGGCAGACCTGGCGAACGATAGGGCTGAAAAAAAGGAAGCGGCAGCAGACAAACAAGCAGCCGAATTTAAGACTTGGCTTAAGAGCGGCGGACAAGGCGAATTTGCCGGCGCTAACACCGAGGAAGAAAGGGAAGAGGCAAAACGCCTTAAACAACTTTTCGACTGGGAAAATTCCGACCCGGAAAGCGAAGACGACGAGGGTTGGGGCATGCCTATGGGTGAGCCTGATTATGATAAGTTCGCTGAAAACTTTAAAAAGACGTCTAAGCACACAAAAGATGCAGCCGCCGCACGCGCAGAGGCCGTGGAAGAGCATAGGCTTTCAGACGAGGCATTTGCTGAGGCAGACAAGCATAAGGCAAGGTCTAACGAACTTGAAAATGAAATTGACGACCTTAGCACCAGAGACAAAGATAAACCTATGGAAGGCTATAGCATTAACACCATGGGCTCAGACATCTTGAAATTTTCTGGTGAAAAACTTAAGGCAATGGGCAGCATATTTGGCTTTGACACCCTTCTTAAGAAAATGGGCGAAGAGACCAAGATTATGGACACCGGAAAGATAATTTTGAGAGACTTTGCTCAAGACATCGGGCTGGATGTTTCTAGAAACAAAAAACTTATGACTAAGAAAGATAAAGCCGAATTTGAAACGGCAGAACTTCAGCGCAAGGCTTCGGTTCGAACCGGCTACACGCAAAACAAACAAATGGTGCAAGCGGTCGACCAACTTGAGAGAGATTTAAGACGCTTGAAAAGTCATGCGCGAGATAAAAAACAAAATTAAAAATTTTTAAAAGGAGGAAAATATGGCAAATTTTAGCATGCTGAGCAGCATTTGGACAAAGATTGGCGACATTTTAAGTGGCTTTTTTGCCATAATTCCTCAAACGATGTATTTTATCTATACTTCGATGGCCAGCCTGCTTGATATGTTCCAGTTTGTGTTCAGAAAACTTGCCGGACTTGATGTTTACTATGTTAACGGCACCGAAAAATCGGGAGACATTATCGTTCAGTTTATCGAAGGAATATTAGGAATTAACAATCACTATTCCGCTTTGACAACGGTGTTCTGGTCGCTTGTTATATTTGGTGTGATTGTGCTTGTGCTTATGACAATTTTCACAATCATTAAAGCGCACTACAACTATGACGCTAAAAAATCGTCGCCGTCTTATATCATTAAAAACACCATTAAAGCGCTGGCGACCATGGCGATTATTCCGGCTTGCACATTGTTTGGCCTGTATCTGGGCACAGCATTGTTTAGGGCGCTTGACACAATCACCACACAAGCATCCTCAAGTCAACTTGGCGAATATTTTGAAGGGGATGCGATTGCAAACCTTGCCTATTCGACAGCCGAGCAAGACGAAAAAGAGGGGCAGGGTAGAAGATATGCAGGCTATGATTTCTTCGGTGCAAGGGAATGGTCAAACACGCAAACCTTTACCGGCATCATGTTCGAAGCGTGCTCGAGCAGCGCAAATAGGGTGCGATATGGCTCCTACACTGCCGGCTCGGCAAAAACGGACACTGACGAGGAAACTGGAGATACGACAATAACCGATTTTGGCGTTGGAAGTTGGGACAATGCGGGAATATTCTACACCACAAGGAATGCAAATTCTCAGGAGTGGGTGGCCAAGCAAATTGACTATGCTTTCGCAAACAATTTGGCACTTGCTAACCCTCACACCATCAGAGTTGCCGGCTTGGAAGAGGCGTCGATTGCAATCGGCTCCAGCCTTACATATGGCCCGAGCGCAGGCTTCAGTTTTGGGCTTATCAATGTGAAGAGTTTTTCAAAATACAATGTTGGGCTGGTGTGGTATTATTACAATCTTTGGTCATTCAATTTCATTCTCGCTTTTGCCGGCATTGTCATTTGTTTGACACTGTTTACAAATGTTTTGTTTGGCATGTTTATGAGAATAATCATTTCGGCAGTGCTGTTTATGATTTTTCCACCTATTGTTGGAATAACTCCATTTGACGAGGGAAATGCTGTTAAAAGCTGGAGAAAGGAATTTATTTCCTATATCACTTCTGCATACGCGGCGGTCGCGGCAATGAACATTTTCTTCTTGTTGTTGCCGGCATTTAATGCAATTTCGTTCTTTAACAATGCGCTGCTCGACGGCATTTGCAGCATGCTTATTATCATGGCAGGTCTGACAGTTATCAAGCGCTTTATCTCCATTGTTTCTAACTTTGTGGGAGCAAAGAACTTGGATGAGATTGGCGCTGGAATAAAGAAAGAAGCCGCTTCACCTGTCATGAAAGGTTTGGCAACCACTGTCAGCCTTGGCACGGGTGCTCTTAAAGTTGCAAAGTTCCCAAAAAGAACAGTCGAAAGATTTGCTGGCAGCCATACCGGAAAGAAAGTTGCAAGGGGGCTTGATAATCTTGGAACAAAGATTAAAGGCTCTAAAGTTGCAAACAAACTCAAGAATTCCAAGTTCGGTGGCTGGGCAGCGCAAAAGAAAACTAACGCGAAGACCAAAATGGCAAATGTTAAAACAAGTGTGAAAAATTTTGGTGGCAAATTATATGGCGCAGGTCAAAAAGGCGCGACAGCAGTTAACAAACTACTTGATAAAACGCCTGTTAAACTTGGGCTTTCGATGCTGGGTATTCCTGTTGACACACATCTTGAAAGCGAATACAAAGAATATGTTGACGACGAAGGAAAAACCAAGATTGGCCGAGTTGTTGGTCATGACGAAGACGGCAAAGCAATCTACGAAGAGAAAAAGTCTGGTCTCGGAATTATTAAAAATGCCTTTGTTGATTTCAGCAAGGTGACACTGACTGCGGCAAAAGATATTACAGGGCTAAAAGGAATTTTTGATAAAATCGATAAAGACACCGATACCTTCAGTGATTTAAGAGGTGCGGCAAATGATATTATCAAAGAGGCTTATCAGGCAGTTAGGGCTGCGGGAAGTTACAAGCCGCCATTTAAGACCAAGAAAATGAAGAAGAAAGAGGAAGAAGAAGAACAAATAAACGAGACAATTCTTAACCTCAACGCCAATGAGACGGCGTCAAGAGTAGCACTCAAAAAAATAGAAGACATAGTAGATAATTTCTAAAAAGGCGCTAAAAGTGCGCTAAAAAAGTCAAATATTGTTGATTTAATGGCGAAAATTTGATATGATAAAAAAAGTATAGGAAATGTCAAATTTTCGCAGCGTTCAACTTTTTAAAAGGGGGAAACATGCAAATGTCCATGCTAGGTGGCTGGTTTGATAAAATTGTAGACTTTGTTGTCGGCTTTTTTGCGTTCATCCCTCAACTTATGTATTTTCTTTACACTTCGGTGGCATCACTTCTTGACCTATTTCAATATCTTGTGCGAAAACTTGCCGGACTTGACACCTACTGGATGAACGGGCAAGAAGTTGGCGGCGATATTATAACCCAGTTCTTAAGAGGCATTTTGGGAATTGATAAAACGCCTGCCTACTCGGCACTTTCAACAGTATTTTGGTCGCTCGTTGTTTTCGGCGTGATTTTGCTTGTGCTCAGCACCATTATTGCTATTATCAAAGCGCATTATAACTATGATGCAAATAAGTCTTCTCCAACAAAAATTTTAGGCACATCGCTTAAATCTTTGGCCACTATGGCAATTGTGCCTATCGTGGCAATTTTCGGAGTTTACTTATCTCAAATTCTTCTTAAGGCACTTGACTCCATCACTTCTCCGGGCTCGGCCGCTGTTCTTAATGAAACTTTTGAGTCTACGGCTTTTGCTAAGTTTAAGGGCGGAGAGGACAAGCAAGGATATGCAACATATAATTCATATGACTACTTTGGAATGGGCGAATACACCACAAGTTCCACATTCTCGGGCATGATGTTTAAGGTTGCTGCATATAACTGCAATCGTGTGCGAACAAATCAATATCGTATTCTTAACAGCGACGGCGATGCGCAGTGTTGGGACAATATGGGCGTTTTCTTTGTGGCCGCAGATAAGAGCGATCAAAAGGAAAGGCTGGCAAATCAAATTGATGTTGCCTTTGCTAATAACTTGAAACTGCAAGAACCTCACGCTAAGGTGAAAATTGAAGGCATGGGTGACGCGGGCTCGCTTTGGTCATCGCTCCGTTTTGGCTACAGCGCGACACTCTCCGCAGGGCTTTTCAATGTGCAGTCCTTCTCCAAATTTAATGTCGGGCTTGTTTGGTATTACTACAATCTTTGGGGCTTTAACTGGATTTTAGGCTTTGCGGGAATTGTGATTTGCGCAACGCTACTTGGAAACATTGTTTTCGGCCTTATGACCAGGCTGTTGCAAGTGGTGGCATTGTTTATTATTTTCCCGGCACTTATCGGAATTATGCCGCTTGACGAAGGTTCTGCCTTCTCTAACTGGCGCAAGCAATTCACGGCGGACATACTCATGGCCTTTGGCGCAATTGTGGGAATGAACATCTTCTTCCTAATCCTGCCGTTCTTCAATTCAATCACTTTCTTTAACCCTAAAGACGGCGCATTCTTAAACGCAATCTTAAACATGATTATTGCGCTTGCGGGCTTGACACTTATCAAAAAGTTTATTGGAATGGTGTCCAAGTTCGTTGGTGGAACAGATGCAAACGAGACCGGAGCTGCTGTTATGAAAGATGTTCAAGGCGCTGCAATGAAGGGCCTCAGCGGAACAATGAAGGCTGCTACTCCAGCGCTTAAGATGATGAAACCTATTGTCGGCATAATGAAAGTGGGCTCAAAAGCGATTGGAAATAAGATAGTAAGTTCGAGAAATTCAGAAGCCTCTATAGCAAGACGCCAAGGCAAGATGGATAAAAAGATTAACGAAATGATGGATAGGTCTCCTGATGTTGCCGTTAGTGATGAAGAAAGAAGAGCTTATATGAACTTTAAGTCGCTTGACAAGAAAGAAAGAAATGCTGTTCTTAAAGATTACGAAAAGAAGATGGAAAAGGCTGATTTGATTAGCAACCCTGTAAAGCGCGCCGATGCTAGAGCACTGGCAAACAGTGGGCTTGTTAGGGAACTTGGTGGCTACACCAAGGGCGCAAAAGCGGAGGCAAGTCAGGCGGCATTGGCTGGACATCAACAGAAAGTTTACGATCGTGCTGTTACTAAGACTGAAAACCGCTACAAACGTGCAACAACAATTGGAAAACTTTTTGGACAAGACACTTCTAAATACAAGAAGGGCACAGTTTCTAGGGACGAAAACGGAAATGTTGTTGTTCAGAAAGGCACTGCCTCACTCAAGGGTGCCGGTCAGGCGATTGTGGACTTCAGTCAGGCTCTTGGCAAGTCCTTTGCAAACATAACGGGAGCGTCCGATGCTTGGAAGAAACTTGATGATGCTGGCGTTGTGGATGCGGCTAAGACAAACCTTAAGAGTTTGGCTGAAACCTTTAACTTGCCTCTCGAAAATAGCGAGGGTAAGGCATACAAGGCTTATCAGACCAAGAAGGCTAAGGATGACGCTGAAAAGGATGCTCTTAAGGCGATGAGGGCTGACCAACTCAAGAAACAGGAAGCAATTGAGGAGAATACCAAAAAGACCACGCAAGCGGTTGAAGAACTCACTAAGAAACTTGAAAACTTTATGAAAAACTATCCTGGTCCGGGCGGCGGAGGCACAACTCATTAAAAACAAAAACTCTAGTTAAGGCTAGAGTTTTTTTGTTTAGTCTTGACAAGAGAGGTCGGAATTGTTATAATAAAGCATCTTAAATTTAAGGGGTGAGCAAATGATAACGGCAAATGACATTCAACTTTTTAAAGAGCAAATGAACAGGGCGGAACTTGAGAACCTGTCAAACAGATACTCCAATCGCGTGGAAATGGAGAAAAAGTTATACGAGGCAGAAGAAAAGGTGAAAGAAAAAGAGGCGGCAATGTCCAGATAAATGGAATTGCCGCTTTTTCATTCTTCGTGTGTGGTTAGGTTTCGCAAGGCATCTCATTTTATATGTTATATTATATATAATATATATATTAAGAAGATATATGGGCGCCAGGGCTGCGGGCAAACATTTTTATTAATTTTAAAAAGAAATTTAAAAATTCTAAAAATTTTTTTGCGATAATTTTGACTAAAATCGGGGCTGTTTTCCGCATTTTTCCGCTTATTTAGCGAACACGCGGCGGGGTTGTGGCGGGTTTTTGAAAATATTAAAAAAAAGTTTAAAATTTTTAAAATTTTTTTGAAAAAATTGTTGACAAGTTTAAAGCATATATGATAATATACCCATGTTGCCTCCTTAGAGCGGCGTTCGCCTCTCGGCAACAAAGAACCTTGACAACTACATAACAGTATAAGATATCAAATATCAGTTTACGAGTTATCTGCAAACGAAAGTTTGCAAAATCAACGAGTAATACAAATATTTGCATATTTCAATTTTAAAGCAAAGTTATCTTAAATAATCTTTAGATAATTAGCGAAAATGCTAAGAAAATCCAATCAATATGATTAAGCTACAAAGAGCATATGGGGGATGCCTTGGCACTAGGCGCCGATGAAGGACGTGATAAGCTGCGATAAGCTACGGGGAGATGCACATAATCAGTGATCCGTAGATGTCCGAATGTGGCAACACAGCACCAGTAAAGCGGTGTTATCATTACATGAATCAAATAATGTAATGAGGGGAACTCACTGAACTGAAATATCTTAGTAAGTGAAGGAAAAGAAAGTAAAAAAACGATTGTGGGAGTAGTGACGAGCGAAACTGCAAGAGCCCAAACCTAAGGCAGAAATGCCTTAGGGGTTTAGGACCTCATCACGAGAGGACAATTGATAGGTGAAGATGGCTGGAAAGCCACTCGAAACAGGGTAATAGGCCCGTAACCGAAATCGAAAGTCCCTCAGGGGTATCCAGAGTAGCACAGGACACGAGAAATCCGGTGTGAATATGCGAGGACCATCTCGTAAGGCTAAATACGACCTAGTGACCGATAGCGAATAGTACCGTGAGGGAACGGTGAAAAGAACCCCGGGAGGGGAGTGAAATAGAACCTGAAACCGTATGCTTACAAGCAGAGAAAGGCTGACACAGCATGAGCTGTTAGGCTGATCTCGTACCTTTTGTAGAATGGGCCGGCGAGTTACGGCATGTAGCAAGGTTAAGTGATTATGTCACGGAGCCGAAGCGAAAGCGAGTCTGAATAGGGCGCTTAAGTTGCATGTCGTAGACCCGAAACCCGACGACCTAACCATGAGCAGGTTGAAGCGGTGGTAACACACCGTGGAGGACCGAACCCACGTTCGTTGCAATGACCGGGGATGACTTGTGGTTAGAGGTGAAACGCCAATCGAGTCGGGATATAGCTGGTTCTCCTCGAAATAGCTTTAGGGCTAGCCTCTGTTTTTACAGATTACTGGGGGTAGAGCACTGAATGGGCTAGGGGCCTTCACGGGTTACCAAACCTTATCAAACTTCGAATACCAGATAATTGATAGCAGGGAGTCAGACGGTGTGAGATAAGTTTCATCGTCGAAACGGAAACAGCCGAGATCTACAACTAAGGTCCCAAAGTAATGGTTAAGTGGAAAAGGATGTGTTATTGCTAAAACAACCAGGATGTTGGCTCAGAAGCAGCCACTCATTAAAAGAGTGCGTAATA
>CAOQYA010000008.1 GCA_948514155.1 uncultured Eubacteriales bacterium | reverse complement strand
TTTTTTTTTTTTTTTTCATTTGTTTTGCAAGACTAATTCCAATTTCTTGCCCAGACTGAAAATCAACAAGCCTTTTTGTTTTTTCCAAATCTTCACCGTCAAGATATTCTGTTAAAACATACTCCCGCCCGTTAGAAAGAATGCCGCTATCAATCAGTTTCGGCGTTGGAATTGCAAGTTTTGTAAGAATGTTATAATTTCTTTTAAATATTTTTGCAGTGTCTTTGAGTGCAATAAGTTTAAGAAAGAATTTTTCCTCTTTTTTTCGCACACTAAAAACAAGATTGAGTGGCGAATAACTTCCCGACATAAAATCAATTTCACAGCCTTTTAAGAAGGAAATTTCTTTGCGATTAAAGCCATAATTCAAAATGCTGGAGATGTTGAATTTAGGGTCCGGCGCATATTTCAATCTGTAGGCATCTAAAACTTTGTTGATTGTTGTCCCGTCCTCTTTCCCGTCTATCATGTGCCAAGTTTGGCGAATAACCATGAGATAAAACATAAGGCTAATTTTTTTATAAACACGCTTGGGAACACTGAAAGCATAAAGCCCGTCCAAATATCCATTTAAAAATGTGAAGAATTTTTGGAGCTTATCAACATCCCAACTTACAATTCCCCAAAGCACACTACGCGCGACTTCCCTAATTCCGCAGTGCTCGAAATCGACGGCTAAAACTTGACGATTTTCAAACATGAAGTTAGAAGGCTTAAAATCTGAGAGTGTGAAAATAAGGTCGGGCTTTTCAAGAACAGGCAGACCTTTTTCAACTATCTTTTTCAAGTTACAAAGATATTTCTTGTTCTCTTGCGAAATGTTCTGCGATTTTTCAATCTCGACAAAGGAAGAAAGATATCTTTTAATAAAATCCCATTCGTGCGAGAAATCACCTTCGCGCTTTGCCTTCTTAACTATTGGGTTTTTTCCTGCCCTGCCGATTGCGAGCCCCATTTTAATTCCATGTTCATATATGTATTTTATTAGCAGTTCGTCCAGCACTTTATCATATCGCGGGCAGTTTAAAAACTCTTCGATTATAAATTTCTGTCCGGCTTTATTAAACCCGCGCTCGATAATCTTTGCGTGCGCAACGCCAGCAGAAGAAAATATTTCTTCCAAATCGTTTTCAAATTGATAGTTGTCATGGGTTAGAAATTTGATAAAATACTTTTTTCCTTCCACTTCGGCCGAATATGTTTTTGCGCCCGAATGTCCTCCAGTGACAATTCCCACATTTTTTGCGTTCTTTAAAAAATCAATTCCGTCAAATTCTTTCATTTTCCCTTCCTCGAGAAAAACTATATCACATTTTTTTCGAAATCTGACATTTTAAATATTTATAATGTTATTAAAAAATCTTATAACTGGAAAAGAGTTTTTGCCACCTTTTTTGCCAAATCGCTGTGGTCTTCATATGCCACATAAAGATTATGTTTTCTCTCTTGCAAATCTGTGACGATAACTTGTTTCAGCCCCAGACCTTTGCAAGCCTCTTTCTCGCAGTTGCCAATGCCCGCCCCTTCTTTTATTAAATTTCTTACACTTGCATCGGTGCAAGCAATGATAATTTTTGGAAAAGCCGACATCATGAAAAAGTTTTCCGGTGTGTTTTCTCGGCGCTTGATTATCACATCGTATTTCGATAATTCTTGCATAGTCATTTGTTTAGGCAAGGAAAAGTGTTTGGGGCTATACATAAATGCATATTCGAGTTTTTTTACTCTATTACAAGAAACCTGTTTCATAATTATATCGCGCGAACTTTTAAACAAAATTAGGTCAACTTTTTCATTTTGAAGCGATTTTTGCAGTTCATTTTCACGAATTCGACCGACAAATTCAATATTTAAGTTTGGAAACGCTTTTTTAATTTCTCTCATTTTCGGCAAAATATAAAAATCTATAATAGACTCCGACCCGCCTATTTTGAAAGTCTTAAAGTTCTTGAAATTTTTATTTTGCAGTGTTTTTGTGATTGCCTGCTTAAAACTAACATCGCCAGCAAGAGCGTTTTGATAAAAAATCTCGCCTTCTTCGGTCAGCTCGATTCCCCTTGTGTTGCGATAAAAAAGAGTGACGCCAAGGCTTTCTTCCAAGTTCTTCATAGCCTGGCTGAGCGCCGACTGGGTTATTCCAAGATGCTGTGCCGCACGCGAAATGTTCTTCTTAGATGCGACCATTAAATAATATTTTATGTGCTGATATGAGCAGTCAATTTGATAATTCATGGCAAAAGTTTAACATAACCTTTGGTATTTGTCAATTATTTAATCTTATATCAAAAAAGGAGGCTTCTGCCTCCTCTTTTAAATTTTTTAATTGTAGTTTAAGCAAGTTGAACAATCGAAAGGTTTGCACCTGCTCCCGCTTGCAGCACAGCAGCAGTAACAAGACCAAACAGCTGCAATGTGATTGTTGAGCCGGCCGTCAAGTTGACAATAATATGATTATTAAAACTCGAAAGCGTGAGAAGTGGCTGAATTGTTGACGGCTCAGAAGCCGCTCCATTTATCAGCAGTCTCGTGCCGGCCGCAACACCAGCAGTCAAGTTAACTTCATAACTGATTTCATATTTGCCAGCCGTGGCAACTGTGAAAGTATCGTTTGCCCCATTGATTGTGATGCCAGCAGTTGTTATCTGATTACTTGGAAGAGGAATGTTCGTTCCTCCAAGAATGACCGCGATTGACGGCGAAGTGGTGTTGGCTGCAAAAGCCGAGTTTGCCGTGATGTTAGGTCCGGTCGCGCCGGTTGCTCCCGTTGCACCTGTAGCGCCCGTTGCGCCGGTGATTGAAAGGCCGGTGGCTCCTGTAGGGCCTGTCGCGCCTACTGCGCCCACTGCTCCAGCAGCGCCTGTCGGACCTGTTGGGCCAGTAGCACCAGTTGCGCCGGTTGCCCCAGTAGGTCCGGTTGGGCCGATTAAGCCTGCCGCTCCGTCAGCACCGGTGGCTCCGGTTGGACCGGTCGCGCCGGTTGGACCCGTTGAGCCGTCCGCTCCGGTTGGGCCGGTAGGTCCGATTGCTCCTGCTGCGCCGGTTGGTCCGGTGTTTCCTGTTGCTCCTGTTGGGCCGGTTGCACCATCAGCACCTGTTGCACCAGTGGCGCCTGTAGGTCCTGTAGCTCCGTCAGCACCCGTGGCACCTGTTGGGCCAATAAGGCCTGTGGCGCCAGCACTTCCCGTCGCTCCAGTTGGACCCGTAGCTCCAGTAGCGCCTGTCGCACCAGTTATTGATAGACCTGTCGCTCCTGTCGAGCCCGTTGGGCCAGTAGGTCCGGTCGGGCCGGTTGCACCCGTTGCTCCGGTTGGACCAGTTGGTCCAGTGATTGAAAGACCCGCAATGCCGGTGGCTCCTGTAGGACCGGTCGGACCAGTCGCTCCAGTAGCACCAGTGTTTCCTGTAGGGCCAGTAGGTCCTGTTATCGAAAGACCGGTGGCTCCTGCTACTCCCGTTGGGCCTGTTGCGCCAGTCGGACCTGTAGCCCCCGTCGGACCGGTTATGCCATTTGCTCCGGTCGGACCCGTTGGGCCGATAAGTCCCGTTGCGCCTGTTGTTCCGGTTGCACCTGTTGCTCCAGTAACCCCTGTTGGGCCAGTAACACCATTAAGACCAGTTGGCCCGGTCGGTCCGGTTGCTCCAGTTGCTCCAGTTGCACCTGTCGCTCCAGTTGGGCCGCCTGCAGGGCCGGTTGGGCCAGTTGCGCCGGTTGGGCCGGTCGCCCCTCTTAGCCCTGTGCTTCCTGTTGGACCGGTCGGACCCGTTGGCCCTCTAAAAATCAGCGGGCAGCCGCGGCCGCAACTACAATTAAAATTTCCGCAAAAATTACACATAAATTCCTTCCTTAAGTTTTATGAGCGCGCATTTCGCCCCATAACAAAGATATTCTCCCCCACGCCAAAGTGTGTTTTTGCGTTATTTAATAAAAAATGATTCTCTTAGCAAATTTCCTTGACAAAAATAGTATTTTTTGTTAAATTATTCTCGTTCGTTTAAATATAGCGGACAATTTAACATTTTCTTTTAACATGCAGAGGTGTCAGAGCGGCCACACCCCTAAAATGCTAAAGCATTTTTGGGGACCCCGACTAAAATTAGACCGCTCACTGTTGAATTCTATTCAACTATTACAATTTAACATTTTCATATCATGCAGAGGTGCCAGAGCGGCCACACCCCTAAAATGCTAAAGCATTTTTGGGGACCCCGACTAAAATTAGACCGCTCACTGTTGAATTCTATTCAACTATTACAATTTAACATTTTCATATCATGCAGAGGTGTCAGAGCGGTCTAATGTGCACGCTTGGAAAGCGTGTGTGGTCAAAAGCCACCTCGGGTTCAAATCCCGACCTCTGCGCCATAGCGAAAAACGGCACTCTTGCCGCTTTTTTCATTGCATGAAAAATATCGCGGCTCTTTCGTTTGTTTTTCGCGTCTCGCGGCCAAACGAAAATCGCGCTTCGCTGGCGATTTTGCCGCGACTGCCATCCGAAGCTGAAATTCTAAGAAAGAGGATGCATCTAAAATGGGAGGGATTTGAACCCGCATTTTATAGACAGGGCTCCCGCAAAAACTTGTTTTTGTGGGAATAAATCCCGACCTCTATAGCCATTGCGAAAAACGGCACTCTTGCCGCTTTTTTTCATTGCATGAAAAATATCGCGGCTCTTTCGTTTGTTTTTCGCTTTTGCCACAAAAAAACACCGCTTGGGTGTTTTTTATTAAAGCACTAAATCGTCTGAGCATTCGATTATTCTTTCAAACAAGAAATCGGTGTTCTGTTTAGCGTCAAGCAAAATTTCAAGATATTCTTGTGCTGCGTTTGCAGGCTTGCCCTTAACTTCATCAAAGTCTTCTTTAATAAAACCTGCAAGTTTGTCCATAACACCATCTGTAAATTCGTCAAAATCTCGCTTGGTGGATTTTAGAACATGATAGATATTTTCAGAGTTGGAACTTGGAATTTCAATATCCATATCGAAGCAGGCTCTTTCAATCCTTCTTGCCTCAATGTTAACGCTTGGAACATCGCAAAAAATGTCGATTGCCGTTTGCGCTGTGCGACTGAAAAATGAAATGCAATTTTCGATTGCGGTTTTGAAAACACAATAGTATCTCTCCGCTGTCATTGTGTAATCTTCGTTCATGCTTTTCTCCTTATAGACTGAAACTCTGTCCGTCAAAGTTTACACCGTCAACAAATTCATCATCGTCAAAAAAGGAAATTTTGCCTTCGTCAAACAGCGCAATGTTTATTAGCTCGTCATATCCTTCAACCACGCCGTCTCTTGCGTTTTCCATATTAACCAGACAGCCTGTCTCTTCACAATGAGCATAAACCTTCTCATGTCTATGCGCTGCATCCTCAGCGAGCATGATAGCTTCATTAAGATTGGCATTTATTCTGCGCTTTTCGTTTTGAATTTTGCGAGATGAATAATTCTCGTCAACCTTCGCTTTTACGTCGCCTTTGAATTTTTTGAAAGTCTGTTTATCTTCCTCGCTTTCTTGCATGCAACTTTTAAACTGCTCCATGAAACTGTCTAGATTTGAATGCACTTTTGCAATCGATTCTTGAAAATCCATAATTCTCTCCTTTATATGTGTTCATTCTACAACACTATCGAAAATATGTCAATAGCAAAAATAAAAAAGCCCAACAAATTTTGGACTTTAATTATCAAACGCTTCGTCTATCACGCCGCCGCCAAGGCAGAGACCTTCTTCATCATACAAAACAACATACTGGCCCGGTGTGATTGCTCTCTGGCGCTCGAAAAAATCGACCTTGATGCGAGAGGAGTCGAGAACGCTTACCTTCACCTTTTGGTCTGGCTGGCGATAGCGGAATTTGGCAAAGCAGGCAAACTCTTTCTCCTTTGGAATTTCGGGAATCCAGTTCATTTCGCTGGCATATAGGCCGTCGGAGAAAAGTTCATCCTCCTCGCCTTGCGAAACAACGAGGCGATTATTCTTTAAGTCCTTTTTAACAACAAACCACCTCTCGCCATTCCCGCCTTTCATGCCGCCAATGTTCAGCCCGCGACGCTGGCCGAGCGTGTAATACATCAGTCCGTCGTGACGCCCCACCTTCTTGCCTTCAAGGTCGACAATGTCGCCTGGCTGAGCAGGAATATATTGTTTAAGAAAATTTTTAAAGTTTCTTTCACCGATAAAGCAAATTCCAGTTGAGTCCTTTTTCTCTGCCGTTGAAAGACCAAGTTCGGCTGCGATTTTCCTAACCTCCGGCTTATCGATATTCTCCAGCGGGAAAATCACGCTCTCAAGTTGCTTTTGCGAGAGTTGATTGAGAAAATATGACTGGTCCTTATTTAAATCATGGCTCTTTGCAAGATAGTTTTTGCCGTCCTTAACAATTTTCTTGGCATAGTGACCTGTTGCTATCATGTCCGCACCAAGTTTTCTAGCCTGCTCTAAAAAAGGCCCAAACTTTATTTCACGATTGCAAAGAACATCCGGGTTTGGCGTTCGACCCTTTTTGTATTCCTCCAAAAAGTGTGTAAACACGCGCTCATAATACTCTTTCGCGTAGTTGACCGAAAAATACGGAATGCCGATTTTGTTGCACACGCGCTTGACATCTTCATAGTCGACTTCCGCCGTGCAGGTGCCGTCTATCTCCTCCCAGTTGACCATAAACAGTCCGATAACATCGTGACCTTGCAGTTTTAAAAGATACGCTGCGACCGAGCTATCAACTCCGCCGCTAATTCCCACAACAATTCTCACCTCTCACCCTCCGCACGCATAATTTCTGCTATTCCACCTTTTGGGAGCGAGACAGGAATCTTAAACCTACCAAGGCACACGCGCACAAGTTCATATATCCAGCAAAGCCCATACACGCCAACGAAAAAACTTGAAACATCAACAAAAGTTTTGAGTGGCGCATAATAATAGGTGGCGCAAAAGGTCACAGCACATGTGAACAGAAAGCCGAGAAGATACACAAGCCCCCACCACCAGCGACGCGTGTAAAAATATTGACCGCCCACAATCGAGAAAAGCGTGCCGAACAATATAAGTTTCCACCTTTTCAAATCACTTGGCACCTTTTTTGTGAAAACAATCGCCTCGCGCTCTTTAGCCTTATATCTTTTGGCCGCTTCTTTGTTTGTCGCCATTTCGAGTTTGGCAAAAACCAGTCCGCAGTCGGGACATTTATATTGATTAACAAGCGCCTTGCCGCCGCAGCGTGGGCACTTTTGTGTTTGACGACCTAATAAACTCATGACATAATTCTAATCTTTTTTTACTGATTTGTCAATTAAATTCACTCTTTCCCCTCTTCGCCGAGTTTGTCACAGGCTCTATTGAAATAGACATATGAGGCTTTGTCGTCACTTGCATAGGAGAGCACCTGTTTAAAGTCCTGCTTTGCCTTTAAGAAATCGCCCTCATTGTATCTTCTCACGCCCTCTTCAAAGGTGCGCTTAAGGTGAACAAGCCTTTCCTTTTTCTTGCGCGAATAAACTTCGAGGCTTTCAAAAAGCGAGGTGCTTTCGCCGCCCTGAACGCTGACCGAACCGATGTAGCGATAGTCAAATTTGTATTTTGCCGGCACCTCGTTGAGACTGTCCTTGGAGATTATCACTTTTGTGCCCATAAGTTGATTTATGTCTTCCATTTTGGAGGCGAGATTGACAACATCGGAGATAATTGTTGGGCTTTTTCTTGCTTCTTCACCCACAATTCCAAACACAACCTCACCTGTGTGAATGGCGATGCGAACATCGATGTCCGGCAGCGCCTTTTGCGACTTATTCTTAACTTCAATCGCTCTGCACACGGCGGAGGCGCATTCGATCGCCCTCTCCGGCCGAGAGAAAACAGCGAGAATGCCGTCGCCCATATATTTATCGACAAAGCCGTCATATTTGCGAATTATCGGCGAAACGATGTTAAGATAGGAATTGATAAAGTTAAAATTCTCTTCCAAAGACAGCGTGGACGAGACTTTTGTTGAAGAAACGATGTCGCAGAAAAATGTGGTCGCACGCTTTTGCACCTGATTGCCAAGTTCTAGTTCAGAAATCGAACTTTTGCCAAGGAATTTCAAAAACTGACGAGGAATAAACTTTTGCGCTTCAAGGTCGGCCTGACGGACAAGATTTTCCTTTTCTTTGTAGTTATAGTTAATTTTTTCAAGACTGCTTTCAATGTTTTTAAACTGCTTTGACTTGCCGATTTCGAAGCTTTCCTCCCTAACTTTGCCATCGCCAAGACGGTGGGTTATCTGCTCCAATCTTTGCACAGGGCGACAGATAAAAGCGTAGATAAAAAAGAGGGCAACAATGTAGACAAGCGTCAAAAGCACCGCCCACAAAATTGAGTTATATGTCTTTTTCTGGGAGACATTTAAAATTGTCTGCACAGTGGAAGCAGTGTCGCCGCCGAAGTTTGAAATTCCCGCAATAATGAAAATTCCAAAGCCATAAAAGATGGAGAGTGGCACAGTTGAGAAAAACACCACATGGCTAAGTTTTTGTGTGCGCAGAAAGCGGATGTATAAAATAGTGCCAAATATGTTAGATATCAGCGTCATAACAAGCCCGGCAATGGCTAGTCCATTAAAATTGAACTTGAAGCCGGTGCCGGTGGCGGAAATTCCTTCGAAAACATACTTTCCGAGCACAAGCGACGGAATGAGTGTCACAACAAAAAGGACAATGAAGATTTTAGTCGACAGTTTCATGCCTTTATTGTGAGAAAAAGAAAAATTTTCATTCCTGAGAATAGAAAAATCTTTTTCGCTTCACAATAGAAAAAAAGGAGAAAACATGGAAAAGAACGAACTTCTAATGGACTACACAAACGCAATTTATCAGAACATCAATGCGGGAACTCAATCGATTGAGGACATCCTGCCCAAAATAGAGGACGACGCCTTCAAAAGAGTTGTGGCCGAAATTCAAAGCGACTACATCTCGCTCAAACAAGAATGCGAACTCTTTGCAAAAAGCGAAAATATCACCGGCATAAAAGGCAACAGCTGGCTGGAAAAAGCGAGAATGTGGATGAGCGTAAACATGTCCACCATGACCGATAAATCTAATCGCAAAATCGCCGAACTTCTGCTTCTCGGCTCATTTATGGGCTACATCACCTGCATAAAGGACGCATCCGACCACAAAAACATCTCGCCCGAACTCGACGAGATCTTAGAAAAACTTAAAGACTATCAAAAAGGCAGCATCGAAAAACTTATCAAATATCTAGACTAGATTTTAATCTCCGAAAGCAGGCCATTATCAAGCAAAAACACCTTTCGCCCCTTAAAAAGCGGAAGGTTTTTTATTGCAAGTTCAAGTTCGGTAACAAAAAGCGTCTTATCGCGCGGATAGTCGAAAAAGTAATATTGACCTTCCAGCGGGTGATAGCCAAAATACTCCGCGTTTTTTATCTCACTGCCCTTGATTTCAAGGTGATAGCCGCACCTATCGTTTTTTATCTGGAAATAGATAAATTTAATCTCGTCCGGGAGCGGATCGTCCTCAAAAAGCCCGACGAGATATTCATATAACTGCCTATCAAACTCGGTCATGTGAGTAGCCCCTTCAAAATTATCACTGCACTTTCACAAAAGAGGCTGAGAATGAGAAAAGTTAGGGCAAAGTTGAAAAGAAGAAATTTGGAAGCAATCGTCTTGGATGTTGCCACCACCTGCCTAGAAAGGTCAAGGTCGAAATCGTCGGGCTTGTAACCCTTAAACAGCGGATATGTGGAAGCGATGCGGGAAACATAATCTTCGGGCGAAAAAAGCGAGATTTCTTTATAATACAAAAGATTTGCACTCGAGTTTTTGTCTTCCAACCTCTTTTTCGTTCTTGCGAAACGCACTTTTTTGGCGGAAAGCGCAAGAAATGAATAAAGAACACTTACAAGCGAGAAAATGATCGATATCGCGCTTAGTGCGTTGATAAGCGGCGTGGAACTATCCAGATATGTTGCCGAAAAAACTGTCAAGGCGGAGGCAAGCGTGATGGAAATCGAATGTTTCGTCTCGGCATATTTAAGCTGCTCTTCCAATCTATCATAGATATATTTTAATGTCTGCTTCATGAGAAAATGTTTGACAATTATTTAAACTTCAATTCCTTAATTTTTCTCGAAATCGGCTCTTTCATGCAAAACGATAAAACAGCTTTTTCGGTCAGCACCCTTGTTTTTCCGCTCTCCGAAAGAATATAGAAAACTGTAAGTTTGCTTCCGTCTATCGCACGCAAAAGCTCGCCGAGCGTCACCTCCTCGCTGACGGCCAGCGTTTTAACATGCGAAAAATCCTTCACCTTTTTGTTATACAAATTAACTTGCTGATATTTGCTCTCAAATTTTGACTCCATTATCCCTCCTAAAAGAAAGACCACCATAAGCGCAAAGGTTGGGTTGTAGTTAACAAAGCATGTGATAATAAAGGCAACGAAAAATAAAATACACAGCCCGCCATTTATGCACATCGAAATTTTCAGTGCCTTTTTTCGTGGCATCTTTTCGCTCAGCGCCGACACAAAAACGCGGCCGCCGTCCAGCGGATATGCGGGCAAGAGATTGAATAAGCCTAGAAAAAGGCTCATGCCGCAAATTTGATATGTCAGGCCATAAACTCCGGGAAAAAGCCACCAAATGCCGACAATAACAAAACTTAAAACAAGGCTGCAAATTGGGCCGGCGAGCGCAATTTTAATTTCGTCGTTGGAGGCAAATTTCTCCTCTTTATAATTAAGCGCCACGCCATATGGGGCAAGATAGAAGCTGTCAAGTTTATATCTCAGCCCCTTCGCAACAAGATAGTGTCCGGCCTCGTGAACGAGCACCACAAATGTGAGCATAAAAAACTCGAGGACTTGTCCCGATATGACAAACCAAATAAACAACAGAAAAAAGGTGGGATGCACCGGAATTTTCTTTAATAGCCGCATAGCACCATCACTGTGAGCACGATAAGCGCCGCCGCGTCAGCCAAAATCAGCAGTCCGACCGCTTTTTTGGGGGTGATGCGCCTTGAAAACTTTATTTGCATGCAATATTTTATGCTGCAAAAAATTGGAATATTTAAAAAGAAAAAAGAGGCCTAAGCCTCTTCGTCACCGCTGACTTCAAATAACTCTTCACCCTCTCCGACCGGAAGTTCGTCTTCAAACTTAAAGTCGTCAACATTTTTAAACAGCGAGTTGTTTTCGGGCTGCTCTTCTTCGCCGAGCACCTTTAATCTGTCGATAAGTTCGTCATAATCCGGCAAATCTTCGATTGATTGAATGTTAAAACGCTTCAAAAACTCTTCCGTCGTGCCGAAGAGAAGCGGCCTACCCACGGCGTCCTTTCTGCCCACGATTTCAATCATATTCTGGTCAAGAAGAGCCTGAGTTGCATAGTCGGAGTTAACGCGGCGGATGTCCTCGATGTCGAGTTTAGTCACCGGCTGCTTATATGCAACAATAGCAAGCGTCTCAAGCGCCGCACGAGTGAGCGACTTCTCTCTAATTGGACTTAAAACATCGGAGATGTAGGTTGCAAAATTAGGATTTGAGGAAAGTTGAACTTTGTTCTTGTATCTAATCAGATGCAGCCCGTTTTCGTTCGAGCACTCCTCTTCCAGCGCGCAAACAGCCTTTTCAAGTTCTTTCATTGAAATATCCAGTTTCTCCGCCAAAAATTCCTTTTCCACGCCGTCACCGGCCACAAAAAGAATGGCTCTGACAACCTCTTTCAAGTTGTAGTTTGTATCTATGGTGCTCATGCCCCCTCCTCATTTGAAATGATATGTATCTTATTAAAAATTCCGTTTTGCTCCACCCGCACATTCTGCAATTTCAAAAGTTCCAAAAGTGCCAAGAAGACATTTATCATTTCGCTTTTGGTCATGTCTTCCACAAACAGGTCTTCAAACTCGAAACGCTTGTGCTCGCGTGCATAGTTTCTTATTGATATTGTTTTTTCGGCCACGGTGAAGCGGTCTTTTATCACCGTCTTTGGCGCCGGAGCCTCTTTCGGCTTTAAGGACGCCCTTGCAAGAATACCGGCAAACGCGTCAAGCAGTTTATCAAGCACCATGTCCTTAATCACGATTTTAACTTTTTCCGTCTCCTCGCCGGGGTGACGATAGAACTTGTTAATGTCCTCGCGTTCTTTTAACCCCGCGCCCACCTCTTTGAAAAGTTCATATTCTTTAAGCCGTCTTAAAAGCAGCGCCTCGCTATCCTCCTCTTCCGGCTCTTCTTCGGTCATGACAGGCAAGAGATATTTAGACTTAATTTCAATCAGCGTTGCCGCCACGGTGATAAACTCACTCGCTCTTTCCATGTCGATTGACGAGATATCTTGCATGTAGTCAAGATATTGCTCAGTTATGTCGGCAAGTTTAACTTCCATAATGTCCATTTTGGAGGACTTAATAAGGTGCAACAAAAGATCAAGCGGACCCTCGAAGTTTTCCAGCCTAAATCGCACTTTATCGTCAAGAAAATTGAGTTGTTCAGATTGTGTTTCGCTCATTTAAAAAAGCCCCCATAGTTTAAAGAAAAGTGATTGCAAGCCAATTATGCCAAATTCGTAGATAAGGTCAAAAATCGGCAGAACAACGACAATCAAGAGAATGATTGAGCCATATCGATACATGAACTGCACAAATTTGTTGTCCGGTCTCATGAAAGACGAAAGGAAGTTAAAGCCGTCAAGCGGATAAATCGGCAGCAGATTGAAAATGGCAAGCGAGAGATTGATTGTGGTCGAGAACATGAGAAGATAGAAAATAAACATGAAGAAAACATTGTTTAAGTTTAATAGCGGCGCTAAAAAATAGAACATCGCACTAAATGCAAATGAAAGAAAGAAGTTTGTCACCACGCCCGAAGACGAGACAAGCCTTATTCCCCTTTTGTAGTTTCTAAACTTCAAAGGGTTGATTGGCACAGGCTTTGCCCAGCCAAAGCCGACGAACAAGAAGGACAGCATGCCAAAAGTGTCGATGTGTTTAAAAGGATTTAAACTCATTCTGCCAAGCGACTTTGCAGTTCTATCTCCGCACCAGTTGGCAACAAGCGCGTGCGAAAATTCGTGCGCCGAAAACGCTATGGCAACGGCAACGATATATGCCAGAAAAAATGCCACAAACGCCCAACCTCTAAGTTCAAGTGTGAAAAGATAGTAAAGCATAAGTCAAATTTAGTATACATAAAAAAATAAAAAACTCCAACAAAAAACCCGCTAAATTTTTAGCGGGTCTGATTATTTTTCTCACCATTTTTCGCCGATTTTCTTAAGTGAGTCGAGATAAGTCATTTTCTTAAGGTCAGATTTCGTCACAAGTGGAATTTCTTTAACAACAACTCCCTCTTTAAGCACCATAACCTTTCCAACGCTTTGTCCGGCTTTAACCGGAGCCTTGACTGAGGCCGGAACATCAATTTGCACCTCATATCCATTCTCTTCGCCCTTTTTGATAAGCGCCGAGAAATCTTCAGCAGCGTAGATTTCAACTTCCTTAACTCTTCCTTTGGAAACCGGAAGAACTTTAAGCGCTTCAGCCGAATTTACAAGGCTAACATTTTCAAAATTTGCAAAGCCATAGTTAAAAAGCGAAGAGCATTCGTTAAAGCGAGTTTTAGAGTCCTTTGCTCCCACAATCACGCTGATAAGGCGCATGTCGTCGCGTTTCGCAGTTGCGGCAAGGCAGCATCCGGCCTCATTTGTCGAGCCGGTTTTTCCGCCGTCGCAGCCGTTATAATATCTTATCAGTCTATTGGTGTTCACAAGCCCCGTCTTTCTTCCCGATGGGTGAACAAGGTCTTCCATCCAAATGGTGGAATAATTGTGATAAATTTCGTGGCCAGTCACTTCGTGCAGAACAAGAGCGCTGTCATATGCCGACGAATATTGCTCCGGCGCTGGAAGACCGGTGCAGTTGACATAGTTTGTGTCATTCATGCCCAGTTCTTTAGCACGCTTATTCATTCTCTTAACAAATGCCTCTTCGCTGCCTGCGATGTGCTCGCTGAGGGCAACACTTGCGTCGTTAGCAGATGCAACAATCACGCTCTTAAGCATATCCGAGACGCTATACTCAACAAATGGGTCGATAAACACCTGCGAGCCGCCCATTCCTGCAGCCTTCTCAGAAGTTGTGAGCATCTCTGAAAGTTGCAGATTTCCCGCGTCAATTTCCTCAAGTGTGAGGAGAATTGTCATCATTTTTACCATGCTAGCAACAGGCACTTTGTCGTGCGCATTCTTCTCTAACAATATCTCTTTTGAGCCATAGTCCATAAGCACCGCGCTCTTCGAAGAGACCTCTTCCGCTGTTGCTGCAAACACTGTTGTTGGCATAATACCACAAAATGTTGATAGTATTACAGCAGAAATCACACTAAATAGCAAAAATCTTTTCATATTCACTCCTTTTTTATAGGTAGTGTTTTCAAAAAAGATTTTTTCATTCATGTTTTAAATAACAAGTATCACCTTTGCAGAAAAAGTTAACAATAGTAGTGTTTCAATAAGGTTTAAAATGACTAACACGAGAAAGAAACATAGTATCGTCTTCCAGCGGCTTCTTCCCCCATTTCCAAACTTTTTGCAGTAAATGGATGTTTTTGTTGAAAAGCATAAAAAGAGAATTAGAGCCGCCAGCATGCAAAGTTGACAAGGAATGACGATTAAAATTGCATTCAAAAGTCCCGACATTCCAAAGCCGGCGCAAAGAGCGGCGATGTTGAAGCCAAGAAGATATCCCCTGAAGCCAAGTAGAATGACGGCAAGTGGCATAGTCCAAACTGTGAGCGAGCAGGCAAAGCTGACGCCCATAACAACAACGATTGAAAGTGTGCGGGAGAAAAACGCACCAAAGCCGCCCCTAACTCCGGCAAAAGTGAGAATGTATTCCCCGCCCGGATAACATTCCGGCGTGGAAGCAAATACAACAATTCCGCCAATAAAACAAACAAGTGTTATGCTCAGCACGATAATCAAGAGCCATTTGCATTCAGAACACTTCTGTGCGAAAGAAGATTTAAATTGACCGACCACCGACCGTGTTTTATAATTTCGCATATTTTATCATATTTTGTAGAATGCAAAAAAAGAACACACTTCGTGGGCTTTTAAATTTTAAAGAATGAGCGCTTTTAATGCGTGAAATATTTTATTAGAAAAGTCTCATAAGTTCTTCGGCGACGGCTTTTGCGTGCTCATATGTCAGCGCACCTTGGAAATATGCAACATATGGCGCTCTAATTGGCGAGTCGCAACTCATTTCTATTGACGCACCCCCAACAAAGGTGCCAGCAGCCATGATAACCTGGTCGTCATAGCCTGGCATATCCCACGGCAGTGGCGTCACAAAAGAGTCGACAGGCGAAAACTTTTGCACTGTTTGCACAAATTTGATAAGCGCTTTTTCGTCATTCATAACAATGCTTCTTATGATATCTCCGCTTGGCTCATATGTTGCCGGAATTGCTGTGTAGCCCTTTTCTTCCATAACTTTGCCGATAAGAAGAGAGCCCTTTAAAGCCTGCGCCACTGTGTGCGGAGCAATGAAAAGCCCTTGATAGAAAAGCCTATATCCCATTTCAAACGAGCCGACTTCCCGACCAAGTGACGGGCAAGTGAAACGCTTTTCGATAAGTTCAATCGCTTTTTTAGTTCCGGCTATATATCCACCCGTCGGCGCAAGTCCGCCGCCCGCATTTTTTATAAGCGAGCCCATAATCACATCGGCGCCGACATCGGTCGGCTCTTTTTCTTCCACAAACTCGCCATAGCAGTTGTCGACCACCACAAAACTTTGCGGGCTAAGGCTTTTAACAAACTTTGCAACCTCGCCGATTTGATTTACACTTAAAGCTTTTCTTGTGGAATATCCGCGTGAGCGCTGAATAAAAACAACCTTAGGCTTTAACTTCTTCACTCTTTTTTCTATCTTCGCAAAATCGAAATCGTCGCCAGCAAGGTCGATTTTCTCATATTTAACTCCGAAATCTTCAAGACTGCCATTCCCTTTTCCAAGAAGTGTGTCTTCCAGGGTGTCATACAAATTGCCGCTTATAGACAAAAGAGTGTCGCCCGGGCGAAGCAAGCCATATAGCGCGGTGGAAATGGTATGCGTGCCACAAGTGAGCAGCGGGCTGACAATGGCGTCCTCTGCGCCAAAAACTTGTGCGAAAATCTTGCAAAGCGTGTCTCTGCCCTTGTCGTCATAGCCATATCCAGTTGTGCCGGCAAACATGTTGGAACTTATTCTTTGGTCGCGGAAAGAATTAATAACTTTCTTTTGATTGACAAAACTGATTTCGTCCACTCTGGCAAATTCTTGGCTCAGCCCTTTTTCTATCTCATTTATTGTCATAAAAACCTCTCACATATTCGATTATTTCGTCTTCGTTTTGTCGGTCAAACATCTTAATCTTCATGCCACGAAGAAATGTCATTTGCCTTTTTGCATAGTTTCGAGTGTGCTGCTTAATTAAATCAGACATTTCCTCAAGCGATAGCGCACCATTTAGATATGCCAGCGTTTCCTTGTAGCCGATTGCTTGCATAGACTGATTTTTCTCGCTTAGCCCTCTTTCTTTAAGCGCTTTAACTTCCTCTATCAGCCCCTGCCTAATCATTTTGTCCACACGCGCATTTATCTTTTCATATAACTTCTCCCTCTCCAGCGTGAGAGCAAGCGGAAGAAAGTTGATATCGCTCCCGCTTTTGCCGGGAGCCGTGCCAAATTTAGCAATCTCGATTGCACGGATAATTTTTTTCTTGTCGCTCGGCGAAATTTCACTTGCTCGTTCGGGGTTAAGTTCCTTCAGCATATTGTGAAGTTCTTCGCCCTCAATCTGCCACAACTTTTCGCGAAACTCTTGAACCCGTCCACTTCCGCCAAAATCGTAGCCCTCGATAAGCGCTTTAATATACAAGCCTGTGCCGCCGCAAATGATTGGCAGTTTATTTCGGCTGCAAATGTCAGTTATAAAGGCCCTAGTTTTTTCCACAAACTCAAACACCGAAAAATCTGCTTCAGGCGGCAAAAAATCTATGCAGTGATGTTTAATGCCCTGCATCTCTTTTTCGGATATTTTCGCCGAGCCAATATCGAGACCGTGATAAATTTGCACGCTGTCAGCAGAGATAATTTCGCCGTCAAAAAGTTTAGCAAGTTTGATTGCAAACTCACTTTTTCCAACGCCGGTCGGCCCAAGAATGATAACAGCCCTATCTTTGCCGGCCATTAGAGCACTCTTTTAAAAAGTTTTTCAAAATCTCTTTTGGTCAGTTCCAACACTGTTGGCCTGCCATGAGGGCAAAGCAGCACGCCCTTGCGCATTTCGTCGATAAGAAAGGCGATTTCGTCTTCAGAGATATGGTCGCCCGCCTTGATTGCATGCTTGCAAGCATATTGGCTGAGGCGTGATTTTAAAATTTCACTTGCCGACTTATCAAATATGCTCTCGTCCGCAAGCACACTCTCGAAAAAGCCGTCGAGGGCAATTTCACTTAAGATAAGCGGAACGCTGCCAACTTCGCAGCCCGATTTTGTTTCTTTAATTTCAAAGCCAAGTTCAGAAAGCGCTTGTTTTGTTTCCATAATCTTAATTTTCTCTTTCTGAGAAAGTTTAAGCGAGAAAGGCACAAGCATAGGCTGCTTAATCACCTCGGCATTTTCAACTTGCGAGCAGAGTTTATCATACAGCGTGCGCTCGTGCGCAGCATGCTGGTCGATAAAATAGGCTTTGTCGTCATATTCAACAACGATATATGTTGCAAAAAGAGTGCCGAGAATTTGCATTTCTTCCTTAACAGATGCTGTCAGAAAGGTGTTTTTTAAACTCTTGCCCGCCAAGATTTCTTCGGCGTGCTTTGCTTCTGTTTGGTCGAAGAAAATTGGCCCGCCCTTTTTGTTGATTGGAACTTCGTCTTCAATAACAATGTTCATAAAGTCAGGCAGTTTTCTGCGCACCTTGCGAGTTTCAATTTTGTTGTCAAGTTCCGGATAAACAATCTTTTCATGAGGGTTGATATCGCGATAACTTCTGCCCTCTTGCACTGGAAGTGGGTCGATATCTGCAAATGGCACATGCGCCACGCCTTTTTCGTTGTCAGGGTCGCGCGCTTCAATCTCCGAAAACTCAAGCGACTTTTCAGCCTCTTTGATTTCAAAGCTTGCCATTTGATTGTCTGACAAGAGTGCTTCCTCAACTGCACGCCTCACAAAGCCGAACACCTTATTAGGGTTTTCAAACTTAACTTCGCGCTTTGTTGGGTGAATGTTAACATCCACGCTGTCCGGCTTTACAGAGAGGCCGAGAATGTAGATTGGAAATCTTCCTTTCATTAAAAACGCTTCATATGCGCCTTGCACGGCTGTTGAAACAAGATAGTTTTCAACATATCTGCCGTTGACAAACAGCGTCTGGCATGAGCGATTGATTTTGGAAAATTTAGGCGAAACTATGAAGCCGCGAAGTTCAATTCCGTCTTCTTCAGCTGCAACACTTATAAGATTATCGTAAACTTCTTTTCCATATATTGTGTATATTATGTCAGATAACTCCGACGATATAGTGTTATACACCTGTTTTCCGTCAACAACATATAGGAAAGAAATTTCGGGATGTGCAAGCATAAATTTTTCGATAAGGTGTGTGATTTCCGTCTCTTCAACCTTGTCTCTGCGCAGGAACTTAGCGCGCACAGGAGCGTTATAGAAAAGGTCTGTCGCTTCAATTGTTGTGCCTTGATTTCGAGCCACTTCCTTCACTTCGCTAAACAGCCCGCCGTCTATTCTTATGCTGTGCCCAACCTCTTCATTATGAGAGCGCGAAGAAGCATAGATGTGACAGACAGAGGCGATTGACGCGAGAGCCTCACCCCTAAAGCCAAGGGTCTGAATGGTGTCGAGGTCCTCAATCTTCGAAATCTTGCTTGTTGCATGAGGCAAGAAGGCGTTATGCAAATCTTCTTTCATAATGCCATGGCCGTTGTCGGAAATGACAATTTTCTTTTTGCCGCCATTTTCAATTTCGATGCTGATAACGCTGGCTTTTGCGTCGATGCTGTTTTCAACAAGTTCTTTAACAATGGAGGCTGGTTTTTCCACCACCTCACCCGCAGCAATGCGATTAAAGACCATTTTATCTAAAAGTTTAATATTCATTCTTCCTCCTTAATCTTTTGTGCAAGGTCAACAATTATGTCAAACGCCGCCATTGGCGAAAGCCTGTTCGGGTCGATATCTTTGATTATGCGATAGACTTCTTCTGCCACCTTGTTTTCTTTTTTCTCCGGCCGCGAAGCGCCCGCCGCGTTTATATCAAGTTTTTGATTTAGCGTCTCAAGATTATTGGAAATCTCCTTTGCTCGCTTAAGCACTTCATTTGGAAGACCTGCCATGCGCGCAACTTCCACTCCGAAACTCTTGTTCGCGCCGCCGCGCACAATCTTTCTGAGAAAGACCACATCGTCGCTTATCTCTTTTACAAGAATTTTGTAGTTCTTCACGCCAGGCAAATTGCCTTCAAGGTCTGTCAGTTCATGATAGTGAGTTGCAAACAGCGTTTTAGCCGGAAGTTTGTTTGCAAGGTGCTCCACCACCGCCCATGCAATGCTAAGCCCGTCAAATGTGGAAGTGCCGCGACCGATTTCGTCAAGAATAACAAGACTTTTTTCTGTTGCGTTGGCAAGAATTGTTGCCACCTCGCTCATTTCCACCATAAATGTGCTCTGACCGAAAGCAAGGTCGTCGCTTGCACCCACGCGAGTGAAAATGCGGTCAGTGATTGCAACTTTCGCCTCCTGCGCCGGCACAAAACTTCCAATGTGCGCCATGAAAGTGATTAGCGCAACTTGGCGCATATATGTGCTCTTTCCCGCCATGTTCGGGCCGGTGATAATCATAATTTGGTCGTCCGGCGAAGAAAGCTGTGTGTCATTTGAAATGAAGGTTCCGTCCTTAAGGAAGGCTTCAACAACCGGGTGTCTTCCGCCGACAATCGAAAGTTCTTTCACATCCTCCCCAATCTCTGGGCGCACAAAATTGTTGTTTGCCGCAACTAAGGCAAGTGACAACAGGCTGTCAACATCGCTTATCGCGTCCGCCGTGGTGAGCAGTTCGTCCACCAGCGTTTGAAGATGCGTCTTTAACTGGTCATAGATAATCGCTTCCAGTTTAACTGCTTTTTCGTCCGCGCCAAGCACCTTTTCCTCTATCATTTTAAGGTCTTCAGTGATATATCTCTCATTATTAGCCACAGTCTGCTTGCGCTTGTATGTGAGAGGCACGCGGTCAGAGTCCTTTTTGTTGACTTCAATAAAATATCCAAACACACGATTTTTGACAATCTTCAAATTCTTAATTCCTGTGTTCCGGCGTTCCTCGGCTTCGAGCGCATCTATCCATTCTGTCGCCTTTTGCTTGATGTTGCGCAAATTGTCAAGTTCTGTGTTAAAGCCGTTGGCAATATATCCGCCTTCGCGCATAAATGTTGGAGGCTCATTGTGAATTGCCCTATTTAAAAGGTCAAACACATCTTCAAAGCCTTCCACTTTCTCTGCTAAATCTTTAAGCGAGTTTGACTTCTCAAGTGTCTTCTTAAGTTCTGGCAGGCTTTCGAGTGATTTTTTAAGTGTCAAAAGTTCCTTCGGCAGCACATTTCCATATGCAATCTTGCCGGCAACTCTTTCGATATCTGCAATGCCCGACAAAAGTGTGTCCACCCTATCGCGCAAAACAGGCTTTTTGAAAAGTTCTTCCACCCTGTCGAGACGCTCGTTGATTAGATATGGAGACTGAAGCGGGTGGTCAAAAATATATCTAAGTTTTCTTGCACCCATGCTTGTTTTAGTTTTGTCCATCAGCCAAATAAGCGAGCCATAGCGTTTGCGCTCGCGAATTGTTTCCACAAGTTCCAAATTGCGCCTTGCTGTGGCGTCAAGTTGCATATAATCGGAGTTTTTAACAAGTTTAAGATGCTTAATGCTTTTGATTTGGCGCTTTTGCGTCTCGGAAAGATACTCGATAAGCGCGCCGGCACTTATTGTTGCCGCCTTTTTGCCTTCGAGTTCATACACTTTAAGATAGTTCTCGCCAAATTGCTTTTTGAGGTTGTCATTGCAACGCTCGCCGCCAAAAGCCCAGTCATAGTAGGCCTGCATCTTAGGCAAAATGCCAAGATTTAAAATCGGCAGACTGTTGTAAAGCCCCAGAGCCTCCTCATTTCCTATTACTTCGCTTGGGCTGACCCTTGAAAGCGTGTCAGAAAATGATTTTGCAAGTTCTTTTTCGATAAATTCCACCTGAAAAAAACCGGTGGTGATATCGGCATAACTAAGGCCCAGCCTATCGCCAATTTTAGCCGCCATGAGAATGAAATTGTTTTTACGATTGTCGAGCATGATGTCTTCTGTCACTGTGCCGGGCGTTATCACCCTCACAACATCGCGAGCGACCATTTTGCCCTTCACAGGCTCTTCAAGTTGTTCGCAAATGGCAACTTTATAGCCCTTTTCAATAAGTTTCTGCAAATATGTATCGCAAGCGTGATATGGCACTCCGCACATTGGAGTTTCTGCGCGCTGGGTCAGCACAAGGTCGAGTTCGCGGCTGATGTTGACTGCGTCCTCGAAAAACATTTCGTAAAAGTCGCCAAGGCGAAAAAACAGCACGCTGTCCGGATACTTTTCTTTAATCTGCAGATATTGAGTTAGCATTGGTGTAACTTTCATTTTTTAGCCTCTTTTTGAATTTGTTTTTGAAGAGCGAGCAGTTTATTCACCCGTTCGTGCTTCACTTTCTCGGGAACCTGACCCTCCATGCTTGCCGCCACCGTTCCCTCACGCGGCGAATACATAAATGCAAATATGCCCGAAAAACCTACCTCTTTCACAAGAGAAAGAGTGTCGTTAAACTCCTCTTCCGTCTCCGTCGGAAAGCCAACGATAAAATCGGAAGTGAGCGAAATGTTTGGAACTTCTTTTTTGCACTTTTCAATTATTTCAAGATATTTCTCGCGAGTGTAGCGCCTGTTCATGATTTTTAAAATGCGATCATTTCCACTCTGTGCCGGCAGATGCAATTCTTTAAGCACTTTATCGTTTGTTGCGATTTCATGAATAAGTTCGTCCGTAATATCTTTCGGGTGCGAGGTCATAAAGCCGATTTTAAAGTCGCCAGGAATTTCGGAAATTTTATGTAGAAGCTGAGCAAAAGTGAGTTTTTCTTCAAGGTCTTTGCCATAGGAGTTGACATTCTGGCCAAGAAGTGTGATTTTTTTGTATTTGCCTTCAGCCACAATTTTTCTCACCTCTTCAAGAATGTTTTTCGGCTTTCTCGATTTTTCCCTGCCTCGAACATATGGCACAATGCAATAGGTGCAAAAGTTGTTGCAGCCATACATGATGTTCACCCACGCATTTTCGCCGCTGGAACGAAGATATGATTTTTCCTCGTCGATTTCGCCCTCTTGCCAAAGTTCAAGCACCCTTTTTTCGCGAGCGCGGTCTATGTAAGAGCCGAGTTCATGCAAATTAAATGTGCCGATAACAATGTCGACAAAAGGAAAAGTTTTCTTGATATATATGGCAGTGCTCTCCTTTTGAGTTGCACAGCCACAAACTGCGATTATAAGATGTGGCTTTAATTTTTTAAGCCTTTTCAGCGCGCCAACATTGCCAAGCGCCCTATCTTCCGCACCCTCTCGAATGGCACAGGTGTTGAACACAATAATGTCTGCCTCTTCGCGATTTTCGGTTGGCAAAAAGCCCTTGCCTTCAAGGATAAAAGCAATTTTTTCGGACTCGTGAACATTCATTTGGCAGCCAAATGTGACAATTTGATATCTCATGCACACATTATACAAGATTTTGCGAACTTTTGCAAATATTTTGCTTTTAAAGAGACATATTAAGAAATATGAAGAAATTTGTCAAAATCACAGCCCTTTCAACCCTTGTTTTATGTGCGGCTATTGTTATTGCTGGCACAATTTTCGTGGGTGCAAACTTTGCAAAATACTCTTCTTTGAAACTTGATAACGACAAAATTTCCTCACCCACACTTTCAGTGCAGATATATGATGCCGACAATCGTCCGATAAAGGAAGAAAACTCTTTCAATCACTCCTTTTCCAAAATTGAAGCCATTCCCGCGCATGTAAAAAACGCCTTTGTGGCGATTGAAGATAAGGACTTTTATTCTCACCATGGGCTAAACTTCAAACGCATTACCAAAGCGGGGATTAATAACATTCTCTCCCGCAGTTTGAAAGAAGGCGCGTCCACAATCAGTCAGCAACTTATCAAGAACACGCATCTTTCCTCCGAAAAGACTTTTGAGCGAAAAATCAAGGAAATTGTGCTGACAAGAAAACTTGAAAAATCACATTCTAAGGACGAGATTTTGGAAAGTTATCTAAACGCCATCTATTATGGCAACAACTGCTATGGAATTGAAAATGCAGCAGAATATTATTTCTCGAAAGAAGCAAAAGACCTCACGCTTGAAGAAGGTGCGCTGCTTGCAGGAATGATAAAGTCGCCAAGCAAATATTCACCGATTTTGAAGGAAGATAACGCTCTAAAGCGCCGCAACTTGGTGCTTAGCGAGATGCAAAAGTCGGGCTTTATCACCGAAGAAGAAGCATTTGCGGCAAAGGAGAAGCCGCTTGCGCTCTCCTTGCAGACCGATAACTCTAACCCTATCAATTCATATGGCGAGGCGGCACTTGACGAAGCCTGCTGCATCCTTAAAATGCCGGCCAAAGACATCGCGCTCAATGGCTACAAACTCCACACCTACCTTTCAAACGAGGCGCAGAATAACCTTAAGAACGCGCTGGAGAGCGAGGACTTCGCTTCTGCCGACCATGCCGCAATTGTGATTGATGCATCACGCCATGCGGTGACAGCCTTCGAAGGCAGCAGCCCTTACAAGATTTTGGACGCAAAGCGCCAGCCGGGCTCTGCGATTAAGCCGCTTCTTGTCTATGCGCCGGCGCTGAACGAAGATTTGATCTCGCCCGAGACGCAACTTTTAGACGAGCCTCTCGCACTCGGCGAATATAACCCTAAAAATGTTGACGGCAAATTCCGAGGCTATCTTTCGGCGACTGAAGCCGTTTCAAAGTCGATAAACATTCCTGCGATCAAGGTGCTTTCATATGTTGGAATTGATAAGGCAAAAGCCTATGCCGAGGAACTAGGCATCGAATTTGACGAACTTGATAATTCCTATGCTCTCGCGCTCGGCGGCATGAGATATGGAGTGAGCATAAAGGACCTTGCCCAGGCTTACACAGTTTTCCCGCAAAATGGCAATTTTGCTGAGGCAAAGTTTATCGAATATATAACTGACAGCGGCGGCAAAATTTTATATCACCACAAAAGCGAGGAAAAAAGAGTGCTTCGCGAGGACGCCGCCTATCTTATGACCACCATGCTTCAAGAAGCCGCATATTCAGGCACAGCAAAAGCGCTCGGAACGCTCGAACTTCCAATCGCTGCAAAGACCGGAACTGTCGGCCGCGGCAAGGAGAACTTAGATGCTTGGTGTGTTGCCTACACCCCTAGCCATGTTTGCGCTGTTTGGGTGGGAAATCTTGATAACTCGCCTATCTCGGTGGCGGGCGGAAATCAGCCAACAAGATGCGTTAAAAGGTTCTTTGAAAAATCAAGTCGCGAAACAGAGGGTGCATTCTCGCAGCCACTAAGCGTTGTGGAGAGAGAAATTGACACTCTTAGCCTTGAAAATGAACATATTCTTAAACTAGCCGCGCCAAATGAGCCTGAGCGCTTTAAAAAAATGGCACTCTTTTCAGTGTTTAACGAACCTAAAGATGTCACCGACAACTTTATTGAAGTGCCGGAGACTAGGTTTGCAATATCAAAGAATGCAAATATCGTGACAGTGAAATTTAACGCACAAAGAAATCTTGTTTATCGCTTCTATGACGGAAAAAAACTAAGAGTGGAACTTTCTAATATGTCGGGAGAAACTGAAACGCAAGTTGAAGTTGGCGGCGAGAGCCTGCGAATTTCGGTCGACTTTGGAGACAAGAAAAACACTAGAGAATATGAGTTCAAATTAAAAAAAGAGGCTGCGGCGGAAACGCAACCTGAAAAAAGACGAAAATGGTTCGTGTGACAACGGCGCGCGCAAGCAGGCTTTGCCCAAAAGGGCAAAGCCCCGCCAAAAATGCATTCGCATTTTTGGCAGCCCCCACACGCTTCGCGTGTGGGGGCGCTTGCGCGCGGCGCTTTTTACTCTCCGTCCGAACTATCGAGAGGCAAGCCTTCTTTATTAACTTCGTCAACAATAAGTTTTTCAATCTCGGCAAAAATTTCTGGATGTGACTCAAGATATGCCTTGGTGTTTTCTTTACCTTGGCCAATCTTCTCGTCTTGATAAGCAAACCAAGATCCCGATTTTTTAATTATTCCAAATTGAGTTGCAAGATCAACAACGCATCCCGTTTTTGATATACCCTTGCCGTAGATAATCTCAAACTCGGCCACCTTGAAAGGAGGAGCGAGTTTATTTTTAACAACTTTAACTTTGGTCTTGTTTCCAAGCACATTTGCGCCGTCTTTAATAGCCTCACCTTTTCTAACATCAAGTCTCACACTTGCATAGAATTTGAGCGCCTTTCCACCCGCAGTTGTTTCCGGGCTGCCATAGATAACGCCAATCTTATCACGAAGTTGATTAATGAAAATAACTGTGCAGTTGCTTTTGTTTATCGCTCCGGTAAGTTTTCTTAAAGCCTGCGACATCATTCTAGCCTGCAGTCCTACATGACTATCGCCCATTTCGCCATCAATTTCGGCCTTAGGTGTCAGCGCGGCAACACTGTCGACAACAACAATGTCAACTCCGCCCGATCTAACAAGCATGTCACAAATATTAAGTGCTTGCTCGCCGTTATCAGGCTGAGAAACATATAAATCTTTAAGCACAACGCCAAGTTTTTCGGCATAACTAGGATCAAGAGCGTGTTCGGCGTCGATAAATGCTGCCGTTCCGCCCATTTTTTGAGCCTCGGCAATGATATGCAGTGAAACAGTTGTCTTTCCGGACGACTCTGGCCCATATATCTCAACAACTCTGCCTCTTGGCACTCCGCCAATTCCAAGTGCAAGGTCAAGCGTCAAGCATCCAGTTGGAATAACATCAATTTTCTGCGCGGCATTGTCGCCAAGTTTCATAATCGAGCCTTTTCCATATTGTTTTTCAATTTGAAGAAGAGCCTCTGAAAGTGCATCCTCTTTTGTAACTTTCTTTTCCATATTAACCTCTCTATTTCTAATCTTTCTTTGCAAACATATCTTTGTATTCTTCCACGCTAATCAAAATTTCTCGCTGCTCGCCTTCGTCCGAAATGTATTCAAGTTCGGCCATGTCGTCGAGAATTTTTTCAGCACGCTCTTCATTAAGGGCAAATCGCTCTTCAATCAGTTTAAGACTTATAACTCCTTCCTCAACAAACTCGCTAAGAACATCGGGAATAAGCATGTCATATCTAGCAACCGGCTCCTCCTTCTTTGGCTCAGCGTCTTTCAGGACATGCTTGTTTTTAATGATGTAGCCAATTCCGGAAGTGATTGTCAAAATTGTTGTCACAACAAGGAAGATTATCAAAATAATACACAGCACAGTGTTGGCTGTTCCCGCAATTGAAGCCCAGAACTCGGATACAAGAAAGGCATAAATCATGTATAGGAAGATTGTTATATCTTGCAAAAATGCTTTAATCTTGCCCGACTTATCAGCCGCCATAACAAGTTTTTTAGTTGCCGCAATTTGGCGGAATGCGCTGATTATAAGTTCTCTTGCAAGAATAAGCACCGCGCAGATTATTCCCAGCCAAATTGGCCACACTGCCGGAGCCGCATTCGTCACACCCGCCCCCATAATTGGATGCGCCACAATCAAAAGCAGCCCACTCATAACAAGCACTTTGTCAGCAATTGGGTCCAAGAATTTGCCTAGGTCAGTGACAAGATTTCTCTTTCTTGCAATTCTTCCGTCCACATTATCGGTTATCGCAGCAATGCCAAAAATGAGCGCCGCAACAAGTTTTCCATATGGAATAAAATCTGCAAGGAAGAAGAAAATTACCAGCGGAATTAAACAAATTCTCGAAATTGTTATCTTGTTCGGTAAATTCACACTATCTCTCCTTCAAAATAATTTCCGTTAAAGTCGACAAGTTTAGCATCATACATTTTGCCGATTTCAATATTATCATTATCCACAATTTGCACATTAAAGTCAACTAAAGGAGAAAGAAATTCGCTGTGAGCGATAAACATTCCGCTCTGCTCGTCAAAACTATCGACAATAATCTTGCAAGTTATGCCGACATCTTCGCTCGCCGCCATGGCAGCAACCTTTTCCTGCACCTTTTGTGCTTTCTTAAGGCGGCGCTGTTTTGTGAAATTCGATTTTTGTTTTTTAAGATAAAAACTTACAGTGTTCTCCTCTCTGAAATATGGGAAGAAGCCCACAAGAGTAAGTTTTGCCTCTTTAAGAAATTTTAAAAGTTTTTTAAATGCCCGTTCGCTTTCGCCCGGATAACCAACAATGAATGTGGAGCGAATTTTAATTTGAGGAAAGCGGCTATGTATTTTCTCAATAAGTTCACGAGTGAATTTCTCGTCATGCTTGCGGCGCATGCTGGAAAGAATTTCATTGTCGATGTGTTGCAACGGAATATCGAGATAGTTACACATCTTCTTTTCTTTAACAATAAACTCGAGAAGTTCGTCTGTTATCATTTCGGGATATGCATAGTGAATTCTTATCCACTCTAACCCCTTAATCTTAACAAGCCTTTTGCAAAGGTCCAAAAGTGCCGGCTTGCCATAGAGGTCCATTCCATATCGAGTGGTGTCCTGCGCGACAAGAATAAGTTCTTTCACGCCGCGGCGAACAAGAGTTTTTGCCTCCTCTTCCAAGTCCTCGATTTTTTCGCTTTTATACTTGCCACGAATGCGAGGAATGGTGCAAAAGGAGCAAACATTGTTGCACCCGTCTGCAATCTTCAAATAGGCGTATCCACAAGATGTTGTGAGAACTCTGTCATAATACACTGCAGATTTTGATTTTTTCATACCATAGAGTTCTTCCACAATTCCAACGATATCTTTGTTTTCAGCTAGATTTACAAATCTGTCAACTTCTGGGAATTCGTCCTTTATTTCCTTTTTGTGGCGCGCAATAAGGCAGCCCGTCACAATAAGTTTTTCAATTTTCCCCCGCTTTTTTAACTCTTCCATTTCGATTATATTATTAATCGCCTCCTGTTTTGCAGGCAATATAAATGCACAGGTGTTGACAATAACAATATCCGCCTCTTCCACCTTTTCCACAATTTGAAAGCCATATTTAGAAAGCAAAAAAAGCATCTTTTCAAGATCCACTCGGTTTTTATCGCAGCCGAGTGAAATTGCAGATACTTTCTTTGCCGTTAATTCTTCTTTGGTCATTATCTCTCCGTTATTCGTAGTTATCGCCGAAAATCTGATAGTATTCTTCAAGCGTTATATACACATTTCTTGGCTTTGCGCCGTCGGCTGCCGAGATGTAGCCCATTTCGGTCATTTGGTCAATAATCTTGCCGGCGCGCGGATAGCCGATTGAAAGGCGACGCTGTATCATGGAAGTTGAAGCCTGTCCGGAGTCTATGCACATCTTAAGTGCTTCCGGAAGCAATGGATCCATGCCACCTTTATCTCCGCTCTCCCCGCCATTTGATTTAGGCGTGTTATTGATTGCGTCTTGAATATCCTTATCAAAGATTGGCTCGTTGTTAAGAGTGACAAAATTAACAATGTCAGAAATCTCACGGGTTGTTATAAAGCAACCTTGCATTCTCTTTGGCGCCGACGAATATTCCTGCGGCGCATAGAGCATATCACCATGTCCAAGCAGTTTTTCGGCGCCGGTCATGCCAAGAATAACATCCGAGTTCACCCTGCTTGCAACCTTGAATGCAATGCGAGACGGAAAGTTTGCTTTAATTCCACCCGTCACATATTCTGTTGTTGGACGCTGAGTTGCCAAGATAAGGTGAATGCCGGAGGCTCTCGCCTTCTGACCAAGACGAATAATTCTGTCCTCAATCTCCTTCTTGCCCTGCATGATAAAGTCAGCAAATTCGTCTATCACCACCACGATAAATGGCATCTTCTTTTTCTTTCCAGCAACAACATCCGGCGTGAAGTTATATTCGTCGATATCTTTAACTCTTGCCTCACGGATAAGACGGAAACGCCTTTCCATTTCGTCAAGCGCCCACTGCAGCGCGTTTGCGGCCTTGGTCACATCGGTAATAACTTTTGGCACAACAAGATGCGGAATACCTTCATATGGCGTGAATTCCACTTGTTTTGGGTCGATAAGCAGCAGTTTGCAATCGTCCGGGGACGATTTATATAGGAGCGAAATTATGATGTTATTGAGCATCACACTCTTTCCCGAGCCGGTTGTTCCGGCAATCAAAAGATGCGGCATTTTGTTGAGTGCGCCCACCATAATTCTGCCGGAGATATCTTTTCCCACAGCGAATGTCAGCGGCGACTTTGCAGCATTGAAATCGTTTGAAATCAGCACATCACGCAGCGAAACGGTGGCAACTTTATCGTTTGGCACTTCAATTCCCACAACATTTCTGCCTGGGACAGGCGCTTCGATACGCACATCTCCGCCATTTGCTTCAAGCGCAAGCGCGATATCGCTGGAAAGATTGAGCACCTTTTTAACAGTCACACCCATAGGCATTTCAAGTTCATATCTGGTCACAGCAGGGCCGATAACAACATTTTGCACCTTAGCCGGCACACCAAACTCTTGCAATGTGTTTTCTAAGATTATGCTCTTAGTGGAGATATCGTCGTCAAGGTCGCTCATGTCGGTGGAGCGAGTTGTAACAAGGTCGATAGGCGGCTTTGTGTAGTTATATGGAACAACAACTTCCGGCTTTTCTTCCGGCTCTTCGTCCTGCTCAATGTTAACAAAGCGGCGCGGTCTTGCGATAGGCTCTTCTGCCCTATCAGGCACAGAGAAATTGCCATCGCGGGAAAGCGAGCGGTCGCTTCTGTCCATAACATTTTCGCTTGGCTCTTCTCTTCTTTCAAGGCTTTCGCGAGCCGAAGTTCTTTCAAAGCTACGGTCCCTATCGCTTGTGCGGTCGAATGAGCGGTCGGAGCGGTCAAAATCGCGGTCGCGGCGAGGAAATTCTTCTTGCGCTTCCTCCACGATGTCCATTGTTTGTTGCCTTGCAATTCCGCTCTCTTCCATCACCTCTTTTATAATGTCGTCAGCCTGCAAAACAAGTTGTTCCGGCTCAGCCTCTGTGACTGCGGCCACTTTGTTAGAGTCGCTGATAATAGGCGGAAGTTCCTCTTTTTTAAGAGCATCGATATTCTTATCCATTTCGCGCTTAAAGGCTGTGGAAGCCACGCCGGTTCTTGCATATGAGCGCGCTTCTTGCGAGAAAAATCTGTTAACATCCACTTCCGGCGGAGTTAAAAGATATTTTCTTAGTTCCTCGCCCTCCAATTTCTTAGGGTCAGGCCTTTTCTCCTCTTTAGGCGAGGAAATATTGACAGGCTCATTTATCGCACGCCTCGTCAGCCCCAATTTTTGGCGAACTTCCTCTTCGCGAGAGAGCTTTCTTTCGATGTTGCCACTCATAACAACATTAACTTCCTCTTTCGCTGCCACTTTTTCTTTCACTCTTCTTTCTTTGATGGAAAGTTTGACTGGTTTATCTTGCACGGCTTGTTTTCTTAGGTAAATTATCGCATCGATATACAGCGCAAGGCAAATGACAAAGCAGATAGAGAAAATGACAAACGCCCAAACATAGTTTGTTAGATATAAAATGCAAGTTGTTGGCAGCCCAAAGATAATTCCACCCGCCGTGTGCTTGCGAGTGTAGTTAGAGCCGAGATATTCGCCGAACGACCCCGCCTTATCACCCACAACAGCAAGTTGAATGATGCACATTAAAAAGAAAATTGTCAAATATAGAAAAATGGCATATTTCTTTGAAAGTTTATATTTTTTATTGTTCAAAAGCGCAATTCCGCCCAGCATCGACATGATAAAAGCCGGATATGCGAAATAGCCGAAAGTGCCAAGCAAGAAGTTTTGCATGAAAGGCACAAGATTTGTAAGCAAAAAGAAAAATGCGAAGCAGGAAATAGCGATAAGCGCAATTCCCACTATCTTCTTCGCATTTGTGTTTCTTGTTTTTTTATTTTTTTGAACTTTATATTCAGCCATGCCCTAATTATATCATACAAGCCCTAATGTTTGCAAACGGCTGAGAGGCAATTCGGGTGAAATTTTGTTAAATTCTTGTCAAAATAATGGCGTTTTGATAGTCTTTTATGCTGAAAGCCCGGACAGATTGTCGCTGACGGTCACAAGTTCAAAGCCTTGAGAGGAAAGTGTGTCGATAATTTTGCCAAGCGCATCACGAGTGCAAGCCGTTGGATGCATCAAAACAAAGTCGCCGCCCTTTGCATTATTCACTGCACGCTTATAAATAGTTTCGGTGTTCTGGTCGCGCCAGTCAATGGTGTCACGCGTCCACATAATGGTCTTGTAGCCAAGTTCTTTAGCCACCTCCACTGTTTGCGAGTTATATGCTCCGCTTGGAGGCGCAAACAAATTCATGTCCTTTGCAATCATGCTGCGAACAAGATTGTGAGTGGTGGAAATCTCTTTTTTAGAGCTTTCCTTGGTCAATTTGTCGTGGTCCTTATGAGAATAGGCATGATTGCCAATTTCATGACCGCGCTCTGCCATATCAACGAGAAGCTGCTCGTTATCAGCCGCCCAAACGCCGCCAACAAAGAATGTGACTTTGGCGTTTTTCTCTTCCAGCGTCTTTAGCATGTCGCCAAGATATTCGGTGCCCCAGTAAACATTTATCATGAGGCTGATTTTCTTTGAAGAAGTGTCGCCTTGATAGATTGCACCTTGCGAAGTTGAGGTCTCAGCCGAATTTCGAGTGGAGAAATTCACGCCAACAAGCGCGGCGACGCCCACCAAAATGACCAGGCCTAATATGCAGAGATTAACGATATATTTTCTGAAGATAAACACATTTAACTTTTTCATGCTTTATCTTTATGCACAGATAAAAAAATCAAGAACTGTTTTGTCCTTGATTTTTGAAAATTTTGTCGAGTGGAGCCAAAAGTTTCTTCGCTTTCGCTTAGGATGCACATCCCGTGTGTGCTAGAAGAAACTTATCACAGCCACAGAAGAAGTCTGCTATTTAAGTTTTTTAATAAGTTTCATATCAACGCGACCCTTTTCGTCAATCTTGATAACTTCAACTTGAACTTTGTCGCCGATTTTAACAACATCTTCAACTTTTTCAACGCGTTTTGAGGAAAGTTTGGAAATGTGTATCATTCCTTCCTTGCCGCCCATAACTTCAACGAAAGCGCCAAAAGACATAATTCTGGCAACAGTGCCTTCATATGTTTTTCCAACTTCCAAATCTTCAACGATTGCAAGCACGATAGCCTTTGCTCTTTCCGCTTTAGCAGTGTCTTCACTTGCAATGAAAACTTGGCCGTTGTCTTCGATATCAATCTTAACTCCGGTCTCGTCGATAATCTTGTTGATTGTCTTTCCGCCCGAGCCGATAACATCTTTAATCTTATCTGGGTCAATCATGAAGGAAATAATCTTTGGAGCATATTTGGAAAGTTCCTTTCTTGGCTCTTTGATTGTTTCAAGAAGTTTGTTCATGATAAACATTCTTCCCTCTCTTGCTTGGCCGAGTGCTGTTTGAAGAATGTTTTTGTCAATTCCCTTGATTTTGATATCCATTTGAATTGCAGTTACGCCCTTTTCTGTTCCTGTCACTTTGAAGTCCATGTCGCCAAGGAAGTCTTCAAGACCTTGGATATCCGAAAGCACTGCAACTTTGTGAGAGTTGTCGTCTTTGATAAGTCCCATTGCAATTCCCGCAACCGGAGAGGAGATTGGAACGCCGCCGTCCATAAGCGCAAGCGTGGAGCCGCAAACTGAAGCCATTGAAGACGAGCCGTTTGAAGATGTAACTTCGCTCACAAGGCGGAGTGCATATGGGAACTCTTCTTCTGACGGAATAACAGGCTCAAGCGCTCTTTCAGCAAGTGCGCCGTGGCCGATTTCTCTTCTTCCGGGGCTCTTAAGTTGACGAGCTTCGCCGGTTGCATATGGAGGCATGTTATAATGGTGAACATATCTGTTCACTTCTTCGTCGTCAAGGCCTTCAAGTTTCTGCATGTCGGAAACTGTGCCGAGAGTAAGCGATGTAAGCACCTGAGTTTGACCTCTTGTGAACACTGCCGAGCCGTGAACGCGTGGAAGCACGCCCACTTCCGACCAAATAGGTCTGATTTCGGTGAGTTTTCTGCCGTCTGGGCGGATGCCTTTGTTTAGAATTTTCGCTCTCACCTTTTCTTTTGTCATTTTATAGAGAACATCGCCAATCGCTTTTGCGCTGTCAGGGAAAATCTCTGCAAAGTGAGCCTTAACTTCAGTGTCAACTTCTTCTTGGCGATTTTGACGCTCTTCTCTGTCAAAAGTGTCAAGTGCGTGGTCGAGAAGTTTGTCGGCATAGGCGCGAACAGCCTTGTCGATTTCTTCCGGCACGATGTCATAGACAAGTTTTGTGCAAAGTGGCTTGCCGATTTCTTTTTTAACTTTCTTTATGAATTTAACAATTTTCTTGATTTCTTCATGAGCGAACATGATAGCGTCAAGCATAGTCTCTTCCGGAACTTCTTTTGCGCCAGCCTCCACCATAAGCACAGCCTCGTCTGTTCCTGAAACAGTCAAGTGCAGGCGGCTTGCTTCGCGCTCTGCTTGATTTGGGTTAAGAACAAACTTGCCGTCAACAAGCCCAACTTGAACGGAGCCTGTAGGGCCTTGGAATGGAATGTCCGAAATTGAAAGCGCAAAGCTTGAGCCCAGCATGCCCAAAACTTCCGGTGCGTGATCCGGGTCAACAGAAAGCACTGTCACAACAACGCAAACATCGTGATAGAAGCCTTTTGGGAAAAGTGGACGAAGCGGACGGTCGATAAGACGAGATGTTAAAATCGCCTTGTCGGAAGGTCTGCCCTCTCTCTTTTTAAAGCCGCCCGGAATTTTTCCAACGGAATACATTTTTTCTTCATAGTCAACAGCGAGTGGGAAGAAATCAATTCCCGGTCTTGGTGCTTTTGACATTGTGGTGTTAACCATAACGACGGTCTCGCCGCAGCGAACGAGGCAGGAGCCATTTGCTTGTTCGCAAAGCGCACCGGTCTCAAAAACGACCTTTTCTTTTCCAATTTTTAATTCAAACTTTTTTCCATGTGTCATATAAATTTTCTCCTTATTTTTCTGAGGAGACACCAACCTCGCTTAACACGGGCACGGCGCTTCGCTAACCTAACCGCTGCTCGGCCGGCTCCCCGTCCCAATCTCCCTCCACTGGCGGGGCTAGTCTAACATTTTCTCAAGCAAACTTTTCAAGTTTCTTTCGGTTGGCGCCAGGCTTAGCCCTTCCACGCCAATGTTAGACATACGCAATTTTAATTTTTTGGGGAGACACCAGCCTCCAATTAAACAAAAAGAGGAGCAAAAAAGCATTGCATCCTCCCCCTATTTAATTTACTTTACATCTCTGATACCCAAAGACTTAATGAGCGCTCTGTATGCCTCGATGTCCTTCTCTTTTAAGTAAAGAAGGAAGCCCTTTCTCTTACCAACCATTTGAAGCAGTCCGCGGCGAGAGTGATTGTCTTTGTGATTAGACTTAAGGTGCTCGGTCAAGTGATTAATTCTCTCTGTAAGAAGAGCAACTTGAACTTGAACTGAACCTGTATCATTCTCAGACTGTTTATAGGAGTCGATAATAGATTTTTTCTTATCTGCGTCCATTTTAAACCTCCATTTTTATTTTTTCTCCTAAAGCGAAGCCATGCGTCAGAGGTTAATCTCGCTTTGACTGCGCAAAAGGTTATTTCGACTTTGATAATATAGCACAAAAATTTATAAATGTAAAGCATTATACAAGATTTTCGAAAAATATTTAAATACAAAAGCTTTTTCGCTAGCGTTTAGGATAACAAAGTTCTAGATTTATGCGTTAAACGCCTTCGAAAAGTTTTTGTTTTCTCTCAATCATTTCGTCAATGCGCTCGATGTAATCTTTGAGGAATTTCACATTCGGCTGGCGCTCGATGCGGTTTTCGATTGAGAACACACGCTTGGAAATGGCATTCGCCCCCACTGCGATAATCGAAGAAGTCTCTTCCATGCTGTCAACATTAAACTTGCAGATGCAGTTATCACGATAGAAGCCCACATTTTCAAGCCCGCCAAGTTGATTTTTCTGGCGATACAAGTAATATGGTTTGTAGCCGGCGTCCATAAGTTTATTCTCTGTTTCGGCAAGAATTTTTGCAAGATTTTTGCAGCCAAGTTCCGGTCTTTCGTCCTTGAAAATAGAGCCATTTTTAACTGACAAAGTGTGAACTGTGATGTTGTTTGGGAAAAGCTCCAGCAGCGTGTCCAGCGTTTTTCTGACCGTGGCGGCTTTCTCGCCCGGCAGACCGATAATCATATCCATGTTCACATCAAAGCCTTTCTCAAGCGCAAGCGAATAGGCGTTAAACACATCCTCTTTTCTGTGCGCCCGACCGATGCGCTTTAATGTGGCATCTGAAAAGGTCTGCGGGTTTATGCAAATTCTTGTCACACCGTGCTTTTCAAGCACCTCCAGTTTCTGTCGAGTGATTGTCTCCGGCCTGCCACATTCCACTGTGAACTCACTGACCGGAAAGGAAAGTTCGGACAAAATCATGTCAAGTTCTTCCGGCTGGAGCACCGACGGAGTGCCTCCGCCAACATACACATTTCGAACGATAAGCGCCCTGTCGAACAACATTTTTTTCATGGCGCGAATTTCTTTTACAAGGCAATTTAAATACTGCGGCATCAGATTTTTAACCGCACCTATCTCGCTGGAAATAAAGGAGCAATAAGCGCATCTCGACGGGCAGACTGGAATGTTGACATAAAAATCAACAAGGTGGTCGTTCTTGATTATTCCCTTCTGATTTTTGAGAATTTTGCTGCAAAGCAGTGCTTTCTCGTGTGAGATAAGAAATTCCTTCTCAAGAAACTCGACGGCGGCAAATTCTTTTATCTCGCCATTTTCAATCGCCTCCCGAGCCAGCGCTGTTGGCCTTATGCCTGTAAACGAGCCCCAAGGAAGCGTTCTTCCTTCAAAAGCGGAAAGTGCTTTATATAACGAAACAAGCCCATATCTCTTTCTTAAACTCTTCTGCCTAAGTGGGCTGCCCTCCGGCATTTTGAACTCAAACTCATATGTTTTATCTTCAATCTTAATGATATTAAAAATGCTTGCAGCAAGCATCTGCTCGTGATAAACCCTTCGCCCCTCTCCTTCCGGATAAAAGGCGTTATACAGGTCAATTAACTCTTTTTCAAACTCTTTTGCATTTGTTTCTATCATTAGTTAGCCCTGTAAACCTTTCTCACATTTTTAATCTGACTAAGCGAAGAGATAATCTTCTCAATCTCAGTCTTATTCTTAACAAACACCACAATGATAAACTCCACGCCGTCTGCAATCTCTTTGGCCTCGAACGCACGCATGCTCACCTTCATTAAAGAAAGCGAAGAAGTTATCTTTGTTAGAATTGTGTTATCATTCTCAGTTAACGCCCGAATTTCTGCCACAAAGTTTGTTGAAACCTTTTCTTCCCACTCAGCAGCAATCAGTCTCTCCTGTTCAAGGTGCTTTAAATTGGAGCAGTCGCATCTGTGAATAGTCACGCCCGTGCCGTGAGATATGTAGCCCACGATATCGTCGCCGGTGACCGGGTGACAGCAGCCCGCATATCTAATCAGCAGCCCGCTTGTGCCATCCACGACAACGCCGTCGCCACTTGTGGAGATTTTGATTGTGGAGCCCTCTTTTTTCTTGAAAAGGTCGTGCTCTTTCGAGTAAAGCACAATCAGCCTGCCAACGGCCTGACCAGCAACAAGGCTGCCGCTGCCGATAGCGGCATACATCTCGTCAACATCTGCCATTGAGTATTTAAAAAGAAGTTCCTCCACATATCTAGGCTCGAGTAGCTGGCTGGAAGTGAAGTTCCGCGCCTTTGCCGCTTCTTCAAACATGCTCTTTCCGCTTTTGATGTTTTCTTCTTTCAGTTCATTTTTGAAGAAACTTTTAATCTTGCTTCTTGCACCCGAACTCTTGATGTGATTAAGCCAGTCGCGTGACGGGCCTTTCGAATTTGGCGAAGTGATAATCTCCACCACATCGCCGTTCTTGAGCTCTGTGTAAATCGGTCTCATGACATTGTTGATTTTTCCGCCAACGCAGTGATTGCCGATATCCGAGTGTATCGCATATGCGAAGTCGATAATGGTCGAGCCCTCCGGGAACTCCAAAATCTTGCCTTTCGGCGACTGCACAAAGATAACTCCATTATACAAATTAGACTTTAGCGACTGCACAAAGTCTTCCGAAGAAAGCGTTTGCGCGTTTTCCATAATCTCGCGAAGCCATGAAAGTTTTTTGTCAAGTTTAGTGGTCGAGCCCCGCTTTTCTTTGTATATCCAGTGTGCGGCAATGCCATATTCGCAGTTTTTGTGCATTTCAAAGGTTCTGATTTGAATTTCAAGCGGCTTGCCATTTTCAACAATAACAGAGGTGTGCAAGGTGCGATAGCCGTTCGGCTTAGGGTTAGAAATATAGTCCTTAACTCTTCCTTGCAGCGGCCTATATATCGCGTGAATTTTTCCAAACACAGCATAGCAGTCTTCCACGCTGTCAACAAGCACCCTCATTGCAACAAGGTCGTAAATCTGAGCCATGGTCACATTCTGCGCTTTAATCTTTCTAAAAATCGAAGAAACATGCTTTTGTCTTGCTTGAATTTCACCCTTGATGCCAAGTTCGTTCAAAATAGTTTTAAGGCGCTTTGTTGTGAGCTCGATTTGCTGGTCGTTTTCCTCTTTTTGCTTATTGAACTCTTCGATAAGCATGTTATACATCTTTGGCTCTTGCAGACGGAAGCAATAATCTTCCATTGTCGACTTCATGGACGAAAGACCCAGCCTCTCGGCGAGCGGAGCGAACACATCTTTAACATTTGAAACAAAATCTTTGTCAACTTCACTGAGTGGAAGTTGCAAGTTCTTAACATCGAACATGATGCCTGCAAGTTTAATAAGCACCACCCTCACATCATTGCCCATGCCAAGAAACATGCGTCTTATGTCCTCTGCCTCCTCCGATTTGGAGACATATCGAATGTCTTTAAGATGCTTAAATCCCTCATACACATTCATTTCGTCCTTAGTGAACGCCTTAGAAAACTGATCGGCTCTAATCGGGTCAACCTTAAACATCTGATAGCCCAAAAAGCCGATTGCCGAAGCCTTGTCAAGTTTAAGTTCCAAAATGAAGTTCATAATCTCACTTGTGCGCGGCAAATTCATATCGTAGTCTGTCAGGCTGCGAACAAGAGATATGTCCTTTTCGGACAATGCATAATTTTCAATAACTTTTTGAATTAACTCGTCTTTCATATTTCTTCCTTAAACAAATTTTTAAGAAGGCTTAACTTAGAATAGATTTTTGACTGACTTAAATTTTCCTTGTGGCTGGTGTCAGGAACAAAACGCACAAGCGCGTCCTTCTCCTCCTTTAAAAGACCTAACTCTTCGAAAACTTTCACAGCCACAAACACATCGATAAACTTGAACTTCCTCGGCGCAAAAACCTTGTCAAACAAATCAAATACATCGGTGAAATAGGCATTTTGCTTGGAAGAGATAAGCGAATAAATCTTGCCGAAATTTTCGCGCGAAAGATTGAGAGAAGAGTATTTTGCCGGCTTAGCCTCTGCTTGCATCGGAAGATAAATCTGCGCACTGGTAATTTCGTTAAGGCGAGAAATGTATCCCTCCTCTAAAACTGGAGTAAGAAAGACAATTTTATCAAAGTTCTTAGCCCAGTCAACCCCTTCCGGCGACAATAGCAGGCTGTTATAGCCAAAACACACCTTATCACAGAAGCCATAATAATAAATGCCTTGATGCGAATATGTTTTTGCAAAGCTGACATAGTCATAGCCCGAAAAAGCAACAAAGGCAGTGCCAAACACTGTTGCGCTGGCGGCAGCGACAAACTGCAGCAGATTTTCTGGCTGATAAAGTGTGTATCTTGCCGCGCTTGTTTTTTCAAATTTCAGTTGTTCAGTCTCGAAAGGAAAAACATATCCGTGCGCGTCGGGCGAGATAAAGGAGCCGCCGTCAAAATCGGAAACAATTCCCTTTTTGCCGTCGTCTTGAAGTTCAAAGATAAAACTCTTTTGACGAGAAAAACGCAGCGCCTTCGCGTGCGGAGCGTAGTTAAACATCAGCAGCGGAAAATCGCCAATCTTGATTTCAGCATGCTCTGCAAAGCGCTTCATAGGCTGAACTGAGATGTCAGTTGCTGTGATTTTAAATTTCGGAACAGGATTTGAGCAGCCGCAAGGCTCCAAAAGTTTAAGGTCGGAAATAAAATTTTCGTCTATCTGCGAGGTGGTGATTTCTTTGTCAAAATATTCGATTGGGATAAACACCTCTTCGCTTATATGCTTGAATGTGAATGCGTTAACGCGTTTGGAAAACTCCTCATAATCGGAGCGCTTGATTGTCACGCCGGCAGCCATTGAGTGTCCGCCATATGTGACCAAAATGTCTGACATTGAAGAGAGTAGCGCGTGAATGTTGATGTCGTCAATGCTTCTTCCCGAGCCGCGCAAAAGGTCGCCCTCCTGCGAGAAAAGAAAGACGGGACGATGGAATTTTTCAACAAGCCTCGAACAGACAATGCCAAGCACGCCCTGGTCCCACTTGCGAGAAGCAAGTGTTATCACTCTCAGCATCTTGAAGTCCACCTTTTCGAGCGCTTTCATAGCGTCTTCATATATCTTATTGCAAAGCATCTGCCTGCGCGTGTTGTGGTCGGTGATTTTTTGCAGCAGTCTTTTAACTTTCACCGGGTCGGACTCAAGATAGAGTTTAAGCGAGTCCGCAGCATCGCCCATTCTTCCCGATGCGTTAAGTTTCGGAGCAATCTTAAACGAAATTGCGTTCGCGCTTGGAGAAGAAATTGAAACCTTATTTTCTTTAAGCAGCGCCTTAATTCCAATCGGAAGATATTTTTCAAAAAGTTTAAGGCCCTTTGTGACAATTCTTCTGTTTTCGGATAAAAGCGGCACAATGTCGGCTATCGTTGCTATAGCGGCAATTGGAAGCAGTTCCTCAACAGCCTTCTCGCCAAGTAGCGCCTCCGAAAGTTTGTAAGCAAGTCCCGCGCCGCAAAGCCCGTCAAAGCCAAAGTCCTGCCCTTCAATCTTGGCGTTAATAACAAGCGTTTCTGGAAGCACAACAGGAATTTCGTGGTGGTCAGTCACAATAACTTCAACGCCGCGCCCTTTGGCATATTCCACCTCGTCGTGGCAAGAGATGCCGCAGTCAACTGTGATAATAAGATTTGGTGAAAACTTGTCTATCACCTTATCAATCGTCTGTTTTGTAAGGCCATAGCCGTCAACATATCTATTCGGAAGATAATAATTCGCGTTTATGCCCAGTCTTTTTAAGGCTTTAAGCATAATCGCGGTGGCAGAGACGCCGTCCACATCATAATCACCGAAAATAACAATTTTATCTCCCAGTTTCTTGGCGATTGCAATGCGGTCGCAAAACTCTCTTACTCCGTTAAGTTTAAAAGGGTCCAGCACCGTCTTAGGACTAAGATATTCCCCAATTTTTTCCTCGTCTGCGCCAACGCGTGATAAAATAAGTTCCATAATAAAAGGTGAAATATTGAACTTTTCAGCAAAAAATTCCGCTTTCGAGGCGTCTTTATTAAAATATTGTTTAAAAATCATGCTAACTCTTTCAATAGTAGTATATCAAAAGAAATCTAATTTACAAAATGATATTGACAAATAATAATATTTGATATACAATTTTAATCATGAAAGAGAAATACGATGACAGAACCTTGCCAGAAATTTTGCAAGAGATAGAGCACAAAAGAGACCTTTTAGCAAAAGAAAGAGAGTCTAAAATCAAATTAGTCAACAAACTACAATATTTGAGCTCTTATTTAAAAGCGGACTATGAAGATATCTGCGATTGTGTTCAAAGAAACGAGTCGCTTAAACGCACTTTCTTTTTGAATTATGACGTTAAAGTTGTGGATTATCAAAACTTTTGTTTGAGAGACCTTCGATGTCTTATCGAAAAAGTTCTCCCACAACTTGACCGAGTAATTAAAAAGGTGCATCTGCAAATTGATAAAGTTGATACAGAGACAATGTTAAAAGTGCACGATAGCGCTTTCAACACTTATCGCTTTTCAAGGCTTGTGATATATAAAGTCAACAAACTTGAAGATATATCTGAGTTTTTAGGCGGTGAGATTGCAGATTTTGAAGAAGATCTTATACGCGAAGAGTCGTTTGCCAAACTTTTAGGAAAAACTGACTCATATATTGACGAGCACAAAAGAATGTTATACGATGTTTTTGATGATGAAAAGGAATCTATCAGTCCGCTTTACATCAAAAAACCAAACCCACCAACCCTACAGAGATAAGACAAGAGAGCGATAAGGACGCGCTCTTTTTTTGTTGGGCATATGTTTCTAGATAGATGGGTGCACCAAACAGTAAATGCTTTAAGCACACACAAAAAAGGGGCATAATGCCCCACAAAAAAAATCGCTGGGTTAGAGCGA
>CAOQYA010000007.1 GCA_948514155.1 uncultured Eubacteriales bacterium | reverse complement strand
TTGCATATTGTATCGAATGGATAGTTTTTTGGAAAAGAAACGGCCAATTAAAAGCATTATTTCTTTCAATAACACCTTCTTTGATATTTTTGTTCAGCGGCATAGTTTTGGCTAATCTCCCTCTTATCGTTTTTGCGTGCCTATTCGGGCCGTGCCATATTTTAATAAGTTACAAAAACGCGGAATAAAATTTTCATATAAAAAACACCCTCTCGGGTGTTTTTTTATCTTTTAAATGAGTCTTTGAGAGATATTGTGGAGTTGAAGATGTAGTTGTCAGGAGTGCTATCTTTATCAAGTGTGAAATAGCCTTTTCGCATAAACTGGAATTTGTCAAAAGGCTTAGCACTAAGAAGGAACTTCTCCGCTTTGGCTTTTGTCTCGACAAGCGAGTTCTCTTCCAAAATTTCGTCTAGTGCAATTCCTTGTGCAAGGGCTTTATTCGGCCAAAGATACTCGTCCTTAACAAGATTCTTAAAGTTGCGAATTATGCAATCAAAAGCATTCTCTTTTGCCACGAAATGAATTGTGCCCTTCACTTTCATATTGCAGTTTTCCTGCCCACTCTTAGTGTTTGGCAGATATTCGCATTTAAGATAATCAATTTCGCCGTTATGTTTGTAAACAACTTCGTTACATCTTATGATATACGAGCCCTTGAGGCGCACAATTCCGCCCTCAACAAGCCGATTATATTTTGGCGGTGGATTGAGAGCAAAGTCCTCTCTTTCAATGTAAATTTCACGGCCGAAAAGTCCTTTGTGTTTGCCGGCATTTTCGTCGTTAGGATTGTTGTCGATTTCAATTTCTTCGCTCTTGCCCTCTTCCCAGTTTGTTATCACAACTTTGAGCGGGTCAAGCACCACCATTGCACGCGTTGCAACTTTGTTGAGGTCTTCACGAATGTAATATTCAAGCGCATTGAAAGGAATGTTGCTCTCGCTGACAACAACGCCGCAACTTTTGATAAAGTTCTTAACGCCAGTCGCGGTGTAACCTCGCCTCTTCATGCCAACAATGGTGAGAAATCTTGGGTCGTCCCAGCCCATAACCTTGCCGGAATTAACGAGCGCCTTAAGATAGCGCTTGCCAAGCAGCACATTTTCAAGATTGAGCGCCGAAAACTCCCTCTGCTTCGGCGGAAATGGCTTCTTCCAGCCGTGGTCGATAAACCATTCGTAAAGTTCACGATGCACACGGAAAGTGATGTCGCAAAGCGAATAGGTCACGCCTTCGAGCGCGTCCTCCATAGGGTGCGCAAAATCGTAGATTGGATAGATACACCACTTATCGCCAGTTTTGTAGTGATGTTCGCGGCTGATTTTATACATAATTGGATCGCGCATCAAGATGTTTGGATGCTCCATATCAATTTTCGCCCTAAGTGTCAAACTTCCGTCTGGAAACTTACCTGCCCTCATTTCTCGGAAAAGTTTAAGGCTCTCCTCGGCTGGTCTATCGCGATATGGGCTGTTCTGCCCTGGAGATGTGAGAGTTCCCTTCTGCTTTAATTGCTCTTCTTGAGTAAGCTCGTCAACATATGCCCAGCCGTCCAAAATCATTTGCTCTGCAATCTGATAAATCTTCTCAAAATATGCCTCGCTGGCAAAAATCATTGCCTTAGGTGTGTAACCAAGCCACTTTAAATCTTCAAGATAACTTTCGGCAAACTCGCCCTGCTCGCGGCTGGGGTTAGTGTCGTCCATTCTAAGATATGTGTAGCCGCCAAACTTAATCGCCGTTTCAAAGTCGATAGTCCACGCCTTGCAGTGCCCGATGTGCCAATAGCCACTTGGCTCTGGCGGACAACGAGTGATAACCTCCTTAGCACGGCCGGCTTTCAAATCTTCAAGAATTTCCGCCTCAATGAAATTCGAGGGCTCAATCTTATCCAAATCAATCATTTTAAACCTCTTTATGCCATTATATCTGCCCGCAAATTTCTTGTCAAGCAAAGAGGAAATTAAACTCTTCTCCGGCCAAAAAATTTCTTCTTTTTGTTGCATGATATCCTGAAAAATGCTAAAATTTAAGCATGAAATGCTATTTATGCCCAAGAAAGTGCGGAATTGAGAGGGCCGGGGCGGTCGGCTTTTGCGGGGCTAAGGCCTTGAAAGTGGGCTGCGTTATGAAGCACTTTTGGGAAGAGCCAATAATAAGCGGAACGCGCGGCAGCGGCGCAATCTTTTTTTCGCACTGCAACATGAAATGCTGCTTTTGCCAAAACTATCAAATAAGTCACGAAGGCGTTGGCGAAGAAATCTCGGTCACGCGTCTTAGTCAAATCTTCAAAAAACTTGAAGAGGAAGGAGCGGAAAACATCAATCTTGTCACCGGCACTCACTATGCTGAAGAAATTATCGCTGCACTTGAAATTTATCGGCCTAACATTCCAATTGTCTGGAATAGTTCGGGCTATGAAGAGCCGGAAACTATTGAACGCCTTTCTCCTTACATTGACATTTTTATCCCCGACCTAAAATATTATGACAGCGACATCTCACAAAAATATTCCTCCGCCGCAGACTATTTTGAAAAGGCAAGCACGATAGTTAAGACGATGCGCGCCTGCCAGCCACAAGACATAATCGAAAACGGCCTCATGAAAAAGGGTGTGATAATCAGGCACATGATTTTGCCGACGCATATTGAAAACTCTAAAAAAGTGCTTTCGTGGGCAGCAGAGAATTTAGGCACTGAAACATATATCAGCCTAATGTGCCAATATTTTCCTTGCTACAAAGCCGACTTCCCTATTGACAGGCCAATAACGCCGTTAGAATATAAAATTGTGCTTAAACACGCCCAAAAACTGGGCTTTAAAAATGGCTTTATTCAAGAAGAAGGCTCCGCCTCGCCAAAATATGTGCCAGAATTTAAAAACAAATTAGATTTTTATTAAAAACACACCTAAATCTTGCACTTTTTCTTTTTTCTTAAGTCTTTGCAATATTTTTTGAAATTAGCAGAAAATATGTTAATATGAGTATGCTTAATTTGTTAACAGGAGAAAAACAAATGATAATCACTTTTGTTACTGACGCATATTTTGACGAAAACAACGGCACAGGCATTTCAGCCAGACGCTTCACAGAGTTATTAAAAAAGCGGGGGCATAAGATTAGAGTTGTGACCATTGACGAGGAGGGTCGAACAAGTTATGGCCTGCCCAAGCGCTCTTTTGGAAAGTTGTTCGACAAAATCATTTCGTCGGAAGGCTTTAATTTTGCCTCACCCGACGAAGATGTGCTTAAAAGTGCGATAATAGGCAGCGACATCGTTCACATATATATGCCATTTAAACTTGGCATCAAAACGGCCAAACTCTGCCGCGAATTGAATGTGCCCTGCACAGCCGCCTTCCATGTTGACCCTTGCAACATCACTTCCACAGTGTATTTGCACAAAATCAGGCCGCTTAATGACGCAATCTATCTTGCTTTTTACAACAATCTCTATCGCTTTATCAAGCACATCCACTGCCCTAGCCAAATGATTGCCGACAGGCTTGTAAAACAAAAATACAACAGTTATTTGCATGTTATCTCAAACGGCTTTTCGGAGCAATTTTCGATGAAAGAGGTGGAAAAGCCGGAGTTCTTGAATGATAAAATCATTGTGTCATTTATCGGCAGATTTTCACAAGAAAAGCGCCACGACCTTATTATTAAAGCGGTAAAGCGCTCTAAATACAGCGACAAAATTCAACTTATCTTCGGCGGAAAAGGCCCACTTAAAAAGAAAATTCAAAAGATGTCCACCTGTCTTCCAAACGCTCCAATTTTCGGCTTTTTCACAAAAGAGCAACTGCATTCCATTCACAATTTCACCGATATTTACATTCACCCTGCCGACACTGAAATTGAAGGCATAAGTTGCATGGAAGCAATCGCTTGCGGAGTTGTGCCTATTGTTTCGCAGTCAAGCCGCTCAGCAACGCCGCAGTTCACAATCTGCGAAGAGTCTCTGTTTAAAGCCGGCGACCACAAAGACCTTGCCCAAAAACTTGACTGGTGGATAGAGCATCCCGAAGAGCGCCTTTGCTATAAAAAGGAATATGTGGAGCACTCGAAAAACTTCCTGATCGAAAAAAGCATTGATAAAACAATCGAAATGTTTAAGAGTGCAATCAAAGATTGGGACAAGGACTATGACGGCAAGAAAAAAGGCGCAATTAAGCCAACAATAATTAAAATCACAGATTAAAAAACACCTCGAAGGGTGTTTTTTAAGTGTCTAAAATGCAAAATGGCCAGAAATTTATCTCAATAAAGTGACCGCGCAGATAGTTAAATATGTATTCATTCTGCCTATCCTGTTCAAATGGACGATTTGGGTTTGCCGGCTGAACTGGGTGGAGGCTGGAACTTTGAATGTGATAAAACATTCTCAGTTTCGGAATTCCGCCGTCAAGGTTGTCGTTGCAGCACCATTCTGTATATAGAAATTTTAAAACTTCAAATGGGTTAGTTTCCATATCAGACGGCGATTGCAATAACTCAGTTTGGTCAGCAGAGAAATTGTAGAACTTTGCGAACTTATATTTTCTGTCCGCCGAAACTTCAACATTGAGAACATAATTTGAAAAATCGCTTTCAATTGTTGAAATTTTAGAGATATCTCTATAGATTTCTCTGAATTTAGTTAAGCACTCGTTGTCAAAATTCGAGTATGTTTTCGATTTCGGCGCCATGTATTTTAAGTTTTCACTCAAATTATGCACAATTATTGCGTAAGGGTCGCCGCCTATCGCCGGAAAATAGATGTTATATCTTAACAAGTCCTCGATGTATGTTGCGTTTATAGCCTTCGACTCGTCAAATATCGTTGAGACATCAACATTTTCAATTGTGAGCGAGTTTTTGACGCCCACTGTGATTTGTGAAACAGTGGAATTTACTTGCTGATTGTTTTCCGCCGATATTTCGCTGAAGCAATTTTTTATTGTTGCACTGTCAACATCATATTGGCGGCTTGGCGCTGAGTCTGCTATTGACCGCAAAATGCCGACCACTTCTTTGGCTGGCGAGGAGCCGGGCAAAATGCCCTCCGTTTCAGAATAATCACTATCAAATCCCAAATAACTGCCGCCCTCGGCCTTGACCGCGCTGATGCAGCCGTCTATATATATGCTCATTCTTCCCATGCCAAGCGGGTTAAAATTGTGCATAATTCCAGCCTGCGTGCCGATATTTGAAAATCTGGTGTAACTTTTGCAATTTGTTATTGCCACGCTAGCAGGCGGCGGACTACTTTGATGCCAATCTCTGCAAGTCAGCAAAATTCCCGCTGCCCTTGAGTCAAACGAATGGAAGGAATATGCTGCCTTTAGCACACCAGAAACAACATGTGCATAGCGATATTTTTCGTTGCCCTCGAAAGGCATAGCAACAATTGAGGCATTATTTATGCAGTTATCGATTGTCACATTGCTGTCAAGAACGATGCCAATGCCTGCCGAAAAAGAGCCGCCATTTCTTTCTGTTTTCTGATTATTAGTCGTTGTCTCGCGCATCATGTAGATTGCGTATTTCAAGTCGCCAGTGTTAGTGCAATTAAGAATTTTCAGTTCCCCCTGCGAAGAGAAGCCAATAATGCCGCCTTGATGCGTTCCCGAGATAATTTGCCCCGAGTTTTTGCAATTAGAAATTTTAATTAGTCCCGACGCGTTTATTGAATTGGCGCCCACAATTCCGCCGATTGAATAGAACCAGTCGCTCGAACGGCAGAACAGATTGCCGCGATTGATGCATCCTTCGATGTTGACTTCGCTTGAAGAGTAGACCATGCCCACAATTCCGCCCAATGTGCTCGTTGGCTGAACATCTATGCTGGTGCTTCCGCTCTCGTTTGAGAAGAGATTGCTGTTGTTGGTGCAATTGGTCAAACTTGTCTTCCCGCTCACAAGCCCAACAAAGCCGCCAATGTAATAGCGCGTTGCATAGTCATATATCTGCGCAGCGAACACGATGCCGTTATTTCTTGAACTTATCACTGAAACATCGCCGCTTGAAAGGCCGATAAAGCCGCCAAGATTAACATCAAAATTTGTGCCTTCAAGTGTGGAAATTTCGCCGCTGTTTTCACAATCATAAATTGTGACTTTGCCCTCTGCAATCGCAACAAAGCCAGCAGAAGACTCGGCAGACATAAGCTGATAGACATTTGCTAAATTCTGGCTTCTTTCAAATGTCACATCGCTGCCGATTTCCGCTTTGACCAAAAAGCCAGCCGCTTTCAGGCCAATCACCTGTGCGTTATTTTTGCAGCCAACAAAATCTAACACAGTGCCATTTCCGCTTGCTGTGCCCACAAAGCCCGCAGCGTCGGTCTCGTATGCCTCAACAAAGCCGCTTACTTTGCAATATTGAAAACCTGTATCGGCTAAAACATTTACAACAAATGACGCGCACTGCTCAAGATTTCCATACATATCAGCGCAGGAGATAACTTCAACATTGTAAAATGCAAACTTACTTACATCCTGTTTTGCAGAAAGGCCCACCTTTGACGCTGACAAGCGACTGGACATTAAGGTGGCAACGCCCATTGCCCGAATGCTGCTTTCGCTGTAAAGATAGTTGTTCCCGCCAAAGTCGTTAACTGCCAACGCGCACACATCGCCATTTGCCAAAACATGCAAATTCACATTGTTAAACTCGCTGTTATAAACGCAAGCGCCAAATGTGGCAGGAACAGACACAAGATTTGACGACGCACTTGGGAAAAATGCGTTTTCTATGGTTATATCCTTTATCAAACTTTGGCCGTCTTCATACAGCCAGCCATTATTTTGGCCAAAATATTGCCCGCCAACGCCGCTGAAAAGTCCGCCGCCGGCAAAGTTAAGGTTGTTAAGTTGTGCCCCGCCTTCAGAGGTCAAACTGCCGATAAATGGCTTCATGGCGTTTTGGGTCAAGGCTCCGTCGTCATTTTGAATAAATGCCAAATCGTAAATAAAGCCACCGAAATCAAGATTTTCGGCTAGGACTGCATATGTGAAAGTTGGCCTCCAATCTGAAACCGGATAGCAAGTTTTAAGCACAAACCACGACCAGCCAAAGACCGAACAAATCACATATGGGTCCTCTTTTGTTCCTCGGCCAAAGATGTCTCCGGTGTTTGGATAATCTAAAATTCGGGTCTGGTCGTCGGATATGTAAAAATACAAAAAGCCTCTCTCTCCGCCCCAGTCATGCGACCACAAAGAGTTAGCAATGTATTTCGAGTTAACAGCGTCATATTCAGCCTTGCGAGTTTTCACAACGCTTGAAATCTTGCTTCTGGCAACGCCAAGCGCAGCGTCGGCTCTTGCTGAAGCAGCCGAAATATGCGGCTCGGCAAGGTCGATGCCCAACTGATTTCTTTCAACAACGGCAAGATTTGCCGTTAGGCGGTCAGGCCCCCCCCCCGAGGTGACAAAGTGTTACGCCAAACACGCAGAATAATGCGGCCATCACTGCCGCAAATGAAATCGATTTCTTTTTCGCTGATTTAAAAGTTTTCATAGTGATAGTATAACACTTAATTTTTGCAATAGTCAAATCTATTTAAAGAAAAAAACGCATTTTTCATGCGTTTTTGTTATGCCACATCATATTGAGTGAAGCCCAGTTCGGTGAATTTTTCAAAAATATCGTCTTGCGGCTGGGTCTCATACTCCTGCCAGAAGAATTTTCTGAGTTTTGGAATTTCCCCTCCAAACTTGTCTGTGTAAAACCAGTCAGAGCCAGAAAGCGCAAGGTCGGCCTGCTTTTGCAATAGTCTTTTTATATGATTAACGCTCTCTGCCATTCCAATCTTGTATTCCATGAAAACGCCGTCCGAAACAGCCGGAACTTGAATTAACGAACTCTCCTCGAAAAGCGCGCTCACCTGCCCACTTGCCTTAATTTCCATTTGAGAAAGAATGTTTCGCGCACTAATTTTTTCTAAATCTGTGTCGGCGGATATCAATGTTTTCCCAAAAAAGCCAATGAAATCTTTTGGCGAGCCAACATCAATGATATATTCAAATGCACCCACATCTTTTGCGCTTAAATCTAAGAAAGTTTTTGCTTGAACAAACTCGATGCTTGCCGAACTCGGAGTGCCACCGATAGCAAGTTGAGACACCGCACAAATTCCCGCGCCATAGCCGCTTGAACTTGATTTTGCTTGAACTTCGCTGAAGCAGCCGCTGATTTCCACACTTGCCTGCGAAACTGAAATGTAAGCCAAGCCATAATTATAACTTAGTTGCTCGCCATTTTTCATTTTTTGACCAGAGCCAGAGCCCTCAATCTGCATAAAAGTTGAACAATCTTTAATCGACACACTTGTGCCAACGCCCATGCTGTTGCTGTTAAATATTCCTGCAGCGTTCGCGCCGTTAACGACTTTCAGCGAACTTTTGCAGTTGCGAATGGAAATGCTGCTTATTTGTGGGCTTTCTGATAATATGAAACTGCAACTAAGAATTCCCGCCACGCCGGTGAATGCGTTTGCCGAATGCGCAAACTCTGCCGTTAAAGAAGCGCCGCCAAAACTGTAGTTTCGTTTATAGAAATAGCCCTTGTCTTTTGCTTCTTGTTCCGAATATGAATAAATTAGACTGCTGTTTTCGCAATTTTCGATTATCACAGAGCCTTCGGCAATTGTTGCAATTCCTCCGGCCGCTGCACTTGGGAACACTCCCGCCTTAACAAGAGGGTGATGCAAGTTTCCAAAGTTTGAACAGCCCTTTATCACCGCCTCGCCTTCGGTTATGCAGCCAATAATTCCGCCTTGACTTTCGCCTGTGTAGATATCGCCGTAGTTGCGGCAGTTTTCAACTGTAACATTCAAACTTCCATAGTCAACATTTCCAACAATTCCGCCGACGCTGTCGCTGCCACTTCCAAAATAGTAAATGTTGCCGCGATTTTCACAGTTCAAAATATGCAGGTCAGATTGTGACCTATACACCTGCCCAACAATTCCCCCGCAATCATTTGCCGAGGCAATTGTCATGAAATTGACGCAATTTACAATTTTAAATGGAGAAGACAATTCTGTCACCCAGCTTATAAACGCGCCCTCATATGTTCCCTCGCCGGAGCCAATGCTGTAGACCTGCCCCCTCGCCACGCAGTTTTCTATCGTCGCACCCGGGCCCATTGTCTGCCAAACATATGTTGCCATTCCGCTATAGATTTCAAAATTTGCCTCACAGCCGGAGAAAATTGTGTCGCCCACTTCAACCTCAATTCCCAGCATTGCCGGGCTAGCGAGAACTCCGCTAACAAAAGCGTTTGTGCCGCTTAAGTTGAAGGTGCAATCGACAAATTTATTCCCCGAGATGTCATAGAAGATTAGCCCGGAGTCGGAGTTAGTGAAAAGATAGTCAAAATTAACATTTTTAAATTCGGTGTTGTAACAGCCAAGAGCAAGCCCCAGTCCAAAACCAATAGGAGAAAGATAGTTTGTGCATTGAATTCTTAAATCGACCAGTCTTGTTTTATCGCCCTCATATTGCACAAAACTTTCGCCGTCAAAATAGCAGCCGAAACTTGTAAACAACCCCGCTCCGCTAATTAACATGTTCTTAAGTGCATAGCCCTTGCCGTCTAACTGACCAAAAAGGCCGGCAAACTTGCCGAATGAATTTCCTTGTGCATCCAATGCTTCGATTGTGAAATCATAATTTAAGCCCGAAAAATCAATATCATTGCCAAGTTCGGCAAAGATATAATCTGGCTGAAATGTTAAATTGTTGGCAGGTCTGAATGTTGCTTTAACAAAAAACCACACCCAGCCACGCACCGTGTGAATTATGTAAGGGCTCTCTTGCGTCCCGAGCCCGGCAATATCTTGCTGATTGTTTAAATCTTGAACGCTGCCGTCGGCGCCTATCCATGAACTAACATCTGCCTTGAACGCCTCTTGAAGGGATGTGCGAGTTTGCATGTCCGCTTGCGCCTCGGCAAAAGCCGCTCTCAACTTTTGCTCCGTCTCGGCAAAAACCGGTTAGGCAATGTCCTTGCCCAGTTTATTCATTTCGGCATAAGCAACATCGTCTGCTGTTAGGCAGTTAGGCCCCCCCGTTGTAGCAATATGGGGCAGAGCATAACACAAGCAAGCACACAAAACTGCACAAATAGAAAAAAACTTTTGATATGCTTTTCGTTTTCATGATTTTAGTGTATCACTTTTTGTTACTTCTAGTCAAATATTTAAAACGATTGTCGAAAAATTTAGACAATCGCTTTTAGTCATATATCATAACAATTTTGCCATTAAGCCAACTATCGAAAAACTTTTCAAGGTTTCTGCCCGATTTGGAAGAAAAATATTCGATAAATTCGTCACTCGTCACATTTTTATATGCAAACTCTTTGAAATATCCCTTAAGGCAGGAATAGAGTTTTTTCTCGCCAAGGTCGGCACGCAGCGCGTCGAACATCAGCATGCCACGGGTGTAGATATTGTTCACATATTCAGGCTCGGTGTTAAACTGGGAAAGCGTGCGTGCCATAGAGGTGTCTACATCGCCGATAATTTTGCCATACACGCTTAAAAAGTGTTTGTATGTCTCGTCCGCGCCACCGATAAGCCGGCCATATTCAATGCCATATTCGGGATGGTTTTCATAGAAGAGCGCGGTCGAATATTCGGTCAAACTCTCGTCTATCCAAGCCTCCGCAAATTCGTTGTTCCCCACGACGCCATACCACCACTGGTGGGCAATCTCATGGGCGATAACATAGCCATAGTCCTCGGCCTTAACATCGTCCGAAATCATAACAAGGCGGGGATATTCCATGCCCCCATGCACAAAGCCGGTCTCAACAACGGCAAGATTTGAATATGGATAGTCGCCAAACTTTTCGGAGTAGAAATTCACCGCTTTGACTGCCACTTCCAAAGATTTTTGTGCTTCGGCGTCTGAATAATAGAAATAGTCTATCGTTGTTTTTCCCGCTTTAGAGGAAAGGTGCTGAAATTTTTCGCTGAGAACAAAACTTACATCTCTCACCTTCTCGCTTGTGAAAGTTGTGGTTAAATAGTGGCCGTTTTCAGAGGTTTTAATTTTATCGCCTCCGCATGCAATCTTCATGTTTTTAGGATAACTTATCGAAAGATTGTAGTTTGCAACATCCGAGTAAAATGGGTCGCCGTTTGAGATATAGCCGTCGGTCACAAAGCCTCGGCCGTTTTCATACACGCAGGCGATTGGATAGAAATTTGCAAAGTTGACAGCGTTATCGCCATAGCCGAAGCGATGCAGCGCGTTTGGAAGAGTGAGAACAAAATTGATTTCAATTTTCACGCTTTCGTCGGGGAAAAGTTCTTCTTCAAGCGGAACAGACAAAAGCATGTCGGCCTTGCCTTCAAGGTTAAATTCCACGCTGCCGCCGTTCACCCGAACGGCGCTGACTTCCACCCCGCCATAACTTTTGCCGTTTGGATAGGTTTTAGCCTCGTTCGCAGTTGTGCAAACACTCCCCTCCGCCTCCTCTGAAAAGGCATTTGCGTAGAGGTGAAACATAACTTCCGAAAGCGCGTTGTCAGAAGAGTTGACATATTCGATGCTGGTGCAACATTCGGCAGACTTGTTCTCATGGTCATATGTGAGTACGATGTTATATGCACTTAGCGGGGCCTCCTTCTCGCATCCGACCAAAAAAAGGCATGGCAGCGCCAAAACAAAGCACATTAAAAACAGCGAAATTTTCTTCATAGCATATCATATTCGCTAAAGTCAAATAAAATTCTTTGACAAATCGCGATTTTGTGATAAACTCTTTAACGGAGAAGAAATATGAGTTTTTGCAGATTTAGCACCGAAATTATCGCTAACAACAAGTTGGACATCGACAATCTTTTTTTTGAGGAATTTTTGCCTGACGCGCCAGACGAATGCGTTAAGGTGTATTTATATGGCCTGTATCTTGCAAAAAACAACATTGAAATTGATAATAACTTCGAAAAATTCGCAAAAAAACTTAATATATCAGAACTTGACCTTGAAACGGCCTTTCGTTATTGGGAGGAGCAAGGGTTGGTGCAAATTCTTTCCACCTATCCTATTCAAGTGCTGTATAAGCCACTTAAGGATGTGATTTCGGGAACGAGATTATATAAGCCTGAAAAATACGAAAAATTTAATATGCAGGCGCAAGAACTTTTCAAAGGCAAGCGCGAAATAACTAAAACTGAATATGGCGAGTATTATGAATTCCTCGAAAAAACGCATATGGAGCAGGAAGCGCTCTTAATGATAATGAACTATTGCGTGGAGTCGAAGCAAAAAGCGGTGGGCTGGAACTATATCCTCACCGTTGCACGCAACTGGGCAAAGGACGCTATCCTCACAGCAAAGCAAGTTGAAGAAAAGTTGTGCTCAATCAGCGGGATATTTGTTAAGGTAAATGAGATTTTTAAAATATTGGGAATCAAGAGACAATCGTCTATAGAAGAACACCAAAAATATCAGATATGGACAGAAGGTATGGGCTTTGAAGACGAGGCCATTTTGTTTGTGGCAAAAAGCATGAAGAAAAAAGGCGGCTTTGAAAGACTTAACTCGCTGCTTGAAAAATATTTTATAAGCGGCAAGATGTCGGTGCGCGAGATTGAAGAGTTTATGCAGTCTAAAGACAAACTCTTCTCCCTTGCAAAACTTATCAACAAAAATCTCGGACTTTATTATGAAAGCCTCGACAGCGAAATCGAAAGTTACATCGCGCCGTGGCTTAATCTCGGCTTTGAAGAGGAAGCGCTTAACAAACTCTCCTTGTATGCATTCAAAAGTTCGGTGCGCTCGCTCGAGGGCTTTAACGGCCTCGTGCAAAAATTAAACAAACTCGGCGTGCTGACCGAAAAAGCGCTTGACGAATATTTGGCGGGCGTTGTGTCGTCTGATAATGAAATCAAAAAAGTGCTGGAAACTTTGGGATTGTCAAGACGAGTTAACTCCTTCGACCGCGAGAGTTTTAAAACTTGGAAAAACAATTGGAAAATGAGCAGCGAAATTATCGAATATGCAGCCTCTCTTTCATCCGACAAACTCTCGCCTTTGCCATACATGGCAAGGCTACTCTCCTCTTGGCACGAGGCGGGCGTTAAAACTTTGGAAGAAGCAAAGAAACATGCTCCAAAAGTGGCAGCGCCACTTCCTATCAATGGCGAAATCAAGGGTCGTTCATATTCAAAACAAGACTATCAAGCCATGATACAGTCGATTGACGAAATAGAACTCTAAGGAGAAAACATGAAACAAAAAATAGTTGACGAAGCGCTCGGCAAAATTCGCAAAAGGCGGGAGGAAGCCGAGTTCGAAGCCAGAAAAAAACTCTTGACCGCTCTCGAAATTCCCGAGTTCAAAGAAGCTTACGAAAATTATACTGCCGCAAAAATTGAAGAGGCAAGAAATCAGGCCTTCGGCAAAAAGAGCACATCAAACTTTGAAAAGCACAAACACGATCTTTTCGCGCTGATAAAAAAGCACAGCCTCAGCGGCATTTTTCCAACCTACAACTGCCCTGCCTGCAAAGATAAAGGCATCGAAAATGGGATGTATTGCCAGTGCTTAAAAAAAGAAATCGCAGCCATTCTCATGAGCCAAAGCGGCTTTGATAACCTTGAAAAATTTGAAAACGCTAACTTTGAAATTTTTGAAGATAAGCAAAAAACAAAGAAAATTTACGATAAAATGCAGGAATGGTGCAATAAAAACAGCGAAAAAGGCACAATTTTCATTTGCGGCCACGCGGGAACGGGAAAAACACATCTGACAAAATGTATGGCGAGCGAACTTATTTCCAAGGGCGCGATAACACAAATTATGACCGCATTTTCGCTCAATCAAAAATTTCTTGCAATTCACACAGCCAAGGAAGAGGACAAGACGGCTCTTATCGACGAACTTAAATCAATCGAAGCGCTTTTCATTGACGACCTTGGCACTGAGCCCGTCTATCGCAATGTGACAAGGGAATATCTTTATCTTCTTATCAACGAGCGCCAATCGCGCGGACTTAAAACAGTGATCACTTCCAATCTCTATCCCGAGGATGTGCGTGCAAGATATGACGAACGCATCTTCTCCCGCCTTATGGACAAGAACAAATCAATCGTCATCGAAATGAGCGGAAAAGATTTAAGAATTGGAAAATAAATATTCACTCATCAGCTTATTGCCAATAACAAAAATCTCCTTTTAGGAGATTTTTTCATAAATCACATATCGCTTAGAATTTCCGCTTCGGACGGCAGTCGTGGCAAAATCGCCAGCATAGCGCGATTTTCGTTTGGCCACGAGATGAAAATTTTAAGCGTCAGCGCGCAGCTTTTCAAGCTTGCTTGAAAACAAGCAAAAGCGCAAAAATTTTCATGGCAGGGGTGGAAGGAATTGCTCCGCCTTTGCAAGCGTGCGCTAGAGGCTGGGCAGGCTATCACGCCGGGGCGGGCAAACGCAAACACAGTTGCCTTTGCTTTTCCGCCCGTTCAATTCCTTCACTTTTAAAACCATCCTATTAAGGCTTAGAATTTCCGCTTCGGACGGCAGTTTTTTCGTATGGCAGGGGTGGAAGGAATTGAACCCTCGACAATGGTTTTGGAGACCACTGTTTTACCACTAAACTACACCCCTATGTGCAGTTTCAAGAATATCATTTTTGTAAGGCCATGTCAAGCGTTTTGATTTTTTTTGAAAAAAGAGTAGAATTAAATCATGAAAATTGAAAGAATTATCTCAAATCACCTTGAAAGTAACACTTTTGTGCTTAAAAATGAGGACGAAGTTTTGATTATTGACACGGGCGCAACGCTTAAGCAAATTCAAGAAGTTGTGGGAAATGGCAAGGTTGTTGGCATCCTTCTCACGCATGGGCATTTTGACCACGCTTTCAATGCACCTCAAATTGCGCAGCATTTTAACTGCAAAATTTATGCCGCTTCTGCCGCGAAGGAAAATCTTTCAGACCCGGGAAAAAACTATGGAGAAAACTTTAAAATTGAAGATTTTTCGAACTTTGTTTTTCTGAGGAGTGAAAAAGAACTATCTCTCGGCTCATTTAAAATAAACATATTCTCTCTTCCCGGCCACAGCAAATGTTCACTCGGGTTTTTAATCGACGATGTTTTGTTTGCAGGCGATGTTGTTTTTAATAAAGGCATCGGCCGAACAGATCTCTATGGCGGAGACAAGAAAGAAATGCTCTCTTCTCTAAAACTTATTCAGCACTTGAATTTTCGCACTCTCGCAAGCGGCCACGGAGAAAACTCCACCGCCGAAAGCCAAGCCCGAAATTTGCAAACTTTTATAAGGTTTTTATCGAGATAAAACCAGCCCCTCTTCTGAGGGCTTTTTTGTTGTAAAAATAAAATCGGATAAAATATACGATTGCAGTATTTTTTATGTGATTTGATTTACATTATATGTGTGAAAGAAGTAAATTTTAAGAATATTTTAAAGGAACTTAGAAGAGATGCAAATCTGCGACAAAAAGACATCGCTCTTTTTTTGGGCGTTGCAGAAAGCACATATTCAAGTTACGAGCAAGGTAGAAATGAGCCAGATTTAAACACGCTTGTTAAATTGGCCTCATATTTTAATGTGACTGTTGGTTATCTTCTGGGCCTTGAAGATTAATTAAAAAATCATGATATCTCAATTTCCCCTTTTGTGTGTTTACAAAATGTATGCAGCACTCTTCGTTAGGATGCACACCTCTGTAATGCGGACACTTACCACAATCTACTGTGTTTAACTGTTTATTTATGTAACTGTAATAAGGCACATAAAAAGCACAATCTTGACATTCATACATGAAGATTGTTCCCTTCCCGTCATTAACTCGTTCAAATCTTTTATTTTCCATATTATACCTCCAACTTACATTATACTACGCGTTTCGCGTAGTTGCAACATTTTTTATGTAGTTTGTTATAAAATTTTCTTGTGAATAAATTTAAAGAAAATATTAGGTATTTAAGAACATCAGAAAAATTAACGCAAAAAGATTTAGCAAAAGCGTTAAATGTCGCTCCCCAAACTTATGCCTCATACGAACAAGGCCGACGGGAGCCAGATATTGACACTTTAATAAAGATCGCTCGATTTTATAATGTTAGTTTAGACTTTTTAGTTGGCATAGAATAAAGCTCGCTTAGCGCGAGTTTTTTTGCTAACCTAGCGCAACATCAAGAGCCATCATTATCATAAAGCCCACAATAGCACCCCAAGTTCCAAACGATGCACCCTCGCCCGTTTGACTTTCAGGCATGAGTTCACTCATAACAACATAGAGCATCGCGCCAGCCGCAAATGCAAGCACCCAAGGCATTATAACAGTGATACTTGCCGCAAGAAAGAAGCCTATCACCGCCGCTATCGGCTCAACTACGCCGCTTGCCACCGAAAGTAAAAAGCCCTTCACTTTGCTTCCTGTTGCAAGTTTCATTGGCAGCGACACCGCTGTGCCCTCGGGAATGTTTTGTATGCCTATTCCTATCGCGAGGCTAAGAGCAAGAGCCATGCTCGCAGGCGTGCCGAGCGCCCAAGCGCCGCCAAAAGCAACGCCGACTGCAAGACCTTCGGGAATGTTGTGGAGGGTCATTGCAATAAACAATTTTGTGTGCCTTTTCATGCCATATGGCTTTTTGCCGGTCTTGTTTATCTGCCTGCAAACTATGTCTAAAAGCGCGATAAAAATTGCGCCCACAAAAAAGCCAATAAGCGCGGGCAAAAACTTAAGGTTGCCAAAATTTTCAGATTGGTCTATTGCGGGCAGCAGCAGCGACCAAATGGAAGCGGCAATCATAATTCCTGACGAAAAGCCCACAATCAGTTTATTTGTTCTTTCGCTTATCTTATTCTTAAACAAAAACACAAGAGAAGCGCCAAGCGTGGTCATTAAAAATATAAAAGAAATTCCAAATATAACTTTTGCAGTGTCGTTCATTCTTTCCTCTTTTGCGTAGATAGTGTCATTATTCACTATATGAGAAAGTCTGTGATTTGACACCGGGCGAGCAAGGGTGCTGGTGGAAGCGCAGCCTCCACCAGCACCCCTTTGCTCCCACGCGCGCCGCGCAAGCGCAGCGGCGCGCGTGGGAGCAAGAAAAAACCCGCTGCAAGCCTTGCGCTCTCGCGCACTTGCCGCGGGTTTTCTTGCTCGCCCCTAGTTATATCCTAAATCACTCAGTTTGTTCGGCTTATCTTTCCAGCCCTCTTCAACTTTAACAAAAAGTTTCAGCATTACCTTGCCGCCTATTAAAGCCTCCGCCTGTCTTCTCGCCTTTATGCCAATTTTCTTAAGCGTCTCGCCGCCCTTGCCGATAATAATGCCTTTATGAGAGTTTCTCTCACACACGATGTCCGCTTCAATATGCGTAGTCCCGCCATTTTCCTCAAATCTTGTCACCACCACAGCCACGCCATGCGGCACTTCCTTTTTCAGCACTTCAAGCATCGCCTCTCGCACATATTCACTAACGATAAACTTAACAGGCCTATCAGTCACATCTTCACTGTCATAAACAAAATTCTTAGTCTTCGAAGCTGGCAAAAATGCAAGAATTTTTGCAATAAGTTCTTCCACATTCTCGCCTGTCTTGGAAGAGAATGCAAGGTCGCAGTCAAAACTTGGCTGTTTTTTATCGAGTTTAGAAGATGCTACAATCAAATTTACTGCGTCCTTTCTCATTTTAGAGATATGTTCTTCTTCCTCTTTGTCAATTCCCACGCTGCCGTCAACAAGATATAAAACAACGTCTGCACTCGCCTTTGCAGTGCGGACATTTTTAGTCATGAACTTATCAAGGTGCGAAGTTGCTTTATGTATTCCCGGAGTGTCGATAAGCACAAGTTGATAGTTTTTATCGGTCACCACGCCCAAGATGTTATCTCTTGTTGTCTGCGGCTTATTAGACACGATTGCAAGTTTCATTCCAACAAGCCTGTTAACAAGCGAACTTTTGCCCGCATTAGGCTTTCCCAGCACCGCCACATATCCAAATTTATACATTTTCACCTCGCTTAAGTCCTGCGTTATCTAAAATCTTCTCAGCCAGCGAGAACATCTCTTTTTCGTCCTTCTTTGTCATGTGGTCATAGCCAAGAAGATGCAAAAAGCCATGCAATGCAAGAAAATTTATCTCTCTTTCCTTGCTGTGTCCAAACACTTTTGCCTGTTTTTTTGCAACTGAAAGGCATATGACAATATCGCCAATTTCAAGTTCCTTCGAAAGCGGGTCTCTCTCCTGCTCGAATTTGACAAGCGAGCCCTTGCGCTTCGTCTCAAACATAGGAAAAGACAGCACGTCGGTCGGCTTGTCAATTCCCCTAAAATCGCGATTTAATTTTCTAATTTTCCCATTGCGCACAAAAGTTATGCCAACTGCTGGGCATGCAACAATGTTTTCGGTCTCTTTGAGTGCTTCTTCCAAAATCTCGGTGCGGACAAGCGAAGGTTTATTTGTGTAGACTTTCATTTTTCTCCTGTAACAAGAAGATTTGCGGTGACAACATATTTAACAGTCGTGCATCCCGCGCCTTCTATTATGCGGAAATTTTCCTCCTTTATTATCTCACACTCGCCAAGATTTTGCAAGCAGTTTGCCCGCGCAGCAGCAATCGTCTCCTCCTTTTTTTGCTCGAAAGAAGAGTTAATTGTCTGCGTTTTAGTCTCATAGTAAATGGTCTTTGTAAGCATAAATGGCAAAATATTGTTTTTGATAAGTGGCTGCGAAGAAGTCTCCGTTTCAAAACTTGCAAATGTGTTAGGCCTTACAGACGAATAAAACTCCTTGCCAAACAGGGTGACAACACTGGTCTCAATCTTGCGACCGGTGCGAGAGGTGACAATCTGCTCGTCAAAATGCGTCGCCTCACCTTCCAGCCAAACATCCATATAAATTTCGGCTTTCGGCTGAATATCAAAACTCTCTCCTTCCGAGTTTATCACTCTGCCCTCCACCAAAATCTGCCCGCGCTGAATGATATCTCCCACCTGCACTTTCAGCGTGCCTTGGACAAGATTGACAGCCGTCACCACGCCGTCATATTCAGACACAATCGGTGCAAACTCTCCCTCCATTTCTGGTGGAACAAGCGCATTTTTAACATTGATAACAAGGCTCTGCCCCACGATCGCGGCGCTGACAAAACTCACATTTTCAAACTGCGAGTTTATCAGATGCTCAATAACATCGGTGTTAAGCCTGTTTTTATTTTTTGTGGGCAGATTTTTCTTAACAAACTCGCAAATCTCAGTGCTGTTTGTGCTGCCCCAAACTTCCACCTTTGCAATAAAAGGCGACTGCGCAGCAAGTAAGATAGATGTAACAATAATGCCGGCAAGCAGCCCATATGCGGTGCAAAATCTGTTTATCTGCCAAAAAAAGCCTCCGCGCTTTTCAGATAAGATTTCATAGCCTGCATCAAGAATTTCCTTTTTCGCTGCCTTGCCGTCGAAATATTTAACCTTAAAACTGCTGCGATTTTTTTCATAACGCTTAATTTCAAAAATTTCCAGTTTCTTGGAGAGTGCGTTAAAAAAGCGCTCCTGATTGAGGCCTTTCATTTCAAAATAATGAAAATTTCTTCTTTTCATCATATAGCCTCAACTTTCTTGATTTCTCCGGTTATTTTAAGGGTTTTGTCCATAAGTTCACTAAGCACAAGGTCTCTGCCCTCAACAATTATCACGCCGCCCTTAAACTTAAAAGAAATAGCCTCCTTGGAAAGTTGACAAATGCCGGTGTGACCTTCAACATATAAAATCCTTCCCGACATGTTAACAATGTTGTATTTGTCGGTCAGTTTCTCGTTTTTCAGCGTCTTTTTTAATTCGTTAAAAAAATTGAACACCCTTCTTCCGCCTTTGCAGTAAGATATGCGTGTTCAATTTTGTTTAGAATTCGTCGTCCTCTTTTCTCGCCAAAGCATTAGAGAAGAGAATTGCCTTCATTTCGGGTGAAAGATTATCAATCTGCTCTCTCACACTTTCGCGTGAACTAAAACTTGCCCTTCTCGCCGCTGCGCTCATCATGCCACGCTGCTGCATCTGTCGCATTCTCTGCTCCATCATGCGCCTGCGCTGCATATCGGACATATTCGGGCCCATTCCCGCCAGTCCTGACCTTCCTTCAAGCCCGCCAGCCGTCGCCATACTATCAGAGCCAAAATTTGGATCTGGCGAATAAGGCTCAGCCTCAAAGGTTGCAGCCGCCTGCGGCTCTTTAAGCTTCTTTTCGGAAAAGGATAACTCTTCCTTCGGCGTTTCTTCAACTTTTGGGGGCAAATTCTGTTTTTTTGCCAGTTTTGCCTCTTTTTTTGCAGCTTTTTTAGCTTTTGAAGCCGCTTTTTCTTCTTTGGTGCGCTTTTTAAAAATCTTTTTGCGCTTTTCAATCACATATAGCGCGCCGCATGCTATGGCTGCACCAAGGACGATAACAATTATCCATAGCCATGTCATATTTAAGCCTCCCCGTCGCCGCTATCTTGCTCGATGCCGGCAATGGACGAGCGCATAGCAGTGTCCGCTTGAAGGTTTTTAAGTTTGTAGTAGTCAAGCACGCCAAACTTGCCCTCGCGAATAGCACTTGCAATCGCCTTAGGAATTTCAGCCTCAGCCGCAAGAACTGACGCTTTCATTTCCTGGGTTTTAGCCCTCATTTTTTGTTCTTCAGCCACCATCATAGACCTAAGTCGTTCCGCTTGAGCGGCTGCCACTTGTTTGTTCTTCTCGGCTTCTTCTGTTTCAAGTTTTGCGCCAAGATTTCTGCCAATATCAATGTCCGAAACATCGACAGAAACGATTTCATATGCTGTGCCGTCGTCGAGACCTTTACTCATGATTGCTTCGGCAATCGACGCAGGGTTTTCAAGCAGTTCGTTGTATGTCTCCGCCGCGCCGATGCAACTAACAATGCCCTTGCCGACACGAGCGACGATTGTGTCCTCTCTCGCTCCGCCCACAAGTTCGTGAATATCAGTTTTAACAGTCACTTTAACTTTAACGCGCACCTCAATTCCGTCTTGGGCAACTGCGGCAACATCGTTAACTTCAATAATCTTAGGTGTAACGCATGTCTCAACAGCCTCGTGAACATCACTGCCCGCAAGGTCAATAGCCTTGGCAAGTTCAACAGAAAGGTCTAGGCCCGCACTGTTTGCAGCGATAAGCGCTTTCACAACTCGGTCAACATTTCCGCCTGCCATAAAATGTGTTTCAAGGTCAACAACATCCAGCTCAATTCCGCCCTTTCTAGCCATAATGTAGGTGTTGACGATAAGTTTGTAGTCAACTTTTCTAAGTTTCATGCCCACAAGTCTGGTCATTGAAATGTGTGCGCCCGAAACGAGGGCCACAAACCATTGCTTTATTGGCACAAGCACAAAAAGCACGATAAGTCCAATAAGCAAGATGCAAGAAAGCACGATAAGTGCGATTGCCCAGCCTTGAATTGCCAAAAGTAAACTATTCATTTTCTCCTCCTATGTATTCAACCTTAATGGTGTTATCTTTAATCTCTGCAACTTTCACCATTTCGCCCGGATAGATTGTGCCGCGAGTGGAGCAAACAGTGTAAGTTTTGCCCTCGATTATCGCTTTGCCAACCGGCTTGCAGATTGAAATCACCTCTCCTTCTTTGCCGATTAGCTTTTCGAGATGTTTGTGCTTGCCATAGTCTTTAGGAATGGCCGTGCCATCTTCGACAAGCGGCGTTTTCTTTAAAAGTCCCTTTTTAAATGAGTGCGAAAATATGATAAACAAGATTGTAAACACTAACAGAATAAGGAAAATGAGAAAGAACACATCAAACAGCGACTTTGTAAAAATTGCCTCACAAATCACAGCCGCCACGCCCGCTGCAATGCCCGAAACGCCGCATATGCCGAAGCCAGGAATAATGGCTTCAACAATCAGCAAAACGAGGCAGAGCACCAGCAGCATAATCACAGCCCAGTGCATTTGAGTGAAAAATTGTGCAAATTCCATTTTCTCTCCTCTTGAGAAAATTATATCACACAAATTCCCCTTTGTAAATACCCTATTTTGATAAAAAACCCACACAAACAAGTGTGGGACTTATAACTATTCTTTTTCAGATGAGCGCTGATAGTAGAAAAGATATTGTTGAGCATAACCCGAAAGGTCGCCGAAGGTGGAGACAAGGTTGTTTCTAATCTTTTCTCTGTCTGAAAGTGGCGGGAAATATAAGTTATACATTTTGTTTATCCATGTATCGACCGGAAAAACATCCTTGCGCGAAAAGCCGAACAGCAGCACGCAATCGGCAACTTTTGGGCCAACACCAGACAGTGAAATAAGTTTTGTGCGAAGTTCTTTTGTGGGAAGATTACGCCAAGATGCGAGTTCGCTTTCGTCAAACTGGCGAAGCGCTTTATAAAGTTGTGGCGCGCGATAGCCAAGACCAATGCGATAGAAATCTTCCACCGAAAGACGCAAAAGTTGTTGCTGCGAAGGGAAAGCTTTGCCACCGGTGCACTCTTGTTTTAGAGCATTGATAATTTTTTGAATGCGCTTAATATTATTGTTTGCGGAGATTATAAAAGAAACAAGCACCTCAAACAAATCGTTTTTTAAAATGCGAATGCCATGCCCAAATTCAATCGGCTTTTTAAGGATTTCAAAAGAGGAAAGTTTGCGTTTGATATCGCTGTAGTCGGTGTCTAAATCAAAAAAGTTCTCGAAATATGAAGGGCGTTCTGTTATTATTTCATAACATTTTTCCCTCTCAATAATTTCGGCTGAATATGCCGCGGAATAGACCCTGTAATTCACTCCGTTTTTCTCGTATGCGAAAATCTGTCCGCACTCTAAAATGTGCTGCGGGTTAAAGTCCTCTTTTGAATGAATAATAATTTTGTTTTTTAAAATTTCGTATTTCATAATTAAAAACAAAGCCCCGCGGCGCGGGGCATGAATTTATTTTACAATGATTGAAACAATCTTTTTGCCATTTGAAGCGCCAAACTTAACAACGCCCTCTTTGAGCGCAAAAAGTGTGTAATCTTTGCCGATGCCAACATTAGCACCCGGGTAGATTTCCGTTCCTCTTTGACGAACAATGATTGAGCCAGCCGTAACTGTTTGGCCGTCAGCAGATTTCACGCCAAGACGCTTGCCCGCCGAGTCTCTTCCGTTTTTAGTGCTTCCACCACCTTTGTGGTGCGCAAAAAGTTGAATATTGATATTAAACATCTCTAACCTCCAACTTAACATATTTTTTTTCGTTTTCACAAATGTTTCTCAGTGTTTCGTAGAGGGAAGTTAACACAAGGTCGGTCTCCGATGTTGGCTCTTCGAGATTTAACTCCAAAAAGCCGTCTCTGATTTCGACCTCGGCCGGAATGCCAGCCACTTCTCTAATTGCAACAACTGCCATTTGTGAGGCTGTGGAAATTGCACTGCAAAGCACATCCTTGCCGGCTTCTGCCTTGCCGGTATGCCCCGAGATTTTTACTCCCACAAAGTTATCTCCCTTTCGGGTAAAGAAAATTTTTGTCATATTAACCTTTCACAGACAAAATCTTGATTTCGGTGTATGGCTGTCTGTGACCTTGTTTTTTGCGCTGATTTTTCTTAGCTTTATACTTATAAACAACAATTTTATCGGCTTTGCCGTGGCTTACAACTTCAGCTTCGCAAACGGCATTTTTAAGTTTGCCGCCCACTTTAGCGCCTGTCTCGTCGGAAATCATGAGAACATCAAGTTTAACCTTATCGCCAACATTAGCATCAAGTTTTTCAACTTTGATAATGTCTCCAGCCTGAACGCTGTATTGTTTTCCTCCGGTTGCAACAACTGCGAACATAATTTTTACCTCCTCTAACCAAACTCGCCAAGATATGGTGCGCGCACGCGCGACTTCAAAAAAACCAGTCCTATGCGGATACCTGATTATTATATCAAACTCCCCCGCCCCTTGTCAAGCGCTAAGATAGAAAATCTTGGCATATGTTCTTTTAAATTGAACAAAATTGTATCATAATAATAGTACGCGTTGATAAAAACTCTTGACAAAAGGAGTTTTAACGCGTATAATATAAGCGAGAGATTGAAAAAATCATCTCCTTAATCGGGGCCATGACCCCAAAGCAGGAAGCCCCTTGCCTTAAGTAGGGATTAAAAAAGCAGGAAGCCCTTAGCCCTTTAAGTAAGGATGAAAAAAGCAGGAAGCCCCTTGCCTTAAGTAGGGATTAAAAACGGTGAAGGGATTAAATTCCCTTCACTTTTTTATTTGACGGAGGAAAAAATGGTTCGTTTGGTTAATGTGGATAGTAAATATATTTCTTTTTTATATAAATTTGACAATCATGTCATGTATAATAAAGGTCAACGCCGTCCGTATATAGGTATCCTTTTTGAAGTTAGAGGACATAAATATTACGCACCTTTAACAAGCCCAAAAGAAAAATTCAAAAATATGAAAAATGATGTTGACTTTATGCGTATTGAACAAGGAAAGTTAGGCGCAATAAATTTTAATAATATGATACCCGTTGTTGATAATGCTGTTTCAAAGATAGACACAAACAAAATCAGCGACTGGAAATATAAACTTCTTTTGATAAACCAAATTGCTTTTTTTGATGAACACGATACGGAAATTGTTGACCGTGCAACAAAACTATATAAATCAATAACCCGAGGCACAGCAAGAGACGAAGTTAAAAAGCGTTGTTGCAACTTTCAACTGCTGGAAAAGAAATCTGCAATTTATAATCCAAACTTTGCTATGAATAAAAATAAAGTCACAAAATAGTGACTTTTATTTTTTATCGCTTTTTCCGACAAGATAGTCGATTGAAACGCCGAAATATTTTGCAATTTCAATTAAATTCGAAGTTTTTGGCATTTGTCCTTTTTTCCAACGATAGTAGTTATATTCACCCATATTCATCTCTCTAAGCGCGCGAGCTATTGGTATTTGATTTTCCCTTAAAATCATATCAAAATTTTCTATGAAATCACCTTTACTTTCCTTAATATTTTTTCTATCATCAGAAAGTCCAAATAAATAGTCTAATGAACAATCAAAAAATTTTGCTAACTTATTTGAAATTTTTAAACTAGGATAATAACCTTTAGTAAAATAACCGTCTATGGTTGAAGCAGACACGCCAAGTTGTTTTGAAAGTTGCAACCTACTGAGACTCTTTTCTTGCAATAAATCCTGCAATGTTTCTTGAAAATTATTCATTAGTTATTCTCCTCCCCAAAAGTTCATCAATACTTACACCAAATTCATGAGACATTTTTACAAGGGTTTCGGCATGTGGCAATGAACCCTTTTGCCAAAGAAATAAATTAGATTTATTTATGCCAATGCTTGATGAAAACTTTCTATTTGATATATGCTTATCTTTTAAGAGTTTCACATAATTTTTAACGAAACTTCCAGCATCAGCAGTACGATAAATGCCATATTTTTTTATGTCAGATACACCTAAAAGGAAATCTATTGAAACATTAAAATGATCTGCCAATTTAATTAAATTAACGCAACTGGGTTTAAATGTTCCCGAAATAAAGCCACTCAGGCGTGCTTTTGAAATACCCGTTTCTCTAGAAATTGAAGCATTCCAAGTGTTTGTCTCTGACATCAATTCAAAAAGTCTATCCTTAAATGTCATATTTACGCCCCAACAGTTTGTCAACCGAGCAATTTAAAAATTTGGAAAGTTCTAAAAGATTATCATAATTTGGCAAAACACCATTTTTCCATCTCCCAAAACTTGCTTCTGCAATTTGTGTTTTTTCGCTTACTATTGCAATGGAAAGGCCTTGCGACTTTATCTCTTTGATAAAGTTTTCGTAAAAATCAACCTTATAATTTTTTTCAAATTTGCACTTAAACACATCGATGAAACCCTCAAAATAGTCAATGGAAGAAGAAAAATAATCAACAATTTTCAAAGCAGTCTTTAGACTAGGATTAAAGTTCTTCAAATCATAGAGTGTTGAAGTTGGTATTCTTATTTCTTTACCCAATTCTCGCATTGAAATGTTTTCTTCTCTTAATACCTCATTCAAGGTTTCGACAAATTTTGACATACTACCACCTATTTTCTTTATAATTTTGCCAAAAATGACCGTGTTTATGTTGCATTCACGAGTTGTGAGGGTGTATAATAATATATATGTTTCATTAACTAGGTCAAATAGGAGGCAATATGAAAAACATGTGAGTTTTTAAGGCGCTGCAAGTTTGGTTTGAAATTGAAATTTCTAATCCTGCCAGCGCTATTGTCACTGCGTCGGGACTACTCTCGGCAACGAATCGGAAGCATAAATATTTGCAAAAAAATTTTTAAGGAGTATAATAATGCGCGAAGAAGAAAAGAAAAAACTGCTTGACTTTATATTCCCGTCGGACAAGGCGCGGGAGTTTGTATGCAATCATGTTTTTGAAGAAATAAAAAAAGCGCTGCCTATTGCAGTTTGCATTGGCAGCAGAAATATTGTGAATAGTGTTAGAGAGATTAATCTTAATTACGCAAAAGAGAAGGTCTCCAAAATTGTAAAAACGGAGACCTTTCGAAGGTTATTAAAAATTCTATTCGGCGAGAGTGAAGACTTGGCGGATGACATCCTCATTGCCTATGTGTTCTATCTTTCTGAAACAAGCCAGCGTTGTAAGGGTATAGATATTTTCCGCGACAAGCGAAGTATCCTCTATTCAGAAATTCCACTAACAAGCATACTTTAAAAGACACAAAAAAAAGACGCTGAATTTCAGCGTCTTTTTTATACTTCGTGGGCTATTTAACTATCTTGTCAGATTTTTTCTTGTCGGCTTTTTTGCCTTTGCCTTTCTTATCTTTCTTGATTTTGCTAATCACAAAGTATGCGATAACTCCAACAAGAACAAGTGCTGCAAGCACAATCAAAACTGTTCCCACAATCTTGGTCACTTCTGTGCCCTTATCAGCCTCGGTTGAAACTTCAAATTCAACTGTCTTAGTTGTTGTCCAGCCAGCCTCGTCTGTTACAGAAACTTCAACTTTGTAAGTTCCCGCCTTGTCGAGTTTGTAACTATATCTGTGCTCTTCGTCTCCGTTTTCGATTGTGTTTTCAACTTCGTCGTTTGTTGAAGTGTTTGTAACTTTAATCTTAACAGTTTCTTTAAGCGCGTCAACAGATGTTTTGTTATCTTTAAATGTTATTTTGTTGAAGTCAAGTGTGAGTGTTTCGCCAAGTTCAAACTTCTCTTTAGCCACAAAGCCTTTATCAAGTGTAAGTTCTGGCTCAACGCAGTCGCCGACTGCAATCTTGTAGGACTTATCCGAGTTCACATTGCCTGCGTAGTCGGAAACATAGTATGTGAGAGTGTAATTTCCTTCGCTTGTGAGTTTGTAGATAATTTCGTTTGTTGCCTTGTCGTCTGCTTCCCACTTATCAAGGTTCCACTGTGTTGAGAACGAAGCGTCTCCGCCCTTGTATTCAAGTAGAACATAACTCTTAGACTTGTTAATTCCAGTTGCGGAAAGGTCTTTTGCTTCAACAGGTTTAATGCGAAGTTCATAGCCCTTAGGTGCAGTTGTTGGATAGTCATAATCGGTTAAGATTTCAGGTTTCTTAGTGTCTGAAATATCAACTTTAAGCACATCGCTTGTTGGAGCGTAGGTCTTAAATGCGTTCAGATAGAGTGCTGTGCCTTTTCCAACATTAGTTTCCGTTCCACCGATGTTCACAATGCCTTCGTCGCTGCCATTTGTTGTAAGGCTAAACTCTGCCACCTGGCCGTCTCTTGAGATAAGTTCAAGCGCGCCATTAACTTTTAAGAAGTAGTTTTTGCCGCCAACTGTCACATATGTGCCATAGTTGTTGATGCCGCTAAACACGCTCGAGATGTCATAAACTATGAATTCAGTTTCGCCAAGTTTTGCATACTTAACAGATTTTTCCGATTTCGAGAAGAGCACAAGGTCGCCATTCGCAAGTTCTTTAACTTCGTTTGTTGTTCCCTTTTCGATAACAGCAGTGCCGTCTGCGTTCACTTCGAACACTTCCTTGTTGAAAACGCTAACGCGAACGGTGTATTGAAGTTCGTAAACGCCGGCTTCATATGCGGTGAATGTGTTTTCTTCGTTTTCGTTGAACTTGTATGACGAAGGAGCGTTGTTTGTAACCTTAACATCATAGTCGAAAGCCGCTTTGGAGGTGTCGCCTTCTTTGTTTGTCACGCCAAAGATGTCGTAACCCTCGCCGTCGAGTTTGTAGTCAACTGTTGGGGTTGGAAGGTCGATAGCCTGTCCAACTTCACCCTTGCCGTCTTCGCCAAGCACTGCGCCAAGGCCGGTGATAATAGGGTCTTCAAGCACAGCCGAGCCTTTAACTTTGTATGTGTAGAAGGTTGTAATTTGATTGTTTCCAGCGTCGGTGATAACAACTTTAACTTCATAGTCTCCAGCATAAGCCGCGATAACTTTTCCTGCCTCAAGAGTGTAAATTCCGCCAAGTGTGTCCTTATTCTCACTCTTTCCTCTAACCTTGATTTCAGTTCTTGTGCCGTCTAAAGCAACACGCGCAACATACACTTCGGAGTTAATGTAGTTAACATTTTTGTCCTTAACTTGAATTGTTGGAAGCACGATTTCAGATTTCTGATTGATAGGCTGGTCGTTTTTCGTGTTGTATTTTTCCATAATCAGCACAGGAACATCGTTATCTTCGATGTCTGCGATTGAGATGTTTTTCTGCCACAGGCCGGCATTGCCGTAGTCGTCGACCGTTGTCACTCTGATTGTCAGGCTCTTTGGTCTTGTGCCAGTTTCGAGTGCGGTGTCAATTTCGGATAGGTCAATCTTGTATTCGCCGTCCTTAAGTGCGCGCCACTCGGTTTCGCCCTCATATTTGTATTCCGTCACAACATCCATTCTTGTGTCGGTGTCGTCTGTTGCGGTTGGCTTTTCAAACTTGATAACAGAGCCGGTTCTGTATGAACTCTTAAGATTTGTCACGAATGTGATTTCAGGGTTAACGGTGTCTTCAAACTCACCTGTCACGACGCTGATTGTGTAAGAAAGTTGGCTGCTTTCGTTTTTGGCTTCGTCTTCAGCATAGTAAAGCACGGTGTAAGATGTGCCCGAACTCGAGCCAGGAAGCATCACGCCGCCTGTAAGTTTAACATCGAGATAAGCATAGCCTTCTTCAACAGTCTTATCCTTTTCGTTTGTCACGATAAGGAATTTATTCTCTTTAAGCCATGTTTTGATATTCTCTTCGCCTGCAACGCCAGCCTCGTCGAGTTTAGCCTTGAGATAACTATTGTTTTGAACAAGTGTTTCAGCGTCCGAGAAATTGAATATGAGGTTGTAGTCTGCATATTTGTCGATTGTGATTGTTCTTGCCGAGTTTTTGATCACTCGAGTAAGTTTCATGTTCTCGATTTTTGATACATTATCAGTTGCGCCAACAGCGTAGATAATGATGTTGTTTTCAACGGTCTTTGATTTTAATGCAGTTGAAGCGTCGATATATTCGTCGATGCCGCCTTCGTATTTTTCGTCCACATAATTTTTCTTGTTGGAAGCGTCATAGACCTTAGCGACAGGTTTCTTTGTGTCCTTCACGCCATCGATAAACTGATAGATTGTTTGAGTGTTGCCATAGAAATCTTTTGCAACATATTCAAGACGATAGTCGCCGTCTGCCCAAGGTGTGAACTTGCCGTCAACAATAGCGTCCTCGCGTGTTTCTGAATATGAAGAGTTAATTTTTCTAAACGCCTTAACTGTGTATGAGATGTTAACAGCCTCGCCCGCCGGAGTTGTTTTTGAGCCGGTTTTTCCCGAGATTGTTGGAACTTCAACTTCCACGCCGGTGATTGCCGAACTTACAGACGAATTCTTAACAAGAGTAAGTTCATAGTCCTCATAATAGGTCTTGCTTACTTTAAAGTTCTTCACAGCCGATGTGATAAACTGGCCATTGAGGAAGTAGGAGTATTTAATTGCGTAGTTGCCTTCGCCGCCGAAGTTTTCAGCGTCTGTCTCGTCAAAATATTTTGCTTCAACAAAATATCTGCCCTCTCTTTCTTGAAGCGCGATTGTCTTGTTGTCGCCGCCCGAAACAGAAATTGCAACATATGTTTTGTCTTCTACGCCGGTGAGGTCGTTATTGATAACAACAGGAAGGCCTTCAACTTCTTCCTCGTTTCTGTCGAAGAGTTTTGGAATAGGAAGATAAATGTTCTTGTCTTCAAGTTTGCTTGCCATTGAGATGTCATAAACTGAAGGAACAACGTCCTTGCTGTTTGTGTCGAACTCAAAATAAGCGGTTGTGATTTCACTTGTAACGATATATTCAGAGGAGAAAGTTTGCTCCTCGCCTCCGTTAATGGAAAGAGTGATTGAATAGTTAATGCCATATTCTCCGGCATAGTTCATTTGGACTGTGCCATAGACAGCGTTTTTAGCATCTGCCTTAATAGCCTCAGAAATAGCGCCGTCTTCCCTCTTGTCAACTTCGATATTCTCGCCAGTTGGCTTGTAAGTTACTGTAACTTCTGAACTTGTGACTGCAACAGTGTCTGAAGTGCCAGTTGTGATGCTTGTGTAATCTTCAAGACCCATAGGAATTTTAGCGCTCTCGCCAAAATATGCCGCTCTGATATCATAGCCAGAGCCCTTGGTCGCCTTGTTTTGCCCGTTCTGGATGTTGATTGACTGCGAGCCGAAAGAGTCGGAAACAAAATCCGCCTTTGCCTCAATCACACTCATTGGGAAGAACGAGAATGCCAAAACTCCCGCAAACGCAAGAGTTGCGCCCTTAAACAATGTTGAATTTTTGATAGTTGCCTTTTTAATCATGATAACCTCTTTCAAGTAGATTGTATTAACAACCTATTTTAATATAAAAGGGCGACAATGTCAATCGTTTTATGGTCTAACGCCCAAATTTATTCTGCGGAAAGAGGCCGACATATATGTAAGGACCGCCAAGCGAATAATATCGAAATTTGTAACATTTTAAAGCGCGGCTTAATAATATGATAATGTGTAAGCACACTCACACAAAAGGATAAATCTATAGGAGGTACATATGAACTTTTTTGGAGGTTTTGGCGGCAATGGCGGTTGCGACTGCTGCTCAATCTTAATCCTTCTCATGCTTCTTCAATGCTGTGGCTGCGGCAATAATGGAGGCTGCGGAATTGACATCTGCACACTGCTTCTCATCTTATTGCTCTGCGGTAACTGCGGTGGCTTCGGCTCTGGCTGCATGAACAAGTGCTAAGAAATTTAAAAAAAAGGCCTAAAACATGAGTTTTTAGGCTTTTTTTCTTTACTTTTTTCTACATTTAGGCTAAAATATGGAAGATAGGAGTAGCCTAATGGAAGGAAACACAAAAGTAAAAAGAAAATATGGCGTGAACGCTGAACTTATTTGGAAGGACAGAAAAAGATATTTTGGTCTGCCTTGGTCGTTCACAAGATATTCGCTTATCAAAAACGGCGATAAATGGTTCAAGGTTTTTTCGGACATTGGCCTGCTTTACACGATAGTTGAAGAAGTGAACATATATCGTATTCGTGATATATCTCTTCACCAGTCGCTGTTTGATAAAATCTTCCGCACCGGCACTGTAACGCTCTATTCAAACGACGAGCGCTCCCCCGAATTTAAACTGCGCCACATCGCACACCCTTATCGCATCCGAGAAATGTTTTCTGAACTTATCGAACAGCAAAGACAATTTCACAATGTGCGCGTTTCCGAATTTCAACACTAAAAAACTGCCTCAAGGCAGTTTTTTTATTCTTCAAAATGCGGCAATTTTGAGATGTATTGTGCAAAGTAGTCCGGCAGAGGGCTTTCAAATTGCATCTGCTTTCCGCTTCGAGGATGTGTAAACTCCAGGCTGTATGAATGCAAAAGTTGCCCCTTCAATTTTTTGTCTGGCTTGCCATAGAGCGGGTCGCCCACAACACTGTGGCCAAGATATGCGCTGTGCACGCGAATTTGGTGTGTGCGGCCGGTGATAAGCGAAAACTCGACCAAGCTGTGATTTTTGTATCTTTCAATCACTTTGAAAAGTGAAATTGCAAGTTTTCCGTCGCTTGAAACGGCGTATTTTTTTCTGTCTTTTTTATCTCTAGATAGCATCGTTTCCACTCTGCCCTCATTCTCCCAAACACCCCCCTCTAAAAGAGCAAGATATTTGCGTTTAACAGACTTATCTTTTATCATTTCAGCGAGTTTATTATGTGTAAAATCATTCTTAGCAACAAGCATCAGTCCCGAGGTATCTTTATCAAGCCTGTGCACAATGCCCGGCCTTAACACGCCATTGATGCCGCTCAAATCGTGAACTTTTGACAGCAAGCCGTTCACCAGTGTGCCGCTCTTTGTTGTGGAGCAAGGGTGAACAACAAGCCCCTGCGGCTTATCGATAACAAGAAGGTCGTTGTCTTCAAAGACGATGCTAAAATCTATATCTTCAGCATTCACTTCAAGTTCTTTTGGCGGGTCAATGTTAAGGTCGATAACATCACCCTCAGCCACTTTTGCCCCGGTCTTAACTTTTTTGCCGTTAAGAAGAATATCCCCATTTTCGATCAAATTTTGAATAAAAGAGCGTGAAAAATCGCTAAATTCGCCGTTAACGAATTTATCAAGTCTCTGTCCCGCTGACTTTTCTTCAACACTAATCTTTTTTTGCAAACTGTTCCTCTTTCTTTTTTCTCTTGTTTTTGATTATTGCCACAATAAAATATGCGATAAAGAGTATGACACCCAATGTCAAACAAATGTCCGCAATATTGAAAACTGGAAAGGTCGGCCAAAACTCGAAATGCAAAAAGTCGCGAACATAGCCAAATGCCAGCCTGTCAATCAAATTGCCCAAGGACCCGGCAAAAACAAAGCCTAGCGCGATGTGAAAAAGTGGGTTTTTAGTCTTTTCAGCAATCATAAGCCAAATAAGCGCCCCGATAAAAACAAACGAAAGCACAATCAAAAATGTCTGCGCACCAGAAAACATGCCCCACGCCGCGCCATTATTGTGGACATTGACGATGTTGATAAAGCCGGGCAAAAAACTTGTGCTTTTGCCAAGGCCAAGACTTGAGTCAATCAAGAACTTGCTGACAAGGTCGGAAGTTAGCAGCACAACAAACATCGGCAAAGTCACGCACAAAAGCAGTTTAAAATGTTTATTCAATTTCCACTCCTTCTGGAAGCAAGATATAAAGTTTATTTTCTTCAATCGACGCCATTGAGCCGCTAAGTGTGCTCATTGCCCCCTCAATGAATCCAAGCGCCCTAGATTTATCGTCGGCATAGTCAAAATTAACAAGCACAGGCTCGTCACTCTTAAAAATCTTGATTGCCTTTTCGCAGTCTGCCATACACTCGATATACACAACTTTGATGCCGTCAATTTTGTCCGGTCTTTCAATCTTATCTTTCTTCAAGTTAAAAGATGCCTTTTGTTCCACTTTTTTAACTTTTTTCTTAGGCTTAACTTCTGTCTCTTCGCTTTCAAAGCCGAGAGCCCTGAAAACTCCTCCAAAAAAACTCATATTCTCTCCTTTCGAAATATTTTAGCATATTTGTTTGCATTTTCAAAATTGTGGGAGTATAATAAAAGAGATAATTTTAGAAATGCGAACTTATTTTGTCATGGTTTTTAATTTTTAAGGTTAAATATATAAGGAGGTTAAAAAATCATGGATAAAACTTTGGTTTGCAAAGACTGCGGTGCGGAATTTGTTTTCACAGAAGGCGAGCAAGCGTTCTACAAAGAAAAAGGTTTTGAGCACGAGCCAGTTCGTTGCCCAGCATGCAGAAAAGCAAGAAAAGCACAACGCGCGTAATCAAAAAAACTAGGCAATTGCCTAGTTTTTTTAACGACTAAGTTGAGGTTCATTGTGATAATGCGCTTCCGCGTCAAAGCCTTCGTCATAGTCAATTAACACCTTCCTCTTTTTTGGCGCAGAAGAAGATTTGTCCTTCAAAGCGTTTCTTATCTGTTTAAGACCATAAGTTGCCTCCACCTTTCCAAAGTCGTCTACAAATTTTATTTTTTTGAGTTCAGGACAGGCGCTTATCCACATCATAGCATTTTCTAACTGCTTTATGTTGCAAGTAAGGCTGTTTAAATTTATGCATTTCTCAAAAATATCTTTTCCGCACTCTTCCAAGTCGCCCAAAATAACAACTTGCGTGAGCGAAAAACAATTTTTGAACGCACCGCTTCCTATTTTCTTAACAGACTTAGGTATAACCAGATTTGTAAGTTGACCACAACCTGAAAATGCTGAGTTCCCAATTCTAGCAAGCCCTTCTTTCGCCTCAAAACTAACTAAATTCGACTCGAAAAATGCGCCGTCGCCTATTTCTTCATATGAAGAAGGTAAAATTGCTTTATGTAAACGAGATTTCTGAAAAATCCAGTCTGAAACAACTTTTTTATTAGGAAAATCATAACCATTTTCAATGCGAATTCTATCTTCAGGTCTTAAATAATCTTTATCGTCATAAACCATCATCCCACCCCATGTTTAAGTTTTACACAAGCATTTTAACACCAAAATTCTTCCAAGTCAATAGCAAAAACAAAAAAAAACAAGCACCAAAAATGCTTGTTTTTTATCATTAAAGTTAGATTACTCGATAATCGTAGAAACAACACCAGAGCCAACTGTTCTTCCACCTTCACGGATAGCGAAACGAAGTCCTTCTTCGATAGCGATATCTGTGATAAGGCTGATTGTCATGTTAACGTGGTCACCAGGCATAACCATTTCAACGCCTTTCTCAAGTTCGATTGTTCCAGTAACGTCTGTTGTTCTGAAGTAGAATTGTGGTCTGTAACCATTGAAGAATGGAGTATGACGTCCACCCTCTTCTTTCTTAAGAACGTAAACTTGTGCTGTGAACTTTGTGTGTGGGTGAATTGAACCTGGCTTGCAAAGAACCTGTCCTCTTTCGATTTCAGTTCTCTGAATACCACGGAGAAGAAGACCAACGTTATCTCCGGCTCTAGCTTCGTCAAGAAGTTTTCTGAACATTTCAACGCCAGTGATAACTGTTTGTTTCTTAGCGCCCATACCAACGATTTCAACAGTGTCGTTCATTCTGATTGTTCCACGCTCAACTCTACCAGTTGCAACAGTTCCACGACCAGTGATTGTGAAAACGTCTTCAACAGGCATAAGGAATGGCTTATCAGTGTCACGCTCTGGCTCAGGGATGTAAGAGTCAACAGCGTCAAGAAGTTCCTGAATAGGTTTAAGGTCTTCGCTATTCATGTCGTTTCTGTCGCAAGCTTCGTTAGCTTTAAGAGCAGATCCCTTAATGATAGGAGTTTTGTCTCCAGGGAAGCCATACTCTGTAAGAAGGTCTCTGATTTCCATTTCAACGAGTTCAAGAAGTTCAGGGTCGTCAACTTGGTCAACCTTGTTCATGAAAACAACGATATATGGAACACCAACCTGTCTAGCAAGAAGGATGTGCTCTCTAGTTTGAGGCATAGGACCGTCTGTTGCAGCAACAACGAGGATCGCTCCGTCCATTTGTGCAGCACCGGTGATCATGTTTTTAACGTAGTCGGCGTGGCCCGGGCAGTCAACGTGAGCATAGTGGCGTTTTGCTGTTTTATACTCAACGTGAGCCGTGTTAATTGTAATTCCACGTGCCTTCTCTTCTGGGGCTTTATCGATTTCATCATATTTCATTGCGTCTGCCAAGCCCTTTCCAGCAGAATAACGGCAGATAGCCGCTGTCAATGTTGTTTTGCCGTGGTCAACGTGTCCGATTGTTCCGATGTTAACGTGGGCAAGGCTACGGTCAAATTGTTCTTTTGCCATAATTTTAAAATTCTCCTTTATTTGTTTTACTTTGTTATTCTAGCATATTTAAATTTTTTTTCAAAATGTTTTTAACAACATTTTTTACTAATTTCTTTTGGCTCTTTCGCCAACAATTTTCTCGGAAATTGATTTAGGAACTTCCTGATATTTAAGAGGTTCCATAACGTAGTTTCCTCTTCCCTGTGTCTGGCTTCTAAGGTCAGTTGCATAGCCGAACATTTCTGCAAGTGGCACTTCAGCGCTAACAATTTGAATGCCGAGGTTAGATTCTGTTCCTGTAAGCATTCCACGACGAGATGTGAGGTTGCCCATAACTGTTCCAAGATATTCATCCGGAACTTCAACAGAAACTTTCATGATAGGCTCAAGAAGCACTGGGTCTGCTTTCTTAGCAGCATCTTGGAATGCCATCGATCCAGCAATCTTGAAGGCCATTTCGGAAGAGTCGACTTCGTGATAAGAGCCGTCAACAACTGTAACTCTAAAGTCAACAGTTTCGTAGCCGGCAACAACACCGTTAAGTCTCGCTTCGTTAATTCCGTTGTTAACAGGCTGAATGTATTCCTTAGGAATTGATCCACCAACTGTTTTGTCAACAAATTCGTATCCCGATCCGGCTGGAAGTGGCTCCATTTCGATCACGCAGTGACCATATTGTCCCTTTCCGCCCGACTGACGAATGAACTTGCCTTCGGCACGAACAGGTTTTCTAACTGTTTCTCTGTAAGAAACTTGAGGGTTTCCGATGTTAGCCTCAACTTTAAACTCGCGAAGCAGACGGTCAACAATAATGTCAAGGTGGAGTTCTCCCATTCCGGCAATAAGTGTCTGGCCTGTTTCTTGGTTGGTCGAAACTCTGAAAGTTGGGTCTTCACGCATAAGTTTTGCAAGTGCAAGCGCCATTTTCTCCTGCATATCTTTAGTTTTTGGCTCGATAGCAAGTTGAATAACAGGCTCTGGGAAGTCCATGCTCTCAAGTTGAATAGGGCGTTTCTCTTCGCAAAGAGTGTGTCCTGTGATTGTGTCTTTAAGACCAACGATAGCTGCGATGTCACCAGCGCCAACTTCGGAGATTTCTTGACGGTTGTTTGCGTGCATTCTGATAAGACGGCCAACTCTTTCAGTTTTTCCAGTGATTGAGTTGTAAACATATGAGCCGGCTTTAAGAAGACCGCTGTAAACTCTGAAGAATGTAAGTCCGCCAACGAATGGGTCGGTCATGATTTTGAAAGCAAGTCCAGCAAATGGAGCAGTTTCGTCTGCCGGTCTTTCCTCTTCAGCACCTGTGTCCGGGTTAATTCCCTTGATTGCAGGAATATCAACAGGCGAAGGAAGGTAGTCGACCATGGCATCAAGCAGCATCTGCACACCCTTGTTCTTGTAAGAAGATCCGCAAAGAATAGGAGTGAACTTTCTGTCGATTGTTCCCTTTCTAATTGCAACTTTAAGTTCGTCTATTGAGATTTCGTCGCCTTCAAAAAATCTTTCAAGAAGAGCGTCGTCTGTTTCAACGATTTTTTCCACCATTTCATCGTGGAGTTTTTGTGCTTGTGCTTTGAATTCTTCAGGAATATCGGTAATTTCGATATCTTTTCCCATGTCATCCTTATAAATTTCGGCTTTCATGGTGAGAAGATCGATAATTCCTCTGAATGTGTCAGCCTCTCCAATGTTAAGCTGAATTGGAAGGGCTTTTGTTTTAAGTCTTTTCTCGATAGAGTCGATACATGCCATGAAATCGGCTGCATCTCTATCCATTTTGTTAACATATATGATTGTTGGAACCCTGTATTTTGTTGCTTGGCGCCAAACGGTTTCAGTCTGAGGCTGAACTTTGTCACGCGCGCTCAAAACAAGCACAGAGCCGTCGAGAACTTTAAGTGATCTTTCAACTTCAACAGTAAAGTCCACGTGGCCCGGGGTGTCGATGATGTTGATTTTGTGACCTTTCCAGTTACAGGTTGTGCAAGCAGAGGTGATTGTAATTCCTCTTTCCTGCTCCTGAGCCATCCAGTCCATAGTTGCGGCACCATCGTGCACTTCTCCGATTTTATGGCTTTTTCCTGTGTAGAACAGAATTCTTTCGGTGGTGGTTGTTTTTCCAGCATCGATGTGCGCCATAATTCCAACATTTCTTGTCATTTTTAAATCGGTTGTAGGCATAAATTTTTCTCCTATCTAAATTTTAATTTAATCTAATGTAAGCCCGCGAAGGCATTTTTCGCATTTTATACGCGAAGGTCTGTTTTGCTGTGGAAGGGCTTTGCCCGGCAGCAACCGAAAGAAAATCATTTATGATTTTGCTTGAGGGCAAACAGACCTCGCCCCTCTACTCGCAGAAAAATGCCCGTAGGAATTTTTCAAGAGTGGGAAAGGGGCAACGCGGCGGAAAACCGAGGAGCAGCGGCTAGCCGAAGGCGTGACCGCGTTAAGCGAGTTGGTTGTCCCCGTGAGATCTTACCATCTATAATGTGCAAATGCTTTGTTAGCTTCTGCCATTCTGTGAAGTTCGTCTCTTCTCTTGATAGACGAGCCGGTTCCATTGTAAGCGTCCATAATTTCGCCTGCAAGTTTTCCATCCATGTTTCTTTCGCCGCTTCTCTTTCTAGCGAAGTCCACCATCCATCTGATTGCAAGGGTTTGTCTTCTTTCAGGTCTAATTTCCATTGGCACCTGATAGTTTGCTCCACCAACTCTTCTTGATTTTGTTTCGAGCAAAGGTTTAACATTTTCAAGTGCTTGATTGAAAACTTCGATTGGCTCAAGTCCTGTTTTTTCCTTAATGATGTCAAAAGCACCATAAACAATTCTCTGAGCAAGGCCTTTCTTTCCGTCGAACATAACTTGATTGATAAGTTTTGTCACGGTCTTGCTTTTATAAATTGGATCAGGAAGGACAGGTTTTTTAACGGCACTATTTCTTCTTGCCATTTTTAATTCCTCCTATAATTATTTTTTAAAATTTTGAAAGACCAAGTGGCTACTTGCCGCCTTTAGGTCTTTTTGCGCCATATTTTGAACGAGACTGATTTCTCTTAGCAACGCCGGCTGCGTCAAGAGTTCCTCTCACGATGTGATATCTCACACCAGGAAGGTCTTTAACTCTTCCGCCTCTAACAAGAACAACGCTGTGCTCTTGAAGGTTGTGGCCGATGCCTGGAATATAGCAAGTTCCTTCTTGTCCATTCGAGAACTTAACTCTGGCAATTTTACGAAGAGCCGAGTTAGGCTTTTTAGGTGTTGCAGTTCTAACTGAAAGGCACACACCTCTCTTCTGTGGGCACTCGTCAAGAAGAGGTGCTTTACTTTTCTTTTCAAAAGTTTTTCTTCCCTTTTTAACAAGTTGGTTGATTGTAGGCATTCTAATTTCCTCCTTATTTAGATTTGTCTGGGACGAAATCGTCCTTTAATTTCTTTTTCTTAAACACGAACAACACAATCACATCAAAAATTGTGACTTTGACAAGAACACTTGCCAAATCAGTGAAAAGGCCTGCATTGCCTCCACTTGTCGTTTGTTTATGCTTATTAAAGCAGCCTCCGACAACAAGACCTATTTAATATATCAATTCCTTGCCAACTTGTCAAGCAAAAATGCCCAAATTGCAGCAAATTTATTTAGTGGCAAAACACTTGACAAAATCTAGGCTTCTGATATAATAACTCCCCGTGGAAATAATCAATAAACAAGCGAGACAAAACTTTAAAGGTTTCATATTTCGCCCCGACAAAAAAGTGCTCAGTTTTGGAGAATTCGATATCAAAAAGAACTTTTCTAACTTCGACCACTTTTATGTCAACTTGGACGGGGAAGAATTTTTTGTTCTTTGCCATAAATCTCAAGCGCGAAATCTGTATCACCACAGAAACAAAGATACACACTGCAACACTTTCACACCTATTGTTGAAGAAGATTTGCATGCTTGCACAAGTGTTCAAATTCAAGAACTTATATATAATGACGACGGAAACTTAATATACAAGGAACTTTACAGAAAAGTCACCAGCGAAAATTTTTTATCTGAAGATTATCATGCAAAGGACGAAAACTTCACATTATAAAAACTTGCTTATGAAAGCAAGTTTTTTAAATCTTCTTCGGAGATTATTTTTATTTTCAGCGTCTCGGCTTTTGTGAGTTTTGAGCCCGCGTTTTCGCCGGCAAGCACAAAGTCGGTCTTAGCTGAAACAGAGCCCGACACCTCCCCGCCGTTTGATAAGATAAGTTCAGTCGCTTCATTTCTCGTCATGGTTGGAAGGGTGCCCGTGAGCACAAATTTCTTGCCGGCAATCGGCGAAGAAAAATCACGGGGTTTAGGGTTTTTGATTTTAATTCCCGCATCCATCAACCTATCGATTTCCTGCAAGTTTTCTTCGTCTTTAAAAAACTCTAAAACATTTTTTGCAATCACCGGACCGATGTCTGTTATGCCCTCAATTTCGCGATATTTGGCTTTTCTGATTGCATCCAAACTTCCAAATCGGCCGGCAACATCTCTTGCCGTCTTAATTCCCACCTCGCCGATGCCGAGGGCATATATAAATCTGAAAAGTTCCACATTCTTGCTGTTTTCAAGCGAATTTTTAAGATTTTGTGCCTTTTTATCCTTAAATTTTTCAAGTTTAACAAAATCTTCATGCGAAATTTTATAAAGGTCAGACGGATATTTCACGCCCAAATCGCGAATTAGCACACGAATTGTTTTTTCGCTTAAGCCCTCGATCTTAAGTGCGTCGCGCGATGCAAAATGGGTCAGCCTTCCCTCGATTTGGTCAAAACACCCGTCATGATTGAGACAGAATAGAAGCGGCCCCTTTTTAACGAGTTCACTTTTGCAGCATGGGCAAAGTGCCGGCTCAAAAATCTTTTTGGCACTCTCTCCTTTTTCGGCTAGACCGAGCACCTCGGGAATGACCTCATTGCTTCTTCGCACAAACACACGGCTTCCAATCGAAACATTTTTGCGCACGATATCGTCGTAGTTATTCAGCGTTGCCTTTTTCACAGTTGCGCCCGCAAGTTCAACAGGCTCTAAAATTGCAATCGGGGTCACCTTGCCCGTTCTTCCCACCTGCCAAACAACATCGTTAAGAGTGGTGGAAACTTCTTGCGCTTCAAATTTATATGCAATCGCCCATTTAGGAAACTTTGTTGTCCAGCCAACATCTTCACGATGCGCAGTTTCATTGATGCTCACAACGGCCCCATCAATAAGAATATCAAGACTATTTTTGCGGCCGTCAATCGCACGAATTTCTTTTATTATCTCCTCAGCCGAAGAGACAACTTTAAAATAGTCGCCGGTTGCAAAGCCGTTATCTTCCAAAAATTTGTGCATTTCTTTTTGGCTCGAAAAGTTTTTGCCTTCACATTCCAAAATGGAATAACAGAAAAAGTCGAGTCTTCGCTTTGCCGTCTCTTTAGGGTCAAGATTTCGAATTGCGCCCGCCGCAGCGTTTCGAACATTTTTAAGTTTTTCTTCTGCCGTGCGGTTGTAAATTTTAAATGAATGATTAGTCATCATTCCCTCGCCCTCAACAAACAAATGCCCCTTAAACTTTATTTCAAGCGGAACAGAACGAATGGTTTTCACCTGTTCGGACACATCTTCGCCCACATAGCCATTTCCGCGAGTTGTTGCAGACACAAACTTGCCGCCGTCATATTCGATAACAAGATGCAGCCCGTCAAATTTATATTCCACCGAAAAGGTCATTTTCGGGTCGAACTGACGCATATCGTCCACCCAACTTGCAAGGTCGTCTTCGTCTCTAACTTTGTTTAGCGAAAACAGTTTTTTCGGGTGCTCTTTTTTTTGGAATGAGGACAACACCTCTCCCCCAACTCTGAGCGTTGGTGAAGACGGAAGAGTGATGCCAAGTTCCTTTTCAAGGTCAACAAGGCGATAATAGAGTTTGTCATATTCGGCGTCTGAAACGGTGGGGCTGTCGAGGTCATAGTAGTTATGATTGTGCCTAGACACCTCTTCCACCAATTTTTTCATTTCTTCGAGTTTGTCCATTTATTCCTCCACAATATTGAGCGGCGCAATTTCTAGCATCAAACTTTTCATGCCGAAGCCTTCAAAACTGATGTCGCCAACAAGATAGTCGGACGAGATTGCCATAATCTTTCCGCGGCCAAATTTTGGATGCTCAACAATCTGCCCTGCTTGATAGCGCTTTGTGTCAATTTTAGGCTTTTCTTCATTTTTAACACCTAAAATCGCACTTTTATCGAAATTATATGCGTTTTTCTCTTTAAAACTCATCCCGCCGCCAAAAACGGAAGCCTCTTCAATGCGCTTTGGCTTGAACTCATAAAAGCCAAGTTCCTTGCAAAAACGGCTGGGCATTTGATAGGAAGTTTTGCCATAGAGATAGCGTTTTGTGCAGTGGCAAACAATCACCTTTTCCTCGGCACGAGTGATTGCAACATACATCAGCCTTCGCTCCTCTTCAATGTCGTCCGAGCCTGTTGCGCGGCTGATTGGGAAAAGCCCCTCTTCCACGCCAACAACAAAAACAGTCTTAAATTCAAGACCTTTCACTGCGTGAACAGATGCGATTGTCACACTGCCGCCTTCGCCAATCTCGTCGGCTTCCGAAGAGAGTGTGATACTCTCCAAAAACTCTGACACGCCCGCTTCGGGGTTAAGTCGCGCAAATTCCTTGACGCCCGCCTCAAATGAAGATATGTTCATAAGTTTATCAAAACCCTCTTCGCTCTTTTTGTCATAAGCCTGGCGAAGGGAAAATCTGTCTATCACCTCACTTGCAAAATCTGCAAGCGGAAGATTGATTTCGATAAGGCTTTTATATATATCAATAAAACTTTCAAGTTTTTTGGCAATTGCGGGCTCATTCTGCACGCTGCCGTCTAACAGCACTTGCATAAGCGGTTTGTCGCCAGCGAGGCTTTTAAGTTTTGCAATCGCGCCATCACCAATTCCGCGGCGAGGAAAATTCACAACTTTGAGAAAAGCGATGTCGTCGCTAGGGTTAACAAACAGCCTTAAATATGCCACCACATTCTTGATTTCGGCGCGCTCATAGAATTTAAAGCCGCCATAAATCTTGTGTGGAATGTTATATGAAAGAAGAGCCTCTTCAAAACTTCGAGACAGCGCATTAAGGCGCATCAAAATTGCAAAATCGGAAGGTTCAGCCCCCTTTCTTATCATTCTTTCAATGGTGCTTGCAACAAACAGCGCTTCGTCGCGCTCGTCGATTGCGTTGTAAATCACCGGCTCGTCGCCGCCCGCATTTTCCGTCCAAAGTTTCTTTTCAAGACGAGAAGTGTTGTGTGCGATAAGTTTATTCGCCCTTTCCAAAATCTTGCCGGTCGAGCGATAATTGCGCTCCAGTTTAAACACCTTAACATCGGGAAAATCTTTTTTGAAATTGAAGATGTTTTGAAAGTTTGCTCCGCGCCAAGAATAGATGCACTGGTCCTCATCTCCCACAACAAAGATGTTGCCATGCACGGATGCAAGCAATCGCACAAGTTCATATTGCACAGAGTTTGTGTCCTGGAATTCGTCCACTAAGATATACTTAAATCTCTCGGCATATTTAAGACGCACATCCTCGCAAGTGAGGAAGAGTTTATATGTTTTAATCAACAAGTCGTCAAAGTCGAGAGCGTTGTTTTTCTTAAGTCTATTCTCATATTCGGCAATCACTTTGGTGATTTTTTTTATGTCAACAACGGCGCTGGAAGCGTCTTCATATTCCGAAAGGCTCATGACCGTATTTTTCCAGTTGGAGATGTGAAAAAGCACCGGCTTTTTCCACCTATCTTCCGCCATTGCGCATTCATTTAATATCTCTTTAACCACCTTCTCGCTGTCCGACTCGTCATATATCGAAAAACTTTTGCTGTAGCCCAGCCTGTCAATTTCCAATCTAAGAATTTTGGCACACATCGAGTGAAAGGTGGATATCCAAATGCGGTCGCCTTCGTCGCACATCGCGCTGACGCGCTCTGCCATTTCGCGAGTTGCTTTGTTTGTGAAAGTTATCGCAAGAATGTTATATGGGCTGACTCCCCTTTCAAGCAAAAAGGCCACCCTGTGCGTCAGCAGTCTTGTTTTTCCGCTGCCCGCGCCGGCGGTGACCAAAATTGCACCCTCCGTTTCAACAAGAGCGGCGCGTTGTTCGCTGTTAAGTAAGTTAATGTCAAAATTATTCATAAAAGTATTTTATCATATTGCAAGAATTAGTCCAACAACTTTTTAAAGAGCGGCGGCATTTCTTTCAAATTTTTCTCGCACTCTGTTAAGTTTATCGACCACTTCCAAAAGATATCTTTGCTTGCCGCCCGCGCTAAGTGAGGAATAATAGTTTAAGTCCATAAGTTCGTTTATGGGGTTTAAACAGCCCCTTTCAAGAACATCGAGCGCTTTTAAATTGAACATTTCGTCGGCG
>CAOQYA010000006.1 GCA_948514155.1 uncultured Eubacteriales bacterium | reverse complement strand
AAACTGTATGTGATGCTTGCGCCGCTGCCTGTCACCTTGCCGGCAAATGCGCCAAGTTTTGTTCCAACAAGTGGTGAGCCTTCTGCCATTACGTAGTTGTAAGCATAGGAGCGCTCAACAGCGCCGCCATCTAAAAGTCCAACAATTCCGCCGACCTCAGTTCCTTTAATAGAATTAACACCGCTTTCGAATTTATAGAACTCAACTTTTGCGCCATAGATAGAGCCGGAGTTTGTTCCCGCAACCCCGCCAGCATAGCCGGTTGAAAGGACGCTCGCGCCCTCAACGCGCACATTCTTTATCTCGCCGCTGTTTGTGCCCACAATTGCGCCAACGCTTTGCTCGCCGCTGATTGAGCCAGGAACAATATTTCCGCCCGCGCTATAAACCGTGACGCCAACATTTTCAATAAGTCCCGCGTTTGACGATGCAACAAAGCCTTGTCCGCTAACGCTTCCCGCCAAGGTCAAATTTTGCACTTTCGCGCCGGCCAAAACGCTGTCAAAAAGGCTTTTCGAGCCACTTTCTAACACGATTGTCACATCTTCGCTTGCGCCTTTAAATGAGCCTGTCAAGTTTCCAAGCGAACTTTCAAGTTTAACACTCAAAGAATTCATGAGGATGTAGTGCATTTGAGGGGCTATCGATTTAAGCTGCTCAGCACTGTAGATGCGTTTTGCTGTCGCCTCGCTGCGGCCGTCTGCAACGACAACTGCAATTTTAAGCATAAAGTCGCTATAACTTATTTCCTCTCTGTTCAAGTTGTCGTCAAATCTGAAGAAATGTCCCTCGATTATCTCGCTAAACTTGCTTGCAATGTCGGAAAGTTTAACCAATGTCGGCTCGGTCGCTCCCTTTTTGTAGAAGGAAATCTGCTCCTCGCCGCCGATGTTTCTAATCGCGTCTTCAGGAAGAGCATAGATGTTTCCCGTTCCGCCCGCGTTTGAGCCGAATGTGACAACGCCAAGTTCCTGATTGATTTTAATAGCATCCGGCAATGTGCCCGAGTTTGGCACGAAAATGTATCTCAAGTTTTTGTTGTAAGCGCTTGCCGGCAAGATTGAACTAATAATTGGGAAATTCCTGTCAATTTCGCTCTCGCCAAACATGTCGATGTAAATCGTCTTGTCAACCGGAGCATTCTCCCAAACAAGTTTTTCCACTCTGCGAGCGTTTTGAATGAGTAGATTTATCGAAACTGGATATGTTTGTCCAAACACCCCATATTCCACAACAATCTGGTCGAGCAGGCGGTCAAAGCCCTCGGTGGAGTTCGCAACAACATCGAAAGAGATGTTTGTTTTGTTCACTATCACATTTTCAACATAGTATTTGTAGTCCTTTCTGTTAATGAGGCTAATTTTTGCTTTATCTGCATTTGAGTAGATAACAATATTGCTTGGGTCAGCATATGATATTGCCTCGCCATCCAGCCTGAAGGAAACACTCACGCTGTCCCTTGCAAGTTTTGTGTCGGCTGCCGAAATGGAGTCGAGCGCCGTTAGGGTCAAACTCTGCTTATTAGGCATCAGCCTTTGAGGCGAAACGTAACTTTCAAGATAGAAAATTCTGTAGGCTGTTATCTCGTTATGATTTTCGTCTCTGCCCACAAAAGTTGCAAGCATGTATCCCTTAAATGATTGAGAAGAAAGTTTTAGAAGCCCCCCACTTGTCACTTGTGCAAGCAAACTTTCCCTGCCCGCAACAAGAGTGCTTGCGATGTCGCTAGGCCAGTTTTCGCTGTCAGCAGTTGCGCCATTGTCCTCAACAAACTTGAATGTTGTGGAAGTTGCCGCGCTGTTATTAAGTGTTAACTTTGCGCTTGTGCCAAATTTCATAATAAGGCTCTCAAGGCTGGAGTTAGCAAAACTTGCGTTTCCATAACTTTGCGAAACATATGTGGCTGGAACTGCCGAAACACTTTGTCCGTCAACTTTCACTGCCGCATTCTTAAGAGGAATGAAGGCCTCCACGCTCAAACTTGAACTTGAGCGGAAGCCGTTTTCGTGTGCGATTATCACATCAAGTTTTTCGCCTTCGCCCGCAAGATTGAGCACCGTGTTTGAAACTGTGAAAGTGATTTTTCCTGTTTTATTGTCAAAAACAAAGTTTGAAAGTTCAAAGTTCTGATTTTCTTTGATAATTATTGGCGATATGCCGCCAGGAATATCTTTCAAAGCAGGCGCAGTCACTTCCACCAGCACGCTATGCAAACTATCAGTTGCAAGAAAGTATTCTCTCTCTCCTTGCAGTTCGAAATCGGCGCTTGGCGCTTTGTTGCAGATAAGGCTGATTTCAGCGTTCACGCTTGGCGACTGCTCCGAAGCGAAAGCACATGAAAGGGTCTGTCCATTTTCAAATGACGCACCTTCAAGGTCTGTATTTGAGGCAGCCCGCACATATATCTGAGCGTAGTTTTCGATAAGCGCGCTTCTCCAAACATTGCCATTCTTCGAAAATTCAATTTGATTTCCTCGCGAGTCGAAGAATTTAACAACTCCCCTTGGGTCGATGTTAAGTTCAATGTAGTATTTGGCTTGGTCGTTTGCCACTGTGTCTGGGCCGAAAGATGCCACGATTGGATGTCCGAACTGATTTGCCGAGCCGCTTGCATACACATCATAGATGTTAACGCGCTCGCCCTTTGGAAGGTCTTTGCCATTAGAGGAAAGGCTGACATTTCTAATCACATCCACAAGATTGATTGTGAAAGAGTTGGAAGCAATCGAGTAGTCATAGTCAACATATCTTGCCTCAAAGTTCACTTGCAAACTTTCCGGCTTAATCGCTTTGCCGGAGGCTGCAATTTTGTAGATAACGCTTGTGATGCCGCCGGAGACGATTTTGTTATGCTGAGAAATGTCAAGCCTGTCTTTTGCCTCCTCGCCATCTAAAAGCACAATCGGCTCAATTTCAGTCTCTTCGTCGGTCGGAAGGCTGACTTTTATATATGCCTCGCTCTCTTGGCTAGAGTCGTCATTTTTAACGATGTTGAAATTTTTTCCGTCTTCGCCTATTTCAATGTCGAAGATGTTAGGATCACGAACGGACGATGCCTCGACGCTTATGTATTCAATCGGCGAAATAACGTTAAGTTCAACTTCTGCGAAATAACTTGTGTGAACAGAAGTTGCAATAAGTTTGATTGGCGAAGAAACATGCTCGCCAACTGTGAGTGTGTTTGTCTTGCCGTCTAAGATAAGGCCGTCTTGATTTTCGCTTATCGACCATGTCACCGCTTTGCGATTGCTTTCGCCGTTTGGGCGAGACTGGAAGGAAAGAAATCTGTCGCTATCCAAAATTGTTTGCTCTCCGCGAACAACATATTGCGCTTTGTCCTCTTTTTGCGAAAGGCCGAGGATGTTGCTGTAAACAAAAACTTTGATAATCTTTTGAGCGCCGCCTTCATATGAGCGAAGCACAAGTTCGGCCTCACCTTCGTTTTTGCCGACGATATGTATTTGTGTGTTATTGGATTTTTCATTGTAGGTGGCAGATGCTGAAACTATGCTTTGAAAGTCGTTATTCACACTCACTCTGCCGGACGAGGCGCCTGACACGCTGGCTGTGATGTCCGCCGAAAGTTTATCCGAGCCAAGGTCGATTTCAACATAGTCCTCGCTCACAAAATCTTGAGAAGAAACTGAAATGCTTGCTTGTTTATTGTCGTTGCCACAGGCGGCAAAAATCGACCCGCCTAAGATAAGGAAGCAGCTTAAAAATGCAACGAAAAATTTGTTTATTTTATTTTTCAAAATTTCCTCCTGTTTTATTATTTTTAAATTACAAAAAATTATAATATTTTCGTGATAAAAAAATAATATATTTGTGCTTAATAAAATTATAAATATATAGGCGAAAAATGTCAAATAAAATAGCATTAAATAGCGCTTGCAAAATATTTAATTTTAGTTTATTATATTTTTAAAATTGTGAGGAAAAAATGAGAAAAATATTGTCACAAATGAGGAAAATTATCACCGATTTTTCACTTATCGAAAATGGCGACAAAATTGCCGTCGGCATTTCGGGCGGAAAAGACAGCCTGACACTTTTAACAGCGCTTAGAGACCTTCAAAAATTTTCGGGGATAGAGTTTGAACTTGTTGGCATCAGCGTGGACCTTTCGAACGGCGAAATGGACTATATGCCAGTTGAAGAATATTGCGCATCAATCGGAGTGCCTTTTAAACTTGTTAAATCGAATGTTTTTGAAATAATCTTCGACATTCGCAAGGAGAAAAACCCCTGCTCCCTATGTGCAAACATGCGTCGCGGCCTCTTAAACACGGCTGCAAAGGAAGAAGGCTGCAATAAGGTGGCGCTCGGCCACCATGCCGACGACCTTATCGAAACTTTTTTAATGAGCATGTTTTTTGAAGGCAGGCTATATGTTTTGCAACCCTCGTCCTATCTTTCGCGCACAGAACTGACTGTCATTCGACCAATGCTGCTTTGCGAGGAGAAACAAATAATTGCCGCTTCTAAAGATTTTCCGACGCTTAAAAATGTTTGTCCAAAAGATCATTTTTCGGAGCGAGAAAATGCGAAAAAAATATTAGAAAAATTAAATAATATTTATCCTAATTGCAAGGAAAAAATATTTAACGCTCTCACGCATCCCGAAAGATATAATTTATGGAAAAATAATAATTAATTAATTTTTAATAAAAAAATAAGAAAATAATTGAATTTTTTATTATATTTTTTAATATTTTTATATATTTTTTTAAATTAAAAAAATCGTTCTCTTTTCAAGAACGATTTTTTCTTTCACCCAGCAAGATATTTTTCCTTTGTTGCCTGCCCGCCGCGCAGGTGTTTTTCGGAAAAGTTGATGTTTAAAATTTTCTCTATTTTTTGATATTTCTTGGAGTTAATTTTCTTCAGCCTCTCGGACATATCAACATGCACAGTGCTTTTGCTAACTCCAAAAAGGTGAGCCGTTTGTCTTAAGGTGCTGTGGGTTGAGATAATATATTCGGCCTCGAGCATAACCCTTTTCGTGATATCTTCTTTCACGGCAAATTCCTCCTTAGAGTAAACTATTCGGAAATTTGTCGTTTTATGTCAAAATTTTGCGCATTTTAGTGGCAACAAAAAAGCGGAACTCTCCGCCTTTTTTACTTTTTCTCTATTATCTCACAAATCGCTTTCACCGAGCGAATTTTATTAACTTCGTCGTCTTTAAGTTTAATGCCAAATTCGTCTTCAAGAGTCATAAGCATTTCCACAACATCAAGCGAGTCTGCGCCAAGGTCGTGAACGATGTCTGCCTCGTCTGAAATATCGTCCGGTGAAATGCAAAGTTGCTCGGCAATAAGCGCTTTAACTTTCTCTTTCATATTTCCTCCACGCGTCTATTATATCACATTCGCGGAAGGAAAAACAAGCAATTTTATTTGTTTTGAAGAGAAATATAGTTGTTTGGGTCTACAGATTTGCCATTTTGATATAAAGAAAAGTCTAAGTGCGCGCCATATGAGGACTCGCCTGCTGCCGAAGTTGACATCTTGCCAATTTTCTGACCCTTGGTCACTTTGTCGCCCTTCTTCACATCAACATTCTCGTCGAGCGAAGTGTAGACGCTAACAAAGCCTTGGTCGTGTGCGATTGTCACAGTGTAGCCGTCCATGTATTTATAGAACACATCTGTCACAGTTCCGTCAAGCACAGACATAACGGTCGGGTCTTCGCCTGCAAGGTCAACAGAGAAGTGCGCTTCCCATTTCTTCAAGGTTTCGTTGAACTGAAGTTTTGTGTCCGAGAAGTCTTTAATAACAGACGCGTTGGTCGTTGGAAGACCGAACACAAGCGGCGTTGTTGTAACTTCTTGCGACGGCTGCTTTCTGTTTGTCAACACTCCCGCCACAGTTGCCGCTGCTGCAATAATGAGCACCACAATAGCGGCCACGATGTATGCGCCGAACCTTTTAAAGAATGTAGCGATTTTGTTTTCCTTTTTGATTTCCATGTTTTTCCTCCTTGCCCTCTTTATTGACACTAAAAATTTTTATATACATACTTTTTTAAATTTAATAGCCTGTCATAATCACTGGAAAGCCAACAATCAGTCTTTCGCCCTCGCAAACAAGTTGAGCATTAATCTTCTTCCCCTCCACAAATTCGCAATCTGGGAAAAGACTTGTGTAAGCATAAATAATTTCCTTGTTTTGTAACTTTTGTGTATAACTTTGCGAGATTTTCAGAAATTTCTTAACGCTATCAAGTTTTTCGCTGCCCATTTTCATAACGACGCACTTTGGTGAAAACTTTTTGTAAAACTCTTCAGCCTTCGCTCGCTCGGGCGTAGTCGCGATAACATCGCCCCCATTTTCGAAATATTCAAGCCCCGCCTCCTCTGCCGCTTGGGCAGTAGTCACAAAAGAATATTCTTCCGCCTCAATTTCAAATATGCTTGTTTTGGGAATGAACAGCCCGCAAAGCGAAAGCGCCCCCACCAATAAAAAAACCGCCAACTTTTTCATGACGAAATTATTGACGGAATTTCTATCTTAATAACCCCAAATTGTCTCTCTGTCGAGTTCTTTATCAAGAGCTTCGACAATAAAGGTGATTATATATGACTTTTTTGAGTTGAAATATTTATCTTCACCCAGTTTCACATATGAGCCGAGAGCGATTTTATTCGACTTTAAAAGCGGCTCGTCAAAATAATAATAGTCCCCATTTTCTGTCCAGTGACCGGAGACGCCCACTTCGACAAGCATTTGTCCTTCAGAATGGTCGAATATCACCGCTTTTGCCCGCACATGCAGGTCTTTGTCTGAAATGTTTGAAATGTTCACAAACTGCTCAAGTTGTTGGCCGGGCAAATAACTTCCCGGAAAGGTGAAGGAAACGGCCTTCGCTTCGCTGCCTGTGAGCGAAATGTTCACCGTCTGACCAAGTTGCAAGTCGCTTTCAAGTTTTGTTGTGTTGCCAAAAAACCAGCCCGAAAGCCCCAGATAGAGGCTGACGCCGAGCAAGATTGTGAGCGCAACAATGGCAAAAATAAAACCATAAGTCAGTTTTGAAAGCTTTCTCATGGCTATATTTTGAGCAAAACAGGCCGCTATTATTCTAATTTTTCTTTAACTGTCTTTTTCTTCTGTAAGCGCGCTCACGCCTAAAGGAAGAAATTTGCTGTTCTTTAAACTCTTTGCTTTCGCTTTGCAGCGCGCGCTGCACTTTAAGCCAGCGATATTTTCTGTTGCCATACACGGCGTCATATGTCACCATGCCAAAGCCGAGCAGAAGATAGATGTAATATGTGAAAAATCTCCAAAGAAGCAGTGCCCAAATAAGTGGGCCGTGTGCAAAATATGGCTGGAACATCATGCTGAAGGAAACTTCGTTCATGCCCGTTCCGCCCGGAAGAGGAATGAAACTTGAAGCAAGGTCAACAAGCACACCCATGACAAGGAAATTGCCATATAAACTGCCGTCAAAGCCGTTAAACACGCAATAGATAAAGAATGGAAGCGAGTAGGTTAAAATGGTTTTAATTGCCATTGTCAGAAACAAAACTATGCTGTCTTTAGGGTTTTTAACATATTCGCGCATGAGATTTTGATAATCTTCCACATATTGCGAAACGCGCTGATATTGTTTTTCATAGTTTTTGATTATTCTCATTTTCTGAAGCAGTTTAAGCGTTTTTGCAACAAGTTTCTTTCCCACATTCTTGCTCACAGAAAGGAAGAGCGTTAAAAAGAGCACGGCAAAACTCAGCACAAAGCCGATGTAAGAGGAAATGTTAACAAAAGAGGAAAAAGAATTGTAGTTGACAAATGAAATGATAAGCGAAATTGAGCAGACGATAAACCAAGTCAGTTGTTGAAAGAAAAGTTTTGCAATGGGAATTGAGAGTGCCGATGTTGAAGGCACATCTCTGCTCATAAGATAAGTCACCTGGAAGGGCTGGCCGCCTGTTGCCAGCGGAGTTATCGCGTCATAATATCTGCCGCAAAGATTTGTTTTAAAGCCGAGTGCAAATCGCGGCCGCTTGCAACTTTTTCTGATCAGATAAGCCACAGCATAGGTGTCGAAGAAAAGCGCCACAGCAAAAACTGCGATGCACACAAAAATGTAGCCAATATTGATGTCGAGGTCGGAAATTGGCACAAACTCGCTGTTAAGCATTTGATAGAGCAAAATGCCCACAACAACGCAAACATTAAAAACAAACATGAGCGCATTGGTGATTTTCTTTCTCTTTCCGCTTCTTTTTGCAACAGCCTGCTGCGAAGCGTCCAGTTTTTCCTTCTCTTCGTCACTCATGACCGGAATTTCAATTTCCATTTGAGAAAAGTCGGAGCCCTCTAGCTCCTTTTCTTCAATCTGACCTTCCTCAAGTTTTTTCTTCATGAAAAAGATTTTATCAAATAAAAAAACTCTTGTCAAATGAAACAAGAGTTTATCGGCCGCTATTAAAACAAATCTTTGTAGTTATCTTTATGATATTCTATCTTAACTTCGCTTTTAAGCAGTTCAAGGTTCATGTTTTCGAAAATTGTGTAACGGTCTGTGTTAATTTGCTCATAAAGCGCGTCAAACATAGTTTTTTCCTCGCCGGCTTTCAGCCTTGCGTCCTTGGAAATCAGCACTTCAAGGTCGGCGTTTGTAAGTTTAAAATCGGCGCCAATGTTAGAGAACAAGTTTTTCACTCTGCCTTCATACACCATGATATGAACGCCATATTCAGTTCTGATAAGCCCGCTGGAAAGGTCGGCCTCGTCACCTTTATATATATCGCCAATCTTTGCCTGGCCGCCGTTATACAAAGAAATTGCCGCGTTTGTGAAGTTTTCCACCATTTGAGAATGAATGGTGTAAGGAGTGTCCTTTTCTTTGTCCGGAGTTGTGTTGTCAATTCCGATAACATAGTTCCTGTCTGAATTAAACACGCCGTCGTCTTGATTGTATTTATATATAAATTCGTTAAAATATTCGGCTTTAAGATATTCGTCCTCGCCTGCAGTTGCAAGTTTAAGTTCAAGTTCACGCAAAACTTCTAAAACAGGCTTGGTCTTTCCGCTGTCCACCCACTGGCCTTTCTCGTTTTTCTCACGAACCGGGAAAACAAGATTTGTGTAAAGGCTGTCAATGAGCGCCTGAGCCTCGCCGGCTGTGTATTTGCCGTCGCTTGCCTCGCCCTTCACATATTTAACATATTCGTTGTATTTAGCCTGATCTTCGTCCGAGAACTTAGCCAAGATGTGCGAAACATAGAAAAATTCTGTGCCGTTTGGCTTAAAATAGTCAACGCTCGAAACGCCTTTCAGCACATCGCTTTCATAACTTGGCGCTTTTTCTGTCACATATTTGTCATAGCCGCGAATTAACTTGTTTTGATAAAGTTCGATAAGGTTTTCGAGTGTCACTGGCGCATTTTGTGTCTGGTGCGACTCGGCATATTTTGCCACCATGAAGTTTTCATACAAGACGGTGTGAATGCGCTTAAGTTCTCTCTGAAAAACAGATTTGTTATCTTTTGAAAGGTTCATTCCCTCTTCAGAGCGCTTTGCGTCGGAGAGATATTTATTGAATGCGGAACTATATTCCTTGTTTTCTTCAACAAACTTTGTCACCCAGTTGTAGAGTTCGTCAAGATCCTCCGCCTTTTCAATGTCTCTGTCCTGCGAGCCTTTAAAGGTGTAGGCGTCAACTTCATTTTGGGTGGTCTTTAAAATTTTAATGGAGTAGTTGCCGTTTTCGTCTTTAACAAGTTCGGCTAGTCTATCAAACTCTTTCTCTTCAACAACGCCGTCGGTCGAGTCTTCTTTGTCAGCGTCCTTGATGCCGTTAATTTCGTTGTAGTAACTTATCAGATTGTTCTTTGTTGCGTCGAAAGTTCTCTCCCAAAGATATTTTTTCTCTTTTGCGGTCAAAATCTCGCCGTCGTTCTTTGCTTTTGCGTCTTTTTCTGCCGCTTTGATTGTAAGTTTCTGTTCAATCACGCGGTCGAGCACTTGTTTAACAGCCTCTTCCATGCTCAGCCCGCTTTGAATGTATTGATAGCCAAGCGAGTTAAAAGACGTGATAAGTTCCTTCTTTGTCACATTCACAGTTTCGCCATTTTCATATTTGAAAGAGGCGACTGTGGCGTTATAATATCTGTTCATATCTTTTGTCACCAAACTGCAGCCCGCCAAAAGAGAAACGCAGAGCATGAGGCAAAGCATAACAGACATGATAACAGAAGTGAATTTATTTTTCTTCATAGCATTTCCTTTCAAGTTAAATCTTGATAATTATATATCAAAACATGTTATTTTTCAAGCAAATTTGCGACCTTTTCCTGATTTTCTTTTCCGGCGTCTTCCAAGAGATTTATTATCTCGTCCAGCATCTTTAGAAGAGGCTTGTCTTTAACGAGTTTAATTATAGGCAGATTTTCAAATCTTAAACTTGCTCCATATTTATTCAGCACACCGACAAGGCGTTTGTCGACCACATTTTCCGACTTGTAAAGCACAAGTTTAATTTCGCCGTCAAATTTGACAGATTGAATGTCAAAGTTCGAGGCAAGATTTTTGATAAGCGCAATTTTGCAGAGATTGACAACGCTTTGCGGCGGCTGACCAAAGCCCTCGCTAAATGCTTGCAAAAGAGAGTTAAGTTCCTCCCTAGTTTCGCACTCGCTGATTTTAACATAATAGGCGATGCGGTCGTCATTATCGGAAATGTAATCTTCGGCAATAAATGCGTCGATTGGAAGTTCAATTTTAACAGGCTTTGTCTCTTTAGTTTTATCGCCATGAAGTTCGGATATTGTTTCATTTAAAAGTTTAACATACATGTCATAGCCCACTTTCTCGATGTGACCATGCTGCTGCTTGCCAAACACATTGCCGGCGCCGCGAATTTCCAAATCTCGCATCGAAATCTTAAAGCCGCTACCAAGTTCGCGAAATTCCTTTATCGCCTCCAGCCGCTTATAGCCCTCCGGCGTTAAAAACTTTCCTTCCTTGTAGAATAGATATGCATAACTAAGTTTGTCGCTTCTTCCAATTCGTCCGCGAAGTTGATAAAGTTGGCTAAGTCCCAACAGGTCGGCGTCAAATATGACCATGGTGTTTGCCGACGGCAGGTCGATGCCGTTTTCAATCAGCGTTGTGGAAAGAAAAACATTGTATTCGCCCTTGTAGAGTCTGTCTATAACAGCTTGAAGCTCTCTTTCTGCCATTTGCCCGTGCGCCACACCAACACGCGCCTCAGGCACAAGTTTTCTAAGGTGCGAGGCAATATGGTCAATGCTCTGCACGCGATTATAGATAACAAACGCCTTGCCGCCCCGGGCAAGTTCCCTTTTTATCACGGAGGCAATAATTTCGTCGTCCTCGCTTGTGACATATGTTTGAATTGGCAGCCTGTCGCGAGGGGGCGTTGTTATCACCGAGATATCGCGAATGCCGGCAAGCGACATATGCAGCGTTCGCGGAATAGGCGTGGCTGAAAGCGCCAGAACATCGATGTTTTTCTTGAGATTTTTGATTTTTTCCTTATCGGCCACCCCAAATCGCTGCTCCTCGTCCACAATCAGCAGCCCCAAATCTTTAAAAATCACATCTTGCGAAAGAATTTTGTGGGTGCCAATCAAGATATCAATCTCACCATTTTGCAGCCTCTGCAAAATGCTTTTAACTTCGGAAGGCTTTTTGAAGCGATTTAGCACTTCGATTTTCACCCCGAAATCTTTCATGCGCGCTTTTGCGTTGTTAAAATGCTGCTCGCTTAAAATTGTTGTTGGGCAAAGAAAGGCAACTTGCTTAGCAGATATCACAGCCTTAAAGGCCGCACGATAGGCAACTTCGGTCTTGCCAAAGCCCACATCGCCGCAAAGAAGGCGGTCCATCACCTTTTCGCTTTCCATGCCACAAATAACTTCTTTGATTGCCTGGGCCTGGTCGGGTGTCTCTTCAAATTCAAAAGCCGCAGCAAATGCGTTTTCCAAAAACTCCTCTTTAACAAACTTGAAGCCCTTAGATTTTTCTCGCTCTTTGTAGGCCTGCATAAGTTCAAGCGCAAAGCCCTCAAGTTTTTCCTTAACGCGCGCCTTTAAAACTTCAAACTCTCGACCGCCGAGTGCGTTAAGGCGCGGCGTCTCTTCGCCGACATATGCCGAAAGTTGGCTTGCCTGCTCGCTTGGCAGATATAGCGTGCCGCCGCCGCGATATTCAATCACGAAATAGTCCTTCTCTGCGTCCGCCATTTTCATGCGCTCAACTTTGGTGCACTTTCCAATGCCGTGGAAATCATGCACCACAAATTCACCCACTTGAGGCTGATAAAACGCGTCCTTCTTGGCTCTTGAAAGCACACTTGTTTTTTGCCTTGTCAGATTGTCCGAGCCGATTGCAAAAATGTTCAGTCCGGGAAAAGAAAAGGAAGAAGGAAAATATTTTTCGCTGACATATATTCCATTTGCCGCGAAGGCGGAATTGTCAAAATCGAAGAAAGGAATTTCGCTTCCCAAAAGAAAATTTTTAATTCTCTCTTTCGCCCTTCCGTCGCCCGCAAAAAGCACCACACGCCTGTTCTGTGCGGCGTAAATTTTAAGGTCACCCGCAAGGCTTGAAAAGTTGTGAAGATAACTAACTTCGGCCGCCGAGCCCACATCCTCACCGCCAGAAAGCGCAAAACTTTTTTGTATTTGAAGTTCTTCAAAACTTGCAAAATCACTTTCACAGAAGCCCGACATCACTTCATAGCTTCTAATTAGCAGTTCAATTTGAGATGCCAGTCTTTCCTCTTGGTCACAAAAAACATTTTCGCTTAAACTTGAAACATTCTGCTGTCCGTTTGGCAAAATTGAAGGAAAAACGCTGATTTTTTCAAGTTTTTCGGCGTTTTTCATGTCACTTGGGTTAAAAAATGAGAGTTTTTCAATTTCCTCGTCAAAAAAGTCGCACCTTATTGGCAGGGCGCTTCCCGTGGGGAAAATATCAAAAATGTCGCCGCGAAGGGCAAACTGCCCCGGCTCTATAACAAGGCTCCCCCTTTCATAGCCTAAGTTTATCAAACTTTCGGCCAGTTTCTGCGGAGCCAAAATATCGCCCTTTTTTAATGTGATTGGATGGGAGAAAAATTCGAGGTCAAATTTAGTGACAATCGCAGGTGGAAGAAAGATAAGGTGGTCAAGTTTGTTTTGCAAAAACTGGCTTATCGCACTTGCAAAGGAAGAAAGATTGTCGTCGTTCTTAACGCCCACCTCTCTGCCCGAAGAAATGATTTGCGCCTCTCTTCCAAGCGCCTGCAAATTGCGCTTTAATTTGACTGCTTGAACAAAGTCGCTAGATAAAATAACGCTGCGTCCGCATGAGGCGATAAGCAGCGCCTTTTCTCCCTCTTTGACCCCGCTGATAACTTTCTTATCTAAAAGCGAAGCTCTTCTAAGAATGTTAAGAATTTTGTTCATTCACCCACTCTTTAACTTTTTCGGTGGCCGCATCAACAAGATTTACCCTCAAATCTTTATCAAGTTTTGCCAGCACAAAATTTTTTAAATCGCCCTTTGGCTGACCCACTCCCAGTTTAATGCGCTCAAAATCTTCGCCGATAAAGGAGACGATGTTTCTCAGCCCGTTATGTGTTCCGCCACTGCCGTGAAGGCGATATTTAACTTTGCCCTCTTCTGTGTCGATGTCGTCAACAACAACAAGCATGCGCGCGTCCTTAAACTTTTTTTTGAGCATAACGACGGCCTCGCCCGAAAGGTTCATATATGTTTGCGGCTTAACAAGCATAATCTTTTCGCCGAACGCCTTCCCCTCGCCATACACCGATTTAAAACCCTTCTTGGAAAGAGAGATGTTCCACTCGCGACAAAGGCTGTCGACAACATCAAAGCCAACATTGTGCGCAGTGCCCTCATATTCTCTGCCGGGGTTGCCCAGCCCTATGATTATTCTCATTCTTCGCCGCCGCTTATGATATTCTTGCCCTGCAAAACGCTGCCGGCTTTAATTATGGTGTCTTCAATGTAGTTGCCGCATTTAAGCACAACACCCTCTTCAATCACGCTTTGGCCTTTGATTATGTTATTCGGCTCGATAACAACGCCGCTTTCGATATGCACATCGGCGTCGATAAAAATTGTCTGCTCGCCCTTTAAAATCACTCCGCTTTGCTTGTGGAAAGCGCGAATTTTGTTCCACATGATTTCGCAGGCGTCCGAAATGTCTGCCGCCGAAGAGATAATTTTAAACTCCTCCGGCGCAAAGTTCTTTCTTGCCGTCGAAACAATTTCGAGCGCAGTTTTAAGATATTCCACTTTGAAAATATATCCCCTTGGCAGTGTGAGCGCATTCATGTCGTGAGAAGAGAAATAGTCGAGCGCGTTCAAAATGGTCTGCTGGCTAAGAAGCGGCGTGTCCGAGTAGAGCACAAGCGCAATCTTCTTGTTCTCAGCATTATTTTTAACAGTGCTGAGAAAATTCTCTTCCCTAGGCTCTTCCAGCACCCTATTTTGCATCCTCACACACGCAAGGCGCACCCAGTCGGTCATTGTTTTTCCGCAAAGGTCAAAGTCAGATTTATCGGCCTTAAAAATCAGAGCGATAACTTCCTCTTCCACCCAGCCATAGTTTTTTGGCGCAAGAATGGTCTCCTTAAAGAAAGAGCTCTCTTCCTCCGCCTCCTTTTCTTTATCTAAAATGATGTTTTCCATGGCTATATTATAGTTTTAAAATAAGTTAAAGTCAAACAATTTTAGCCCGGCGCGCTCGGTGCAAAAGCATTATTTTTGAAAAAGATGTCAAAAACATTTTTGTTTTCGTGATTGTTTTGTTATACTACTCTCGTTTAAGAGGTGCCTTTATATGAAAAAAGCAGGTTCAAAATCTTTAATGATTTCATTCGGCGTTGTGGCAGCAGCAACTGTGCTTGCCACCGGCTTTTTAGCGATGCCAACAAGTTTAATTTCTTCAGCAGAAACTTCTCGTGCAGTTGCCTACAGCGAAAATCTTTCCGTTGTTGCGCATAAAGATGCCACAACAACAGAAACAGGCACACGCTCAAGCGTGACGCTGATAAACGGCGGAACCACCATATCAAATTATCAGGCGCGCTCCTTCGACTGGGAAAACATCAAATTTTTTGAGTTGTCTTTTAACCCAAGCGCTCTGCCAAATGATTTGGCAAGTTATTCATATTCCTATTCTGTGACATGGGCGCCACAAACAATCGAAGATAACAAGGTTGACTTCAACAAGGAATATGCCTCAACAAAAACAATTGTCTCTGAAAACAATGTTGCAAAAGAAGATGTTAAAACAAAAATCAACTTCTTAATCGACGACAATGTCATGGAAGGCGAAAACAACTTCACTGCAAGCCAAACAGCAATGAAAGACAATGAGGCATACAACATCACCTTCGGCGGCTGGGGAACTTATCTGTTCTCATTCGAGTGCAATGGCGTCTCTTCCAGTGCTGTGTATGAACTTAAGCCAACAGACCCGACCACACTTGAAGAGCCAAAACTTATCGTTAAAGAAAATGGCATAAGCAACGCCGGAAAAGGCAGCAAATATGTTGTTTCTGTTGACGAGAAATATAAGTTTGTAAATCGCCAACTTATCAAATGGTCAATCAGCGGAAAAGACAGAGACGGCAAAGAATATGTGCTCGCTCCTGCCGACAAGGAAATTGCGGGAAATCAAGACAAGGCAACAATCGAGCCAAACGACGCTGTTATGCGCACCGGCCTTTCCTTCAACTTTGACCCTAAACGCGAAGGAACATGGACAATTAGTTGCGACATCCTCGACGCACCAAACGGCACATCGGTGAAGAACGCAAAAACGGAGCAAATTTCAACAATCGAAGGCTTCTCCTCTTCCTCAATCATTTGGATAATTGTGGGCTGCGCAGCCGCAGTTGCAATTATTGTGACAGTGATAGTTGTTGTTCGAGTGAAGAAAGAAAAAGTGTATTAAAAAAATCGGCAATGCCGATTTTTTTTAAAGCACATTGTGCACGCTTGCGCCCATGAAATGCAGATAACTTTGGCTGTAGGCTTTTATCGCTTCCATGCAAGCACGAAATTCTTTTGGGTCGTTTTCTTTTTGATAGACTTTCATTTTTGCTATCTCCAAGCCGATCTCTTGGATGTTTTTGTGATTGACCATATAGCACATGTCGCTTTCGCTTTTTTTCCAGTGATATTCAAGGTCGCCAACAGCAAGCGCGATGTCCATTGTGCGAACATCGTCAAGTTCGTCGGAGATTGTTTCGATATAAAGGCAGTCGCTCATAACTGCTTTAAGACCGCTCGAGACGATAATCTCCTCCGCCACGCTTATGCCGATAAGAAAGAGAAAAATCAGAGCTAACATAACTTTCGAAAAAATCTTCATGCTGCCCTCACATTTTCAAAAGTCTGTTTGGATCCAGTTTTAAGTTGAAGATAGACAAGCCCATTTTTGTCTATCGTCATAACAAGCACATCCTTAAGTTTTGCCTTGCCGGCATTTTTCTTGAGAAAATCAAGCACAAAATTTTCGTCCACTCCGGCAACGGGCAGATTATCTTTCATAATCTTACCCTCACTGACTAAGTTGACCGGAATAACAGCTGGCTCCACCTTTGCACCCACGCTCTCGTTTGTTGCCGGCGCGCACTCCGCTTTCGGCAGCACGCTCAATTTGCCGTTTGTCTCCATAATTGCATATTCAACCTGGTCAAGCGAGAAAAAGCCCAGCCCCCTCATTGCTTCAAAAATGTCGTCTATGGTGATATTAAGTTTTTTCATGGCTTTATAGTCAATGCCTTTATTGTTTATCACAATCACCGGCTTGCCGCTGATAATGCCAGACATTTTGGTGCTCACCCTGGTGAGCAGCGTCAAAAGAAAATGCAAGATAACAAGTGTGAAAAGCGGCACAACTCCGTGAAGCACTGGCACAGCAATTTCGGCCATGGGAATTGTTGCAAGGTCAGCGATAATAAGGGTCAAAACAAGTTCAAAAGGCTGCATTTGTCCAAGTTGCCTTTTGCCCATAATTCTAAACACAAACAGCACGATTAAATAGATAATAATCGACCTTAAAATTATCGTTAACATGCCCCTAGCATGAGCATATTTTTAAAAATTTTTCATGTTTTTTATATTTTTGCCGCTTTTTTGGGCTTTTTTCTTGCAAACTTAGAGGAAACTTGCACAAAATAGCCTTTAACATCCACAATGTTGAACACCATGCAAAGCAGAAGATAGAACAAAAGTCCCACACTGCAAGAAATGGCTATTGCAAAGAATGACGGCATTATCATTTCGCAAAGTTTGGCAATGAATGTGACAAGTGCCGCGCACGGAATGGTGATAAGGCACAGCGAAACAAGTGGCTTAAAAAGTTTAAGTTTAACGCCTGTTTTGCGCCTTAGCATGAAGAAGTTAAGTGCGCCTGTCACACACATGCAAAGTCCCATGCCCCAGAATAACGCGCCTATTCCGCAAAGTGCCGGCAAGAACCACATGCACAAGAACATTACAATGGCGCCCACAAAATAGTTGACGCAGGAGCGAATTTCATAGCCGAGCGAGTTGAGCAGCGAACTTGTTATGTTTGTCAGACCCATAGGCAACATTATCCAAGACGCAGATGCAAGGATCATGCCACTGAGTTCGTTTCCATACAAAAACCGCCCAATAAGTTCGCCCGAGCCGGCAAACAGCGGCACAACCATAGCCGAAATGAACAACGCAAAAATCACCGAGGAGCGAATGCGGCTTTCGATATGATTTTTATCGTCCTTTGCAACTGCCATGGAAATATCCGGCACAAGCGCTGTTGAAAGCGAGCCGATAAGCATGGTGGGAATAAAGAGAAGTGGAAGGGTCATGCCCACCGCCACTCCAAAAAGGCTCATGGCTTGCGAAGAAGAATAGCCTATCGCCGTCAGCCTTGCAGGAATGATAAGCGCAACGAGCGGCTGAGCAAAACTGCCGGCAACTCGCACTCCGGTGATTGGCGTGGAGCGGCGAAGAAGTTCTCGATATTCCCTTCCCGGCTTCGACATCTTGCCGCCATAAACGAAATAGAGCAAAATAACAAATATCATTGACAGCGCACACGCAATTGTCAGCGACCATGCCACGCTGACCGCTTTTGAGAGAATGCTTGCCGCCGGCGCGATAATTAAAACGCAGATAAAAACTCTCACCACTTGCTCGAAAAACTCGCTGACACAAAGTGCGAAGTAGTTATCTTGGCCCCAAAGTGCGCCGCGAAAAACGCTGTAGACAGCCGAAAACACAAGTGCCGGCAAAAGCGCGATTAAAATAAGCATGCATGCCGGGTCGGTGAACAGTCCCGAAAAGGCTTTGCGAAAAATGAGAATTGCCCCGCAAAGAAGAAGACTTATAATAAGGCCGATAATGAGCGCGGAAGAGATAAGTTTCCCCTGCTTTTTTTGATTGTTTCCCACGCGATAGCCGGCTGTTAAGCGGGATATTATAAACGGCAGACCGCTCGAGACCACTGTCAGCAGCACCATAAACACTGAAAAGGCCACTTGATAGAGGCCGAGCGCTTCCGCACCGATTGTGCGGGAAAGATAAATGCGAAAAAGAAAGCCAACAACTCTTGTCAGCACCGAAAACCCGGTTATCAGCACCACAGTTTTAACAAGCGATTTCATTCTGCCTCCGAAATTATTGTATTATGCGGCTCGTCCATTTAATACAATAAAGAAAGAGGTGCTTATGCAAAAATCTTTTCTTCCATTCTATATCGTCAAAAAAGGCGACACTCTTGCTTCGATTGCGTCTAAGTTTGAAGTCAGCCCCACACAGATACTCGTGGAAAACTATATCACCCCTTCTTCGATAAAAGAAGGCACTATTCTTTCAATCACAAAAAAATAAATGGCTTTTTCTCGCATTTGTGGTAAAATATGATTGCGAGGAAAACATGCAACTAAATAAAACAACATGGACTATTCAAGACGGCGAAGATTTTAAAAAATATCTGTCCTCTTTTTCAAAAGGCGAAGAAAAAGGACTCTGGGAACAGAGAATTGTTAACACCGCTCTCCCTTGCATCGCCGTAGACAGCAAAATGGTTAAGCAATTGGCACGAGAAATTTCTAAAGGAAACTTTCTCGATTTTTTGCACTTGAAACTTAGAGACAATTTCACTCTTGTTTCAATCAACGGGCTACTTATCTGCCAGATTAAAGACTTTGATAAGATGAAAACATATCTCGACGACTTTGCCGAAAACTGCGACAACTGGGCACATTGCGACACTCTTAAACTGCCCACAAAGAAAAACCCTGCCCTCTTTTTCAACTGGGCAAAAGATTATCTCAAAAGCCCAAAGCCGTTTGTTAAGCGTGTGGGAATTAGAATTCTTTTCGACTACATAGACCAAGCGCATATTGACGAGATTTTTAATCTGCTCGAAAGTCAAAGCGAAAGCCAAGAATATTATGTCAACATGGCGGCAGCGTGGCTGCTCTGTGAGTGCTTTATCAAACAGCGCGAGAAAACTCTGCAATTTTTGCAAAAGCAGACGCTAAATGATTTTGTTATCAATAAGGCAATCCAAAAATGCAGGGATAGTTTCCGTGTCAGCGCTCAAGACAAAGATATGCTGTTAAAATATAAAAGAAAATAAAAATATACTTCAATCGCTTGCCATAACGCCTAGAAAAATGCTATTATTAACTTGTAAGGAGGGTTAAAAAATGGCTAAAACAAAAACATCAAGAAAAGACTATTTCGGTCTTGGAAGAATTGTAAGCTTAATTCTTGCTATCATTCCTTTCACAGCATGGATTTTGGGAGCAATCACAAGATTTAGCGAAGGCAAATTCGTTGCAGGTCTTATCAGACTTATCTTCGGATTTACTATCGTTTGGATTGTTGACCTTATCATGATGATTGTAAAAGGCAAGATTTGGCGTTTACTTAACTGCTAAGAAAAAAATGGTGGGCTCACCATTTTTTTTAACAAAGGAAAATAATATGAAAAAGATTTTAAAATCGGTCTGCAATTTTGTCGCCTCCCTCTTCTTCCCCAACGACCTTAAATGCATGTTCTGCAGCCGAGATGTTCCAAATGCCGAAATAAAGCCATATTGCGACGACTGCGAAATCGAGCAGCCGTTCAACAGAGGCAAGCGCTGCAAAATATGCGATGTGCAGGTGGAGGGCGAGGGCGAAGTTTGCGAGTTCTGCAGCAAATTTCACAAACATTTTGATAAATCGGTCTCCGCCATGCGATATGAAGGCGAAGTGCGAAAAGTTGTGCTTAAACTAAAAAATAACAACGCAAAATATCTCGCGCCAAAAATGGCGAAACTGATGTGTGACAGACTCTGCGAGGAGCGGCTCGATGTGGATGTCGTTATCCCCGTCCCTCTTTCCAAAAAGTCACTTAAAAAGAGAAAATACAATCAGTCGGAACTTTTGGCAAAAGAAATTTCGCTTCTTATCAACAAAACCCTTGATAACACCAGTTTTGCAAAAACTTTGGAAACAAAACATCAAAAAGAATTAACCTACATGGACAGACAAAAAAATCTGCATAGCGCTTTCAAAGTGCTCGACAAGAAAAATGTGTTTGGGAAAAACATACTGCTTGTTGACGATGTCGTCACGACAGGTGCAACTGCAAACGAATGTGCAAAAACGCTGAAAAAATATTGCGAGAAGGTGTATGTTGTAAGTTTTGCGCGAAGTCCATATAAAAAATAAGAAATTTATCAAAAACACTTGACTTTAAGCGGCGAAACTAATATAATCAAAATCGTCGCTTGAGACAAGGCCTCATGGTCAATCGGTTAAGACGCCGCCCTTTCACGGCGGAATGAGGGGTTCGACTCCCCTTGAGGCTACCAAAGAAATGCTCGTCAGAGCATTTTTTTATTACAATAGAAAAGGAGTCGAACGGGTCGCAGAAAAAGTTGCCGGTGTGCAAGTTTTTCCGACCCCGGCATGATAGCAGCCCTTCTTCTGGCGCACGCTGGCACAGCGGAGCGACTCCCCTTGAAGCTACCAAAGAAAGAACACCCTTCGGGTGTTTTTTTTGATTTCAATAAATAGGGAGGCGAACGGGTCGCAGATGCTCATAAGCCCCTTAAAAAAGAAAGCATTATGCTTTCCTTTTGATTTCTTCTAAAGCCGCATCGGCTTTTATCTCTCTTTTCTTTTTAAGAAGTTCTTTCACCCAGACCGGCGATGTTAAAATGGCGTAGGCAAGTGGAATGTAGAAACACATCGGAATGAACATCCACAGCAGCGGAAACCAGAACGGCCCGCCAGACATAATGCCAAAAATGTCGGTCTTAAGAAAATTTGGAATGAATGGGTCGAACATGATGTTATAAACCGGCATAAAATCTGGCGGCGGGCCGTATATGAAACTTGCGTTTCTAAAATCATGGTCAAAAAACTGCTGAATTGTCATGTTAAATCCGCCAACTCCATTAAGAAAAGCGTCGTTAAGCATAATTAAGCCAAGGTGTGCATACCAAAGTCCCATAACCGCCCAAACGTTTTTAAATTTTGGTCGATACAGCCCAAGAAACATTGCAAGAAGTGGGATAATCAAAATTGAGATGTGGCAATAGTAAAATCGCAAGGTATTAAAAATGAAAGGTGCGTGATTTAATGCTTCCGACGGATACACAAGCGCAGCAATGCCTCCGCAACAGCCCATGAAGAATATGTAATCGTGCAGCACATTGTGCTTCTTTATCAGATATATCCACGGCATCAAGAGGGTTGTTCCTGCGCAGATATTAAGAAAAGTTATTCCTGTTGCTGAATATGGAAGGCCGCCAAGGTGCGGCGGGAATGCCAATTTTAAAAAGTGAAGAGCAAAATTTGAAAAAGCAATAGCGATAAGCACAACACGCTTTGTTTTTTCACTTTTTTTGCGAAGAACAAAATAAAGAATAAGCAAGATGTCGATTGCTATAAAAATGAAAAGAAAATAATACAAATTGAAAAGTTTAACCAATTCTTCTATCGCTCCGCAAGATTAATTATTAGTTTTATTAATTTCAAAAATTTTAGCCTTTGTTATGATAACATTATTTTATTTTTGATGCAACATTTTTTAAAAAAAAGTTTTTAAGAGCCAAATGTTAAAATCAAAAAGCCACAATTCGTTTGCGTTATAAAAATTTTTGTGATAAAATGTGTTCGAAAATAAGTTTTAGGAGAAAAAATATGATAACCGGAATTTTAACTCTATTATTTGGCATTTTAAGTTTTGTGTTCTTAAGCGCCCCGGCAGTTTGGTCTTATATCGGCGACGGCAAAGAACTTGCAAACATAGCAAACAAACTCACGAACGGCTACAACATAATCTCTTTTGGAAAAGGGCAAGACATCTATGCCACAATCGCGTCAATTTTCCTCATTCTTGCAATCGTGTTTGGAATATTGACACTTGTGCTCACGCTTGTAAACCTCATGGGCAAAGCGGCGGACAATTCAAAATTCCGCGTAGGCTGCAAAATTGTATCAACTCTTTTCTTCCTCTGCCTTCTTGTTGCTGCAATCATGATTGCTGTCTACACCGACATCCAGGTTGAAGGAGCAAAGTTCGGAACACTCACAATCGGCTATGGCATTATCGGCGCGCTAATCTCTTCACTGCTTGTTGTTATTCTCTCACCTAGAAAAAGAAGACACAAATAGCAGACTTCGTCTGTTACTAAAACCTCACAAATAGTAGCCCACAAAGTGGGTCATTCTGAGCGAAGCGAAGAATCTTTTGAATAAAACGAAATAAAAGACGGACTATTCTCCGTCTTTTTTGTTATCCTCTTTTGTTTGCTCAACTTCAACCTTAACAATCATTTCTTTATTCTTAGCCGGCTGCGTGTCGATTGATTTTCTAAACACAAAGAAGCGCTGCCACAAGAATTCGGTCACGAAATTGAGAAGCATCATAATCACCGTCACAAGCGTGCCATTCCAGCCGATGTCTTCAAGCGCGTTTCCTCCAAACACCGAGATTGGAACGAATGCAACATAATAAAGAAGGGTCCACATCATGGCAATAGGCACATTGTTCGCCGATTTGAAAGTAAACTTCCTGTTGAAAGTGAAATTCCAAATCACCGAAAGCACGATTGAAATAAGATAACTCGGCCACCAAATCCAGTGAATTGCATCAAACAAAATCTCGAAAGATGCGATTTGAATAACGCCCGCCGAAATTGAAAAGCCAACAAACTTGAGCGCGCGAATAAGTTCTGCCCTATCGATTTTTTTCTTTTTCTTCTTTTCAGCCTGCCCGCCAACATTAACGCTTACATTAACATTTTGATTAACATTAACTGAGTTTTGATTGACATTAACAGGCCCTTCTTTTTTAATCTCTTCTTTTTCCATGGGGACATTATATCACAACCGAAGAAAAATTTAAAACAAAATTACGCTTTTAACTTTCACTTGCAAATTTTGTGCCGTCGGCGATAACGATGTGATAAATCATTTCCTTGGCTTCTTGCGTCCATGTGACTTTTACGTCGAAGTTTTTGTTGTCTTCACTCACAAGTGGGGTGAGCACAAAGTAGTTCATGTTTTGTTCGTAGACAGATTGCATAAAGCTGCCGCCGTTGTATTCCGTGCCTTGGAAGGAGAGTTTTGCCTTTGAAAAGTCCTTCACATCGCATGGCGCGTAGATTTTGAAGCCTATACGATTGCCTTTTGCGCGATTTATTGACGGCTCTTCAGGATAGAAAGCGATAACTTCGCCCTCGCCGCCAAAGGTTGCGGTGTGGGTTGTCTCGTCATACACAAAGCTGAGGCTTCCGCCCGTCTGCGCGCTGTCACGCTCGACGCGCCCATATGTATATTCTCGCCCGCAGCCTATCATGAGGGTTGTCACAACAAGCAGCAGAGCGAGAATGGTGTAAACTTTCTTTTTCATAATTCCTCCGCAGTTATTGTGCGTGGAAAATGGTGAGACTATTCATTTTCGTCATTTTTAAGTTGTTCGGCAATTTTAAGTTGCGCTTTTAAGACATCTGCGCGCTTAACTTTGTATCGCGAGAAAATGAGAATTGCCGCCGCGAGCGCAATCGAGCAGCCACAGAAAACGATTGTTCCAAGTCCGGTCTGCACGCTCATTGCTTGCACTGGCTCGGCGGAGCTGAATTTGATTGCATCTAAGAGTATTCCGATAATCAGCAGCGAAATTGAGTTTGAAAGGTTGTAGGTGAAAGAATAATATCCAAGATATGCGCCCGACTTATTCACGCCAGTTTTGTATTGCTCGAGCGTCACCACATCGGCATACATCGAAATTGGCAGCGACTGCATTGCGCCTAGACCCAGCCCGCAGACAAATATGCAGACAATCACAAAATAGTAAAGAGTTTCAATCGGTACATATTGGCGGAAGAGGAAGGAAATCAGCGTCAGCCCAATTCCCAAAAGCAGCAGCGACAAGGCTGAAATAAGCGCCCCCTTTTTGTCTATTCTTTTGGAGAGAGACACCCAGAATGGCTGAGATATTATCGCGCCGGCAAACAGCATCACAAGCAAAATAGAGATTTGCGCTGTCGAGAAATGATAGCAATAGGTGAAAAGGTGCATGCCGACGGATGTTAAAAATGACGAAGCTATTTGTGCAATTGAATATCCGGCAATTATGCAAGCAAAGCCGGGATGTTTGAAAACTTCGAAATAGCCGAGCATCAGTTTTTTGAAACTATGTTTTTCTGCGGGCGCTTTAGAATATTTCACATGCGTGCGGACTCGTTTAAGGTTGCCAAAAATTGTAACAAGCCCAAGCATAACCATAATGAGAGAGTTAATGACCGCCATTTTGATAAAGCCACCTTGGCTGGCCTCGGCTGCGTCCGTTCCCAGCGAGACGGACGGCATGATAAAGAACATGAGGACGCTTGGAAGTATCATGCCAATAATGTTGAACACTGTTTTATATGACTGAATTTTTGATTGCTCGTTGTAGTCGGGTGCGATATCAAGCGCCAGCGCCGAATATGGCGTCGACCAAAAAGTATTTGCTGTTTCTAAGAGAAGAAGGAAAATAAGCAGCCATGAAAACATCACACCCTGCGAAGATTTTGGCATGCTCCAAAGCAGAGTGTTGCAGATGCCGATTAAAAATATCGCAGCAATCATGAATTTTAGCCGCTTGCCGAATGGGCCGTTTTTGGCTCTGTCCGAGATGTGCCCGACGAGCGGGTCGCTTATCCCGTCCCAAAGCGAGGCAATTCCTATGGCAAGCCCCACAAGCGTTCCCGAAAGCCCCATGATTGAGGTGCAAAAGAACATTAAAAAAGAGCCTATGGTCTGGCCGAGGCTGTTATATCCAAGCCCGCCCACGCCATAGCAGAGTTTGTTTCTAAATGGCAGCACGTTTGACGATTTTTTCACGCAATATGATATGCCGCCGCCCGCCGAAAAAGGACAAGTTATAAAATTTAAATTTTTACCAATAGCAGTAATCGCCACTAAAAGGAAATTATTGTAAACTAAAGTTAGTATCGGAGATAATATGAAAAGAATAGCGTTTAATGTGAGATTGAAAAAACTGAGACAGGAGAAAGATTTAACGCAAAAGAAACTAGCAGAAAAGTTAAATGTGCCGCCTAACAAAATCAGCGCTTGGGAAAATGGAAGATATCAATGCTGTTTTGACATGTTAATAACTTTGTCAAGTCTTTTTGGTGTTTCGGTTGATTATTTGTTGGGCTTTTCTAAAAAGAAAAAAAGAAGGCACAAAAAACCTAATTGACCCTTACTTACTTTCAAAATAATTAGCCTTTTATCACTTTATAAATTTTGCAGAGAAAAGTTAATCCAAAATGTGCACAAAGTTGTGCGCGAAATGGAAATAGGTGTTGAAGTTGCGGTCGAGTGCGGCGTCGGAATGGGCGCAGACATATATCTGGTCGTTTTCGATTTTTGAAATGAAAAGCGAATGATAGAAGCGGCGGCCGTCGCTGAGAAAGATTATGTCGCCGGGAACGAGGTCTTCGCGCTTCACGATTATGCCGCGAGGGTTTGTTTCGGGGCTGAGAAGAAAATTGCGAAAAAACTCCACGCCCGTCCAACTGGGTGAGCGAGAGGCTGGGCTCGAATAAAACCAGCCGCTTTCTTTATATATCATTTCGCAGCCGCCCGCATGGAGGCACTGACTGACAAAGTTGGTGCAATCGCCGCCGATGCCGCCGAAAAAATAATAAGCGGGATTTTTTGAGAGTGCATACTTGCGGGCATATTCGATTGCCGCATTTCTGTCATATTTCATACATCCTATCTATTCGGAAGAAGGATGAAATGTGAGCACGGACAACGGGGCGAGGTGCGCGCGGTGCGCCGAAAGGCGCAGCGCGCAGCGTCCCCGCCGCGGGCTGCGCCCCGCGCGGCGGGGACGCAAAAAAGCGGGAACCCTTCCCGCTTTTTGCACCTCGCCTCGCCCCTATTTCTTTCGACCAAGGCTGAAATTATCTTTCTTCCTATTTCTCAATTCTTTCACAGGATGCTCTTTGTCTTGCACACGATAATCCTCTCCAAATCGTGTGATATGCTCTTCAATCACAACATGCCCCGCCTCTTCTTCCGGCTTTTTGTTCACCTTGTTCTGATATTTGAAGAACGCCGCATCGTCTGGCACTTTCTTGATGTCTGCATAACTCTCGTTGTCTGCAGTTAGCGTCACCGTTCTTCCTAACACACTTCGCACATATTCCTTGTTGTTCTGGAATTTAAGAAGCTCAGGAAACTCGCCGCCCGGAATAACCTCTTGCCAGTCTTTCTTCTCGTATTTTCTGAGAAGTTTCACCGCCGAATGCAAATGTGCAAGTTCCTGTTCAAAAAGTCTCTCCCAAATCTTCTTAACATTCGGGTCGCTCTCGTCATTTAACATCGAAAAATAGAGATAGCACTCGGTGTATTCATGCAACAAGCAGTTTTCAAGCATGCTGCAATTCGGGTCCATGAAGGAGCCATATTGCGTCACATGCTGTTCCTCCACCATTCCGATTTCGCCATAGAGTTCTCTGCCCTTTTTGTTCTTATAGAAAGCGCCAAGGTTCATATAGTAGTTCATCGTCTGCTGCTCAGCGGCAGTGATAATGCCCACATCAAGTTTTGTAAGATTATCCACCTTTTTATTGTTCACAAATGGCTTCACACTATCCTTAGGGTGACGATGATGCGCAATCGTCGGGCGGCCTGGCATAATCTCGGTGTAAGAGCCCACATAGTCCTCCGCCTTCGCACCCATATCGGTTTCGAGAAGGTTGGCGTAGCGATACAAATGGTCAAAGTCTTCAAGCAGCGCAAAATTAAGCGCCTCTTTAAACGCTTTGTTAGTGGCACGCTTCGCAAGCGCCGCAGTCAAGTCAACCGCCAGTTGCTCGTAGCCAATCGTTGTTTCAAGCACATTCTCGTCGATAGGTTTAAGCATAGAGATAAGTTTTTGCTGTTGCTGCTCGCTTCGTCGCACCATAGCTACCTCGCGCCTGATGTCGTTATTATCACAATGCCTGTGAAAATGATGTTTCGACCACACCGCCTCATACTCGGTGCCGTTCATGAGAATGCATCTCACGCGTGTGAACGGGTCGATGTCTCGCTTGTTATACGGCTTCGGCGAAAGGTCTTTCCAGCTCATGTAACAGCTATCAATACTCTTTGCCTTTTCATTAAATGGGTTAAATTTCATGTTATCCTCCGAGAATAATACTTGTCAAAACTCAAATCAACTATACTTATTTAACTAATTTTTTCTCGACAAAATTAGTCCCAAATTTTTTCTAAAAAATTTTAAAATAACCCTTGACAAAGCGTTAACAAAGTGTTAAGATAGCCCCGTTCGTGTATTTTTAAAAAGGAGAGAAAACATGGAAGAGATTAAAGTTGAAGACTATGCGGATTATATCGAATTTGCCCCATTTGCACTGAATGAAGACGAAGAGCCAAGCATTTTCGACGACCCAAAAAACAGCCCTTATTATAGCGATATGGTCGGCAGTGACAATCCTGAAGAAATTAAAGAAATTTTCTCACAGCCTAAGCAAGAAGTAAAATTCTATCCAGTTATGCTGTTTGGAATGTAAAATAAAAAGTTGAGCTCACCTGCTCAACTTTTTTTCTTGCTTGTTATAACTAAACTTGCCCTCTTTTGAAACCACCTTATAAGGCTCACGCTCTCGCAGCGCGAGCCTTTCTTCAAGCGTCAAATCTTTTATTTTCTCCGCCCTGTCAATATGCAAAATTCCGTCCAAATGGTCAATCTCATGGCTGAGCACCGTGCATGCAAAGCCTTCAAATTCCTCAAAGTGAAATTCGCAGTCAAGGTCGCAATACCTGACCTTCATTTTATATGGACGTCTCACCCAGCCGGTCTGTGGGCAAGATTGACAATATTCCCAATAATATGTCTCGCCCTCCGCCTCGATAATTTCGGGATTTATGAGAACCTTGCCTTCGTTATAGCTTTTGTCAAAATTTTTAGACACGTCTTCCGAAGTGTTTTTAAGATATATAAATCTCTTTGGCAGGCCAAGTTGCACGGCCGCCATAGCAAAAACAGCGTTCTTACGGCAATATTTGCCGACCTCTCGAACTTCTTTTTTAAGGTCCTCGTCGACAACTACAATCTCTTCCGATTTCTGTCTTAAAAACTTTTCGTTATCTTTTAAAGTTACAAGTTCCATGTTCACTCCTATTTGAAAAGCTCTGAAATAAGCTTCTGCTGGTCTTTAATGAAATCGCAAAGCAGCGTGAAGCGCTTAACTGTGTATGCATTTGAGACCATGCGCCTAAGATTTTTCTTCTCGCCAACAAGCACCACCATTTTCTTGGCACGAGTGACGGCTGTGTAAATCAGATTTCGCGTGAGTATCATGCTTGTTCCCGCAATCACTGGAATGACCACTACATCAAATTCCGAACCCTGGCTTTTATGAATTGTGATTGCATATGCAAGCGAAAGTTCGCCAACATCCGCTCTCGAATAGGTGCAGCGGCGGCCGTCTTCAAACATAACCGTCGTCTCTCCCGTCTGATAGTCTATTTTTTCAATTTGGCCAATGTCGCCATTAAAAACGCCCTCGCCTTCTTCCTCTAAAAAGCCGACACGCTTGTGCCAGATAAGATTGTAGTCGTTCGAGGTCTGCATAATCTTGTCGCCCTCGCGGAAAACTGTGGAGCCCACAACAACCTCCATTTTGCGCTGAGATGGCGGATTTAAAATCTCCTGCAAGGTGTGATTTAAGTTGTCAATTCCGCACACACCCGCTTTAAGCGGCGCAAGCACCTGAATTTGCGTTGACTCCACCTTGGCAAAGGCCGGAATGCGCTCGGTGACCATATCAATTATCGCCTTGTGAATGTCTGAGAGTTCCGATTTCTGTTCGAAGAAGAAATCGCGAGACTTATTGTCAATCACCGGCATAACGCCGCTGTTTATCATGTGCGCGTTGGAGATAATCAAGCTGTCGTCAGTCTGGCGATAGATTTTTGTCAGCATCGTCACTGGGAAAATCTCGCTTTTTAAGATGTCCCCCAGCACATTGCCCGCGCCCACGCTTGGAAGCTGGTCCTTATCGCCAACAAGCACCAGCCTTGCGTCTCTAGGAAGTGCTTTCAAGAGGCTGCTCATAAGCATAACATCCACCATGCTGACTTCGTCCACAATAACGGCGTTAACTTTAAGTGTGTTGTTTTCATTGTGTAAAAATCGGCTGGCGCCGCCGGCATACTCGCCGCCCACTTCAAGTGCGCGGTGAATGGTCTTTGCCTCCACGCCTGTGCTGTCAGAAAGGCGCTTCGCCGCGCGCCCCGTCGGCGCAAGAAGCAGCACCTCCTCCTTATTCTGGCTTAAAATCTCGATTATGCACTTAACAATGGTCGTCTTCCCCGTTCCCGGGCCACCGGTGATAATCGAAATGCCGTTGTTGACAGCCTCCACAATCGCCTTTTTCTGCTCTTCGTGGAACTGCATTTTGTTTCGCACTTCGAAATCTTCAATTTCGCGTGATATGTCCAGTTTCTTTCCTTCCACCGAGTTATTGAGAAGGCACAACTTCTGCGCAATCGAGTGCTCATATCGATAATATTTGGTCAGCATGATAATTTCCGTTTTGCCGTGCCAAAAGTCCATCACGCTTTTATCGGAAGTGAGCGCATCGAGCGCTGAGGTGAAAAGTTCTTCATTTTCAATTTCGTCAAGTTCAAGAAGATTGCCGGTAGCTGTCATGAGCGCGCCCTTCGGCAGATATGTGTTGCCATTTTTCTCGGTGGCGTTATTAAGGCAGTGCACCATGCCCGCCCTTATTCTGAACTCGCTGTTCGCTGGAATGCCAAGGTTCTTGGCAATTTTGTCGGCGGTCATAAAGCCGATGCCGTCGATGTCCTCAACAAGTTTGTATGGGTTGCGTTTAACAGTGTCCACAGTTTTTGAGCCATAGACATCAAAAATTTTCATTGCCATATTGACGGTGATATTGTAACTTTGCAAAAACATCACCGCGTTTTGAATGTTTTTAAGTTCTGAAAACTTGCTTGAAATTTGAAACGCCTTAGCCGAACTTACTCCTTTTACTTTGCTCAGTTTTTCGGGCGCCATTTCGATAACGGCAAAGGTGTCTTCCTTAAACTCTTTCACAATATTTTTAGCCGTCACCGGCCCCACGCCTTTAATCAGCCCGGATGCGAGAAACTTTTCAATTCCCGCCAAAGTCTTTGGCAGCACAACCTCATATGAAGAAAAAGCAAACTGATAGCCAAATTTTTTGTTATTCACATATTCGCCCTCTAAAAAGAGGTTTTCGCCAATGTTTGCGGCGATAAGTTTGCCAACAATAGTCACAGGCGTGCCGTTATGAGAAAGCACGGCCACTGTGTAACCGTTCTCGTCATTTCTAAATATTATCTCTTCTAAGGAGCCTTCAATCTGCATATGTAAATTTTATCATTAAACCTCGATAAAAACAAGCGAAACACTTGCCTCTCTTCAAAAAAACGAGTATAATAGTTTTTAGTTATGAAAACAGCACAAAAATTTTTAGAAATCGAAACACTTATCGAAAATCTATTGAAAAAATCGGCCAAGGGCGGACTTCTTAAATACAAAGTCCTCGCTTTTGCTCAAATGTATGAGAATTTGTCGGTGAGCATGATTATCGAAAAACTTGGCATCAAAAAATCAAATTTTGCGCTGCTTGCGGCTGAACTTGAAAGAGAAGGGCTTGTGGAGATTAAGCAAGCCGAGATAGACAGACGATGTCGCTTCCTTAAACTTACAGAAGAAGGAAAACGAGAGCTCCAGGAATATTTCTCTATGCTCGAAGAAAGTTTCGGGCAGACAGACCTTGAAGTTGATAATTCTCTTGACATATTAAACTGCTATCTTAATAAAAGGATTTAATAATGAAGATATATAATTCTCTATCAAGAACTAAAGAGGAAGTTACTGCGGGCGAAGACAACACCATTAAGATGTATTCTTGCGGACCAACAGTCTACTCCTATCCGCATATTGGAAACATGCGTGCATATCTTTTCATGGACGCGCTCAGGCGCGCAATTAAATATAACGGCCACAAAGTTCTCGGGGTTATGAACATCACCGATGTTGGGCATTTGACCAGCGACGCTGACGAGGGCGAGGACAAAATGCTTGTTGCCTCTCGCCGCGAACACAAAAGCCCTTGGGAGATTGCCAAGGAATATACAGATATTTTCATGAACGAGACAAAACGCCTCAACATCGACATGCCGGAAGTTATCTGCCCTGCAACCACCGTTATTCCTGAAATTATCGTGTTCGTGAAAACACTTCTTGAAAAAAGCTTTGCATATGAAACAAGCAAAGGCATTTATTTTGATATAGCTTCCTTCCCCGCATATGGCCAACTTGGCGGGGTTGGGCTGAACGATAAACTGGCTGGCGCCAGAATAGATATCGACGACGAAAAGCGTCACCCTGCCGACTTCGCGCTTTGGATAAAAGCACCAAAAGAACACATCATGCAGTGGGATAGCCCTTGGGGCAAGGGATATCCGGGCTGGCACATCGAATGCTCGGCAATCGGAGTTAAATATCTCGGCGAGCATATCGACATTCACACCGGAGGCGTGGAACATCGTTCTGTGCACCACGAAAACGAAATTGCACAAGACGAAGCCTATTGCGGGCACAAGGTCGTTGAAAACTGGGTGCATCTCGAGCACCTTCTCGTTGACGGCGGAAAAATGAGCAAAAGCTTAGGCAATATCTACAAACTCGACGACCTCGAAGCGAAGGGCTACATGCCGGAAGATTATAGATATTTCTTCTTCACCACCCACTACTCAAAACAGCAGAATTTCACTTGGGAAGGCATGGAAAGCGCCAAAAACGCGCTAAAAAGCATGAAGGCTATTGCAAAAGAGCACAAAGAAAGCCTTGAGAAGACGAAGATAAAAATCAATCGCGTCAAAGAAGATTTTCTCGAGGCAATTAACGACGACCTCAATCTTCCAAAAGCGCTTGGCATAGTTTGGACGATGCTGAGAATGCCGCGTGACAGACAAATCTACGACGCTCTTATGGAGTTCAACAAAATCTTTGGCTTTGACTTTGGCGGAGATGTTATTCCAACCGAAGTTCAAGAAATGGCAAAAGAGCGCTGGCAGGCAAAGCAGGCTCGCGACTGGGCAAAAGCCGACGACCTGCGCGCTGCGATTCTCGCCGCCGGCTTCGTAGTGAAAGACACCAAAGAGGGATATGAGATTATTCGGGACTAAACGCGAAGGACACCAAATTTCTTAACGCGCGCTCGCCAAAGGCTCGGCCGCTAAAATTCGGATTTCCCTCGCGGGCTCCCTTCCGCACTGCTCGCCGCACCCCGGGTGCTTGCGTCGCAGCATATGGGCTAGTCTAACTACGCTCGAAAAGCAAGCTTTTCGGCTTTTTGGCCGGGCAAAGCCCTTCCACCAAAAAGTTAGACATACGCGGTTTTGAAAGAAAACATCTTCGGCTCAGCCCTTTCCTCCAAAACTGACATTCGCCAGACTTCGTCTGTTATTAAGCTTCGCAGAGGCAGAGTAAATCCACTAACGAAAAACCAAAAAATCGCACTTCCCGTGCGCTTTTTTTAATATTTTTATCAAATTTTCTTGAATTTCTCTTTAAATATGCTATAATACAAAAGTGCCTATCGTGCGGATGTGGTGAAATTGGCAGACACGCAAGACTTAGGATCTTGTGCCGAGAGGCGTGGGGGTTCAAGTCCCTTCATCCGCACCAAAAAAAAACAAACGCGCTAGACTTTAGTTTTTTGCACAGCGAAAAACGCATGGTGGCGCTAGCCACCATATGATCTAGTGAGCAAGTCGTGAGAGTCGGAGCGGGCGAAGAAGCCTGCGTGCTCGGCCGCCGCTAAAGCGGCACAAGTCCTCTCAGCCGCACCAAAAATTTTTATATAGCCCCCCTACACGGGGCTTTTTTAATGAGAAAATCGCTTTTTAAATTTTTGGCGCTGTGATAAAATCAAAGTATGGAAAAAATTATTATTAAATCGGACGACGGATTTGAAATCTCAGTAGCTGTTTTTAAGGTGGAAAAGCCGAGAGCAGTTGTGCAGATTGTGCACGGCTCGCTGGAGCACAAAGAACGCTACTACGATTTTATCAAGTTCTTAAACGCAAATGGCTTTGCGGCAATTATTTCTGACAATCGCGGCCACGGCGAAAGCGTGGACGAAGACTATCCTCGCGGCTATATGAATGGTCCTGACGAGACTATTTCAGACCTCTATGCCGTCACAAAATATGCAAAGCGCGTTTTCCCAAACACTCCACTCTATATGCTCGGTCACTCGCTTGGCTCTCTTTTTGCGCGCATCTATCTGCAGCAGCACGATAGCGAAATTGAAAAACTTGTTTTAAGCGGAACGGTCAACTACAACCCTTTTGTGGGACTTGGAATTTTTCTTGCAAAAACAATTTCTCTTTTCGCAGGCAAGCATGGCAAAAGCAGACTTCTTAACAACATGGCTGCAATCAAAAAGGACGACAGTTGGATATCCTACAGCCAGAAAAATCTTGAGAACTATCGAAACGACCCAATTAACATTTCTATGTGGCAAAATGGCGGCGCGCTGACAGTTTTTCAGTCTGATAGAGAACTTAAAAAATACAAGAAATTCGGCTGCAAAAACCCAAATCTTAACATCCTTCTCCTCTCGGGTGTGGACGACCCTATCACCGGCGGAAAAAAAGGGCTTAAGGATACAATCAAAACGCTGAATAAAATTGGATATAAAAACACCTATAGCTTTGTTTATCTCGGCATGAAGCATGAAATTTTAAATGAAGACGAAAACATCAAAGTTTATCAAGATATCTTGCAGTTCCTGCAAAAATAGTGCCATTTTGTTTTTAAAATAGGCAAAATTTGATATAATTCTATCGATATGAGAAAACTCTTTCGTTTTTTTAAAAACTACAAGAAAGAGATGTGGGTCGCGCCAACTTTCAAGTTATTTGAAACCGTGACCGACATTTTTATTCCCATGATTGTTGCAAACATGATAGACATCGGCGTTAAAAACAACGATGTTAAATATATCGCCATTTTCGGCGGCATTGTGATACTTTTAAACATCGTTGGCATTGTCAGCGCAATTTTGTGCCAGCGCTACGCTGCAAAGGCTTCTGCCGGAATTGGCTATGAACTGAGAAAAGGCCTATATGAGCACATTAACACTTTTTCTCACGCCGAACTTGACAAATTTGGCACCGCAACTCTTAACAATCGCATCACCCACGACGTGCAAATAATAAGAAACGGGGTCGCATCTTTTATCCGCCAAGTTATGCGCTCCCCCTTTATGCTTATCGGCGCGCTTATCATGGCAATGACAATCGACCTTAAACTTTCGCTGATTTTTCTTGTTGTAACTCCCCTTATCGTCGGCGCTGTTTTGGTGATTTTGAAACTCAGCGAGCCGCTATTCGACAGAACTCAAAAAAACCTCGACCGCGTTTCTGAAATTTCGAGAGAAAACTTGCAAGGCACCCGCGTTATTCGGGCTTTCAACAAGCAAGACTATGAAGAAAAGCGCTTTCAAGTGGCGTCGATGCGCCTTAGGAAATCTTCTTCCAAGGTGACCAACATCTCCGCCCTTCTCACCCCGATTACCAGCACGATTATCAACTTTGCAGTGATTGCAGTTATCTGGTTTGGCGGAGTGCAAGTTAACATTGGCTCGCTCACTCAAGGCCAAACTATTGCTTTTGTCAACTATCTTGTGCAAATTGGCACGGCGCTTGTGACCCTCGCAAATATGGTGGTCAGATTTATTAAAGTTCTCAATTGCGCTAAGCGTGTTAACGAAGTGTTCGACACTCAGCCAAGCGTGCAAGAGACAAATTCTGAGCATCTTGAACTCGAAAAACAAAAGGGCACACCTAAAATTGAATTTCAAAATGTTTCGTTTTCCTATTCGAACAGTTCCAAGCCCGCAGTTAAAAACCTCTCTCTTAAAATTATGCCAGGCGAGACAATAGGCATAATTGGCGGCACCGGCAGCGGAAAAAGCAGTGTTGTCAATCTCATTCCCCGCTTCTATGACGCCAGCGAAGGCAAAGTTTTTGTTGACGGAGTGGATGTGAAGAACTATAGTTTTCACGACCTACGCTCTAAAATCGGCATCGTGCCACAAAAAGCAGTGCTGTTTAAAGGCTCTCTGAGAGAAAATTTAAGGTGGCGAAAACAAAACGCTTCGGCGGAAGAACTTAATAAAGCGGTTAAAATTTCACAGAGCGAGGAGTTTGTGAATGAACTTAGCGGCAAATATGACTTCAAAGTTCAAGCCGGCGGCAAAAACTTCTCCGGCGGACAGCGCCAAAGGCTGACAATCGCTCGTGCGCTGGTGGGCGACCCCGAAATTCTTATTCTCGACGACTCGGCAAGCGCTCTCGACTTTGCAACAGACGCGGCACTTAGAAAGGCTATAAAGCAGGACATCGACTCCACAATCATTCTCGTTTCGCAGCGGGCAAACACGGTGAAAAACTCCGACAAAATTGTGGTGCTCGAAAATGGGAATGTGGTGGGCATTGGCAAGCATAATGACCTTATCGCCTCCTGCCCGGTGTATAAAGAAATCTACGACTCACAGACTAAATAAAGGAAAAAAAGTTGGCAAAGAAGAATTTAATTTCTAAAAAGGAAGAAAGAGAGTTTAGGAAGTTGCAAAAGGCTATCGCAGCACTTCCTAAGCCTTCTTTTAACAACCCAGAAAAAGTTCAGCCAACTAAGGATGTTCGAGTGCCAACCCCGCTGCCGTCCTCACTCATGAGCCAGTCGGAAGGCTTCACTGCCTCCGAAGACAGAGCACTCAAGCCTGCCGAGCCGGGCATAATTCTCGACAGCGGCGGCAAAAAGATTGAGCGCGTTGCCGGCGTCAAACGCCCAAAAAAGAGCAAAGTTGTTGGACGCGTGCTTAAATATGCCAAGCGCAGTTGGTGGCTGCTTGCGCTTTCAATTTTCTTTGGGCTTATTAACTCCATATTCGAAATAGCCATTCCGCTTATTATCGGAAATGCAATTGACTACATCGTCGGCCCGGGAAATGTGAATTTTGAAATTATTATAAAATATATATTCGCTCTCGGCGTCTGCATTGTGGCTTTTGCCATTTTGAAATGGCTGACCACAAAAACGGCCAATGACCTTTCCTATCGCATAGAGCAAGACATGCATAACGACATCTTTGCAAAGTTCAATAATGTTCCCCTTAAAGTTATCGACGGCACCAGTCACGGCGACCTGCAAAGCAGAATGATTAATGATGTTGACCAAATCACCGACGGCTTCATTTTGGGCCTGACCACATTCTTCGACTGCATTTCTTCGATTGCGCTGACGCTTGTGTTCATGTTCAGACTGAATGTGCCGATTGCCGCAACAATCGTCTGCCTCACCCCTATTTCAGTCTTGCTTGCCGGCTTTATCGCGAAAAAGACAAACAAACTTTTCAAACAGCAAGCAAAAGAACTTGGAGACCTTTCTGGCACACTTGTTGAAATGATTGGCAATCAAAAGGTTGTTAAGGCGTTCGAATATGAAGAGCGCTCGATTGAAAAGTTTGACAAAATTAATGCAAACTTAAGAGATGTAAATGTTAAAGCAACATTCTATTCCTCTTTAAGCGGCCCAGTCTCGCGATTTGTTAACGGCGTGCTATATGCTATCGTTGCAATCATGGGCTGCCTGTATGCAACAAAGGGAGTCATTAGCGTGGGAAACATCTCAACGCTCCTCTCATATGCCAACAAATACACCCGCCCATTCAACGACATTGCCGATGTCTTTGCCGATGTTCAAGCGGCGTTTGCTTCGGCAGCCAGAGTGTTTGCCGTGCTTGACATTCCAAACGAAGTCTCCGATGCTGGTCTTCCAACAATCAAGCGCTACAACGGAAATGTTGTGTTTAGGGATGTTGACTTTTCATACACTGCCGACAAAAAACTCATAACAGGCCTTAATGTTGCAGTTTCAAAAGGCCAGCGCGTGGCAATCGTCGGGCCGACCGGCTGCGGCAAAAGCACGCTTATCAATCTTTTAATGCGCTTCTATGATGTTGACAAGGGCGAGATTGATGTGTGCGGGCATGACGTTAGAGATGTCACACGCAAGAGCCTTAGAAGCGGCTTTGGCATGGTGCTGCAAGAGACTTGGCTGTTCTCGGCAAGCATTCGCGACAACATTGCATATGGCAAGCCGGAAGCCACCGACGCCGAAATCAGGCGAGCGGCCAAGGCGGCGGGCGCAGACTACTTTATCGAGACCCTGCCGGAGGGCTACAACACCCTCGTCACCGAAAGCGGCGACAATCTCTCGCAAGGGCAAAAGCAACTTCTGTGCATTGCAAGGCTGATGCTTGTTAAGCCGCCAATGCTTATTCTTGACGAAGCCACAAGCAACATCGACACCCGAACAGAACTTGCAATTCAAGAGGCTTTCAACAAAATGATGCAGAATAAAACAAGTTTTGTTGTTGCACATCGCCTTTCAACAATCACCTCTTCGGACATCATTCTTGTAATGAACAAGGGCAATATTATCGAGCAAGGCTCGCACAAAGAACTGCTTGCAAAGAAGGGCTTTTATTACAATCTGTATAACTCGCAATTTTCGAATTTCTAGCAATGTCAAAAAAGTTCCCGGCCGAATAAATAAGGCTGTATGGAACTTTTTTTAAACGCATATAATTTTGCCAAAAACAGCATTTGGAAGGACGACACTCCCGACAATCTAATCTTCGCCGCAGCAAAAGAGGCTTTTAAGAAATTAAAAAAAGGCTGCACTCGTGGCCGGCGTTTTTTTAGGCTTGCCGGGCAAAGTGGCAGCGGCAAAACCTCGCAACTGCTTGCCGCCACAAATCACCTTTGCGCCATTTCAAAAATAAGGCCGCTGCACATTGCAGTGAGAAACTTTGCGCCCTTCTTTCCCGATGCTGCCGCCATATCCTCTTCCCCAGAATTTAGGGAAATTTCCAATGGTTTTGCGCTAAAAGTGCTGATTTTAGTGTTAAAACAAGCATTTGAAGAGGAATTTGATATAATTTTGGAAATCGCGCTTCTGGATAGAGACTTTGAAAAGTTTGTTTTCAGCGAGACACAAAAGCACAATTATTATCAGTTATTTCAAATTCTCGGCGTCAATAAAACTGTCAGCGACGGCTTTATCGAAAAGCGCCAAACTGCATCCGGCCGTGTGACAAGTTCGCAGTCGAGCGAATATTTCTATTCGGTGATGTGCCCGTCACTCAAATTTGTTTCCAAAAAATTTGACTGCGCATGCATCGTGTGGTCGGCCTTCGACTGCCAGCCTGGCTACTTCGGCTCTCTAACTGGCTGCTTCAAGCCATTTAAAAATGCACTTAAAATTAAGTGCAAATGTTGTGTGAGCGAAAAGGCGCTGCTTGATGCTAAGAAAACTTTTCTGGAAGAACGATGTCTGGATGCGCTTTTCTGATATATGCAACATATCGCTCTTCAACATAATCCCACACACCTGTCAGCGCTTCAAGTTGCGAAGAGGAGACTTGAATGTTAAAAGACCTTTCAAACTCAAATAGAAGCGGCTGTTTAAGTTCGCTGGAGCAGCGGCTAAGAAGTCGGGCAAGGTCGTCAAGCGGGCTGCAAATGCTGACAAAAGCAAAATCAAGCACTGCCACCATTTTCCCTCGCCTAATCAAGATGTTGCCGGGGTTTAAGTCGCCATGACAGAGAACAAGGCCGCCCTCATTTTCGAGGCTGACCAGCGGCATGTGTTTTGAGAGGTCATATTTTCCCGCACTTTCGCTAACATGCGAAAGGTTTTCAAGAAAATCACCCGTCGTTATCAGCGGCATGTCAACCTTAACATTTTTTAAGTTAATCATGAACTTGCAAATGTCCTTTGCAAGTTTTTTATTATTCAGCTTTTTGGCATCACACTGCGAAAGAGGCTTACCGCGAAGGGCTTTGTGCATCGAATATGGCCGGTGCTTATATTGGCAAAGACTGAGAGTTGGAAGTTTAAAGCCCACACCTTTTTTATCAATCAAACGCAAAAACTTGCACTCTTTTTCAAGCGCCTCGGCAAAGAAATTGTTGCGCGGGAAGCGAAAGATATATTTTCCGCCCTTGGCTTTAACTTCAAACACAAAATTTGTCCAGCCGGTGGAGATAAGGCGAATGCTTTTCACCTTTTTAAGTTTTGTTTTTATGATATAAAAAAAGTCATCAGAACTTACAAAAAATTTTCTCATGACCTTTTATATGTTTTTCTTCAACTTTTGTTGATTTATCTTATAGCGCCGATTTCTTTCAAAAACGCAAGTCCCTTTTCCTTATCTCCGTGAACATAGCCTTGAGCAACTGCGTCGATAAGCGGGCTATAAGGCTGTGTTGCCTCTTCTCTGACCATGTCAAGTGTCTCGTCGAGTTCAATGGCTTGAACTTCCGGGCAGTCAGTGTAATCTTCTGGCACATATACGTTAGCAAGGACCTGTTCGCGTCTCTTAATTGCTCCGTTAACTCTTTTTTCTTCATTAACTACAAGTTTGTTAAGTTTGCGCGAGCCATATTGTCCTTCTTTTCTGCTCTTAAAAGGCTTGAACTTTTTTGTGTATTGCTTATCTCCTTGCCACTCGCCTTCTTGGTCGATTTTAACATGTTTTGGGTTGTAATTCATAATGCTGTTTTCTCCTTTTGGTATGTGTCCATTTTAGACGAAAAGCATTGTTTTGTCAATACCCTTTTTTAAAAATTTTTGATAAAATTTCGCACTTTTTTTGATAAAAGAATGGCCCTATTCAACAGTCACAGATTTAGCAAGATTTCGTGGCTTGTCGGGGTCTATTCCTCGCAAAACGCTGACATTGTAACTTAGCAGTTGCAATGGCAAAATTGCCAAAATGTTTCTCAGCGGCTGCGGCGAAGACGGCAGACTTAAACACATCTCAAAACTTTCAAGTTCACAGGCCTTAGGCGGCTTGTTGGAGATAAGATATAGTTTTGCACCCCTGCTTTTTGCCTCTAATGCGCTGTTCATTGTTTTGTCATACACCTTCTCGTCGGTGGCTATCACAATCACCGGCGTTTTGTTTTCGATAAGCGCCAGCACGCCATGCTTGAGTTCCCCGGCCGGATATGCATTGCAGTTTATATATGAAATTTCTTTAAGTTTAAGCGCGCCCTCAAGTGCGGTCACATAGTCGTCACCCTTGCCAATGAAAAACACCTTTTCTTTTTGACAAATATCTGCGGCAAACTCCGACATATTTATAAACAGACTTTTAAGCGTGCGCGAGAGGTCTTGCACCTGTTTTATTGACTTATAGAAATGTTTTTCGCCCTTAAGAGCCATAGTGAGCATGTAGAGCGCAGCAACTTGGCAACTATAGGCCTTTGTGGACGCGACGGCAATCTCCGGGCCGGCGCTTATCGGAAGCACCATTTCGCCCTCTTCGGCCAACGAACTGTGCAGCACATTTGTCAAGCATATCGTTTTCGCGCCCTTTTTCTTTGCTTTTTCGAGCGCCGCAATAGTGTCGGCAGTCTCTCCGCTTTGACTGACAAATATTGCAAGCGTTCTTCGAGATATGGGAAAACTTCCATATCGAAATTCGCTTGCCTGCAGCGCCTCCGCCTCCACGCGAAGAAAGGAGCGCATGAACGAAGCGCCAATGAGGCAGGAGTGATATGCTGTGCCGCAGCCAATCAGTTTAACTTTATCAAACTTTAACTTGTTTAGTTTTGCAAAGTCAAGGTTCATAAAGTTTATTGCAAGTCGCCTGATAGCATCCGGCGTTTCGTAAATTTCTTTAAGCATAAAATGCTCAAATTCACCTTTGCCGGCTATGTAGTTTATTTTTTTATATGGCGAGGCTTCTTTTTCAATCGGCTCGCCGCTGGCATCGAAAAACTCAATTTTCTCTTGACTCAACTTGCAAATTTCGCCGTCTTCAAGTTTAAAATAGTCGCCCTTAGGAAAGCAGACCGGGTCGCTGGCTATCATAGCCACATCGCCGCTATAAAAGGCATATAGCGGGCTCTTAAAACGGGCGGCATAAATCACATTATCTTCTTCTTTTTTAACTGCGCAAAAGGCATAACTGCCCTGCAACTTCTTTATCGCCCATGCGATGTTGCGAACGGGGTCGGAAAAGTTGTTAAGCGCTAGTAGTGCGGCGATAACTTCGGTGTCGGTGTCTGTTTTAAACACCACCCCTTCGCCCGAGAGTTCGTCGGTCATTGTGCGATAGTTTTCAATGATGCCATTATGCACAACGGCCCACTCGCGATTTCCGCCCTCAATGGGATGTGCGTTCTTTTCGCAGACTTGGCCATGCGTCGCCCAACGGGTGTGACCAATCGCCACAGTTGCCAACGAAGCGGGCACCTTTTCATCAAGTTTTTCAATCACGCCCTTTGCCTTGAAAATCTGAAGGTCTCTTTTTTCTTTGAGGCACAGCCCCGCCGAGTCGTAGCCGCGATATTGAATAAGTTTAAGCCCCCTTATCACATCATTTCGGCTCCCGCCAGCCCTAACAGCCCCCACAATTCCGCACATATTTCTCCTCCATAGAGCATACTATGTGTTTTTGAGCACATTTGTGAATTTTGCTTTGTAAAATTTGCAGGTTTTGATATACTAAAAATATGAAAGGACTGAAAATTAAGCCAATTCGCAAAATCTGCGATGTTAAAGCAGTGTTTGCCTTTTTCAAGAGAACATATTTCAGTTTAGCGCAAACTGAAAACAATGTGTTTTTGCCGCTTCATGAAACATACGAGGGCATGATTGAAAATCTCGACCGCAAAGAAAAACTACAATTTTTTGCAGAACTTGGCGGCGAGGTTGTTGGCTGCCTTATTGCAATTCCAAGCAATGAAACCCCAAACACCCTATATATTCCAGTTGTTGCAGTTGAAGCAAATCTGCGAAGTAGCGGCGTTGCCTCCGAACTTTTCACGGCGCTTCAGACTTCCCTCAAAAAATGCCACTACACAATGATGCGCATTCCGGCGGTCGAGGGCTCGGCTGCATTCTTTAAAAAACGCGGCTTTATTTTAAGGCTTCAAGTTAAGGCCTATCCGCCTCACACCACCGAAGATATTCGAAGAGCCAACAAATCGGGGCTGGAAGCAATCGAGGACATCGCCGGCAAAATCAAAGTGCGTTTTGCGGTGCCGTCGTTCGACGAAAAACTTGCCATGCCATTTATTCGTGAACTTGGCAAAGTTAAAATTGAATACATCTTCGAAAAGAAGATATGAAAAAAACCTTGCTTCGGCAAGGTTTTAAAAACTAACAAAAATGTAAATTCTGCATAAATTCCCTCTCTTTTAAGCATTTTAAAAGCAAAAGAGAGGTTTTTTATGGAAATAAAGAAGAAAATTGAAAAACTGGACACGCTTAACATCACCTCACGCACAAAGGGCAAGTGGTTCGACATTATCATTGCAAATGTCATTGCGCTTGTTTTTGTCAGCCTTGGCATGTTTATGCCGCTGTTAAGTTTTGCCCTCGCATTCATTGTTATGGCATATATGCAAGTTGGGTTATATGGCTTCGTGCTGAGGTCATATCGCGGAGAAAGCCCCGAATTTGAAAGCATATTTCTGCCTTTCAATCGCATTTTAAAGGTGCTGTGCATCAAGATTATCGTCATGGCAGGCATCGTTATTTGGGGCCTACTTCTTATCGTGCCCGGAATAATCTATGGGCTTAACAACGCCTTTGCAGCTCTTGTCTTTCTTGAAAACCCCGAACTTTCAACAAAACAAATTTTTGCCCGCTCAAAAAAACTCACCTTTGGCAAACGCGGCGAAATATTCACCATGATTTTGGGAACAATCGCACTTGTTTGCCTTGCAATGACGCTTGGCATGGGCGTGCACCTTCTGTTGGGGCTTGCCTTCAAAGTTCCAACTTGGCTGACAATTATTCTCATTCTTGCTCCTGCTGCAATCATGCTGCTAACTCTCGCCCTTCCACTTTTCGAAACTTTCCTTGTTGCAAGTTATGAAGACGCAAAGCAGCATCCCGTTCTTCCTAAGAAGAAAGACAAAGAGCCAAAAGTGAAAGAGAAGAAAAAATCAGCACCAAAAAAAGTTTCAAAAACATAAAAATTGTGCTATACTTTCCTTGTAAAAGAGGAGACAAATTTTGGAAAAAGAAAATTTTATCACCAAACAAGACGCCTTTGCAGGCTTTAAAAAATTAAGGACTGTTCTTAATGACTGCATCGAGCATCCACAAGAATACAGAAAAAGTTTTATCGACATGCTCACAGAAGTTGGCACCCTTGCCATGGACGGCAATGCGATTGCGCAAGATGTCATGAGTTATTATTACAAAGACGGCGTAGATGGCGCAGTTCCGGAAAACTACGACCTATATATGCAATGGGCCATTCTTGCGGCTGCAAACGGCAATGAGTTCACCATTGAAAAATTGCAATTCTTTCTTGGCTATGCTTTTGAGGAGATTGTGGCAAGCGAAAAACTGCCGCTCATTCTCTCCCGCAACGGCATAACAGAAAAAAACTATGTATATGTGCTTGGAAATCTCTTGTGCGAAGGCATTGTTGACGAACTTGAGATCACCGCAAAAAAACTTGTTGAAGCGGGAAACACAACAAGCAAGTTCACCCCCGAAAAACTCCGCTCCTATCGCCGCGCACTTGATAATGCCCTTCCAAAAGTTCTCAATTTCTTGCTCGCTTAAAGCAAAAACAAATTTAAATAAAGAAAAAACTCCGAAAAGGAGTTTTTTTAAAAACTTTTTTGATTTAGGCTGACAGTCATAACATCGCCAACTTCATACAAGTCGGCCGCCATTCTCAACCTCTGAAAACAAAGCCCCACAAGTTCCTCGTATTCGTCCGACTTTTGAGCCAAAAGAAAGAGTTTTATCAGCAGTCTATTTTCAAGGCTGATTGAATTAACAAAACACTTTGTCTTGTTCCAATTCATTTTAAAGCCACGATTTTGCTTGTAACTGAACATTTTGCGCATCTGTTCAATCTGCTCCTCGTTGAGGTCATAAAATCTGTCTGCACCCATAAAGGAAGAAAGTGCTCTGTAAGTTGCGCGAAGTTTAAACATGAGGTCAAACACTTCGTCAACAAGCACGCTAGTTCCCTCGCTATCAAGCCGAACAAAAACAAAGCCCTTTTCTTTCAACGAACTTGTGTAGGCTCTAGCCAGTGTTTCGTATTCGTCGGGCGTGGGACAAACAAAATCATCATATTCCATTCTGCACCTCTCGCCTTTTGTATGAAAAAGTGGCAAAAAGTGTGCAAAACCGAAGAAAAAAACGGCCATTTGGCCGCTTTTTAGAGTTTTATATTAGAAATAACTTGGCCTGCCAAGCACAATTTGATTTCTCTTTTCAACATCGTAGAAAACTGTTGTCTCGTCAAGTGCTTTTGTTGTTTTGTTCTGTGGCAGCGGCTCATATCTCACCATCTGCGGAGTTTCATACCAAGAAGCAAGTTTGCACCTGATAGGGTTGCATCTGAACACCTTGATAATAGCCTCACCAAAGGGGAGTGTGGAAAGTTCGTATGGGTCAACAAGCGGACGAACAGACTTTTGGGTGTTTGTGGAGGTCGTAGTTGACTTTTGGTCCTTGCCCTCTGTTTTGGAAGTCTGGTCTTCCTTGGTGATAAGTTGAATTTCGCCGCAACTCTTTGAGAAAGCCTCTCTTGTTGCCGTGTCTTCAGTTCCAAGGAAGATTTGAATGTTGAAGTTACCCTTGATTGTCTCGGCGGCTTCGCGGCCATACTTTGTGTCCAGCTGTGTGAATGACTGCACAACAATTTCAAAGAAGATGTTTCTTGAACGCGCAACTGTGACCATTGTTGCAAAATCTTGAATAACAGGCAGATTTCCGAACTCGTCAAGCATGAAATATACATGCCTTGGAAGTTTCTGTCTTGGATATTTATTCGCCAAATCAACAAGAGTTCGATAAAGTTGCGAAATGCAGATTGTTGCAAGTGGGTGACGCTCTTTTTTGTGGTCTGGAATTTTGATAAAGAATGCTGTTGGCTTGTCTGCGAACTGCGAGAAATCAATCTCCGTCCCGCTTGTTGCATAGCAGATGCCCATGTCTTGCATGAGCTGAGAAATTTTTCCGGCAAGCACACTCAAATATGATTTTGTTGTTGTTGGCGCGCTGTTGATAACTGGCGAAGTCAAGAGCATAACATCCGAAGTTTTGGCTCTTCCCGAACAAAATCTTCTGATTGAGTTGAATGGGTTATCGGGGTCAGCGTCGCGCTTGTTGGCAATTTTATAAAGATTGTAAAAATTGAACTGGTCACGGCGAAGTTTGTTTTCGCCAAGTCTTGAGTCAACAGAGTCTTCCAGCATTCCAATCATGATGCCATACAAGAAATCTTGCGCACCCTGCTCCCAAATGGAGTCGCTTGTGCCCTGCGAAACTGGGCAAATGGAAGTTGTTATTCCTCTTAAATCGAACATTGCGTCGTTGATAAGTTGCTGCCTTCTTGCCGCAAGTTGTCTGTTGATGCTCTCTTCGTCCGGGAAGGCAATTCCCTCGAATTCGAACCACACATCCCCATATGTCACGCCATCCAGCATCTCCTTGCCCACTTGAGCAGGAGTGCAGCCCGAATATTTTTTTGCTTCCTTGTGCAAGTTCATTGCTCTTTGATAGATGTCAAACGCCCTTTCCATTGGGTTCCAACGTGCGGAAATGTAAGGATTATCGAGGTCATAGATTTTAACATCGTAGCCCTCTTCGATAAGTGCACGGGCGTGATTTGCATAGAGTTCACCCTTAGGGTCGGCAACAATCATTGACGGCTTTTCTGCGGTGTGGGCCATAATTCTCATTGCCGGCTCGATAAGTTTTGTTGTTTTTCCCGTTCCCGTTGTTCCAATAACAAGCGCGTGCATTTCGTCTCTCATTGTAACTTCAAGTTTGCTGCCTATCGCCTCGTTTCGCAGCACCATTCCGGTGCTTTTAAGCGCTGGAAGCGACGACCAAGTTGAATTTATAAAAAACTTGTTTGAAAGAATTTGATCTCTAGTCATAAAGCCGGCGTCAAAGTGCAGATCATATTCCTTTCCGGCGGCCGTCTTTCCTTTAGAGTCTGAACTTTTTTTCTTTTTAGGCTTAAAATAGAGCCCACAGCAAAAGCCGGCAAGTGCGCCCACGCCAAGCAGAATGAGTGCAAGGCTGCTTCCCATGAGCGATGTTTCCCACATCCAATCGGCCTGCGCATATGCAATCACAACGCCCGCGGCATAGCCCAAAATTGCACATAAAATTATCCAAATAAGAAGTCTTGTAAGAGTTTTTTTCATACTTTCCCCTTTTTATGCTTCATTTTAGCACATTTTAACCTAAAATAAAAACAAAATTTTATTGATAAAAAAACTTGCTTAAACTTAAGCAAGTTTTTGTTTTCACCAAATCACGAACGAGTCAATGTTCGCCGCTCCGCCGCACCAAATCTTGACCTTGTGTTTTCCCGCCTTAAGTTCCGGCGAAATGAAGGAAACTTGCGGCGAGGACATTTTCTTGATTGCTATCGAAGAAACCTGATTGCCGTCTATCTCCACCTTGAAATCTTTGCCGAAATCGCTTAACGAGAGCACCATTAATCGGCTGCCCTCAAACTCCATTTCCAGTGTCGAGCGCTTTGCACCCACATATACATGCCCGAATGAAGAGAAATTCGATTTAATCTTCCAGTCTCCATAGAATTTCACGCTTTTGCTATCAGGTGAAATGTGCTTGCCGTTTGTAAGTTCCAAAAAGTAATTTTGGAAAATGATTTTTCGAAGCGCAATAAATCTACTATGCGAGGCAGTGATTTCAAATCTGTAATAGTTAAAGGTGTAAAACTTGTCAAACTCGACCAAAACTTGCCAGTTATTACTTATCATGGTTGAACTTTCAACCTCTGCCGCAAGTTCCCAGTTTTCTCCGTCCATGCTAAGCCAAACCTTAAAATCTTTAGGCAAATATGACGCTTCGCTGTTGTGTGAGCCGTCAAAAATCATTCTGTTTGCCATAAGGGTGCAATCAAGTTTGGCCTCAATGGTGACAGGCTTTGTCGTTGTTGGGGTGTAACTTGAGTGCATGTAGGTTCGGTCGTCGCCGTCTACAAGATGCTCAAGTTTGTGCCCCCAGCCTTCTGCAAAAACACAGTTATCTTTGATAATTTCTTGTCCTGCTGTGTGAGTTGTGATATCGGAATATGAATATTTATATTCCCGAGTGTAGAAATAGTCGGTTTCAAATTCGGTGTCAGGAAATTCATAACTGTTTCTATAGGCAGAAGCATAACTCACAGAAACTGTTTCTTCTGTCTCTCCGATAAGATTGTCGTTTTCGTCGAAAATTGGCATTCCTGGCACAAACTTGCCCATTCCAACACCTATAAAGCCCGCCCTGTTTCCGGCCTTGCCATTAACAAGCACCGCCTTAAAGTACACCCAGTCGCCCGCATGAAGTTCATAGTCTTTAAATGGAGCTGCATTGAACCCGGTGCCCGTGCCATTTCCAACGCCCTCTTTTCCTTTGTATTCGCCCAGAAGTTCATATTCTTTGCCGCCGTCTAAAGAGATATACAGCGCGCAGTTCCAGCGTCCACGAAGGGCAATGCGATATTTTGCAGTTTCGTCCGCATATAGTTTTCCACGCACTTCCACAATTGAGTTGTCTTCCGGCATAGCGTCAAGGGTATACCACACATCGGTGTTAGAGTTTTGAACCGGGTTAACATTATCAGCATCGATTTTATTTGTGAAGCCTTCGAATGCTGCATCAAATGCATCGGAGGCATTTTCATACATGCTGTCTGCGGAGTAGAAATATGTTGTTCTTTGCAGCATTGTTTTGTTCATTTCGTGCGACTGCTCAAGTTCAAGAACAAGTTCAACATCCAAAACACTAAATGCGCCGTCTTCTTTAACAATTTCGATTGTGGCAATCATTTCTCCGGAGCGAAGATGTTTAGGGTCCGGAGTGTAAACATATTTTCCCTCTTCCACCTGCTTAATTTTTCCATATTTAGGATTTGACAAGTTTTTAACTCTGAAATTGAAGCCGTTAGGCAGTGCCACGCTTCCGCTTGAATAGATGCCGTTTGTGAAGGTGTATCTTGTTAAATCAATGGTGTAATCGGCGTCATATTGAATTTGATAAGGCTGGGCTGTTTTAGAGTATTTTTTCACGCCGTCCACAACAAAACTTCTTCCCGTCTGATAAACAGACGCCACAGGCACAAACATCGGATAGTGCTTTTCTTGCATTGCCGCAACTGCCGCATCGCTCATTGGCTTGCCAACAAGGCTGGCGAAGAAGGATATGTCATAGTGAACAAGTTCGCTCCAGCGATTGAAATAGCCGTCAACCCCGCCCGAATGAACGGTGTTCATGAAGTTATCTTGGCCAAACGCATGAAGAAGAGTTGCGTAAATCGAAAGGTCGTTTTCTCTTCCTAGGCACACTTGATTTGCCGCCCAACTTGGACTGGTGTATCTATTCCAGCCGCTCATGCTCTCGTTATTCGAGCCCAGCCTTCTTGCACTGGAGATTTTTGTAAACAAACTGTATTCCACAAGGTTGAGGGCGTTGTTGGTCACCTCACCTCCGCCAGGCAGACCCCAGCCTTGGAAGTTGTGATTGTATTCGTGCATGTTTCCCCACGCACCCGAAGTTACAAAAGTTTTGGCATTCAGCGAATTCCCCATCCAACTGGCAGGGCAGTTAACAGAGCCCTGGCTTGGGAAAGCGACTGCCGCACCTGCCGCAACAAATGGGTCATAGAGGAAAACAATTCCCTGACTTGAACGCTTTGTTGAAACCAGCGAAATCTTTTCCCAAAGAATGGCCGCATCATAAATTTGTTCGTAGGTCAAAGTTTGGGCGTAAGTTTTTGGCCCAGAGTGAAGCACGCCAAAGTCGCGCACTTCCAAATCAAACATCGGCGCGGAAGAGGCAAAGTTCTGTGCATATTCCTCTTCTGTTGTGTAGCCGAGAATAAAGTGTGGGTAGCGCACTGCGCCCGAGATTGTAACATGCACAGTGGAGTTTGTGTTGTGAATGTAAATCGGGCCGCCTAAGAAAGAGCCAACATATGCGGTGTAGACGCCGTTTTCAAGGGTTGCGGTGTTTTTGTTCACCACCATGGTGTTAAGAATAACAGGCATGCGATTGAGTCCGCGTGCTTTCCAAATGTTATTAGCCTTTTGATTGTAAAGCGCTTGACCGATATGCACTCTTATGCCGCCGGTCGCCTCCATTTCCTCTTCCGGAATTTGAATTTTAATCACCTCTCCCGCTGGCGCATACACGCCGGTGACGCTGTAACTGTTATATCCTCTTGGAGAAAGAGTGACGCGCTTAATTATGCCTGGCTCGTCGTCCGAAACATTTCCAAAATACAGCCCGTCTGCGCCGGTGTGTTTGTAAAGCACGCGATTAACATATTCACCGTTTAAAAGCAGTCTGCCTTGAGCATCCATGCTGTCATATGTGTTTTTAGGATAGCCGTCAGAGCCAATTCTTGTGTGTATCGAGCACAAATTCCAGTTTTCATTGATAACTGCAATGCGCTCTTCTTCCGTCAAATTTTTAGTGTAGCCGTATTTTGGATATCCAGTTGCAAGGCCGCCGTCTCTCATAGTTGTTTGAACATTTCTCTTAACAGTTCCTAAATATTCGGCGTGATATTGCACTTTTGTTGTGGCCGAATAAGGGTTCTGAAAATATTCGCCTTGTTTGTTTTGAGTGACAACAAGCACCGCGATAAGAATTGAAAGCGCTGCCAGCGTTGCCGCGATAGTGATAAAAATAGCCTTAATTTTTCTTTTTTGTGGTGAAGACTTTTTAATTGCCTTTGCCATAAAACTTTTCTCCTTTTAAAAAGAACAATTTATTACACGATATGATAATATCACATTTCAGGCGCCGAATGCAATAGAAATTGCCAAAAATCGCAAACCCTCCCCTCCAATTAGATTGACAAAAAGTGTAAATTGTTTTATTGTAGAAAAGCATAAATGTTGTATCTGCTTTATCAAATACTAAACATCGACATGCTCTCGTAGTGTAATGGATAACGCGTCGGAAAGCGAATTTAAAAATTTAAATTCGATTGCTACGCAATTTGCTAGCACCACTAGCACTTTCCTTGCGATTTTACTTCGTCACGCTCACCCTTGCAAGCAAGTTCGCGTTCCTTGTAATAACGATTCTCGTTTTTAGACTTCGTCACGCTCACCCTTGCAAGCAAGTTCGCGTTCCTTGTAATAGCATAGCAAAATTTAAAAACAAATTATTATCTTGCTCTCGTAGTGTAATGGATAGCACAGCAGTCTTCGGAACTGCTCGTTCGGGTTCGAGTCCTGACGGGAGCACCAAATATACTGTAACTAAAGTCTTTTTTATAAGAGGCTTTGGCACACTGTATGCAGTGGTTTGTAAATGAGTTTGACACTGGATACAGGTTGAAAGGGAAAGACAAGCATGAAATTTTGAAAAAGTTGAAAAGTTAATGTCTTTTCTGTAATTGTAGAATTTTGATTTTTGATTATATATTCAAAATTTAATAGAAATCAATAATCAAATTTTGATTTCGCGACAAGCGGGTTTTGATTATTCCAAAAAATCAAAATAAATCAAAAAATCAAAAGTTAAAGGAGTAAATATCTTGAAAATATTTGAGGTAGAGACTAAGCGAGGAGATGTGCTTTTTGGCTGCCTATATGGCGAGCAATACAAAGACGCTTGCGTTATTGTGACAAATGGCACCTGCGGAAATATTTTTGAAAATAAATTTCTGCAAGTTGTTGGTGAAGAATTAGAAAAAAACAGAATTTCTTTTGTCTATGCTCACAACAGCGGTGCATTTCATAGAATGGACTCTGCAAAAAATGGAGAGCCAATTGGCTGCACGTATGAGCTTTTTGATAATTGCATTGAAGATTTACAAGCTTATGTAGATTGGGCAAAAGCAACTGGCTTTAAGCACATCGTTTTAGGCGGACATTCCTATGGAACAAATAAAGTTGTGTATTATCTTTCAAAAAATCAAAAAGAAAAAATTGAAAAATATATTCTGATTTCTCCAACAGATACTGGTTGTTTCAAAGATCACGAACAGAAATCAGCAGATGAACTTATGCCACTTGCACTGAAATTGAAAAAAGAAAACAAAATTGATGAACTATTGCCTATTCCGTTTGACGACTACAATCTTTTCACTGCTCGTGCATTTTTGGATTTTGTGGAAAATAAAAACTCAAAAAATTTGCCTATCTATGCCAAAAGTGGTAGTTGGGATCAGCTGAAAAAAATCAAGCAACCTGGCTTGTTTGTTATGGGTCAAAATGACGGATTCGCTTTTGGAAACACACTATCTCACCTGCAAACAATTGCTAAAAACAGCAGTGCTAAAAGCAATGTAATTAAAGTGATTGAGAAGTGTGGACATACATTCAGAAACAAAGAAAAAGAATTAAGCAAGGTAATATTAGAATTTACAGAGCGAGATTTTTGATTTTCACGAAATCAAAATCCTGTCGCAAAATCAAAATTTCAAAAATCAAAAATAACCACCAAGGAAATCAAAAATAATCAAAATAAATCAAAAAATTAAATACAAAATTGGGAAATGTGTTCTATAATTACTTTTGTAAGGAGAAAGTTATGTTTAAAAATAAAGTTGCATTGATAACAGGCGGAACGAGTGGTATAGGTTATGGTATATCAAAACAGTTTTTAGAAAATGGTGCAAAGGTTATTGCATTTTATAAAAGTGATGATAAAAAAGCAGAAAAAGCAAAAAAAGATTTTGCAAATTTTGGAAATATTTTTTATCCTTTCAAAGTTGATATCACAAACGAAGAGCAAGTAAAAACAGTATTTAAAAGTATAAAACAATTAGACTTCTTAATTAATTGTGCTGGCATTAGCAATGAGAACTTTATCGATAAATTAACTGTCGAACAAATACGAGAAACAATAGATGTTAATTTAATTGGGAAAATAATTTGTTGTAGGTGTGCTTTCCCTTTATTAAAGAAATCTAAAAATGCTGTTGTAATAAACATAGCATCAAGATTTGCAGAGAGACCTTTGGCGACATGTATTCCTTATACAATAAGTGAAGCTGGAATAGTTATGTTATCAAAAAACTTGGCATTAGAATGGGCTCCATACAAAATTAGAGTTAACACTGTTTCTCCTTCATTAACTTTAACACCATTAACAAAGAAATTATATACAAAAGAAGAAATTGTGGAAACTGCAAAAAGAAACCCTTTGAATAGATTAGGTGAAGTTGAAGATACAGCAAATGCAGTTATGTTTTTATGTAGTGAAAAAGCAAGTTATATAAATGGCGAAAATTTAAATGTTAATGGAGGGATATTGTTAGTTTGATTCTCGCAAAATCAAAAATCCATCGCAAAATCAAAGTTTGATTTAATTTTTGATTGTTTTTGATTTTTAATCAAAAAAACTTGTGTCGCAAAATCAAAACAAAAAAATCAAAAAAAAAGACTTCGTTGTTAGTCGACACACCTTAAATTCCTTTATTTTAGGGGCATGTAGCGATTTTGACAATCGCTATATTTTTTATCTCTCTCGAACTCCCACTCGAACCCCTTGTCGTAAAATTTTTCAGTGTGGGGATTCGATTTTTAATAGCCAATTTAACGATTTTTTCTGAAAAAACATCCTGCGTGACGAATTTGTGACGAATTTGTTGCAAATTTTTGCAATGTTACTTAATGCAAAAAACAGTATTGCATAATTTAAAGAATTATGATATTATATCAACAAGGAGCATTTAAATGAATTTAGAATTAAAAAAGTGTGGTGATTTATATGTCTATTTTGACGAGAACAAAAATCCATTATATGCATTTGAAGTTGATTATAATAGTATTAAAAGATTTTATCTCATGTGTGACAATATGCCAGATGAAATAATCTTGCCAAATATAAAAATAGAGGATAAGGATTATTATAAAATAAGCAATTCGTCTATGCTTGAGGCAATCAAAATTAAAAATGAAAAGCGAGAGGTATACGGCATAGAAGGCAGATTAGAAAGATATGCTGTAGGTGCTTATAAGGTTGCGAGAGATTGTTTTAGAGGAATAAAAAAACTTAAAATTATAGCACCAGCCGATTACGCAATTATGCTTGACTGGGGTTGTTTTGACGACAATTCTGAAGTTGAGATCGTTCTGCCAAAAAATATGACCTTAAAGCAGGTATATAGATGTTTTGATACAGGCTTTGAATATCAACGCGAAAACTGGACATTGATATCTCATAAAGATTTCAATTATGAAAGCGAAAGTTATTGTGGAATTTCAGTAAGAGACTTTAAACATGAAGATGCTCGTTATTATAAAATTACTGCTTCAGAGCAAAGGTCTGCCAGTGGAGGAATGCAATCTCAACAAAGGAAAAATGAAAACAAGCACCTGTATTCTTATAATATCAATTCAGAATTAAGACAATGCAAAGCACGCGACCCACATCAACTTGAAGAAGATTTTACAAGGGAACTATAAATAACAAAATCTATAGCAAGCAGGATAAGGAATAGACTCAAAATCGTGATTTCGGTCGCTACAAAGCCCTAAACAACGGCTTTGTGGCCACCTCACACCCAAAGAGGTGGTGGAACGATTTTGCCTCTATTCCTTTTTCTTTGCCCAAGCGTGAAGCCCGCTTGACTTGTGACGAATTTTTGCAAGAAAAATGCAAAATTTTTGCAAAAGTGCCGTATTATGCTATATTTTTTCTGCAAAATGTTGTATAATGCTTTTTGTTAAGGTGCAACCGCTAAACTGCCGATATATATGGGCTTTTAAGCACTTATGCCTTCGATAAAATATGGTAAAAAACGGCTGAAAAAACGAACTCACGATATTGTATTTATGCAACTTCGGAACTGCTCGTTCGGGTTCGAGTCCTGACGGGAGCATCTTTTTAAGATCGGAAGAGCACACGTCTGAACTCCAGTCACAGGTTCCTATCTCGT
>CAOQYA010000005.1 GCA_948514155.1 uncultured Eubacteriales bacterium | reverse complement strand
CATAGCCTTAGCAAAGGTCTTGGTGGTGATTTCGCTGTATTTTGAGGTCACCGAGCAAAAGCCCTTAAAAATCTGCGAAGTGATAACTCCGCTATTTCCGCGCGCGCCCTTAAGTGCGCCCTTGGCAAAGGCTGCGCTAAGCTCGTCCACGCCTGCGCCGATGCACTTGCCAACTTCGGTCACAACAGATTTCATTGTCAAAAACATATTCGTTCCTGTATCCCCATCCGGAACCGGGAACACATTGAGCGAGTCAACATACTTTTTATTTTGTTCCAAAAGGCCGGCACCTGCCACAATCATTTTGCGGAAGGCGACGCCATTGATAGCCTTAATCATTTTCTCTCCTAAACACGAACTCCGACAACATGAACGTTGACAGAGTCGACAATCATTCCTGTGAAATTTTCAACGCTGTATTTAACAGACTTTTTCAGCGACTCAGAAACGGCGCTAATAGAAACACCGTATTTCATAATACAGTAAACATCGATAAAAATGCGATTGTCAATATTTCTAACCTTGATGCCCTTAGAATAGGACTCTTTGTTAAAAAGTTCCTTCGCACTGTCTTTGAAGGTTTTAGAAACAAGGTCAACGACACCGTAGCAATCGAGAACGGCAAAGCCAGCGACCACTCTTATTGCGTCGTCGCTAATGGAAATGTTGCCATAATAATTGTTCGTGTCAACGGTCAAAACAGTTTCTCCTTATAAGACAATTATATTCTACAATAAAGAAAAAAATTTTTCAAGCAAAAAAGAGGCATCTACTAAATCTTTATTAAATTTTTTGCAGAAAAATTACAGATTAAACTAAGATAGAAGAAAAAGTCGCCATCTTTTTATTAGTAAAATTTAAATATTTTGTTCAAATCGGTTGATTTTGGGCTTAGCATATGATATAATGTGTCTTGCTAAGAATTCACAGGAGGTGAAACATGTCTAGAGTGTGTGATATCTGCGGACGCGGAAAAATGTCAGGAAATAAAGTCAGCCACGCAGAAAACAAATCAAATAGAACTTTTGAACTTAACTTACAAGAGACAACTGTTGTTGTTGACGGAAAACCAACAAAAGTTAAGGCTTGCACAAAGTGCATCAAGACCGCTAGAAAAGCAAAGTGAGTCCATTCATTTTTTATACACTAAAAATCGGCTCCTCTTTTGAGGAGTTTTTTTGTTGTTCTAAATCTGTGGACAAGACGCTTGTCCCGCCCCCGCTGGGAGCGGGACAACGGGCCCTCGCGCGCAGCGCGAGGGCCCTGCCCCTTTCTGCCGACGGCAGAAAGGGGCGCGTCTTGCCCACACTTTTTTCTCAGCAGCCCAATCTAATTTTCTTCGCTTTCCTTTTTTACAAAAGGCTTTAAAAGCGGCCTCATCCACTTAGGCGCTTTGATGCAAATAATCTTAAATTCTTTTTCTTCTTTTCCCATGCTCTTTTTATATGTGCTCACATGCAAAAGTGTGCAAATTTGATATTGACTTTAACTCCTTTCCATGATAAAATTTGTTTTGGAGAAATAAAATGTATCATCATAAATTTAAATATTTTAACAATAGAATAAGAGTAGTCGGCAAATTGCTTTGCAAGCCCGAAAAGTATTTCACCACTTCAGCAAACAAAACACATTACTTTTTTCTGATTGAAACCGTAAACAAATACAACAAACCCACCATTGTCCCTGTCGCATATGATAACACAGATCTAACTAAGCCAATAATAAGTTTAGTTAATGAACAAGTCGTCGTTTGCGGCTCGGTGGCTTGCCGAACAAAATCTATACTCTCCGAGGAAGGTGTGCCACAATACACCTTTGAACAATACATAAAACTCGAAGACATTCGCATAAAAGAAAATGAATTTGATTTTAACAATATTGGCGCAATATATGGAGAAGCAATAAAAAAGATTGAAAGAACTTTGCAAGGTGGAAGTTCAAGTAAAAATATTATTTTGAAAGTAGACCAAATCTACACAATGCCGAGGCTTGAAGTCTTCACAACACATCAACTAGATAGATTTGATAAAATTGAAATTGGACAGAAAGTTGGCTTTAAATATAGGTTTGTTAATGTAAGCAACAAATATGTCAATGCCAAACTTGATGCGGCCGATATTTTCCTTGGCCCAAACACATTAAAAAACCCAGAATTTGTATCATTAACAATTCAAAGAAAAGAAAATTTTAATCTCGATATATAAAGGAAGGAATATGCAAGACGATTACAAATTTTATAGCAATAACAATCGCGTTCGATTAGTTGGAAAAATCGCCACTGCGCCCGAGCACTATATTGGCGATAAATACAGATTTTTCATAGATGCCAGAGTTAAACCAGAAAAAGAAAACTTGGTGCCGGTCGTAATTGGCCCTAAATATTTGGAGATCTTTGTTGACAAATTCCAACTTGGCGACAGAGTTGCTGTTTATGGCTATCTTAACAGTAAGTCTTACTTTAAACTTGACAAAAACGGTGTGCTCATGAAAATTTTTGACGAGTATCCTAGACTACAACATATGTGTCACACAGAAAAAGACTACGGCACAGATAATGTTGGAATATTTAGAGGAATTGTCTACAGAGAGCCTAAAATACAAACTGACAGATATGGAAATAAAAGAGTTCAAACGATATTTAAAATTTCCAGCGACTTTAGAGTTGTGACAAACTTGGCCTTTCCCACAACCCAACTTCCTTACTTGGAAGATTTAAAATGTGGAGACCCTCTCGCAGTGAAGTGCAATTTAATAACTATAGAGAATGTTTATCGAAAAACTTTAGTTAAGCCACTTTGGGTGTTTAATCAAAATGAGAATTTGGAAGAAAACCCGTATTTTTTAGACCTAGACCTTAACCCAAAAAATCGTGAGAAATAAAAAACCCGAGCGCATGCTCGGCTTTTTTTATTTCTTAAATTACAAGAGGATGCAAATAACTCCGCCTTTGCCTTCATTGACAATTCTGCCAAGAGTTTTACGCATCTTTCTTTGCGCGTCTATCGGCATCATGACAATTTTTGAATTGATGTTATCCCCAAGAAGCGAAGAAAGGCTTTTTCCAAGAAGATTTGTTTCCCAAATCGAGTCCGGACTTTCTTCAATCTGGCTCACAAGGTCGCTGACAAGTTCACGGCTCTGGGCCTCAGTTCCCACCAGAGGTGTTACCTCTGTGCTTACATCAACGCGCAGAATGTGCAGACTTGGAGCATTTGCCTTTATCTTAACCCCAAATTTCGAGCCTTGGCGAATGACTTCAGGCTCAGCGAGTTCGAAATCTTCTTGACGTGGCGCAACAATGCCATAGCCAGTTTCCTTAACTTGGTCAAGTGCGTTTTTAAGTTTGTCATATTCTTGTTTTGCTATTGCAAGGTCTTTGATATAGCCGATAAGTTCAAAATCGTCGTGAATTTCATAGCCGCATTCCTTAGAGAGCACTTTGTAGAAAAGCCCTTCCTTAGGAATAACATTAAATCTCACCGTGCCATCGCCCATTTCGATGTTCGAGAATGTGATTGGGTCGAACGCTTCGCTTTCAGCAAACACGAGCTTAGATTTATCAACATCGCTAAGTTTGTTCATACCTTCGGCAAAAGTGCGCATTTCCGCAGCGATTTCTTGAATGATATCGTCGTCATATGAAAGCGCTTGCAGCCACCTTGGCATTTTGAGTTTAATCGATGTTACTGGGAACTCATACAGGAGTTTTTCAAACACCTTGTCGATATCGCTTTCCTTCATTTCTTGAGCGTTAAGTGCAATAACAGGGGTCGAATATTTCTCCTCTAAAGACGAAGCAAGTTTTTTGGCCTCCGCACTTGCAGGCGACTTGCAGTTAAGCGCAATCACAAACGGCTTGCCGCTTGCCTTCATTTCACTTACAACTCTCTCCTCGGCGTCCACATAGTTTGAGCGAGGAATGTCGGTCACCGACCCGTCTGTTGTCACCACAACGCCCACAGTCGAGTGCTCACGCATCACCTTTTTTGTGCCAAGTTCAGCCGCCTCTTCAAAAGGCATATCTTCCTCTGACCACGGAGTTTTAACCTTTCTTGGTGCGTCATTTTCGATGTGCCCCATAGCGCCAGCCACAAGATAGCCCACGCAATCAATAAGCCTCACCTTCATGTCAACTTTTTCGGCAACTGAAATTTTTACTGCCTCGTTTGGCACAAATTTCGGCTGGGTTGTCATGATTGTTTTTCCGTCGGCAGATTGAGGAAGTTCGTCAATAGCCCTTTCTTTTGAATACTTGCCCGATATGTTTGGAAGCACCAGTTTTTTCATAAACTCGGTGATAAATGTTGATTTTCCAACTCTTACAGGGCCAACAACGCCGACATATATCTCGCCATTTGTGCGAGTTTTGATGTCGTCGTAAATTTCGTATTTTTCCATACTGACCTCCAAAGATATTCTAACTTATGCTTATATAAGGTCAGTTATTCCAAAAAATAGTTTAAAAAAAGAAGGTGGCGTCGCCGATTACTCGGCTTTTCCATCCTCTTTATCTTCAACAATAATCTCTGTTTCGCTCGCCTCAGTTTGGCCATCGTCTTCAACAACAATTTCCTTCTCCGGAGGCTGCTCCATTTCCACAATCTTTTCCTTCTTGCCAAAAAGCTTATCAACTTTTTGCTTGAAGTTGGTGTGATTTTCAGTGCCTTTACACAAACGAATAATATTTGAGCGGTTCATAAAATAACAGAAGAATAAATTGAACGCAATTAAGATAACGCTCACCCACCAAAGTGTTGGTTGTAAAATTGCAAGTCTAATAACCCATGCCAATGAAAGCGACGTCACAAATATCAGCGAAGCCACAAATCCAAAGTCAACAAAATACAAGAACACGCAGCAAAGCACGAACATTATGAGGCCTACATACCAAAGCGGGCTAAACAAAAACATTCCTGCCGTGCAAGCAATCGCTTTGCCTCCCTTAAATTTGTAAAAAACAGGAAAGTTATGACCCAGCACAACTGACACACCCGCTGTAAAGAATGCCACCTCAAATAGGCCTTGGCTTGCAAAAATATAGCCACAGACTATCGACGGAATGCCCGACTTGAGCGCTTCCAAGAGCAGCGTGAGCGCCGCGTAGCCGATGCCATAATTTCTTAGCATGTTCATTGTGCCAGGGTTGCCCGAGCCTTTTGTTGTTATGTCCTCTTTCTTAAAGCATCTTGCCAAAATGCGAGCAAAGTTGATGTTTCCTATAAGATAGCAGACAACAACGACAAGACTAAACCATAGATAAATCATTCGTCCTCCTTAGATTTAACCACAAACTTGATTGGCGTGCCCGAAAAATCAACTCTCTCGCGGAAACGGTTTTCAAGATATCTTAAATATGAAAAGTTAATAAGTTTGCCGTCATTTGCAAACAGCACGAAAGTTGGTGGAAGAGCAGTGGCCTGAGTGATATATCTTATCTTAGCCTTGCGCCCGCCTTTTGAAGGAGGCTCGAAATTAAGAAGTGCATCCGAGAGCATTTCGTTCAGGACACCCGTCTTAATTCTCTTCGCCCCGTTTTCATATGCTTTCAAAACTGCCGGCATGATGTCGCCCACCCTCGTTCCTTTAAGTGCTGAAATGTAAACAGGAAGATAGTAGTCCATGAACGCAAGGTCGCGGTCTAAACCTGCCTTAATCTCTTCTCGGTCGCCCTCAAAGAGGTCTATTTTATTTATCGCAACAATAGACGGCTTGCCCTCTTCGTGAATATAGCCGGCAATGCGCACATCTTGCTCGGTCAGGCGGCAACTTGCATCAACAACATAGATAACGACATCGGCTTTCTCAATCGCACGCATGGTGCGAAGAACAGAATAGCCTTCCACACTTTCTTTTTCCACGCCACGAGAGCGACGCAGGCCCGCCGTGTCCACAAGATAATATTTTTGCTTATTAAACTTAAATGGCACCATAACGGCATCACGAGTTGTGCCTTCCACATCGCTGACAACAACTCTCTTCTCGCCAAGCAGACGATTGATGATGCTACTCTTTCCAACATTCGGCCTTCCAACAACGGCGATTTTCAAAATGCCGTCATCTTCTTCGCCCTCTTTTGCTGGAGGAAAATGTGCCTTAATTTCGTCAAGCACATCACCAATTCCCTTTGACTGCTCGCACGAAAGAGGATGCGGCGTGCCAAGACCTAGCGAATAAAATTCAAAAGTGTCGGAGATGTCGAAGCGGTCGAGTTTATTGACCACGAGCACAACCGGCGTTTCAATTTTTCTAAGTTTTTTTGCCAGCATTTCGTCGGCCAGCGTCACCCCGCTTTTGCCGTCAACAAGCATAACGATAACGTCCGCCATTTCCATAGCGATGTCGGCTTGGAGCGCGATTTCTTTTTGGAAAACATCTTCACTTTTTGGGTCAAGCCCGCCAGTGTCTATCAGCGTAAATCTTCTGCCCGCCCATTCGGCGTCAGCATAAATTCTGTCTCGGGTCACACCAGGGACATCGTCAACTATGCTTATTCGCTCGCCGCATATTTTATTAAAGAAAGTGCTTTTGCCAACATTAGGTCTGCCGACAACTGCAACGATAGGTTTTGCCATAGAAGTATAATAACATATTTTCTTCTTAAAAGCAAATTAAACTAAAGCGTTTTTTTGAGCCAAAATTCGACAATTTCTTGGCTTAACCCTCTTGACAAAAGCGGCATATCATATTAAAATAAGGCTTCCTCAAAATTTTAAACACGGAGAAAGATATATGACAGACAACAACAATTACATCGAAACAGAAGAGATAAATTATATCGAACTAGACAACAAAGGCGCTGCACTGCCCATTGTTTCGTCATACAAAGAAAGCGAATATTCAATTTCTGAGGAAGATTTTTCAAAAATTGTCCTATTAAACGCAACGCGCTTCCCTTCCAAGGACGGCAACAAGACTTATGTTATTAATCTCGACAATGTTAGAACAATGGAAAACGGCTGTGTCTGCTTCTATAACGGCATGGGCCTTGCTGGCGTGGAGATTGACCAGAGCATTGCGCTTTCCTTCGACCGTCACACCTCGGACCTTTTCTTCCGCATGAGTTTAAATGGCAACTCTGAATGGCCATGTCAATCTTACGACTTTGAAAGCCGCTCTGCTTTTTCATTCTAGGCTACTTGCAGCCCTTGCAGCCGCGACATGTTCGCGGCTTTTTTATCGCCGAAACAATCTTGAATAACGCAAGCGGAACAATCAAAATCGCCGCAAGCACTCCAAGAGTTGGCAGCGCGCCAAATTTTTCTATCGCGCCCCACATGTTAAAAGCAAACAGCGCCACCAAGTAGCCGATAATAAACTGCAAAACAACGCCCACAAATGTCCATTTCTTGCCAATTTCTCTGCCAAGCACCGCCGTTGTGGAAATGCAAGGGCAATAAAGAAGAGAGAAGACAAGGAAGGAAATCACAGACGCCGTAGTCGGAAAATATATCATGCTTGACGGGTCATGGAGGCTTGAGCCAATCATGCCTTCACTTGAAACGCCATTGAACATTGCAATCGAGGAGATAATCACCTCTTTGGCTATCACGCCAGCAACAAGCGCCGACGCCGCACCCCAGCTGCCAAAGCCGAGTGGAATAAATATAGGAGCGAGCACCTTGCCGAGGCCTTCCAGCATGCTCATTTTTCCACTATCCGGCACAAAGGAAAAATCAAATGAAAAACTCGACAGCAGCCATATAATTACATTCATAGAAACAAGCAGCGAGCCCACCCTGACAAGGAAGGTTTTCACATTTTCCCAGAGCACCGAGAAGATGCGTTTCGCCCCGCCGAAACGATATGGCGGAAACTCGAGAATGAAAGACTGCTCCTTGCTTTTTAAAACGGTCTTTTCTAAGATAAGGCTTAAAATTATCGACACAACAAGGCCCAAAAGATACAGACCCATAATCACAAACACGTTTGCCGCGCCAAAGAACGCCCCGCCAATGACCACGTATATCGGAAACTTGGCGCTGCAACTCATGTATGGCGTCAGCAATGCAGTTTTAATCTTGGAGTTTTTGTCTTCCATATTCCGCGCTGTCAGAACTGCTGTCGTTGAGCAGCCAAAGCCCATGAGCAGCGTGTATATACTCTTGCCAGATAGCCCCAGTTTGCCAAAGATGTCTTCACTGGCAAACGCCACGCGGGAAAGATAGCCGCTGTCTTCCAAAATGGAGAGGAACAAAAACAGTAGTGCCACCTGCGGCAAAAAGCCTAGCACAGTGCCCACCCCGCCAATTATCGCATCGCAAAAAAGGTGAGTTATCCATGAAGCCTCGCCAAACATTGCAACGCAAGCCGAGCGCGTCCAACTGCCGAGGCTGATATCTAAGAGCGCATTCAGCCCGTCAGATAAAAGTGCGCCAAACGAGAAAAACGTAAGATAGAACACGCCGCACAAAACAAGCAAAAAAATTGGAAATGCTAGAAAACGATTGAGAATAATCTTGTCAAGTTTACTCTCTCCATACACCTTGCCAGACGAAGTGAAAAATCTTTTTTGAAGAGAGGCGATATATTCATATCTCGCGCTTGCAACTTTTTGAATTAAAGCCTCTTCAATTTGCAAATCGGAAAAGTTTAGCCCAAGTTCAGCCGCCACAGCCTCGTCTCTTTCACAAAGTTTAATGGCAAAAAAATCTTGCTTTTCTTTTTCACACTTGCCTAGAATTGCGGTTTTTAATACGCTTAAAGGCAAATTTTTAACATATTTTGGGACTTTTGAAGGTGAATATGGCAAACTAACAAGTTTTTTGAGTTTATCAAGTCCCCAGCCCTTGCCGGCATTTATCTCCACAACTTTAATGCCAAGTTCCCTTTCAAGGCCTGCATAGTCCACCCGATTTAGCGGGCGCCTATCCATGCAGTTGACAGCCAAAATCACATCTGCCCCAAGTTCCATAAGCCCCAATGTCAGCGAAAGATTGCGCTGCAAGTTGTTAAGGTCGCAGATGTTGATAATCTTAGTTTTGGGATGCGCGCGGATGTAGTCGATTGCCACCTGCTCTTCAAAACTTAGCGCCGAGAGCGAATAAATTCCGGGAAGGTCAACAAGTTGCATCTCTCTTTCGCCGCATGAAAAAGGCTTGCCCTTTTCTTCCACCGTCACGCCGTGCCAGTTGCCCACATGCTCATTTGCGCCAGTGAGTTTATTAAAAAGCGTGGTCTTGCCGGTGTTCGGGTTGCCAACAAGTAGCACCTCGGGCAGATGTTTAACGGAGCAATAACTATTGTCGGTTTTCTTTTTTCGAAACTTCTTCATTGCACAAACACTCCCCGGGCGATATCGCTTTTCAGCGAAAGCAGATAGCCCCTCACCTTGATAAGCATCGCCTTTTTTAAAAGCGACCTTCCGCCAAGCGCCACACTCTCTCCTTCTGTCAGGCCTAAGTCGCAAAGACGGCGAACAATCTTGATAGGAAGGTTATCAGAGTAGCCCACGATTTTGTAAGTTCTGTTTTTCTTAATATTCGACAAATTTTCCATGTTATATCTTACTAGGCTCGTCCGCTTTTTAAAACACAAATAATCTAAAAACATTTGCAGTTTTTATCAACATGTGGTAGAATGCTAAAAAGGAGAAAACATATGAAATGTGTTTACTGCGGAAGCGAAGAAAGCAAGGTGCTTGACTCAAGAAGCACAGACGAAACAAATGCAATCAGAAGAAGAAGGGAGTGCCTTGGCTGCGGCAAGCGTTTCACCACCTATGAAACAATTGAAATGACGCCAATCTTAGTTGTTAAATCTGACGGAAGCCGACAAGCATTCGATATCAACAAAGTTAAAAATGGCATGATAAAAGCCTGCGAAAAAAGGCCTGTAACATTAAATCAAATCGAGGAAGTTGCTGCAAACATCGAAAAAACTTTGCAGAACAATTTCTCGCAAGAAGTGCCATCCTCTGAACTTGGGGAGATGGTGATGGAAGCGCTCAAAAAACTCGACGAGGTTGCATATGTGCGTTTTGCATCGGTGTATCGCCAGTTTAAAGATATCGACAGCTTCAAAAAACTGTTGCAAGAGTTATAATAAGCATATTATATAAAAAGCCATATGGAAAAGGAGAAGCCATATGGAAACTGACTGAACAAAAAAAGGGCATGTTATTGCCCTTTTTTGTCACTCAAAATATATGGGTTGTTGTTCGGCGCGCCGCCGTGAATTTGAACGAGAATTGTATCTTCGCCAATTTTAACAATTTGGCTGTACGGAATAAAAAACTCCGCGCCGCTTTTAAAAACATTCCAAAACGATTTTTCGCCGGGAACAACAATGCCGCTGACACATGCCGTGGCAAGATTGAACACCACATCAATAATATGCCCCAATCTTCGACCGTCCACAACATTCACAACTTCTTTGCATCTTAATTCCAAAAATGAACTTTCCATTTGCCTTATCTTATGTTTCTTCTCACATGGACATGACAAATTTCGATATATTTTTTATTCCATTTTCTCTTTAATTGCCTTGAGTGCATTCTTTTCAAGTCTGGAAACTTGCGCCTGGCTGATGCCCACCTCTTGGCTGACCTCCATTTGCGTTTTGCCAACATAGTAGCGAAGCAACAGAATTTCCCTTTCTCTTGGCGAAAGTTTTTTTATTGCGTCTTTAATGGCAATTTTTTCATATAAACTTTCGTCGCTATCTTTAAGGTCGGTGATTTGGTCCTTAAGTTCAATCGTGTCGCTGCCGTCGTTATATATCGGCTCCGAAAGAGAGACTGTCTCGCTAATCGCGTCAAGGGCAAAGTTTATCGTCTTTGCGGGAATGCCAAGATATTTTGCGATATCCTCAACAGTCGGCTCCTCCACAGACTCTTTGGAAAGCGTCTCCTTAGCCTGCAGTGATTTATATGCGATGTCTCTCAGCGAGCGCGAAACGCGCACCGAGTTATTGTCTCTTAGAAATCTTTTAATTTCGCCGATTATCATAGGCACGGCATATGTGGAAAAGCGAACATTTAGTGTGTCGTCGAAATTATCAATCGCCTTCATTAGCCCCACGCATCCCACTTGGAACATATCGTCCGCTTTGTCAGACCGGCCGCCGAAACGCTGCACCACGCTAAGCACAAGCCTAAGATTTGCCACAACAAAGGCATCGCGCGCGAACTCGTCGCCCGCCTTAACTTTTTTCATGAGTGCCATAATATCGTCATTTGAAAGTTTGGGTAGGCTAGCGGTGTTAACACCGGCAATAACAACTCTGTTTGCCATAAAAAAACCTCCGATAAAGAATAATTTTCACTTATCGGAGGCAAAATATGCGCCTAAAGCATTATTTGACAAAATTAGTGCATATCTCCCACAAAAATGCGAATTTTTTAGGAATTTACTGCAAAATCTTGCGAAGTTCTTTTTTCATTTTTACCAAAATCTTTTTTTCTATGCGTGAAATATAACTTTGACTGATGCCCAGTTTGTCCGCCACCTCTTTCTGCGTGAGTTCTTCCTGCCCCTCCAGTCCAAAGCGGAGTATCATAATCTCTTGCTCGCGACGCTCAAGCCTAGAAAGCGTCTGCCAAATAGCATCGCGCTCGGCAGAGTGTTCAAGCCCGGCGTTCATTTCGTCACCCTCGCAGGCCATGATGTCGGCAAGCACCAGTTCGTTGCCCTCGCCGTCGTCGCAAAGCGGCTTTTCAAGGCTGACCTCGCCCTTAAGACGGGAGAATTTTCTAAGTTGCATCAATAGTTCGTTTTCAATGCAGCGGGAAGCATATGTGGCAAGTTTAATGTTTTTATCGCCGCGGAAAGTTTTCACCGCTTTAATCAGCCCCACCGAGCCGATTGAGATAAGGTCCTCAAAATCAATGCCCGTGTTTTCAAACTTTTTTGCGATGTAAACAACAAGCCTTAAATTGTGCTCGATAAGTTTTTCTCTTGCAAAATCGCTGCCGTTTTCAAGTTGCTCGACAAGCATTTTCTCTTCGTCGGGGTCAAGCGGCAACGGCAGTGCTTCATTGCCGCAGATGTAGCAGACAATGCCGTCGGCATCGAGCAGATTTTTCTTTGCAAACAATTTCCACAACAGTTGTTTAAGATAGAAAAGAAGTTTATTCAAATTTGCCTCCTATGCAAGTTCGCTGTGAATAAGCACGCCGGAACTCAGCGTCTTGGAAAAATCGGCAGTGCTAAGGCCCAGCAGTGTGTTTTCATAGCATCTTGCCTTGCCCCTTTCGGTGATTGTGAGTTTGTCGGCCATGAACACAAGCATCTTGCCGTCGGAGACAGCCGAGCCTACATTAACATAATGACCGTATGGAAGTTTTTTCACTTTGTCTTTGCGTGCGAGATAGAAAAGATAATCTTCGCCAACAACTTTCTCAAAAACATCTTTGCTGATAAGCACAATCGGCGCAGATGTGATTGGGTCATACAGCACATTCGCGCTGTCAATGTAGCCCACCTCTTCAATCACCTTCCCCTTGCAGGAAATTTGCACCGAACATGTAAAATTTTGCAGCGCCCTTTTCCTTGACAGTCTTCTAAGAAAAAACTTGACGCTAAGGAATGTGGCAAAAGATATAAGGCAGATTATCAGCACGCTAAGCTGACCAAACCAGGAACTAACAAGCGCACTTGCGCCGCCAAACACAAAAGTGAGAAACAGAAAGCCAAAGCCATAGAATGCAAAATCTTTGAAAGTTTTAATAGGGAATGAGATGCAAACCATGATTATCGCAACAAGCGCGGTGGCAAGAATGCGCACATATATGGCAAAATTGAATATTGGGAAAAACAGTGCCATAAGCGCGCCAAAAATTGCACTCACCCACCAAAGTTTAGGCTTAACCTTGAAAAGTGCGCCGCAGCAAGAGATAATAAAAAAGTTGATAATGAAATTCTCGAAGAAGACATATTCGATAACAATTTCCATTTCTCTTTCCCCTTTGCAGATATTTTAAACCCAAAAGCGGAAAATTTCGTGTCAGTATTTTATCGAAACTTTTGTGTTTTTTAACTTTTTTTGGCGTAAAAAAAGAAGGCCACAGCCTTCTTCTTTAAATTAACTACCGATAGGATCAATTCCGGCTTTCTGTGACTCTATCCCTTGCCTTTTCATGTGCGCTTTGCGAGCCGCTTCAAATATCGCTTCTCCTTTTGCCAATGTTTCACTATCTATCTTAACATCTTTTCCATTTCGTATTTCATTCAATGTTAACAACCCAATCATATCCTCGCCATACAACTTGTCCTCTAAGTCAACTTCTTTAATTTTAGGGAAAACACCTTCTCCAACAAACTCAGAAATCGCTTTCAAATTTTTATTACCTCTGAATTTCCAGTCAAACGAACCATATGTGCTATCTTCCCACGAGCATCCCGACAAAACAGTTTTTAATACAACGTCTTTGTCTTGCTTTAGCCTTTCGCTTACATACATAAAAGTCCTATAATCTCGGTCAATTGAAACCAAAACTACTTCTTTATCGTCGCGTAGTTTGCCTGAAGCATATCCCAGTGCCAAGTTACTATGTCTTACAGCCTCAAGAACAACTTCTTTATCGCTGCGTAGTTCTTTTGAAGCATATTGCAGTGCCAAGTCACTATGTCTTACAGCAGCAAGAAAAAATTCTTTATCACTGCGTATTTCGTCTGAAGCATATCTCAGTGCACCTCCATATTGTCTTACAGCAGCAAGAACCAATTCTTTATTATTGCGTAGTTCGTCTGAAGCATATTTCAGTGCATATCCATTTTGTCTTACAGCCTCAATGACAAATTCTTTATCATTGCGTAGTTCTTTTGAAGCATACCACAGTGCATCTTCATTGTCTGTTACAGCTTCAAGAACAACTTCTTTATCGTTCCGTAGTTCGTCTGAAGCATATTTCAGTACACGTCCATTTCGTCTTACAGCAGCAAGAACAACTTCTTTATCATTGAGTAGTTCGTCTGAAGCAGATTGCAGTGCATATCCATTTCGTCTTACAGCCTCAATGACAAATTCTTTATCGTTCCGTAGTCCTTTTGAAGCGTAAAGCAGTGCATGTCCATTTTGTCTTACAACCTCAAGAACAAATTTTTCATCGTTGCGCAGTTCTTTCGAAGCATATCTCAGTGTTCCACCATGCTTTACAGCCTCAAGAACAATTTCTTTATCGTTACGTAGTTCTTTTGGAGCGTATTTCAGTGCATCTCCATTTCGATTTACAGCAGCAAAAACAACTTCTTTATCGTTCCGCAGTTCTTCTGAAACATATTTCAATGTTCCACCATGCTTTACAGCCTTAAGAGCCTCTTCTTTATCGTTAATCAAATCCATCACAAATTCCTCCCCTTGTGGATAACCCACTTTTGTAAATTTTGACTGTGGTGGATAAAACGTTTTTGTTTTGTCACCATTTGCCACAAAAGTATTATACTCTTGCTTGCTTGCTTGCTTTGTCAAGGGTAATTTTGGAAAAAGATTGACATATTTTGAAATAATTTTTAAGGCTTTTTGTGGAAAAGTTGCCAACTGCTCATATGCACATGCTTTGATTTCAATCTTAAATTGTGGAAAAGTATAAAAAAAGAAGGCCGCAACCTTCTTAATGTTTTATGTGCAAATAGCATTCGAAGCGTTATTTCTTCTTGCTTCTGAGTTGACGAAGCCATGCAGGAATTGACGCGTCAACATCAACTCTCGACGAGCCCGCCATGTTTTCGTCTCTGCGCACAGAAACTTCCGGCTTTGGCTCTTCTTTTGGTGCATTTTTAAGCGAAGCAAGGCCCCTAACCGGCTCTTTCTCGGCAAAGTTATTAAAATCTCTTGCCTCTTCTGCTTCTGCCGGCTTTTCTTTTGTTTCAACTGTTGGGAAACCTGTTGCAATGATTGTAACTTCAATTTCGTCGTGCATATTTTCGTCTATGCTATTTCCGAAGATAACTGTGCAGCGTGGGTCGATAACTTCTTGAACAAGTGTTGCAACTTCGCTGACATCTTCTTGTGTGAGGTCTACGCCACCCTTAACATTGAGAAGAAGCCCCTTCGCGCCCTCGATTGTTGTTTCGATAAGTGGGCTGGCAACTGCTTGCTTAACAGCCTCAAGTGCTTTATTTTCGCCCTTGCCATGACCAATGCCCATGTGAGCGAGGCCCTTATTTTGCATGATTGTTTTAACATCGGCAAAGTCGAGGTTGATAAGGCCCGGCTTAGCGATAAGGTCTGCAATGCCCTGAATGCCTTGACGAAGCACATCGTCGGCATATCTGAAAGCTTCTAAGATAGGAGTTTTCTTAGGCACGATTTGGAAAAGTCGTTCATTTGGAATGATAACCATTGTGTCAACATATTTTTTAAGTTCGCTGATGCCTTTCTCGGCATTTTCTGCTCTCACTCTGCTTTCGAAAGCGAAAGGCTTTGTCACAACAGCGATTGTGAGGATGCCCATTTCTTTGGCAATCTGAGCAACAACCGGCGCAGCACCCGTTCCTGTTCCTCCGCCCATTCCGGCAGTTATGAACACAAGGTGTGAGCCTTGAAGCATCTCAGTGATTGTCGCTTTCGACTCTTCAGCCGACTTCTGACCAATCTCAGGTATTCCACCCGCGCCGAGTCCGCCGGTGAGTCTTTCACCAATTTGCACTCTAACAGGCGCCTTGCTTACAACAAGCGCTTGTTTATCGGTGTTCATAGCCACAAATTCAGCCGAGTCAACACCTGCTTCAATCATTCTGTTAACAGCGTTATTTCCGCCGCCGCCAACTCCGACAACCTTAATTTTGGCAAATGAAGTATTGTTTTCCATACAGTTTCTCCTTGATTTAAACAAATTATAAATTAAAATAGTTATTTTTGCAAGCAAATTGCAAAACAATTAGCAATTTTTAAGCGCCTCACTTGCGATTGAATATATCGCTCCGTCCTCCGGCTTGTCCCTGCCCGGCAGCGGCGCGCGGCCAAGAGTGATATTTCTTGCAAGGCATTTTGCCATGAAATCTTTTCCGCCTTTAATCTTTGTTGCTCCCGCACCTGTCAGATAAACGGGAAGATAACTGGAAAGATTTATTCCTTGCATAATAAGGCACTGATTAATCGCCGAAGAAATTGTCTCCAGACGATAGGCAACAACCTTATTTGCATCCTCTTGCGGAATGCGCTCAATCTTGCCCTCAACAGACGGCAAATCGTAGTAGTCAAGCGCCCCAGCATCCACCGAGATAACAACCTGCCTTTTCAGCCTTTCAGCGTCTTCATATAAAAGGTCGAACGCCTCGCAAAGGTCGCTGGTGATATGCCCTCCACCAATCGAGAAGGAAGCAAGCGCGCTTATTCCGTCACTTTTAACAAATGCGACGCTTGTGGAAAGGTGGCCAACATCAACAAGAATTGCGCCCTCCTTTCTTTCCTCTTCAGGAATGAGCATAAGCGCCTGGCAAAGCACCTCGCTGACATATTCCACGCTGACAAAGCCGATGTCGCTTATGATGTTATTAAGTTTTTCGATAAGCGTTTTCTCGCAGAGAATGACCGAGAACTCGCCGGAGAGATTTCTGCCCTTCTTGCCGAGCGGCTCACCCATATTATGGTCGTCTATCAAATAACTAATCGCAGACACCGAAACAACTTCGCATTCGTCGGCTCGTGCTTTTTTGACCGCTTGATAACTAAGCGCGTCCATATCGCTTTTTGTCACCTTGCCCATGCCGTCGATTTCCACCGACGCTTTTGTGCTGACAACCTTTGTCATTTCAGCAGGTAGGGAAACAAAGAGTTTTTTATTATATTTTTTCTTTTTAAAATCAATCTGATTGAAAATGTCGAACAAACTTGGCGCAAGACGCTTTTCGTCAACGAACTCGCCTTGGAAATAGCCGTCATACTCACGAGTTGCAAGTTCCTTTACAAGCAGCGTGTTATTAACACCTTCGCTTGCAACGATAACCCGCAGTTTTGAAGACCCGATTTCTAAACATACAACATCTTTTTCAAACATTTTGCACCTTCTTTGAACATTCTACTTATTTTGACAACTTTTGTCAAACGAATTTTTTATAATTATAAATTTTTTTGCATAGGTATTCATATCGTTACTTTTTCGCCATTAAACACAAGATAGAAGTAGCATTCTTTTTCGGAAACATCGCTGCCGATGTAGTTATTTATGTGAATTTCTGAGTTTTTTATTATCTCGTCGCTAAGGTCGGGCGCGAGCTGATGAAGTCGGCTTTCGACAGCGAAAAATTTGGCAAGTTTGTATGCAAGAGCATATGCCCCATTGTGAATATAGACCTCTCTTCCCGAAAACAGGGTGAGTTTTAGGCCAAGTTCAGAGTTATGGAAAATTTCATTCTCGCTTTCAAAGTAAGAGATTTCTTTGACAAGGCTCAAACTTTCCGGGCGCGATCGGCCGTTAAGAAGCATTGCGTCATAGAAAGCGCTTAGAAGTTTAAAGTTTAAAAAGTCGCCCACTTGAGCAGAAGAAACACTCTCGTCCTGCGAAGAAATAGTGAAAAGAATTGGGCTTGTCCTATTCACTTCAAAACTCTCCACCCTTTCAAGCACTTTAAGTGAGTGGTCGACAATTAAATATCCCTCTTGCGATTGAATGGCATAAAAACCTTCCCTTTCGCGAAGGTGAATGGTCAGTTTTGAAGGAAAAGAGGTTTCGATATTAACAACCTCAAGATATGGGTGTGCCTTTTCGATATTATTTATTGCCGGCTGTTTCTTTAGGAAGAAAATGTTCTTTCCCTTTTTGAGGCCGGAGGAAGCGATAATCTCCTCATTCGAATATTCGGCCGTGGTGCTTGTCCTGAAATTGACGCTTATCTCCTGCACGGTGAAAAGCGTAAAAGAGAGCGTCACGATTGTGACAATAAGCACTAAAACAATGCTAAGTGAAATTATCAGCCATTTTTTCTTCAATCGTCAATCCTTTTTATATCAGCCCCAAGTTTTGAAAGTTCGATTTCGATGTTCTTGTAGCCGCGGTCGATGTGATGCACATTTGAAATCATTGTGTAGCCGTCGGCAACAAGGCCGGCAAGCACAAGTGACGCGGTGCCGCGAAGGTCCATTCCGCTAACCGACGCGCCATAGAGGTGTTTAACGCCCCTCACAAATGCAACTCGATCTTTAACATGCACATCTGCGCCCATTTTAATAAGTTCCGGCACATGCTTAAAGCGCGACTCAAACACATTCTCAACAATCATGCTGGAGCCCTCGCTTATCGTGGCAAGAGCCAGCAGTTGCGCCTGCAAATCGGTGGGAAGGCCGGGATAGACAGAGGTCTCCATTTTGCCAACAGCAATCGGCCTTGCATCACTTTTCACCCTGATTTTATCATTTTTAACTTCAATCATGCAAGCAGATTTATCTATTTTATCAATAAGCGCCCGCAAATGTTCGGCTTTTGCGCCATTAAGCAGCACATCTCCGCCGCACATCGCAGTTGCAATGATATATGTGCCGGCAATTATGCGGTCGGCAATCGGCGTGAAAGAGCAGCCCCGAAGTTTTTTGACGCCACTTATTATTATCTCGCTGCTGCCCGCCCCTCGAACATCCGCGCCCATAGCGTTCAAAAAGTCTTGCAGGTCAACGATTTCCGGCTCTCTTGCAGCGTTTAGAATGCGCGTTTGCCCTTCCAAATTGACGCTGGCCATAATCAAACTCTCGGTCGCGCCCACGCTTGGAAAATCAAGCATAATGCTTGCAGGGTGCATTTTCTCGGCGTTGCAATAGATGTAGCCGTGTTTTTCTTCCACCCTCACGCCCAACTTTCTGAAGCCCGCAAGGTGAATGTCTATCGGCCGCGCGCCAATCTCGCAGCCACCGGGATATGCCACATGCGCCCTCTTAAATCTGCCGAGCAGCGCACCTAGCGTGAAGATAGATGAGCGCACTTTACTTGCAAGCTCGCTTTCAATCTTCCATGAAAAAAGACTTGAAGGGTCAACAGTCAAAACACTGCCCTCTTTTTCTATCCTTCCACCCAGCGAAGTGATAATTTCACACATACTCTCGGTGTCGGAATAATATGGGTAGTTATGTAGTTCAATCTTCTCCTCGCACAGTAAACAGGCCGCAAGAATGGGAAGATATGAGTTTTTAGCGGCAGTCACCTCCAATTCGCCAGAAAGTTTCCTTCCGCCTTGAATTATAAGTTTGGTCATTTGTGTTCCTCTTTAGTTAGTCGGTTTTCTCATAATTTATTGTATGAAATGCCCGCCCTGTAAGTGACTTTTTGCCTTAGCAACTTTCAAATTGGCTATTGACAAACAACCGATAAGGTGATAAAATATGACTATGAAAAGAGAATTGGTAATTAAAATGTATGATAAACTTTCATATAATCGAAAAGCCCAAAACGCGGCTTTGAGCATCTTCGCAAGAACGACCTCATTTTTATTATTATTCAAGAAACATTGCATACTTAAAACTGTGGCAAGTTTTGGTTTGGCGACATTTGTCACAGCCCTGGGTTGTTTCTTTGCATGCGATTTAAAATATCTGCAGCCTGAAAATGTGCTTTTCCCAGTTGTTGCCGCACTTCCGGCAATAGCAGCCGGCGCAGCAAATTTAGATAGAGCCATAAAGTTCAATAAAATGGCTAATGAAGTTTTCACTGATAACCCAGAAACAATAGATGCAAATATAAATTCCAGTGACGCATATATCAGCACCGGAGCACTTATTGCCGACTCATATTTTGCAATCGAAAAGGAACTGGAAGAACGAAAGAACCCTAAATATAAAGGAGTTTCCGAACCCGATTTTATACAAATTCAAGACAAAAAACATGACGAATTCTGCTCTGACATAACATACGAGCTGTGGCCTCTTAAAGACGACGAAACTCGCTCTAGATAAGCGAGTTTTTTTTGTGCTGTCTTAAAATGTTAAGGCAAATGCCGATGCCGGCCATGAACATCATAACGCTTGTTCCTCCGCTTGAGATAAACGGAAGCGGAAGCCCCGTCGGCGGAATACTGCCGGTCACCACAGCAATATTGAGAATTGTTTGAATTGCAATTATGAAAGCGATTCCTCCCGCAAGCAGCGCGCCGAAGCGGTCGGGCGCGTTAAGTGCAATTTTCACAAGCAGCACGATAAGCGCCACAAATGTGAGCATCAGAAGAAGGCAGCCGACAAGCCCAATTTCTTCGCCGATTACCGAAAAGATAAAATCGGACTCAGCAAACGGCAGGAAAAGATATTTTTGGCGCGAATTGAAAATGCCAACTCCGAACCAGCCGCCCGAGCCAAGCGAATATAGCGACTGAATAAGTTGAAAGCCCTCGCCTTGCGGCGAGCCCCAAGGGTTGATAAATGCAAACAGCCTTTTTAAGCGATAAGGCTCGAGCGCGATCAAGAGCGGCACAGCGGCCGCTGCCGGAACGGAAAGCATAAGGGTGTGCTTTTTGCTAATTCCGCCGGCGATAAGCATAAATAGCGTCACAAATGCAAGACACATTGTCACCGACATTGACGGCTCCAAAATCACAAGCAGACAGAAAAGTCCTGCAACTGCAAGTGGCACAAGCAATGTTTTAAAGGACTTAATTTTTTCGTGATTGTCACTTAAATATGCAGCCAAAAAGATAACGAGCGCAAACTTTGCCACCTCAGACGGTTGAATGGAAAAGCCAAACAATGATAGCCACCGTTTTGCGCCATAACTTTCTGTTCCAATGCCGGGAATAAAAACAAGGGCAAGAAGAATAATTGTAACAATGACAAAAAGCCACTTAAATTTTTTAAGTTTGTGATAATCAAAAAAGGAAAGCCCAATCATAAGTGCAAGGCCGATAACAATTCCAAACAGTTGCTTATACAAGAAAAAATATTCGTTGTTGTAGTGATAGGCGGCCGAATAAGAACTTGCAGAATAGACCATGACCGCCCCGAAAGCGGTCAGTCCCAGCACAATTGCAGCAATAAGAAAATAGTTTGTTTTAACTCTCACTTCTAACAAGCTCCGTAAAAATTTGACCTCTCACAGCATATGACGAAAACTCGTCGAAACTGGTGCAGCCGGGCGACAACAAAACAAGTTCGCCAGCCTCCGCCTCACGCTTAGCATAAAGCGTGGCTTCTTTCAAAGTTTCAAAACATTCCGACTGATAGCCAAATCTTGTTGCCGCCGCGTGAATTGTCTCTCCCGCCTCACCAAAACAAATACATCTCGAAATTTTTGGTCGCTCTTCAAAAAACTTTTCAAAGTTGAGGTCTTTATTCTGGCCGCCGAGCATCAGCACAATCTTCTGCCCTTCCAAACTTTCAATCGCCATTTTAACGCACGCAATATTGGTCGATTTGGAGTCATTGACAAACTTAACTCCGTTAATCTCATCCACATATTCAAGCCTGTGAGGCGGCGGAGAAAAATGCATAATTGCACTTTGAATAAACTTTGGCTTAATCTTGCAAAGGCAGGCAATCGCCACTGCAGCCATGACATTAGACACATTTTTTTTGCCAATTAAAGGAATGTCGTCCACAGAGATAATTCTAGTTTTTCCGTTATAAATGCAGCCATTTTTAACAGAAATGCCCTTTTTTAGCGGATTAAATGAGAAAAAATTGACTTTTTTAGGCAAATTAAGCCGCATCGCCCCTTCGTCATCAAGATTGACAACACTCTCGCACGAGCCTTTGCAGTTTTGAAAAATTTTGTTTTTCACACGCACATATTCGCCAAAACTTTCGTGACGGTCGAGGTGGTCCTCTTCAATGTTGAGCACACATGCAACATCTGGCGAGAAACTTTCGGAAAGTTCCAGTTGAAAATTGGAGGTCTCGCAAACGATATAACTTTTCTTGTCCGATTTGAGCGCGATAGAGGAAATAGGCAGTCCGATATTTCCGCACACAAAAGTGTCCTTGCCTGCCTCTTCGAATATTTTGCCAAGCAGCGAGCATGTGGTGGTCTTGCCATTTGTGCCGGTCACTGCAATAAGTTTCCCGCGGCAATAGCGGCTGCCAAGGTCAATCTCGCTGATAACGGGCGTCTTTCTTGCGCGAAAGCCGGAAATGAGCGAGTTGCCGATAACTTTAATTCCCGGGCTGACAACAACAAGGTCAAACTTGTGCGAAAGCGGCTCCTCGTCAAAACAAAAAAGGCTGCGGAACTTTTTGTCCTCGTCATAGACGCTGACGCAAGCTCCCAAGCTGTGAAGCAGTTTGCTTGCAGCACTTCCGCTTCCTCCCAGCCCATAGACCAGCACCTTTTTTCCTTTCAAGTTTTTCATTTTCCACCTACAACGCGATTTCTAAAATCAGACAAACCGCAGAGATAAGGCTTGTCACAATTATATATATTGTGACTATGCGATTTTCATGCACCCCCTTTTTTTCGAAATGATGGTGAAGCGGCGCCATCAAAAACACCCTCTTTTTTGTGCGCTTGTAGTGCGCCACTTGAATGATGTCGCTAAGCGCCGAGAGGACAAACATCAGCCCCATAATTGGAATCAGCAGCACCTTTCCGGAGAAAAGCCCAAGGCAGGCGATGAAGCCGCCAAGCGCCAAAGAGCCTGTGTCGCCCATGAAAATCTTGGCAGGAAAAGTGTTGACCGCGAGAAAGGCTATCAGTCCGCCGCAGACAGCAAAAGACGCAAGTGCAAGCATGTCCATTTGTGCATCTCCGATAAGTGCCACAATCGCGCCGAAGAAGAGAAGATACACAAGGCTTGTCCCGCCGGCAAGACCGTCCAAGCCGTCGGTGAGATTGACAGAGTTGACCACCGCCAAAAACACCACAACAGCGAAAGGAATAATTCCCCACCCAATTGAAAACTTAATGCCAAAAAAGTCGAGCGTGCCACCGAGTTTGTAGTAGATAAGAAAAGCGATGATAAGCGCAATGGCAGTTTGTCCAACTATTTTTTGATATGGTTTTAGCCCCTCGTTTTGATGAAAGTGGATTTTGATAAAGTCGTCAAGAAAGCCAAGCAGGCCGAATGCAAACATAACAAGCATGCTAAGCCAAGCATAAAAAGAGTTTGTCCACAAGAAAAAGGCACAGCCGATAAGCGCAGCGAAGATAAAAATCACTCCACCCATGGTCGGCGTGCCGGTTTTCGAGGAATGCTTTTCCACATAGTGCAGCACAGTCTGCTGCGCCTTCATTTTTTTGCATAGCGCAATGGTCGGCCATGCAAGAGCCAGCCCCACCACGAGGCTGACTATTGTTATAAGAAGAATTTTAATGGTCAAGGTCAATTTTAGTCTCTCCTTCTATCACTTGAAGTTTGCTTCGAAAGAATTTATAAACTTCGTCATAATCATTGTATGGATGTTTGACGCCTGCTATGTCTTGATAGTGCTCGCCGCCCTTGCCCGCAATGATGACAGTGTCCTCTTCGCCCGCGTTTTCGAGGGCAAGACGAATGGCTTTTGCTCTATTTGGCTCAACAATATAGTTATCTCCAGAAATGCCCCCTCTTATGTCCTCGATTATATCTTCCGGCTCTTCAAAGCGGGGGTTATCACTTGTCAGATAAACAAAATCGGACAAACTCGATGCCACCTTGCCCATGATTGGACGCTTTGTTTTGTCTCGGTCGCCGCCGCAGCCAAACACGGTGATAGTCTTTCCCAAGGTGAGCGCTTTGACACTTCTAATAATTTTCTCCAGCCCGTCGGGGGTGTGCGCAAAATCGACAACCACTCTTTTGCCGCCTTCGGAAATCACATTAAATCTTCCCTCAATCGCCGGCAGATATTTAAGTTCACGCTTAATTGTTTCAAGTTCAATTCCAACAAGCGAGCACACGCTGATTGCAGCAAGCGCGTTTTCAATGTTAAACTCGCCCGTCAAAGGTGTGCTCGCAATGAAGACATTGTCATTCACATTGCAAACAAACTCGCTGCCCGCAAGCGACTGCTTGATGTCGATTGCAAACACATCGCTGGGGCTGTTGATGCCATATGAAAGCACCGGAATGTCGCAGTAGTTCATAAAGCGCACCATATTCACCCCGTCGGCACAAACCACTGCCCGCCTTGATTGTTGCAGCGAAAAAAGTTTCATTTTTGCCCTTTCGTAGTTTTGCATACTGCCGAAAAAGTCGAGGTGATCTTGGGTGATGTTTGTCAGCACAGCCACGCTGAAAGTTATTCCCGCCATTTTCTCAAGTGCTAGCGCATGTGCAGAAACTTCCATGACAACATATTCCACCCCCGCATTTTCCATTTTGCGGAAAATCTTGTGCAAGATGTCTGGGTCTGGCGTGGTGAAGCCTGTGTCCTCAAACTCGCCCTCAATTTTGTAGCCCAGCGTGCCAATAACACCCACTCTTTTGCCCGCACCTTTGAGAATGTCATATATTAAATTTGTGGTGGTCGTTTTTCCGTTCGTGCCGGTGACGCCGATAATTTTCAGCCTGTCGCAACTTGAATGATTGAGTTTTTTGCTCATGATTGCAAACGCTCTTCGCGGGTTTCGAATGGAATAGCAGTTTTCAATGCCATAGTCACTTGCGCAGAGCACAAACTTCGCGCCCCGCTCCAGCGCTTCCCGCATTTTGAATTGCGACTTATCGTCGTCCTTGAGCATCAGAAAAACATCGCCCTTTTTCACCTTTTTGGGGTCTATGACAACTCTTTTCACCTCTTCTTCCAAAAGTTCTTTAGGAAGGTCATAATGATTGAAGGTGTGAATAACTTCTTTAAGTTTCATTTTTTCTCCAATTTAAAATATTTTAACTCGGCCGAGGCAAAGATAGCGGCCGCTCTCAAAAAAGACTAATATTAGACAAAATAATTTTTTTTGTTTTTAGGAATATGCTATAATTATCGTTGAGGCAACATGAAAAGAAAAGACTTTATAATTTCAGATAACACTCTTAAGCACAACAAAGTGCATATTGAAGAATTGAACAACAAAATTTCAAGCGGAGAAATCGAGGCATTAGTTGAGGGCTGCGAAAAGTTTTTCTATGACGAAATGGACGAACTTCTTGCCGACATGCTTTCTCAGCCGAATAAAAACCTGCTTTTTATTTGCGGACCTTCCTCTTCGGGAAAAACGACCTGCTCCAAACTTATCAGAAAAGAACTTTTAGAGCGCGGACACAACAGTGTTGTCGTTTCTCTCGACGACTTTTTGCTGCCACACGATAGGCGCGCACGCCTCTCTGACGGAAGCGTGGACTATGAGTCTGTTTTCACCCTCGACCTTACGCTGTTTAACAACTTTATCGACGATATGCTCACTTCCGGCAAAGCCGAGATGCCGATTTTCGATTTTGAGACCAACTCTCGAAAAGCCGAAACAAACAAGGCAACTTGGAAGGAGGGCGATATAATAATCGTTGAAGGCATTCATGCGATAAACCCTCTGATTATCTCCAGACATGTGGAAAATGCCTATAAATTGTATATATGCCCATATGACGATTTGTTGTTTGAAGACAAAACTGTGCTTTGGGCGCAAGAACTTCGCATGCTCAGAAGATGTGTTCGCGACTGCCAAACTCGAGGCTATTCAGTGGAGAAAAGCCTGCAGTCTTGGAAAAATGTTCGCCGCGGCGAAGAGGAAAACATCAAGCCTTTCAAACTTAACTGCGACTATTTTCTTAACACTTCCCTCTGCTATGAAATACTGATATACAACAACTATTTTAAAGACCTCTTCCTTGATGCCAGCCAAAGCGCGGAAGTGCTTAAAATTGTTTCCTGCCTTGACAAATGCGAAAAAATAGACAAAAGTTTCGTGCCGTCCGACTCTCTGCTTTGGGAATTCTTGATAAAATAGTTATTCATTTTTTTGCATATTTATTCATATCAACTTGTGCGAAGATAGACAGCGCGTTCGAGTCAAAAGCGAATGCGCATTTTTGATTTTGCCGGTGGCGAAACTTTGCTTCCTCAATCATTTCAACAACGATCTCTTTCAAGCCAGAGAAAAGATAGAAGGCAAGTGAGCCGGGAATGGTGTTGACTTCGTTGACAAAGATGTTTTCTTCCTCGTCCATTAAAAAATCAACTCTCACTGTTCCGTCACACTCAAGCGCGGACACAGTTTCGGCCGCCAGTTTTTTTATCTTTTTCTCAATCGTCTTTTCAACAGCCAAGGTCAGATTGGGCTTTGATTTTAAATATTTTTCGTCGAATGAATAAAAGCCTTCCGACTTAACTTCGCAAACTTTTGAAGAAACAATCTCACTTCCTTTTTTGAAGCAAGCGCAGTTAAATTCCCGTCGATTTTCAATAAAATGCTCCAAAACAAGTTTTTTGTCATAGTTTTTTGCAATTTCGACGGCTTCTTTAAGTTCAGAGATATTATCGCACTTTATTATTCCCACGCTGCTGCCGCATCTTGAAGGCTTGACAATAATGGGAAAAGAAAGTTTCTTTGCCGCCGCTTTAAGGTCGACCTCCTCCCCAACAACATCGTCGCACACGGCAATTCCAGCCTCCCTAAGCACACACTTTGCAATCGCCTTATCCATGCACACAGCACTCGCCTGCAAAGAGGGGCAAGTGTATGGGATGTCCGCCATTTGCAGTGCTCCGCATATTGCTCCGTCTTCGCCATTGAGCCCGTGCATGCACACAAGCGCAGCACTGGGATCGAAGACTTTTGTTTTAAAACCGCCTTTAACAAGCACTCTAGATTTGCCCATGTCCAAAAACACTTTTCGTCTGTTTTTGACAAGGCCGTCAAAGTTTGCATAAATATTCACATCGCATAAATTGTCGCCGGTCAAAAACTCACCTTCGTGAGAGATGTAAATCGGCAAAATCTCATATTCACCCTCTATCGCGTTCATTGCTTGCAGCGCGGTGATAATTGAGATGTCGTGCTCCACACTTTTTCCGCCATATATGACTAAAATCTTTTCCATGCTTACTCCTTATTTTATATTATCGGGCAGGTCGTTCTCAAATAGCACCACGCTTCCCCGCTCCTGAAGACTTTTAAGAATTTCGGTCTGCTCCTTCCTTGTTGATGCAAAATGCATTTTTTCTTCGCTCAAGCCCGCAGCGATTGCACCTTGCGAGAGCGCTGTTTTGTTGAACTCATTCATAACGATAAACTCGTCGCAGACAGCGCCAATAATCTTGCCGCACTTGTAGTTGAGTTCATATTGTTTTGTGCCCTGCTCAACAAGTCCGGGACTTATCACAATCTTTTTGCCGCTAAATAGTTTTAAACACTCGCACGCTTGCTCAAGTCCGCTGAGATTAGAGTTATACGAGTCGTCAATTATCGTGCAGAATGCGCTTTCGATAAGTTCCAGCCGATGCGGCGCCGGGCGCAAGTTCTTGATTGCTTTGATAATCTTGTTTTCGCTGACATTAAGTTCAAGCGCCAGGCAAGACGCAGTGATAATATCTGAGAGCATGTGCTTGCCAATTATTGCGGTGGTGAGCGAGCGCTCTTTTTTGTTTATTTCAAGTTTGATTGTGGTGCCTTGCGGGGTGTAAGTTGCAGACAGCATTTTGACGAGGCTACCCTCTCCCCCTGCCAAAATTTTTCGCCCAGAAAAGTTTTCGTAAAGTTCGCCCGTTATCTCATTGTCGCCGTCAAAGATAACTAAGCCATCCTTGCACATATGCTCGCACAATTCAAACTTTGTTTTTTTGATGTTTTCAAGGCTGCCGAATGTTTCAAGATGCTGTTCGCCGACTGCCGTTAAAATGCCAAAATCGGGCTCAAGCATCTGCATAAGTTCGGCGATATCGCCCTCATGCCGCGCTCCCATTTCCACGATAAACACTTCGTCGTCCTCTTTAAGAATTTCCAGCGCACTCTTGCAAAGCCCCATTGGAGTGTTGTAGTTTTTTGGCGTGATACAAACTCGATAATTCTCGGAAAGCATCTGACTAAGAAAATTTTTGGTCGAAGTCTTGCCAAAACTTCCAGTGATAGCAATCTTAATGCCCTTGAAATTTCTTAGTTTTTTGGTCGCTTTTTTGATATACATTTTCTTTATCGCATTCTCGACAGGCTGAATAACAAGGGCGCAGCCAAGAAAAATTGCGTTCAAAAATGCAAATTCGATAACACAAATAAGCGCTATCCACCAGAAATTATTTAGAAGGATAAAGTATGGCAATGTGATTGCAAGAAGAACAAATAAATATAAAGCACACAGCCTCACCATTCTTTTGGTGAAAATCAGCCTGTTTTTGCCTTTAAATTCATATGGAAGAGTGTAGAAATGACTTAAGCAATATCTAATGTTGTAGCCGCCAAGTTGTAAGTTCTTAGCGTGCGGATATGAGATTATGTAGAAAAATATCACAAAAATTATCGCAAGTGCTGCATTCATAAAATTTTCTCCTTTGTTAAAAAGTCTGTAAGAAGCCGATTAAATTGCATCTGTCGCTCTTGAAAGCAAAAATGCCCCGCATGCGGCAAAATGTGAAGTGAAGAGTTTTTTATCAGTTTTTTCAACCTTTTTGCCATATAAATGGGTGTTTCTGTGTCGTTTTCTCCAAAAACAATAAGCGTTGGCGCTGAAATATCTCTGCAATAGCGCTCAAGGTGAGTACTGACAATCGACACAAAGGTTTTTTTCATGTTGTCAGACAGGGCATTATAGTCTTTCGAGCCGGAATTTTTACTCTTGCGGCCAAAAAATTTAGATAGTTTATATTTAAAAACTCTAATATAATATCTAAACTTTCTTTTTGGCTTCATGCCCGCGCTGCCAACTAGAATTAGATTATTAACAAGTTCACTTTTTTTCGAAGCGGCCAAAATTGCCACTCTTCCGCCAAAAGAATGCCCGATAATGTTGCATTTTTTAATTTTCAATGCCTCACATAGTGATATGAGCATATCCGCATATGTAAAAATCGTCCAATCCTTTGGCTCTTCGCTTTTGCCGAAGGGCGGAAAGTCGACAGATATGTTGCAAAAGCCCTCGCAAGCAGAAATTGCGCCTGCGAAGCACTCCCCGCTCTGTCCCCAGCCGTGCAAAAAAATGTTCACAGGCCGCGCGCGGCTGCCGCTAATCTTATAAAAAACTGCTATGCCTTGGAACTTGAAAATCACACCCTTATTTATGACGCTCAAGATTTTTTTGTCACAGCCTTAAAACATTTTGAATTTTTGGTGAAATTTGATAAAATCAAAGTAGCAAGATATTGCAAGACTTAAAAAGGAAGGTAAATTTTTATGAAAATCACAGATGTAAGAATTAGACTTGTAACGAAGGACGACGCAAAACTTAAAGCCGTTGCTTCAATCACAATCGACGATTGTATCGTAGTTCACGACATCAAAATTATCAATGGAAGAGAGGGCATGTTCATTTCAATGCCAAGCAGAAAAACACCGGACGGAGAATACAAGGACATTGTTCACCCAATCAACACTGAAACAAGAGAGCAGATTAAAACTGCTGTGCTTAGCGCATATGAAGCCGAGGAAGCAAAAGCTGAATAAATTTTTAGTCAGTTAAAATCGAGAGTCTACTCTCGATTTTTTGTTTGTTATTCTAAAACATGTATTTACAAACGGCAAAATTAATGATATAATTAAAATAGAAAGTTGGGGGGAAAAATGATTTTACTTAAAATTGTAAAAATTGACGAAAACGAAAACTACACTTTGCAAAACACAAAAACCAAACAAAAACACAATCTGGTTTTGGAATTTGTGGACACACCGCAACCAAAGGTTGGCGATATTTTGTTCCTCCAGCCCAGTCTTGTAAAAATCGACGGCGTGCATATAGCCTTGGCAAGCGAGACCTGCCCGTTCGGCAAGCAAGAGCTAGCAGCCCAAGAAATAATCGTGCTTAAAAGTGGCGAGCAAAAAATCTTTTTAAAGCGCGTGTATGGTTAAGGACTAAGATATGGAAAATTCGGATTTGAAATATATCAAAAAGCATTATGGTGAAAATTTTGCGCATCTTTGTCGCAGTCTCTTTCCACAGCTCTTAGAGAGAGCGGGTGTATTGCAAGAGGCTGTAACCGCTCTTTTTGTTCCTTCTCGCAATTTATTCGACGATATAACACAAAATGAAAAAGAAAATGACTTTAAAAGTTATATCCTTTCCTTTACGCAAAAACATTTAGCACCGCAGAAGAAGGTTAAAATAGATAAAACCCCAGAGCAGTTAATGGACGAGGCCGGATATATTTTATTCCCAGAATGCCAAACGGAAGACGACGTTCAAAGCTTCAAAAAGTATTGGGAAGAAGACGAACAGCTTTGCACCTTTTATAACAGAGGCCGTTTAAACCGCTGCCGTGTTTGGTTTGCCATAAAAAAGGATGTGGCTGAGATTAAACGCGAAAACTTCACACAGCCACGGCGCCAAGACGAATATGGCACAAGCGCAATTTCAATTCAATTTACTCTTGGAAGCCCATGCACTCTTTCCATCAAAAATCGATATAATCACACAGTTGCAGATCCGGACGCCACTTTCAGCAACAATCTTGAAAACATTAAAGCAGGGCTTACCGACGCTTTTGAAGAGACTTATGGCATTAAAATTTCAGAAGACTTTAAAAACAATTTTGAACTTCCTCACTACACTAAAACACCAGACGGAAAATTTGTTTATTACACTCATGAAATAGATGCACACTATTATTGCGCTAGCAACATAGTCATTAAAGACGGCGAAGTTGAACAATTTGACAAAAGCAAGTATCTTTTATTAGAAAACTACCTTTTAGATTTAAGTAGCAAGTCTATAAAAAATTTGGTTAAAACTGACCCTAAGCCCGATGCCTTTATCAAAAGTATCGGCAAAATTGAAAATGTCAAAATGACAAGTTTATCAAATGGCAATAAAAAAGTTGCCATCACTCCTACTAGCGGCCAAGACATTGAAATTGAGATAAATAACCACAACGAATTTATATCTTACTTTAACCCTAATATTGAAACAATCGAAGACAAATTCCTTTATCTCAACGAATCTTTAAAAACTTTCAATGCTCCTAATGCTGAACAATTCGGAGATAACTTCCTCTATATCAACGAATCTTTAAAAACTTTCAATGCTCCTAATGCTGAACAATTCGGAGATAACTTCCTCTATATCAACGAATCTCTAACTTCGTTCGACGCTCCTAATGCCAAAATATTCGGAAATAATTTTCTTGGATTCAACGAGTGCTTAAAAACTTTCAATGCTCCTAATGCCAAAATATTCGGAAATGATTTTCTTGGATTCAACAAGTGCTTAAAAACTTTCAATGCTCCTAATGCCAAAATATTCGGAGATAACTTTCTCCGTTTCAACAACTCTTTAAAAACTTTCAATGCTCCTAATGCTGAACAATTCGGAGATAACTTTCTTCTTCACAACGAAAATTTAGACGTAACTAAAATAAGACATCAGACGAAACTTATTAGATAGAAAAAAAGCATATCAAAACGATATGCTTTTTTTGCAATATTATTTTAAGCCGCTTCGGCTTGGTCGCCATCTCCAGGTTGCTCCGGAGGAGTTACATCTTCGCCGGGTTGGTCGTCCTGCGCGCCATCGGAAAAGGCCGATTTAACAAGCGCCGCCTTTGTTGGAATTTTGTATTTGCCGGCATCTGCGCCCCAAATTCCTTGAATAAAGCCGAAATTTGGCAAGTTTGAACTTAAGTTTTCAATTTCGCAGAAGAGCACATTGTCAATGAAAGTTCCAAACTTAGGCTGAAGTTTGACCTCTTTCCCATTCATTGTGATATGGTCTGTTGGATAGAACTTAAACAGCACCCAGTCCGCAACATTGTATTGACCCACGATAACAGTGTTATTGATTTTTCCAAATCTATCAGGGGTCGCTCTGAATTGTGAAACTGTTTCAGCATACATCTTAGCAACTTTTCCTTCCACTGCCGAGAACAGAATGTCGATGTAGCAGTAGTCGATAAGCGAGCCATATCTTAAATACATTGTCATTCCAGCCATAACTTCAGTTGCTTCTAAAGTTGCTGCGCTCATGCAGTTGACAACTTTTCCTGCCAATGTGCAAGTAAAGCCGCCGGCATATTTTGTTCTAAGCACACATGCTCGGCTTGCATAACTTTGTTCGATTGTTCCATTTGCAATGCCAACAAGTCCGCCCGCAGAGTGAGCAGTGATGTTGATTGAGTCTGCAACGCAATATTTAACTCTGCTGCTTTCTGTGATAAAGCCTGCAATTCCGCCGGCCATAATTTGGTCATTCTCAAGGTCGAAAACAACAGTGTTGCCTTCGTCTGCAGTCGAATTTGCAATCTCGCCCGCAATGTTCATTCCCACAACGCCGCCAACATATGCTTTGCCCTTGAATGCTTCGGCCTTTATGTTCATGCCGCTGATGTCCGCCCAGTTAACAAGGCTTCCCATGTTGTAGCCTGCCGCCCCGCCAATGTATGCTGTTGTGTTTGCAGCCGCCGACAAGGTGATATAGAATTGTTGAACGCCCGCAACATCGATAGTTCCGCCAATATTGTTCTTTCCAACAATTCCGCCAAGATAGATGGTGGAAGCAACTTCGTCCATAAGTGCGATTTCGCAGTTAAGCGCAGCAAGTTTGTATCTTGGATAGCCGTCTTCAGGGTTTTCAACCACCTCTCCAGTTTCGTCGGCATAGTATCTTTGAGCGTTCACAACACACTCGTTAACATTTCCGCTGTTAATTCCAACTATCGATCCCGCATATTTTGTGGTCTTGATTGTGAAATCTTTAGCAAGGCAATTTTCGATTGTTGCGCCGTCGTTTCTTGCCGCAATCGCGCCAACAACATCGCCGGAGAATGTGGAGTTAGAAACAACAAAGTTTTTAATGAATGTGTTAACTCCTGCCACGCAGCCGAAAATGCCTGCATATTCAGCGTCAACATTAACATTTTTAATGGTAATTTTTGCTTCTTGATTGGTCTCTGAGTCAACAACTGCAAATTTAAACTGACCCTTAAATGGTTGTGCTGGGCTTCCGATTGGCTGCCAAACCTGGCCATTTCCGTTGAAAGTCACATCTTTAGTGATTTCAAAAATCATGTTTCTGCTTGGGTTTGCTCTCATTTCCTCGAAAGCATCAGCAAGTTGCGTGTTCGTTTCAATCACAGTCACTTTGCCGTTCATTGGGAAAGCCTGATATTTTGTTTCCTCTTCGTCATTTCGGACATAGCCAATTCGAATTTCGGTCTTTTCTTCAATTTCCCAAACATTTTTAAAGTCCCACCTGTTGTTTAAAACAGAGGTGTAGGTCTTTCTCTGAAGCGCCTGCTCGTGCGAGATTGCTTTTGCATAATTCTTTGCGGTTGGCATTTGGTCAGAAATTATCTGGTCGTCGCCGTGCATGTAATATGGAGCAATATCCGAAGGCGCAACATAGAAGAGCATATTGTAGTTTCCTTCAGCCTCATATGCGCCCTTTTCTCCATAATAAGAGCCGAAAACGCCACCAATGTGAGAATATGTTTTTTCGATGTTTTCGATGTAAGCAATCGAGTTTGAAACATAACTTTCATGGAAGCCACCGTCATATGGTCTCGTTCTTGAAATTCCACTGATGCCGCCAAAGTAAGAATAGTCAGCATTCGCCCCTTCTGCAACTTGAATGTTTAAAGCAGAGGTTTTTACAAGATTGTTGAAGATAACTCCGCCAAAGTTATAGCCAACAGCACCGCCGGCCACCCAGTTTGAGGTGATTTTAACATCGCTGGTGCACATATTAACCTGGGCATATTCGTCGCTTCCCACATATTTTTGATTGAGCCCAACAATTCCGCCGGTGAAGCCTTCTTCATATGTGTTGATAACAGTTCCATTTCTAACTTCGCATTTGCCAATCAGGCCATAGTTAGCCGCCGCGATTGTGCCGGCATATGAATGGCGGCCCTCAACATATATATTTTCGAAAACAACATTTTCAACTTTTCCGCTTGGCGCAACAATTGCAAAGAAGCCCGCACTTGGATAATCTAAATCGCCTTGCACTATTTTAGCATTGATAATCTTGTGTCTATCAAGTCCGCCCGAAAAACTTCCCGAAAACTCCTGTGTTTTGTTTCTGTTGCCATTTTTGTCATATGAAACGCCAAAAGGAAGAATTGGCTTTGTGAGGGTTATATCTTTAACAAGTTCATAGCAGTTTGAGAAACTCCACTCGCCTGTTCCAATTTTAAGAAGGTCACTTTCGTTTCTTATATAATAAGGAGCTGTCGCCGAGCCGTTTCCAATGTAGAAACTAAGCACAAAAGGCTCTGTGTATTTTTCATTTGTGGAAGAAAACTCAAGCGTCAGCATGCCAGGCGCTTTGGCTGTGACCGTCCATTTGTCAAGGTCAACATCAAGATAACTTTCATAACCACCCTTAAGTTTAAGTTCTGTGTGAGAAGAAGGATGCTCATATGCAAGCGGAATTTCCAATGTCTCGCCCACATTCATATAAAAAGTTTCGTCGCCAATAAGGCTGTAAATCTCTTCATTGTTTCTCACAACATAATAAATAGAAAAACCGGCTGAGACCAGCACGATTGCAACAACAATATACATTAAAAGTCTTTTCATTCTTCCTCCTTGAGCGCAAAAGCGCGTCAAATTTGAATTACGACACTTCTATTATACCTTTCGCGCCCTTAAAAGTCAATACCCATTTTTATGTTTGCAATCAAAAAAAGTGCACTTTTGTGCACTTTTTGGCCTTTTTTACATCAATTTGCTGCCGTCGTCGGTGTTAATAACTTTCAGCACATTTTCTTCCTTGCCTGTTTCTGCGTTCAGATAGAAATAATATGTTGAGCCGTTATATTCACATTCATATTCAAAGCAAATCACTTCTTTGCCATAATCAAGCGGCGCAAGCACCAGCCTTTCACCTTTAAGTTCATAGCTTTTTGGCAGTTTACTTTTGAAATCGCCCGAAGAGTGAGCCGTCTTTTTCAGCGCGCGTGGAATATGATTGAGGAAATAGTTTGTTGCGTCATAGCCAATCACGCTGCCACTGCCCATGTCGATTTTAACTTTCACAAGGTCTGGATAGAGAATAATTCCCTCCTCGCTTGGCGCGATATTGAGATAAATCTTGTTTCCAAGTTGGTCCTGCCAAACAATTTCAGGATTTTCAACGCCGTTTTCCTTTGCAAAGTCAATTGCAATCTTTTCGGCATCTTCCTTGGAAATATTCTTCTCGCTACTTTCGCTTCCACGGCCGCTGACAGTTATCACATGTCCGCCGATTTTAGAAACTTGAACAAACAATTTTTGATTGTCGGTGTTTGTCACATGATATGTAAAAGTTTCAAATCTAGAGTTGATTTCGCCAGAATATGAAATATCGGCATAGTTTTTAAATGTTTTTTCAACTTCCCTTTGGCATTCTTCCTTATTTAACTGGTCGCCTTTAAGCCCTTTAACAGTCATATCAAGTTCGGCGTCGGAGAATGGCCCGTCATATATCATTGTTGGATAATCAACATCCTCGCCCTTGATTTTTGAAAAATCTACAGTAAAATTGTTAAAATCTCCGCTTAAATTCAAACTTTGCTGCAAAATTGAATATTCTTTTTGCACTTTTCGAACAAATCTGTTAATTTGGCTTTTCATTTCAACAACGCTCTCATGAAGTTTTTCAAGGGTTGCAAGGTCGCTTTCCGTCAGCGAGGAGCCTTGTGCGATTTTATCGGCAAGCGTCTGAGTGTAGCCGCCCATTTGATTGATAAACTTCACGCTGTCTGCCAAATTGTTTTGCGAAATTGGCAGAGAGGAAATCGAATTTTCTGCAAGTTGCGAGTTTTGTGCAACTTCCATAAGTGTTTTCTTTTGATAGTCGTTCGAGTTTGAAGCCAAAATCTTGCTTAACTTTGTTTCAGTGTTGTTCACGCTTTCAACAAGGTCATATAAATTTTTCTGATAAACATTTTCAAGTTGCACAGCATAGTCGCTCGAAGAGGCTTGCATGCAGCCATATGCTGTTGCAAAGCCGATTGTGCTAAGCCCCAGCACCCCGACTGCAACTGACAGGCCGATAACCAGCCCTTTTGAAAAGCGCTTTTTATTTTGTCTTTTTTCCACGCTTAAAACATCTCTATTTTCTTTCATTTTCGGCCTCCTATATCGCAAACTTGTGTTTGCCGATGGTAACTATCGTCGTTCGCGAGAATATCCATTTGCTTGTTGCAGTTGCCGCATTGTAGTAATATAGGCAGCCATATGTAGGGTCCCAGCCATTCATTGCGTCTCGCGCTGCATTGTAGGCTGTTTGATTTGGCTCAAGATTTATCTGTCCGTCGTGCACTGCAGTGAATGCCCAAGGCTGATAGACAACTCCGGCGATTGTGTTAGGAAATTCCGGGCTCTTAACACGATTGAGAATTACAGCCGCAACAGCCACCTGGCCTTCATATGGCTCACCTCTTGCTTCTGCATACACGCATTTTGCAAGGGTGTAGAGGTCGCTGCTTGTTTGATAAACATTTTGTGTGTTAAGCGAAATTCCAAGCGCTTTTGCTGTTTTTGGGCCAACAATTCCGTCGGCAACAAGGCCTCTCGATTTTTGGAAAGAAATCACCGCGCTTCTTGTGCCCTTTCCATATATGCCGTCAACTTTGCCTTTGTAAAGGCCCAGTTCCTTAAGTTTCTGCTGAACAGCCTTGTTTTCGTTGGCCGTGAGCGCCGAGACGCTGCTCGCAGCCTGATTTCTTGCGATAGCCACGCCGCCCGCAACACTGACCGGAACAAGCAGCAGCACAAGCATGGTGACAAGCGCAATAATTCGTTTTTTCATTGTTTTTCCTCCTGTTTTATCTCGATACACTTTTAATTATTTCCCAAATTTTCGAAATATAAACATAATTTGTCGAATTTGTGCTATTTGTGAAGCAAAATGCCGGATAAACAAGACACCACCAGTTATCACCCTTGCCCGAGCCGAGGTCAACAATCACCGCGTCATATTCGCCAGCCGGCAGGGTTATGTCGTCATATGCGCGCAGCGGAAACTCCTCTCTGTCAAGGCGGGACTTGCCTTTATATGAAAAGCCTTCACTTGCAAGCACGGCGTTTGCCACCGAGTCGATGTATGAAAAGTTTGCTTTGATAAGTTCTTCCGCCTCTTGCTTGGTCTCGGCCTCTGCAAGAATGGGAATAAGCGCCTCAACTATCGCGTCCTTGACCATATATTTCACGCGCTGGTCCTCTTGTGAATTGGAGTTCGCCCTTATGTGAATTCTCAAATATTCAGTGTTTTCTTCACTCTTTGAAAACATAGGCACAAAAATCAAAATCGCTGTAAGTAGTATCGCACTAATTCCGCAGACTATCCATTTCATATAAAACTCCTCCACTTGCTGGAAGGAGTTTTGACACAATTTTTACACTTTAAACATCAATTTGTGAAACTATTTATCACAAAAATTGCAATTTTTGCTGTAAAAGTTGATAAAAGATAAAAAGAAGTTGGCCGGGCCAACTTCTTTTCTTATTTACATTGATAGAATATCACAAGGTCGCTGTTTTCCTGAAGTGGGAAAATCACATTCGGGTTTTGCTCGGCGATAAGGCTCTGGCGAACTCTGTTCATTTTTGCAATGTCCCAAAGGCTTGCGCCCTCTTTTGCAAACACAAGTTCCATTGCGCAGTCTCTGCCATCGTAGACTTCACCTTCTCTCGCTTCCGAAATAGCGGCTGAAACTTCGTCGTCACTGATTGCAACAATCGCCCTAACTTTGCCGTCGAAGAAGATTTCTCTGCCCTTTTTAACTGCAAGATCCACATCGGTGAGAATTGCGCTTGTCAAAAGCATCGAACTTTCTGTTGCCTTAGTTTTGTCGGAGATTTGGAAAGGAACTTCGATTTCCACTGCATTGAAGGTGGAAAGTTCGTCGTTGAGATAAACAACTGTGGTCTTTGCAATGCCCTCGATAGTCAGTTCTCCGCCTTCGACATATGTGTTTGTCACTTGCGCAGTGCTGCCAAAGGTGAAGAGAATTTTGTCAACTCTCGGCTGGTCGTCTTCAATGGTGAGTGAGCCGTCAACTTTGCCCTCCACGCATTCCATAGCAACGGGCTTAGTCATGTTGAAACTCTCTGTAGAGATTTCCATCTCGCTTTCGGTGCTGTAAAGGTCGACCACCATGTTAAGAGCGGTCTCTTCAAAGGCATATGCGGTGATTTCGAATGGAACTGTGGCTGTTATCTTGCTGCCCTTGTCGTCGTCTTCCACTTCAATCTTCACGCAGGCATTGTTAAGTGCGCTCACAGCCTCAATCAGGCTTTCGCGGGAAACACCCTCAATTTCAATCTCTTCTTTGAACTGGTCATATATCTGCACATTCTCAAACTTATCGTTTTCGTCGAGATATAAAACTTTCGTCACAACATCGCCGCTGACAGAAACAAAGTTAACTCCTGCTTCAGCGCTTTTAACGATAACACTGCTTTCGCTTCCAAGGACTTTCTTCACCTTTTCGCGAGTGGAATGCTGTGCAGTCTCAACGGCCGAAGCGGTCGCGCAGCCGATAAATCTGATAACTGAAACTTCTTCCTCTTTAAGGCAAACGCTTTGGTCGTTTGATGTGATAGACCTCACTTCAGCATTTTGAACAAGCAGACCGGACTGCTCAATCACCATGCCTATAGTGGCATCGTTTCCTGAAACGGAGTCGATTGAGTGGTCGATAACCTTAAGATTGATTATCGCCCTCTCGCCCGAGACAATGCTCTCGTCCTCAAACTTAGAAGAGAAAGGACAAGTTGAAAAAGCGCTGCCAACTTCGCCGGTCTCAAGCTGATAAATCATGCAAACATCAACATGTCCGCTGTAAGAGACCACTCCGTTTGTGATTTCTTGATTTTCGCAGTATGCGTTAAGCGAAACGGCAAAAACTTTTGCAATTTCTCCGTCAGCGCTAACATTGCAGGAAAGTGAGAACTCTCCCTTAGGCAAACGCGACTTTCTAACAACCTGGAAATTATTGTTTTCAAATGACATCTTTTCTCCCCCCAATTTGCGAACTTGGCAGCAAAGCGTAAAACTAAGCGCGTCCCGTTTCGCATTTCTTGATGTAATGTATTATCCAAGTTGTGGGAGTATTCCAAAATGTTTAAAAAATTTTTTTGCGGCAATAAGCAAGATATGACATTAAATATTTCTTAGTTTATAGGAGTTAAAAAATGAAAAGAGACAATAGAGAACTCGACCTTGTCAAAGAGAAAATTGCCGCATTAAAAGGCATGGCGGTGAACATGAGCATAAATCGCGGTCGCAAAAAAATCGACACGGTCAGCGCCACGGTCAAGGATGTCTATCCTTCCGTTTTCACCGTTAAAATCGAAAACGCGCGTCAGCCGCTGCAGACCTTTTCCTACTTTGACATTCTTTGTGGAAATGTTAAAATTCAATAATTAAATAAAATCTATATAAATATATTGTTTTTTGGGTTAAATTTGTTAAATTTTGTCTAATTTTGTTTGGACAAAATTTTTTTGCGTCCTATAATAGCGATATGGGAAACGAACAGATTAAAAGAAATAAGCGCAAAGTTAATTTCTTTATTTTATACAGAGGGCTTTCTCTGGACTATCTTTTTTTATATGCAATCGACTCGATTTATTTCAGCCAAGTCATGGGCATGAGTTTTTCACAAATCACACTTCTGACAACAATCTTTTCTTTAGTCTACATGGTCATTCAAATTCCTATTGTGCGTTTGATAAGAAAAATGGGCACGGCCAACGCCTCCAAAGTGGGCACTTTTATTATGGCCGCCTCCAACATCTTTCTTTTCTTCTATCCGTGGATGGTGTATGTCTCATATGGGCTCGGCGCCGTGGGCTATGCTCTTAAAACTCTCTCCGAGCCAAAAATTTTAAAAGACAATTTGAAGATGTATGGTCTAAGCGATAACTATTCTAAATATTCGGCCTACATAAAATCAATTTACAGTTTCCTTGCATCGGGCGCATGTTTTGCCGCCGGCTTTCTCTTCGACGCGTGGAACTATGCCCCTATCGTTATTGCAACAGCAATAATGTTTGTCTGCGCGATTATGTCGCTGTTCATTAAAAATGAAAAAGAAATTTACAAGAAACAGAATAATCTTCCAGCTCACAATGTGCCAATCGAAAAGAACGAAGTTTTCAAACTCTTTAAATATCACACAACTTGGCTGCTTCTGTTCTTCTCCGCAGCGTTTACAATTCTGTGTGCAAATGGCATGGACATCAATAAAATGACCTTCCAGGAAGTTGGCTTTTCTGCGATAACAATCACAATAACAATTGGCGTTATCAGAATTTTCAGAGCGGCCTCTTCGCTCGGCTTCAGTTTTATATATCGAAAAATGAAATATAGTGCAATCTACATTGTGCTTGCAATGGTGGGCGTCGGGCTTGTTGCTATCGGGCTTGGCGGAATGCTGCTTTCGGGAACGGCGGCGCTGGTGGTTATGGCGATAGGCTCAATTCTTCTCTATTCCAGCCGCGACCCGTTCAATATCGTGCGTGAAGACTTTGTAATGAACAGTAAAGGCTTAACAAAGCGCCAAACTTTGTTTTCGATTACAAACATCGGCTGCTATTTAGGGCGCTTTCTGATGTCTCTTGCAATAAGCGGAATTTTAATCAGCCAGTCAACTTTTGTTATGAATTTAATCTTGGCTGCTGCCTTTGTGCCAATCGCGCTTACAATGAGCCTGCTTCTCGGCAGAAAGCGGAAGATAAACAGATATTAAAAAAAATGGGTTCTTCCCATTTTTTAATTTTTCTGAAGTTTTTTTATCGCCTTTTCGCGGTCAGTTGCATTGCACACAAAACTTCCGCTCACCAAGATGTCCGCTCCGAGTTCTGTTAAAAGTTCAGCGTTCTTGTCGTTCACTCCGCCGTCAATCTCAATTTTGAAACAAAGTTTGTTATCCTTTCTAAATTTGTTGATTTCGCTGAGCCTTGCATATGTGCTCTCCATAAAACTTTGTCCGCTTTTGCCTGGCTCGACAGACATAACAAGCACAATATCAACATAGAAAAAGTAACTTTTAACATCTTTAACTTCCGTCCCAGGCTTGAAACTCAGCCCTGCAAGTGCCCCGCACTGGCGAATTTCCTTAAGCGTGTCGATAAGTTTGTTCTTATCTTTAAAGGCTTCATAATGCACGGTCACAATGTTTGCGCCCGCTTTAACATATTCACAAATCTTCTCCGAAGGCTCCTGGCACATCAGGTGCACATCAAGCGGAAGAAGGCTTTGGCTGTTGATTGCTTTAACAACAGTCTCGTCATATGTCTTTTTACCAACGAATTTGCCGTCCATAACATCACAATGCAAAAGGTCGGCCACTCCTTGAAGTTCTTTTGCGTAATCGATTATCGACTGCAAATCTTTAATCGGGTCTGTGGAAACTGCGATATCAACTTTTCTTTTCATAATTTTTTATTCCTTTCAAATTTTGATAGATTTTAATGTAACTGCCATATCTTTCTTTTGAAATCTCGCCCGCGGCGACAGCCGCTTTCACTGCGCATCCAATTTCCTTGTCATGCGCGCATGAGAGATATTTGCAGCGATTTAAATAAGAACTAAATTCCTCAAAATATCTGTCAAGGTCTCTTGCCTTGATATTAAGAAGCGCCTCGTCAAGTTTGGAAAAGCCGGCAGTGTCTGCGATGTAGTCCCTGCCCGAAAGTTTGTAGAGGCTGACAATTCTTGTTGTCTGCTTGCCGCGTTCTGTTTTCTTGGCAAGCGCGCCGACCTCTTCCTTTTCTTCTCCATGCAGAGCATTGATAAGTGAACTTTTGCCCACAGCGCTCTGCCCTGCAAAAGCGCACACACCTTTAATCTCTTTTCTTAAAGTGTCAACTTCCATTTGCTCTGCGCTGACAAAAACAACTTTTGCAAGAGGGCTATAAATTCGATTTATCTCATTTTTTTGCTCTAAACTTAAAATATCGCACTTATTCACGCAAATTATCGGCAAAATGCCGTTAATTTTGCAAAATATGATAAGTTTGTCAACTAAACAAAAGTCCGGTTTTGGCACTGGCGCAATCACAATCAGCATTCTATCAAGATTTGCAAGCGGCGGCCGCACAAGAATGTTCTTTCTTGGCAGAACTTTTTCGATAATAAGCGAGGTTTTATCAAATTCCACCTCGTCGCCCACAAAAATTCCCTTTTCTCTCAATGAGCCGCGAGCGCTGCAAAAGCATCCCCCGTCAAGCAAAAACTTATCTGCCACCTTTTTTATCACTTTCGCTTTCATGCTTTTTCCTCCGCCACTTTGCTGCGAAGTTGCCCGCATGCGCCGCCAATATCTTCACCCATTGTTCTTCGCTTGGTCGCCGAGATGCCGTTTTTGTTCAGCCTCTCCACAAATGCATATGCCTTCTTGATTGCAGTGCCCGAAAGCCCCGTTTCCTTCACTGGGTTTAGCGGAATAACATTCACATGACAAGCCAGCCCTTTAAGTAGCCCGCTCAACTTGTCCGCCTCGGCTAAACTATCATTCTTGCCCGCTATCAGCGTAAACTCAAAGCCGAGGCGCCTTCCAGTTTTGTTAAAATAGTAGCGGCAGGCCTCCAAAATTTCTGCGATTGAATAAGCATTAGCAATCGGCATAATCGACCTTCTCTCTTCATCGGCGCTAGCGTGAAGAGAGATTGTAAGCGTCACCGAAAAGCCGTCGTCTGCAAGAGCCTTAATTTTCGGGACAATTCCGCAGGTGGAGAGGGTGATATTCCTCTGGCTGATATTAAGCCCTTCTTCACAAGATACAAGCCTTAAAAATTTGGTCACATTTATATAGTTATCAAGCGGCTCACCCATGCCCATTAAAACAACATTTGTCACAGCCCGCTTTTTTGCCACTCCGCCTTGCTCACGATTGATGTAAATAATCTGCTCCAGAATTTCGCCTGCAGAAAGATTTCTAATCAGCCCATTAAGGGTGGATGCGCAAAACTTGCAGCCCATGCGGCAGCCCACTTGGCTTGAGACGCAGACAGTGCAGCCATATTTATATTTCATAAGCACGCTTTCAACAATCTCGCCGTCCGAAAGTTTAAAAACATATTTTGCCGTGCCGTCGCTTGCCTCCATTTTTTTAACAAGTTCAAATCGCGGATATTCTTTTTCAACAAGCGCAATCAAGTCTTTAGGCAGATTTGTGACCTCTTCAATGCGCTTGCCCATAAGTAAAGCGTCAAAAAGTTGCTTGCCACGAAATGCCGGAAAGCCCAGCGAGCAAACATACTCTTTAATTTCACTTAAACTCATATCAAGCAGCATCAGTCAGTTGCCTCCACTCCCCTCAGCCCGTTTAAAAATGCCTTGCCGTCCATGACCTTGCCGTTTGGGCTAATCAGCGAAAGAATTTCAAGCGAGGAAGCGTTGCATTTAATAATGAAATGATTTTTGTCATTAACAATCTGCCCCGGCTGATAGAGAATGTTGTCAGAAGCAACAGCCGCCTTAAGCACCTTCACTCTCTGCCCGCCAATTTCAAAATAACAGCCCGGGTTGTGTGCTATCGCTCTCACTCTTCCATAGTTTTCAGCGGCCGAACGCGAAAAATCGAGTTTGCCGTCCTCTTTTTTGATAAGTTTTGTAAAAGTTGGCACCCCTTCCTGAGGTCTAAATTCAGCCTTTCCATGTTCGACATCATTAAGCGCCTCGCAGACAAGCCTAACGCTAACATCGGCAAGCCTGTTTTCAAGCGAGTGATAGTCGTCGCCGTCCTCAATCGCAACAACTTCTTGCTTTAATATGTCGCCTGCGTCAACTTCATAGACCATTCTCTGAATGGTCACGCCTGTTGATTTAAGATTTTGCATCAAAGCGCTCTGAATAGGCGTTGCTCCTCTAAGTTTTGGCAGCAGCGACGGGTGAACATTCAGACCCAGCCCCATAGCCAAAAACTCGCGTGATAAAATCTGGCCAAAAGATGCAGTCACAAAAACATCCCAGCCAAGCGCCTTAATCTCTTCAGTGTGAGCGCTGACCTTGTCAAACTGCAGCACTTTTATTTTTCTTTCCAGCGCAAATTTTTTGACTTCACACATCTGCACTTTGTGCCCGCGGCCGGACTCACGGTCGGGTTGACAAATCGCCGCAACAACTTCGTGTCCCGCTTCCAAAATGCCATTAAGCACAATTTTAGCAAAATTTGGTGACCCTAAAAATAAAACTTTCATTTCTTCCCGTGTTTTTTGATGTAGTCTTGACCCTTCTCGCTTTTATCAATGAAAAGCACGCCATTAAGGTGGTCGATTTCATGGCTGGCGCAGCGCGCGAAATATTTCTCACCTGTGATTTCATAACGATAGCCAAATCGGTCTTGCGCTTTAACTGTCACTTTGTATGGACGGGTGACTTTATCATTATATGGTCCCACGCTAAGGCATCCCTCGTCGTCAATCTGCTCCCCCTCTTCAAAAGTTATCTCAGGGTTAACAAACTCAAAAAAGTTTCCGCACACATCCATAACAACAGCCCTTATCGGCACGCCCACCTGCGGCGCCGCAAGTCCCATGCCGTCATTGGCATACATTGTCTCGCGCATGTCGTCAAGAAGTTCTCCAAGTTCGTCGTCAAACTCGGTGACTTTTTTAGAAATGCGTCTCAATCTCTCGTCCGGGAATTTCACAATCTTTCTCTTTGCCATATTTTCCTCCTAACTCATGTTTTCGGGGTTGACCTCAAAGAACACGCTCGACTTAAGCGCCTCTTGAGTGCACTCGAAAATCTCGTCTTCGATATGTTTGCTGTCAAGTTTAAGACGAATGATAACTTGATAGCGGAATGAATTTTTAATTCTTTTAATCGGCGATTTCATGGCGTCCATGTAAATTATGTCGTCAAAATATTTTTCTCGCACCTTTAACAGCCTATTATAACACGATTTTAGTTCATCTTTAACAACATTTTCATCCGAATGCGAAAAAAGAATGCGAATAATCTTTGAAAAAGGCGGAAATGCCGCCGTTTGGCGAATGTTTGCTTCCTTTTTGAAGAAGGATTTATAGTCATAGTTCGCGGCAAACTTGTAAACATAGTGTTTTGGCGAATAAGTCTGAAGGTCGACCTTGCCCTCGAACTGGCTGCGCCCCGCTCTGCCGGAAACTTGCGTTATGAGCTGAAAACATCTTTCTGTGGAGCGATAGTCGGAGCGATATAAACTCTGGTCGGCATCAACAATGCCAACAAGGGTGACATCCTCAAAATCGTGTCCTTTTGCAATCATTTGCGTGCCGACTAAAATTGCCGGCTTTGTAGAAGCAAAATCTTCAAGAATTTTTTGATGTGAGTTTTTCTTTGAAGTGGTGTCGTTGTCCATTCTAAGAATTTTAACATCGGGAAAAATCGACTGCAACTCGCCCACAACTTTCTCGGTGCCAACTGCGCCCTGCTTAATCTTATCAGACCCACAATTTGGGCATTTATCAAGCACGCGATATTGTTTTCCGCAATAATGACATTTCAGGCGATTGTCCTCACGGTGATAAACAAGGCTGACATCGCAATCGTTACACTTTGCAACATAGCCGCACTCGCGGCACATCATGAATGAAGAGTAGCCCCTTCGATTGATAAAAATCATAGCCTGTTTTTTGTCATTAATCACTTTTGCAAGGTCGGACAAAAGTTGAGAGGAAAACATTCCACTGTTGCCCGAGCGAATTTCGCCCATCATATCAATTATCTGAATGCGGGGAAGTTCTTTCCCATTTGCTCGAAGCGGCATCTCGATAAGAGATATTTCCCCCTGCTTCGCCCTTTGATAGTCGTCCACACTTGGGGTTGCACTGCCAAGCACAAGCGGGCAACCATTGTATTTTGCCCTAAACGCAGCCACGACTTCTGAAATGTATCGAGGGTTAGACTCTGAAACATAACTCTGCTCGTGCTCCTCGTCGATTATTATCATTCCCACATTTTCAACAGGCGCAAAAATAGCCGAGCGCGCGCCCACAACAACGCCTGCCTCGCCTGAAAAAATTCTTCGCCACTCGTCAAATCTCTCACCTGCCGACAAACTCGAATGCAAAAGCGCAATCTTATCTCCAAATCTCGCTCTAAAGGTGGAAACAACTTGCGGCGTGAGCGAAATTTCCGGCACAAGCATAATCGCGCTCTTGCCCTCGTCGAGCACGCGCGAAATAAGATGCATATAAACTTCAGTCTTGCCGCTGCCCGTCACCCCATGCAAAAGATATGTGCCGCTACCCTTAACAGCGGCGATTGCCTCTTCTTGCTGCTTGCGAAGAGAAATCTTTTTATCGCTCCTATGCGCAACATATGGCACACGCTTAATTTCTTCGAGTTCTAAAATAATAATTTGCTTGTCAACAAGCGCCTTAATTGCGCTCTCTCCAAACTCTGCTTTCAAGTCTGAAAGTTTAATTCTTTTCTCATTTTCCAGTTTTTCAACAGCCAAAAGTTGTTTTTTTGCGCGTTTTAGGTTGTTTTTATCGTAATTTTCGCAAAGCGTCGCATATTTAGCGAAAAGTTCCTTAACTTTGCCTTCTCGCATTTCGCTTGGAAGAAAAAGCCTTAAAACTGAACTTTGCCTCAAATGAAACTCGTCGCACATAAAGTTCATAAGTTCTAAGAGTTCTTTTTTTATCACAGGAAAGTTTTCTATTGTTGAATAAATTGACTTAATCTTATTTTCGGAAACAGAAGACTTTTCTTTTATGTCAATAACAAAGCCCTGCAGAATTCTCGCCCCAAATGGAACATTGACGCGCATGCCCTTTTGCACATCAAGTCCGTCTGGAATGCGATAGTCAAAAACTCTGTCAAGTGCCTTTGCATCTTGGTCGATAATAACAGAAGCAAACATTCTCTCTCCTAAAAAAATCTATCACCACTAAGGTGATAGACTTTAGCACTTTATCACCCTCTTGGTGAAAAAAGTATAACACATTTTTTTAATTTTTTGAATTAAAAGTCACTTGCAACAATTTTATCTTGATAAATTTCTTCGCACGCAATGCTGATAGCTTTTTTATCAGACGAAGCAAGTTCGCTGCGACGCACGCTTTCAATTTCTTTTGCGCGTTTTATAATAAGATTGCAAAGCACATAACTGTTGCCATTTGCCTTTTCTCTAAGTTCATCAATTGGCGGGTAAAGCATCATATAATCACCTCTAGTTTTTTAATTGTGCCCATATTTTAACACACATTTAACATTTTGTAAAGCAAAATTGGTGTCTCAGCACAAAAAACAAAATTCCTTTAATATAAACTAAAAAATTTCTAGCATTTTTCCATTTTTCTATTGCAAAATGCAACATTTTCGCGTAGGGCTCTGCCCGACGAAAACGAAGGCAAACCCTTCAGTGGTTTAGCAGCAGGGCATGTTGAATGAGCCCCTCTACTCGCAGAAAATGTCCAGCGGAATTTTCAAGAGTGCGAAAGTTTGCTTGCAAGAGTTTTCGCGATGCAGCCTAAAAACACAAGGAAGCATAAATTTCAATTTGCTAAAAGCGCAAACTTTTTAAAAAGGAGGCCGCTTTCGCGCCTCCTTTTGCTTGTGCAGTTTTATTTTCTTGGGTTTTTAATATTCGCCTGTGCAGCAGCAAGTCTTGCGATTGGCACACGGAATGGCGAGCAAGATACATAGTTAAGTCCAACACTGTGGCAGAACTCGACACTGAGTGGGTCTCCACCGTGCTCTCCGCAGATGCCGAGTTTGATGTCTGGGCGAACGCCTCTTCCAAGTTCGGAAGCCATTTTAACAAGTTTGCCAACGCCGTTTGTGTCGAGGTGAGCAAATGGGTCGCTTTCGAAAATCTTCTTCTGATAGTAAACATCGAGGAATTTTCCAGCGTCGTCACGGCTGAAGCCGAATGTCATTTGAGTGAGGTCGTTTGTTCCGAATGAGAAGAACTCAGCGCTTGCCGCAACCTGATCAGCTGTAACAGCGGCCCGAGGGATTTCGATCATTGTTCCAATCTTGTATTGAAGGTCAGCGCCCTTCTTAGCGATAACTTCGTCAGCCTTAGCAGCAACGATGTCGCGAACATATTTAAACTCTTTGCTGTCGCAAGTGAGAGGGATCATGATTTCAGGAACAATGTCATAGCCCTTTTGCTTTTTAACTTCAATTGCAGCCTCAATAACAGCCTGTGTTTGCATTTCAGCAATCTCAGGATATGTCACAGCAAGTCTAAGTCCACGATGCCCCATCATTGGGTTGAATTCGTGAAGGTCAGCAACTGTCTGCTTAAGCGATGCAGCGGTGATGTTAAGGTCTTTTGCAAGGTCCTTAATCTCAGCGTCAGTGTGAGGAAGGAACTCGTGAAGAGGTGGATCAAGGAATCTGATTGTAACAGGACGTCCCTGCATTGCAAGGTAAATACCTTTGAAGTCTTTCTTCTGCATTGGAAGGAGTTTTGCAAGAGCTTTCTTTCTCTCTTCAACAGTTTCAGCAACAATCATTTCCCTCATTGCCATGATTCTGTCAGCGTCAAAGAACATGTGTTCTGTTCTGCAAAGTCCAACACCTTCTGCACCAAAGTCAAACGCAGTTTTTGCGTCTCTTGGGTTATCAGCGTTTGTGCGAACCATGAGTTTTCTATATTTGTCAGCCCACGCCATAATAGTTGCGAACTCACCGGAGATTTTTGCAGGCTCTGTTGCTATAGCGCCAGCATAAACTTTTCCTGTCGAGCCGTCGAAGGAAAGCATGTCTCCCTCTTTAAATGTTTTCTTTCCAATTGTGAAAGATTTGCCGTCAGCAGCAAATTTAAGAGCACCGCATCCAGCAACACAAGCAGTTCCCATTCCTCTTGCAACAACGGCAGCGTGAGAAGTCATACCGCCTCTAGCTGTAAGGATACCCTCTGAAGCCGCCATGCCTTCGATGTCTTCTGGAGAGGTCTCAAGACGAACGAGCACAACTTTCTCTTTCTTAGCAGCCATTTCTTTAGCTTTTTCTGCAGTAAAACAGATTTTTCCGCAAGCAGCTCCAGGAGAAGCTGGGAGTGCTTCGGCAATTGGGGTTGCTTTCTTAAGAGCAGCAGCCTCAAATTGTGGGTGCAAAAGAGCATCAAGTTGTTGTGGGTCGATCATGAGAAGAGCGTCTTTCTCAGAGATCATTTTTTCGTTAACAAGATCAACGGCGATCTTGAGAGCAGCTTTTGCAGTTCTCTTTCCGTTTCTTGTTTGAAGCATGTAAAGTTTGCCATTTTCAATGGTAAATTCCATATCCTGCATGTCGCGGTTATGTTTTTCAAGTTTCTTTGCAATGTTAACAAATTGTTCGTAAACTTTAGGGTTTTGTTCTTTAAGAGTTGCAATCGGAAGTGGTGTTCTAATTCCAGCAACAACGTCTTCGCCCTGTGCGTTCATAAGGTACTCACCATAGAATTCGTTTTCACCTGTTGCAGGGTTTCTTGAGAAAGCAACACCTGTTCCAGACTCGTCTCCAAGATTTCCGAAAACCATTGATTGAACGTTAACAGCTGTTCCCCATTCGTAAGGAATTGAGTGCATTTTTCTGTAAACGTTAGCTCTGTCGTTATCCCATGATCTGAACACAGCTTTGATAGCTTCCATAAGTTGAACTTTTGGCTCTTGTGGGAACTCCTCTCCAATTCCTTTCTTGTAGAGGTTTTTAAATAGTGTAACGATTTCCTTAAGGTCTTCAGCAGAAAGGTCTTTATCAAATTGCACGCCTTTCTTTTCCTTAATTTCGTCAAGAATTCTTTCATATTTAGATTTATCTTGTTGCATAACAACGTCTGAGAACATTTGGATAAATCTTCTGTAAGAGTCGTAAGCAAATCTTGGGTTGCCAGAAAGTTTAGCAAGCCCTTCAACGCTTTCGTCGTTAAGACCAAGGTTAAGAATAGTATCCATCATACCAGGCATAGAAACTCTAGCTCCTGAACGAACAGAAACAAGAAGAGGATTTTTTGTATCGCCAAATTTCTTGCCGGTTATTTTCTCAAGCTCAGCAAGTTTTGTTTCAATTTGAGCCATAATGCTGTCATTGATTTTTCTGCCATCTTTATAATATTGAGTGCAGGCCTCAGTGGTTACTATAAATCCTTGAGGAACTGGCATTCCCAGCCTTGTCATTTCGCCAAGGTTAGCTCCCTTACCACCAAAAAGAGCTTTGTTTTTTCCGTCTGCTTCTTTAAAAGCGTAAACAAATTTTTTCATTTCTTCTCCTTTTTTTATACGTAAATAAGTATACAAAAATAGGTTAAAATAAGCAAATAATTTAACACACAATTTTAAAAATTTTTTTATTTTTAAAATGCATTATACTTAAAATTAAAAATATTTATTCTTTAGATTTTAACTTAAAATAAATTATAAATTTTAATAATTAAATGAAAATTAATTAAAATCATTAAATATTAATAAAAAAAATGCGTTTTTTTACGCATTTTTATTTAAATAAAATTTAATATCTTTTTCTTCAACACCTTGGCCAACCGCTCCAATAACATACGAATCATTTTCTAATATATATTTTGCAAGATTTTTAATGTCGTCATTCGTAACTTTTTTAAGTTTATTTATTTCTTCTTTTTCATCTCTAAGTTTATCATGCCTAAACATATCACCTAAATTGCGGTTAATGCGAGTCTCCAGTTTTTTAATCTCTATAGCTTGGCCAAATTTAATAAAGTTAAATATTTTATCATACTCCTCTTTAGTTATGCCATTTTCCGCAATATCAATTAGTTCATTTCTAATTAACTCTAAAACTTGTAAGACATTTTCTTTTTTGCAAGAAAATATAAAGCCAAGCGTACCGGTCTGTTTGAAAAGATTGTAATTTACGCTTATCGAATAAACAAGGCCCCTTTCTTCTCTCACCTTTCTGAAAAGTCTACCACTTGAGCGATCCAGAACACTATCCAAAAATTTAAGCGCATATCTTCTCTCATCATTCTCATCAAAGATGTTTTGTCTTAATTCAACTTGAATTTGCTCGCCAGAAAAATCTTTAACAACAAACTTTGGCTTTTTGGTAAACTTAGGTTTTAACTCTTTTTCTTCCAGCTTAACGCGATTAAAAATAAACTCACCTAAATTTCTTTCCACGGCATCTTTAAATTTCTTGAAACTTATTCCGCCGCCGCCACTGATAACAAGTTTATCGGGAGTATATTTAGCAAAGAATTTCTCAAGTTTAGTCTTGCTCATTTTTTCAACAACTTTTTCTTCACCAATCGTTCTATGAAAAACATCGTTCTCATAAAGTGCGTCGCTGATCATGTAATTCAAAACTCGGCCTCTATTTGACTCATATCCTCTCATCTCAGAAAGAACAACGCCTTTTTCTTTTTCAATTTCCTCTTTATCAAAAAACGGCTCTGAAATCGATCTCAAAAATATATCTGCCGAATTGTCAAAATGTTGATTAAGTGATTGCATCACATATACTGTTTTAAAAGAGTTAGTGAAACCATTGACATATGTAGCCATATTTCCAAGCTTGGAGCGTTTGTCAAACTTATTCATGTGCTTGCTCGTTAAAAACATAGAATGCTCTAAAAAGTGAGCTGTTCCAAATTCCGACTTGGTTTCATCGCTTGCTCCAACTTCAAAGCCGATGTTCGCTATCGTATAGCCATAACTTGAGTCATGTTCATAAACAAGCCTCGCGCCAGATTTGTATCTATAAATTTTTGTTTTTGACATATATTCCTCCGCTGTTTAAAGAATAACATAATTTATTATTTTTTTAAATTCTTTTAAAGTAAAATATTAAATATGTTGACATTTGCAAACAAATTTGATAAAATTATCTTGCGTTTTAAATATTGGGGTGTCGCCAAGCGGTAAGGCACAAGACTTTGACTCTTGCATTCGTAGGTTCAAATCCTGCCACCCCAGCCAAAGCTCGGTTATCCGAGTTTTTTTATTGCAGGATTTGAACCTACGGTTCACCCCTACGGGCGGAGAACAAACAAGTTGTTCTCGGCTTGGGCTAAAAACAAGCGCACAGGCTTGTTTTCTTAACGCGTCGCCCCTGCCACCCCAGCCAAAGCTCGGTTATCCGAGTTTTTTTATTCTCCCTACATCTTATTTTCTTTAGTTACAATCTTTCTTTGTAGTGTTCCCTCTTTATCCAACTTAAAATTTCTGAATCTAAATATTTCAAAGATAATTAAACCTAAAACTCCACAGGATATCTGTGCAATATTTGTATTGAAAGGAGATATTATGAATATCGACATTACCGTCCTAATAGCCTTGCAAGTTAAATTTATAAGCGTGGCTTTAGTTGGCGAATATTCAAGCTGCAAAAAAGTTTGAACATTGGACTTTTCCGTGTTTACAATATAATCCGCAATCTGAATTGTCAAATAAATAATCCCTATCTCGAGCACTACATCATACACTTTAAACAATGAGAAGAATAAAATAATACAAATCGCTATGTAAAAAGCGGTTATCGCCGCCGACCTTTTTATAGCACTCTTATAGTTATAGCAACTTTTTGAAATGTCAATTTTTGCAATTTTATTAATTGCAGAAAGAGCATCCCACTGGGGATCAGTAACCAAGTTTACAAAATTAATAGCAACAAAATACTCTTCTCCAAAACTAAAAGCCTTGCTAAATCCAAACAAGTATATAAGCAACATAAAGATATCGCCAATAATAGTTAATGATTCAAGCTTAAAGTTTTTAAATATTTTAAAATCGAATTTAAATTTTTTAATATTAAAGCCGAACCAAATTGCAACATAAATTAGCAGTGCAAAAATGTTTACGAGAACAACAATAATTTGGTTAGTGGTTATTAAAGCTGGAACAACGACTGTTACTAAATTTAAAACAATAAATCCTAGATTGCAGATGTTACCTAACTTGTCCTTTCCTTCAAAATAAAGTTTTTCTGAGACCAAGTTATTTACATAAGCCAAAAATAATTGGCCAACAGCCATGAGTGCAAAATCGCGGAAAAGCTCGGGATCCATGTTCATAAAATTGATGTAATTATCTATAAAAATTGCAACAATTCCAAAAATTAAACCACCTGCAATCAAGCCCAAGATCATACCTGTTGAAACGCAATTTTTATTATCTTCCCTGTTTGCCCTAATGTTTGATGCTGAAGCAAAAAAACTTAATAGTACAGCTGAAACAAATTGCAAAGGATAAGTTATTGAAAAAATGCCAGAAAAGGCTGTGTTACCAGTTATAATTCCAAGTAAAAGATATGTTACAGCATTTAGTACCGAAAACATAAATAGCGTTAATGACATTGTAAAGTATCTTTTCATTTTTCTCCTTTAGTAATTAACAAAAAAAGTGCTTTCGCACTTCTTTGGTGGCTCACCCGGGGCTCGAACCCGGGACCCCTTGATTAAAAGTCAAGTGCTCTACCGACTGAGCTAGTGAACCTCGTCGCAAGTCTCGCTCTTGCTCGTTTTGCCGCAAGCGCCAAAAGCGTCGCCTTTATGCTCGCTTGCTCCTCTTTCACAAAAATGAGACATTTTTGTGAGTTTACGTAAGTCTGTCCTGCGAAGAAAATTAGAATTTCGGTTAATTCTAATCTGCTTAGAATTTCATCTTCGCACGAGAGTAAGCACAAAATCGCCAGCATAGCGCGATTTTCGTTTGGTGCTTAAACAAAATTTACGCCCGCCCCATGAACTTTCGTAAGAAAGTGAATTTTTAGGGCGATAAATTTTGTTGGCTGGGGTGGAAGGATTCGAACCTACGAATGTTGGAGTCAGAGTCCAATGCCTTACCGCTTGGCGACACCCCATCAAGCGTTCTGGGAAATTTTGTGGGGTGATCGAAGGGGATCGAACCCTTGACCTCCAGAGCCACAATCTGGCGTTCTGCCAACTGAACTACGACCACCACATTTGGTGCTCCCAGAAGGATTCGAACCTTCGACCTCTGCCTTAGAAGGGCATTGCTCTATCCAGCTGAGCTATGGAAGCCCATGGAGCGGGTGATGGGAATCGGACCCACGCAACCAGCTTGGAAGGCTGGGGTTCTACCACTGAACTACACCCGCACAATAAGCGACTATGTAAATATATCATAATTCGCTTATTTTGTCAACGATTTTCAATAAAAAACCAAACACAAATCTAAGATTTAAAATGTCAAAATATTAAAATATAATTCGCCACTTTAAAAAAGTGGCGAATATTTAACTAAACTCCTGTGGCTTTGACATTATCTAGACCGATAATTCCATACAGCTCGTTTAAAAGATAATTATTAATTTCCACCTTGCTGTTATATGCAAAAGCCTTGTTAAAAGTTGTGCACTTAATGATAACCTCCGCCTCACCCGGATAAGCGTTGAGAGTAGATCGAATTTTTGAGTAAACATCAATGTCTTTCGTGTCAAATCTGAGATATAATTTTTGCGACTTGTCAACAACAGCATCCTCTCCGCGCTTCTTCCAAGCAATAACCTCTTGCGCATTGACGCTTGGCACGCCATTTCGCATTGAAATTTTTCCCTTGATCGTTACAAGTGCGTCTTCTTCCACAAGATATTTGAACTTAGGATAAACATTTCCAAACAGCGACACCTCGATTGTGCCATACAAATCTTCTATCTTAATAAAGGCAAATTCCTTGCCGTCCTTTGTTGACATGCGTTTCTTTTCAACGATAATTCCGCCGCATGTCACAGGCATGCCGTCTTGGACTTGGTCATAGACCGCATCCTCAGCCGAAATCTCTTCGCCTTCAAAACCCTCTTCCATTTCTTCAGCCGGCTGAAGCATATCCGATGTGAGATTGAATTTTTCGTAGTAATCAAGATAATCGTTAAGCGGATGTCCAGAAAGGTAGATTCCAACAACTTCTTTTTCAAATTTAAGAAGAGACTCTTTGTTATATTCCTTAATGTTCGGATAATCTAGGCTGTTGAACTTATTGTTGTCGTCCTGCAGTGCGTCGAACATTGAAAACTGCCCCGACTGCTTTGATTTGAAGTCTTTAATCGCTCTATCGACGGCAATCGAATACACCGCCATAAGTTGAGAGCGGAATTTTCCAAAGCAGTCAAATGCGCCACTGACAATCAAACTCTCCAGCACTCGTTTATTAAGTGCCTGTGTGTCCACGCGCGAAACAAAATCTTCAAAGGAAGCAAATTCGCCGTTTTTGTTTCTCTCTTCAATTATAAGGTCGATAACAGAGGAGCCCACGCCTTTAAGCGCCGCGAGCCCAAATCGAATGTTGCCATTTTCGGTCTTGAAATATGTCACCGACTTGTTGATATCCGGCGGCAGCACTTCAAAGCCCTCTTTCTTGGCATAGGTGGTGTATTTTTTAATGTCGTCCGAACTTGTAATTCTGTTATTCAAAACAGCGGTCAAGAACTCAACTTCATAATAGGTCTTTAGATATGCCGTCTGATAGCCCACATATGCATAGGCTGCCGCGTGAGATTTGTTAAAGGCATATTTTGCGAACTCAGCCATGCGGTCGAAGACTTTTTCTGCAACAGCGCGGTCGTGCCCCAATTTGACAGCACCCGGGATGGACGCCCTGCCTGTCGGGTCCTCCCAGCCGTCGACGAACTTAACTTTCTCGGCGGCAATTTTATCAACCTTCTTCTTTCCCATAATTCGGCGAATGTTATCAGCCTGCCCAAGCGAGAAACCGCCCATGTCTTGCACGATTTTCATAACCTGTTCTTGATAGACAATGCATCCATATGTAACATCCAAGATAGGCTCAAGACAAGGGTCGTCATACACAACAGCAGACGGGTCTTTTTTACACTTAACGAACTGCGGAATGGAGTCCATAGGCCCCGGACGATAAAGCGAAATTCCCGCGATAATGTCGTCCATGCAAGTTGGACCAAGGTCCTTCATGAAGCGCTTCATTCCCCCACTTTCAAGTTGGAACACAGCGTCGGTGTTGCCCGAAGAGATAAGTTCAAAAACTTTAGGGTCGTCATATTCCATGTCGTAGAAATCAATTTCCACGCCGTGATTTTCTTTAACATAGTCAAGCGCTTTCTTGATATCGGTCAGCGTTTTCAAGCGCAAGAAGTCCATTTTCAGAAGTCCCAAGTGCTCGATTTCAATCATATCGAATTCGGTCACAACTTCTTCGCCGTTCTTTGCAAGCGGAACATAGTCAGAAACAGGGTTCGGCGCAATCAAAATTCCGGCTGCATGCTGCGAGCAGTTTCTTGGCACGCCTTCAAGTTTGATTGCCATGTCAACAACTTTTCGAATAAGTTCGTCCTCTTCATAAAACTTTTTTAAGTCTGGAACGATAAACTTGTCGTTGGCAGGGTCTTTTGTGCGACCGAAATAATATTTAAGGACTGGCTTATTTCTGTTCAAGCCGTCTGGCGGAAAGTTAGGAATTTCCTTGCAAATTTTGTTTGTGTCAGGAATTGGAAGTCCCAGCACCCTTCCGACGTCACGAATGGCGTTTTTGGCTTTCATGGAACCAAAGGTGATAATTCCCGTCACATGGTCCTCGCCATAGCGGCGTTTGGTGTATTCGATAACCTCTCCGCACCTGTCTGGACAGAAGTCAACATCGAAGTCGGGCATGGAAACACGCTCTTTGTTGATAAAACGCTCAAAAAAGAGATGATATTTAATTGGGTCAACCATTGTGATGCCTGTGCAATAGGCAACCAAACTTCCCGCACCCGAGCCACGCCCCGGCCCAACAGGAATGTCATGTTCGCGGGCGTAGTTAATGTAGTCCCACACAACAAGGAAATATTCCACGAAGCCCTGGTCGCGAATGGTGTCAAGTTCCATTTTCATTCTGTCTTCAAGTTCGGGCGTTATCTCGTCATAGAACTTGTGCATGCCCTCATATGCAAGTCGCTTTAAAAACTCATATGCCGTTTCGCCGGTGTCTGGAATATATTCTGGAATATAGTTCTCATTGGCAGGCAGACCATATCGTTTATCAACACCCGGAGTTTCGTCCAGCGATTTAGTTCTTATGACAACATCGCATTTATTGGCAATTTCGATTGTGTTATCAAGCGCTTCCTCAAAGCCCGGAAGTGCTTCCAACATTTCTTCATAGGTCTTGTAATAGAACTCGTCTGTTTCAAACTTCATTCTGTCGGTGTCGTCCACCTTCTTGTGCATCTGCACGCACATCAAGGCGTCTTGAAGTTCTGCGTCCTCCTTGTAGAGATAGTGAACATCGTTCGTTGCCACAAGTTTGATGCCAAGTTCCTTGGAAATTTTAACAAGTTCATTAATCACCATTTGGTCTTCTGGCAAATAGTGATTTTGTATTTCAAGATAGTAGTCGTCGCCGAAAAGGTCTTTATGCCAAAGTGCGCACTTTCTGGCTTCGTCAAATCTTCGCTGCAAAATGAGTTGCTGAACATGCCCGGCAAGGCAAGCAGAAAGGCATATCACGCCCTTAGAATATTTTTTCAAAAGTTCATAGTCAATTCTCGGCTTGTAATACATGCCGTCAACATGCGCAATTGAAATCAGTTTCAAAAGATTGTGATAGCCCTCATTGTTCTTTGCGATAAGCACAAGGTGGCCGGTGTCTTCTCGCGAGGAACGCGATTTGTGGTCTCGTGCTATGTAAAACTCACAGCCAATGATTGGCTTGATGCCATTTGTTATGCAGGCCTCATAAAACTTAATCGCGCCATACATGTTGCCGTGGTCGGTGATTGCAACAGCCTTCCAGCCGCGTTCTTTGGTGATGTCGATAAGTTTATCGATGCGCGCCAGCCCGTCCAGCAAACTGAACTCTGTATGCAAATGCAAATGCACAAACTCTCGCATAATTCCTCCTATTTTAATTCTTCGCTAATTCTAATCAGTTTTTTGAGCCTGTGATTAAGCCCGCTTTTTGAAAGGTCGATGCTGGAAAGAGCAAGCAGCCCCTCCAAACTCTCCTCGGGGTTCGCCAGCCTCAGCATGGCCACCTCTTGCAATTCTTCGTCAAGGCTTTCCAGCCCCACAGTCGAGATTATAGTGTTAATCGCCGCCACTTGCTTAAGACTTGCCTCCACAGTTTTTGTTATGTTGGCGTTTATGCAGTTGACTTCGCGATTTATTTGATTGCGCTTTTCTCGCCTTATCATTTCGTTGGAAAGCGATATAACTGCATTGTTTGCGCCCATAAGCGCAAGCAGGTCCTTAATAGCCTCCGCCTCTTTTAGATATAACACAAAAAGGCTTTTTCTTTCCACAAGTTTAGAAAATATGCCAAATTCACTTAAAAGTGAAGATAAGTCACTTAAAAATTCATAATTATGGGATGTAAGTTCCAAATGATAGCCGGAAGTTGTTTTTTCTTCCTCCCTTTCACTCAGCCTTATCGAGGATGTCCCGCAGCCTATGTATGCCCCCCTAAGAAAGGCAGTTTTTGTTTCTTCGCTGCAAACAATGTTGCCGTCGATGCCTCTGTTTATCTGATAGTCCCCGGCATTCGAAGCCAGCATGCCGCAGTCAACAAGCAACCTCTGCGAACAGTCTTGAGGAAAGGTGATGCGATAGTAGGTTGTTTTGTTGATAACATAGTCGTCTTCGATTTCAAGTTCGAGATAGTCGCCATATAGGTTATGTGCAAGGCTATTAACAACAGGATAGAGTTCGCTAAGGTCGGAAACAAGCGCAATGCTAAGGCCTTGCGAATTTTTCTGAAGTTGGCCGCACCCATGAAAAAGCCCCGACAAAAAAGCAAAGGCGGTGTCCGCCGTTTCTGTAACGCTCAATAGTAATTCAATTTTGCTTTCTTTTGAAAAACTCAAAACTTAACCTCTCTTGTTTTGAAATGTAACGCCTTTGTCAAGGTTCACAATAAGTGACGTCGGAATGTTTAAGCGATAAATAAGGTTGATTGCTCTGTTGCACTCCCCCACTCTTTCAGGCGAATGCGCGTCCGAGTTGATAATAAACTTAACGCCCTCTTCAGCCATGGTCAGAAGTTCCTCGTCGCTAAAGCATATGCGTTTGCCGTTCAGTTCAATAAGCACGCCCTTTTGTCTGGCAAGTTTAGCCACTGCCAAGGTGTCTGTTGGGCAGCCATAGTTAAGGTGTGTGATAACATCAATCGGATATTTATCAATCGCCCTTAAAAACGCTGTGGTGTTGCGCGACAGCCTGTCCGCACTTGGCTTGTAAGGCGAAGCGCACATATTTGCCCACTTAAGTTTGGCAGCGTCTTTAAAACTTGGAGATTTAACAAGTTTGTGGTGCCCCATTAAAATGATATCGAGATTTTCATAATCTTGTTCTTTAAGGTCAATTTGCCCATTAAGCGACACAAGGTTGGCCTCCACGCCCAGCAAAATGTCCACGCCTGTGACCTCTTTAGCATTAAGAATTTCCTCTCTAAGTTGCGGGATATCTCTTCTGCTGACACCAAAAAACTGGTGGTCAAAGCCGTGGTCGGTGATTGCAATCTGCTTAAGACCTTTTTCGGCCGCAACAGTTGCATTTTGCAGCACTGTGCCCTTGCCATGATTGTGCTTAGAGTAAATTGTATGGGTATGATAATCGCCGTAAAGTATCATGTTAACTCCTTAGCCTTAGTATATCAAAGTCGGCGCATCTTTTGCAAGCACAAAACTTGTTACGACAAAAAAAGTTTATATCACCTTAACTTCGCGCTCGAACTCCAGCCCATGACCTTTTGCCACCTGCTCAACGATTTCAATCAAAGTTAAAATGTCTCCCGGCTTTGCCTCGCCAAGGTTGACGATAAAGCCGGCATGCTTATCGGAAATCATTGCCCCGCCAACTTTGAGGCCTTTAAGCCCCCACTCGTCAATAAGCCGTGCGGGAACAACATCTCCCTTTCTTTTGAACACACTGCCCGCCGAAGCTAAAGAATATGGCTGACTTTGTCGCCTTTTTTCCAAGAATTCGCGCTGTTTTGCCAAAATTTCCTCTTTTTCTCCTCTTTTGAATTCAAATGTTGCACTAATCAGAATTTCCCCCTCTTCTAAAGGCCCTTCGCGATAGGAATAAGAAAATTTATCTTTCTCAAAAATAATGCCGTCTTTAAGGACAAGCATTTTTCTAAGAAAAGCGCAAATTTCGCCGCCAAAAGCGCCGGCATTCATTTTCACTGCGCCGCCCACGCTTGCCGGAATGCCAAATGAAAACTCCAGCCCCTGCAGACCATTTTCGGCGCAAAACTTGTTAAGAGAAAATAGGTTTACGCCTCCGCCACAAGTGAGTGTCTGCTGGCAAATCGCAATCTTATCGAACGCCCGCATATTAATAACTGCTCCTTTAAATTTGTGAACAAAAAGCAGGTTGCTGCCATTTCCAAGCGAAAAAACTTGCAATTTCTTACGCCTGCAAAAATCGCAAGCCTCGATAAGTTCTTCCTCAGTCTTTGGGAAAAACATATATCTAACTTTCTCCCCGGCTTTAAAAGAGCAAAAATCTTTCATGCTAACATTTTTCTTCTTTTTAACTTTCATATCATAAAATATGTTTCCTCCCATTTTTTGAGCACAAAAAAAGCCCCGAATGGGGCTTATTTAAGTTATTATTCTTGCGTTGGTGGATCAAGCTGTTTAACTTTTTTAGATCGAATTT
>CAOQYA010000004.1:74448-79745 GCA_948514155.1 uncultured Eubacteriales bacterium | reverse complement strand
TCTTTTTCAGAATGTGTTTTTAGTTCCAACTTTCTTCTTCCTTTTTTCGATGTATAAAATTGCAATCGTTGAAATCACAGCACCTATTATAGCCCCAACAAAGAGGTCCGTCAAATAATGCATGCCCAAATACAAGCGCGAGGTGCAAGTTAAAATAATCAGCACACTGCTAAAGGCAATCGCGCCCCCTCTTGCCCATATATTTTTAGTGAGTTTAAAGACAAAATAGCACAAAAATATGCCCAGCACCACCGAACAGAGTGCGTGCGAACTTGGCATGCTTTTGCCCAGCGTGTCTGAAAGATTTAAAATCTCGGGATACGAAACGAAAGGCCGAGGCCGATTTATGAGGTGTTTCAAAATGTAGTTAAGCCCCACGCCGCCAATGAAAGTGATGCCAAACACATATGCAAGGCGCCTGTTTAAAAAGAAAAAGGCGATAAATAAGATAATAAAGCCGAGATAACTTCCAAGCAGCGACACAAGTTGGAAAAACACCGTCAAGCCCTCGCTTGCCACTTTTTGCAGCCCAACAATTATGTCAACTTCAAATTGCATAGATATATTTTATCAAAATTTGTTAAAAAAACCAACAAATTTTGCACTTGATAAGTTTTATCAAAAAAAGGCGCGAAATGCGCCTTTTGAATTAGTCGAGCGTCACAATTGTAAGTATCATTGGTCTACGCTTTGTGCGCTTGAATATGAAGTTTGAAATATTGCGGCGAAGAGTGCTTTTGATCACTGAAGGCTCAACTCCCCTAAGGTCTTGCTCCTTAAGCGAAGCGATAATAGCCGCTTTTGCGTCTTGCACAAAGGACTCCATTTCGTCTTGATACACAACTCCGCGGGTGATAATAAATGGCTCACTGGAAACAACGCCGCTGACATTATTGATGTTAACAACAATCACGCAAATTCCGTCTTCCGAGAGTTGTTTTCTTTCTCTTAACACATTGCTGTCCATATCGCCAATGCCCATTCCGTCAACAAGCCTCTGGCCGGCAGTCACAAAGCCGCACTGCTTGATTGAGTTAGGCGAAAGCTCCACCTGCATACCAAGCGACGGCAAAATGACGTTTCGCTCTTTCATGCCAAGTTGCTGAGCAATTTGCGAGTGCATGCGAAGATGCCTGTATTCCCCGTGCACCGGGATAAAGAATTCCGGGTGCGTGAGCGAATGCATTGTTTTAATCTCTTCCTGGCAAGCGTGCCCTGAAACATGGACATCTGCAAGTTCGTCATAAATAACATCTGCGCCAAGTTTGAAAAGTGCGTTGATAACGTTATAAACATATTTTTCATTGCCCGGAATTGGCGAAGCGGAGAAGATTATAAGGTCATTTTCGCGAAGTTTAATCTTCTTAAACTCGCCCGCCGCCATTCTTGTAAGCGCGCTCATAGGCTCGCCCTGGCTGCCAGTGGTGATAATAAGAAGTTCCTTGTCTTCGAACTTGTCCACCTTATCAATATCGATAATGTTTTCCTTATTATATTTCAGTTCGCCAATTTTCATGGCAACCTCGCTGACATTTATCATGCTGCGGCCGGTGAATGCCACCTTTCTGCCATATTTTTCGGCAAGGTCGAGAATTTGTTGCAGACGATGGATGTTCGACGCGAATGTTGCGATAAACAGCCTTTTGGTCGGGTTTTTCTCGAAAATTGTGTTAAGCGTGCGGCCAACAGAGCGCTCGCTCATGGAATAGCCCTTGCGGCAAACATTTGTGCTTTCGCACATCAAAAGTTTAACGCCGCGCTTGCCAAGTTCGCCAAGGCGAGCAAGGTCGGTCATTGTGCCGTCGATTGGCTCGAAGTCAATTTTAAAGTCGCCGGTGTGAACAATGTTTCCCGCCGGTGTTGTGATGCAAAGCGCAAGTGCGCCGGCAATTGAGTGGCTGACTTTGATAAATTCAATGGTGAAAGAGCCAAGTTTAAGCACATTTTTCGGCTTAACTGAAATGGCTTTGAACTTAACTTTATCAAATTCTTTCATTTTATTTTCAACAAGCGCAAGCGTCAGTCTTGAGCCGTAAATTGGCACATTCAACTGGCTGAGCACGAATGGCAGTGCGCCGATATGATCCTCGTGGCCGTGCGTTAGAATGATAGCCTTCACCTTGTCCTTGTTGGCAAGAAGATAGCTTATATCAGGAATAACGATATCAACACCCGGCAAGTCTTCGCCCGGGAATGTGAGTCCGGCGTCGATAACGATTATTTCATTTTCATATTCGATGGCGGTCATATTTTTTCCAATTTCACCCACTCCGCCAAGAAAGGTGATTTTAACTTTATTTGAGTTCATTTTTCTCCTATTTAATAAATATAAATTTCGGCAAAAAGCCGATAAAAATAACAAATATACGAATTTTTTAATGCGTATGTCTAACTTTTTGGGAGAAGGGCTTTGCCCGGCCAAAAAAGTTAGACTAGCCCCTCTACTCGCAGAAAAATGTCCGTAGGAATTTTTCAAGAGTGCGGAAGGGGGCTCGCGGGGGAAATCCGAATTTTAGCGGTTAGCCGTTTGCGGCGTGTCCGCGTTAAGAAATTTGGTGTCCACCGCGGCGTAAGCGTTACAAAAGGAATTTTGCTTTTGTTATTCTGTCCTGCTCCTCAAGTTTTTTGGAAGAGAGAACGGTGTCCTTGTTTGTGTAATATCTCATGCCCTGGCAAGAGAAATAGTTCATCATCTCAAAGGAAGATGTGATGATTGCGCAAAGTGGAACGATGATTAGCAGGCTGAACACTCGAAAGCCGAAAGCAAGCAGCGTGAGTGCGAAATAGACGCAAACAGCAAAGAGCGCGCTCTTGCCAAAGCCGCGGAATGTGGCTGCAATTCCCCCGCCGAAAGAGTTTGCAACATTCTCGCCACTGACCACCATTGCAGGCGCCCAGCCCATGATAAGCAGCTGCTTAATCGAAGCCAAAATGGTGAACGACGCAAGGAAGATGAATGGCATTGCGATTGCAAAGCCCTCACCCCGAACGAGTAGCAAGCAATAGAAAATTCCGGCTGCAAGCACATTGAATGGCAGGCAGAACAGCATTCTAAGCGCAGCATAAGATAGCGAGTTTTTAAGCGTTCTTATAAGCGACGGCATAAAGCCATGTTTTGCGTGGCTGGACATGTAGCCATACATCATTTCGCTGACAACATATCTGCCAATGTTCATAAGAAAAGGTCGAACAATAAAAAGAATTATTGAGATATAGATGCCTGCTGCTATATATTTTGTGAAAAGCATGCCAAGCGCGCCGATAAGTGTTTCGGCAACAACTGCAAATGTGAGCGCCACATTTTTCCCAAAGAAAAGGCCGGCGCCGGCGAACTCTTTAAAAAGTTCAAAGTTCCAACTCGAGAGAATAACATCTTTTATAGCACTGTAAAAAGGTGCAATCAAAGCCAGCACAAAGCACCAAACAACAATGCGGAAAAGGGCGAGTTTCCACATCTTGTCCCAGTTCGAGAATGAAATTTTCAGATAATTAACAAAATTCATTAACTTTCCTTTGCTCTAATAATTGTAGCAAAAATTTACTTTTTAATCAACAAATTTAGCCTGCTTATCGCAATTATTTTTTTGCGAAGCGCGCAGGCTAAAAAATTTTGAAGTTTTAAACGCCAATTGCCAAGATTTTATATGTCACATCCCCGTTAGGAGTGTGCACGACAACAATCTCGCCCACCTTGTGTCCAAGAAGCGCAGCGCCCACCGGCGACTCGTTTGAAATAAGGCCGTTCTTAGGGTCGCTCTCGTCCGAGCCAATGATTTTGTATTCCACTTCCTCGTCAAACTCTTCGTCATAGAGTTTAACCTTGGTGCCAATGCTAACTTTCGATGTGTCGATGCTCGACTTTTTGATAACAACTGCGTTCAAGAGCGTGTCTTCAAGTTCTGCAATCTGGCTTTCAAGAAGCGCCTGCTCGTCTTTCGCTGCGTCATATTCGGAGTTCTCAGACAAATCGCCAAACTCCCTTGCCTGACCAATCTTCTTCACAACTTCCGGTCTTTTCACCGTTTTAAGATATTCCAGTTTTTCCTCTAACTGTTTTTTTCCTTCGGGTGTTAAGTATTTTTCTGCCATTGTCTTTCCCTCCAAGCAAAATAAAAATAACTTTGCAAGCATCCTCTCTTGCAAAATTTGTCGGCCACAGTTTGAATAAGTTCAAGGAAGAATAGCGGCCGCGTGCGTGTGCACTGAATTTGAAAACTTCAAATCTACTTCCGTTTGCTTATTATATTCACCAAAAGTAAAAAAGTCAATCAAAATGGTCGAAAATTTTTGCTTTGAGTATTTTTAGTTACATTTTACGCATGATATCTCTCAAGGAGGACTGATATGTTTACTTTCATTGCATTTGCACTCACCATTGCAGGCTGCGTTAACTGGCTGCTGATTGGACTTTTGCAATATGACTTCGTTGCCGGCATTTTCGGCTATCAGGGCAGCGTGTTTTCAAGGCTTATCTATATCGTTGTCGGAGCGGCGGCCGTATTTTTGGTGGTCAAACTTTTTATGGACAAGGGCTCAATTCATGTTTGGGGGGCAAAAAAGAAAAAACTTTTGGAGGCAAAAGCGCGCGAAGGCGAGTTCACTCGCTATGAGCCAAGAACGGCAAATGTGGAAGCATCTCGCGAAGAGCGCCGAAGAAGAGAAAGCGGCTATTCGGAGCGCGCCGACTACGGCCACGACGACTACTATGGGCCCACCCACCGCGACGAGCAGGAACGAGACAATCATAGAAGAGACGACAACTCCCGCAGCCTCTTCGACGAACACTTAGACAGATAAAAAAGAAGAGCAACCTGCTCTTCTTTTTAATGGGTCGGATTGTCCATATCATCTCTCTTTGTCTTTTTAGACAACGCATTCTGATTGGTGCCTTCCCCAGCCTTAATCAATTCGTCATTGGCAAAATCGCAATCGCCCTTTTTCTGCGGCTGCTTATCAAGTTTGCCATCAATCGTTGATATTCTTACACTACCCTCAATAGCACCCCCGCAGTTTTTACAGTTTGCCGGAGCAAGAACTTGCTCACTTTTATCGGTAGGCGCTTGCGCCATAGCCAATGTCTTGGCTCGTGCTTCTTCTTGTTTTAATAATATTAGTTCTTTTTTTGACAATAATACATTTGGATTGATTTCTATCATCTGGTCAATTAATTCTTGAGTAGCATATTTAAGTTTAACTTTTTCCAATTTTATTTCATCTATCTTACCATTCGTTACCACACTTTTCATCTCCTTTATGTAATTATACAATTTAGGATATTGTCCTTTTAAGTTCTCCGA
>CAOQYA010000004.1:66790-74348 GCA_948514155.1 uncultured Eubacteriales bacterium | reverse complement strand
AACAGGAACTTCACCTTTCTCATCTGTAAACGCTTGCAACAAAGCCAATATCTTGAATCGTATTTCTTCTTGTTTTGATAATAACGCATATGGATTGATTTTAATCATCTGGTCAACTAATTCTTGAGTAGGATATTTGACATTAGATTCTGCTAATTTCATTTCATCTATCTTACCGTTCGTTACAACTTTTTTTATCTCCTTTATGTAATTATGCAATTTAGGATATTGTCCTTTTAAGTTCTCCGAAACAGGAACTTCACCTTTCTCATCTGTAAACGCTTGCAACAAAGCCAATATCTTGTCTCGTGTTTCTTCTTGTTTTAATAATATTAGTTCTTGTTTTGATAATAATGCATATCGATTGATTTTAATCACCTGGTCAACTAATTCCTGAGTAGGAAATTTAAAACTAACTTTTGCCAATTTCATTTCATCTATCTTACCATTCGTTGTCACATCTTTTATATATTTTAGGTTTCTATCCAAATCAGGATATTGTTCTTTCAGTTCCCCCGAAATAGGAACTTCACCTTTCTCATCTGTAAACGCTTGCAACATAGCCAATGTCTTAGCTCGTATTACCTCTTGTTTTGATAATAACGCATATGGATTGATTTTAATCATCTGGTCAACTAGTTCTTGAGTAGGAAATTTGACATTAGATTCTGCTAATTTCATTTCATCTATCTTACCGTTCGTTACCACATTTTTTATATGCATTATGTTTTTATACAATTCAGAATATTGTTCTTTCAATTCTCCATAAACAGGGACTTCACCTTTCTCATCTGTAAACGCTTGCAACATAGCCAATGTCTTGTCTCGTGTTTCTTCTTGTTTTAATAATATTAGTTCTCGTTTTGATAATAATGCATATCGATTGATTTTAATCACCTGGTCAACTAATTCCTGAGTAGGAAATTTAAAACTAACTTTTGCCAATTTCATTTCATCTATCTTACCATTCGTTGTCACATCTTTTATATATTTTAGGTTTCTATCCAAATCAGGATATTGTTCTTTCAGTTCCCCCGAAATAGGAACTTCACCTTTCTCATCTGTAAACGCTTGCAACATAGCCAATGTCTCAGATCGTATTTCTTCCGACGATTTCGCACCATAGTCAAGCACTTTTGGGTCGAGTTTCAGCAACTTTTTGATGTGATCTGCCTCTCTTCGGCTTTCATCTTTTCTAATGCCGTATCTTATATCACAAAGCCACCTTCCTAGTCTAAGACCTGTTTCTTCCTCTGTATACTTGGCTGACATATTCAAATTCCCGAACTTATTTACATATCGCTCGGCAGCGCCAAGCCACTCTTCTTTTGTGTGGATGGACAGAGTGGCTGCTGTATCCAACATAGAAAGTAGAGATATTAAATCCAAATTCTCTCCGTCGATTTTAAAAGGAAGGTTATCTTTATCAAAAACATCAAAACCATCACCAATCCCTTCGCTTTCAGAACCGAAAACATCCCCAATATCGTCGAGACACTGGATATTGTTCACTACATCAAACACGAGTGGCTGGAAATCTTTATCTTCTCTAACAGACAGCACTCTTCCGAGTTGCTGAAGATATACTCTCGGCGAAGATGTTGGGCGAAACATAAAACTGCCATCCACATTTTTAATATGAACACCTTCATTAAGCATGTCAACACAAAGCAATATTTTAAGTTCGTCAGAGTTATCACTTTCAAAGTCTTTTATCGCTTGCAGCGCTTCTTTTTTGCCGACCTTACTTGTGGCAATATAAATTTTTACATTTTTATTAACGCCGTTAAAAAGCCCTTTCTCAATTTCTGCTTTAAGAGACTCAAGCTTTTCGAAATCTGCGCAAAATGCAATATATTTGCCATTCTTTTTCTCTATTTTACGGGCAAAAAGTTCTTTTAAGCCTTCAGCCTCCGCAGCCATTCTCTTTGCTTTTTCAAGTTCGTCTTTAAGAAGTTCTCTCGTCTTTTTGTTCTTTATTCTTTCAATTTTATCTTTGATTTCTTCGAGCATATTATCGTAGGAATAGACTGCCATAACATAATCGGGCGCCGGAAGAACCTCTTCTCTAATTGCATCGGCCAAATTTATTCCATCGACAATATTATCACCGAAAATTTCTTCGCCCATGTCACGATTATTATCAAGAAAGCGAACCGGAGTTGCTGTTAAGCCAAGAATTTTGGCGTCAGGATTTGCGTCAAGCAGTTTTTTAACATTCTCTCCTCTTTTTTTAGCCCCAAGCCCGTGAAATTCGTCGAGCACGATATAATCAAAATCGAGAAGTTTTATCTCTTCGTCCGTGAGGCTTTCAAGGTTAACATAATGCGCATAAGAAACCGCCATATTAACATTTTCCTTAAAATACACTTCTTCAAACAGGTCGCGAAACTGGTCTACAATGCCGTAGAGCGGACTAAGAATGAGCGCATGTTTATCTTTCTTTGTAAGCACATTATCATACAAAAACTGGAGCGCGATATATGACTTACCCGTTCCCGTGGCCTGCACAACTCCCACCTTATTTTCTCCGGTTTCAAAGAGTTCCTGCACCGATTGATAGGCTTCGATGTTATGGTCTTTTAAAATCCCATCTTTTTTTAATTCTTCAAATGTTTTCATAGAAAAATTTTAACACACATATAACGAAAAGTCAATACTTTTATTTGACAAAAGATTTTCGCGATGCTACACTTTTTGGCATAGAGGGAGAGTATGGTCACACTAGTTATTTTGGACGGCTTTGGGCTGAACAAGTCGCGTTTCGGAAATGCGATTAAGGCTTCGGGCACGCCATATCTTAATAAACTTTTAAAAAAGTATCCGCATTCAAAACTGGAGGCAAGCGGCAACGCCGTGGGTCTGCCAGCCGGGCAAATGGGCAACTCGGAAGTTGGGCATTTAACACTTGGCGCGGGCCGAGTGATTTTGCAGAACTTAGAGAAAATCGACCGCGCTATCGAGGACGAGAGTTTTTTCTCACGCCCTAACATCTTAAAAGCCTTTGACCACGCCGAGAAGAACAATTCTTCACTGCACGTTATGGGCCTTCTCTCCGACGGCGGAGTGCACTCGCACATCAATCACCTTTTCGCAATTTTGGAGGCAGCCGAGGCGCGGGGCCTTAAAAAAGTTTATGTTCACGCTATCACCGACGGGCGCGACACCGGCACAACGGCTGGGCAATATTATATTTCCGACCTCGAGGAGTTTATCGCCGACAAGTCGGCAAAGATTGCTTCCGTCTGCGGCCGAGTTTACACCATGGACAGAGAGCGCCGTTTCGACCGCCTGCAAAAGGGCTATGACCTTCTCGTTTCGGGCAAGGGCGAAGAGTTTATTTCGGCGCAGGAAGCCCTTAAAGCCAACTACTCGCGCGGCAAGACCGACGAATTTATCGAGCCGGCAATCATAGACAAAAACGGGCTGATTAAAGACGGAGACAGCGTGATTTTCTTCAACTTCCGCTCCGACCGTGCACGCGAAATCTCTTTTGCCATCACCGACCCAAACTTTAAAGAATTCAAAACCAAAAAATTTAAAAATCTCCTCTTCACAAGCATGGAAAGTTACGACGAAAAACTCAAAAATGTCAGCGTCATTTTTCCACCTGAAAAGATTGAGGACAATCTGTCAGCAATAATCTCAGCGGCCGGAATGAAGCAGTTTCACATCGCCGAGACCACCAAATATGCACATGTGACCTTCTTTTTCAACGGCACGATTGAAGAGCCTTATCCCGGCGAAGAGCGCAAACTTATCGAAAGCATCGAGACCACCGACTTTGCGCCCTTCCCTAAAATGCGGGCGGTGGAAATCACCGAAAGCGCGATTGAAGCAATCGCTAAGAGCGAATATGACTTTGTGCTAATCAACTACTCAAACACCGACATGATAGGCCACACCGGCAACTTTAACTCGGCTAAGGAGGCCTCTGCCTGCGTCGACAAGCAAGCCTATGCGGTGGCACTAGCGACTCTTATGGTTGGCGGCACTTGCATAATCACAGCCGATCATGGCAACGCTGAACTTATGTATGACAAATTCGGCCAGCCTATTACCACTCACACCACAAACAAGGTGCCAGTTATAATAGTCTCTGCAAAAAAACACAAGATTAAAAACAAAAAAGGCTCGATTGCAAACATCGCGCCGACAGTTTTAAAACTGCTCGGTCTCGACATCCCATCCGACATGAAAAAACCACTGATTTAAAAAGCGCTATCATTCGATAGCACTTTTTAAGTTTTCTAAAAAATTATGTTGCGGTGCGCGCTATGCCACGCTGGAGACGCTCTCATAGCCAACTATCTTGACGCCCGGGAAGCACTTTTTAAAAAGATCAGTAAGATGAGATTGCCAACTATCTATATTTTCGCCTTCAACCCAAAATACTCCCTTCGGCACTAATCCAAGATAACTGTTATAAACAAAGTAGTCATTATATGGCGGCACGTTACCTTCACCACTAATAAAAATAAATCTCGTAGCACCATTTTTGTTTATCGTATTTCTTACAACAGCATAAGAGGCCTCTATAGTTATTTGTTTCGAGTTTCCTTTATTTTCAAAAAAACTGGTGCTACCATTCATCCAATAATGCCCCGGCGTTGCATCAGAACCTGAACCTGTTATCACAACATTTCCGCTCCAAGTGCCACCTATCATAGCCCCGACATATCCATTTGGCAGATAGGTTGTTTCGGCTTTTAGAGCACATTTAGCAAAGCAATTTGTAATATTGCTTTTAGAAGATTCCGCAGTCCGTCCAAGAAGTCCGCCTAGTGCGAAATACTTATTCGCATCTAAGTCTGCATTTGTTCTAACGGTGTCTATGTCTCCTGAATTGTAACATCCACTCATATTAAGTATTGTTTCAGTTCTTTCAGAAGAGCCAACAACGCCTCCGGCAGCAACTCCGCTGACTTGTCCGCAATTTGAAGAATTTGACACATTACTCGTCCAGCCACAAACTTTTCCAACCACACCACCGGCAGAAGCACCATCGTTATTAAAAGAAGTTACATTGCCATAGTTGTGCGAAGAAGATATTGTGCCGCACGCAGACCTTCCAACAATCCCGCCAGCGTCATAACCGCCTTTAATCGCGCCAATGTTTATGCAACTGATAACATTGCAGGCAGTTCTTTCAAGCCAGCCTATAATGCCACCCACGCTCGAAACTGAACTGGAAGCGGCAGTTGAACTAACATTAGCATAATTTGTGCAAGTTTCTATAACAGCTTGCTGAGAGCGAATAAGCAAGCCTACAATGCCACCAACTTTTGAATTCTGATAAGGGCTTGAAACAGCACCTTTATTTATACAATATCTTATTTGCGCTCTCTTGCAACAAATAAGCGAGGAATCTGATGTCGATTCTCCTTTTTGTCCATACGAGCCAACATACGAAATTATTCCGCCGACATACTGTCCGCCGGTGTTGGATATTATCCCTGTATTAGTGCAATTTTCAATCGTTATCTCAGAGACGTCTCCTTGCCAACCGCAATCTGCAACTATTCCACCTGCCATGGGGACTGAGTTTCCTTTATTTGCAGTTACAGCCGCATTATTTATGCAATTCTTAATTATTGTCACAGACTTCATAGAGCCGGCTATTCCGCCAACTCTGCATCCTGTTACAGCAGCGTTGTTTGTGCAATAGGTGATATTGATAATTCCTGTTGTGTCTGCTCCTCCGACTATCCCTCCTGCATACTGACCGAAAACCTCAGACAAACTATCATTTGAACAATTTGTTATAACGAGACCTGTTCCACCAACCCAGCCGACAATGCTTCCAGAATTCCAAGTTTCAGATTTATTTATGGCAGAGTTAATAAACTTACAATTCTCAATTCTGCAATTTGACTGAGTAACCGATCCTGAAATTCCACCTGCATTATTGTTGCTCACTTCTATAATCGAATTTTCAACCTGCCCGTTCAATATGCGAGAATTTGACTCCGTTATACCGGCCATTCCTCCGCCATTTTTCTTACAAACAACTTCTGCTTGTATTAACTTGCATTCATCAATCAGAGTATTGTTTTTTGCATATCCCGCTATACCGCCTGCGCTGCCAGACTTAGCAGTGTTTGTGTTATTGATTCCTGCCGAACACTCACATTTTGTGATTGTCGAATTATCAGCCAACCCAACTATGCCTCCGATATTGCTTGTGCCTGAAATGATGCCGCTGTTCTTATTGTTGGAGACAGTTGCCTTAATAGCCGAACCAATTATTCCACCCGCATTTAATCCTACAACCTGTCCGGAATTGGTGTTGCCTCTAACTATTGCATTTGCAAAACCCGACCCACATATCCCGCCGGCATTTCCACCGGACGTGGTGACCTTTCCGTAATTCGTGTTCGAAGATAGATTAGTTTTAACTTTTGTGTAACCAATAATTCCTCCTGCGTCTGCGCCTGAGCCGGTGGCTGACACAATTCCTTTATTTGTGCAATTTCCTATTGATCCTCCTTGCGTCGAAACATCTCTTCCAACAATTCCGCCAACAATTCTTCCATTTATCGTGCTATCGCTTATACACTGGTTTATGCTTCCTACATATCCTCCGCTTATAAGCCCCATTATGCCACCCGCATTTTCACAAACAGAGTTAGCAAGTTCACATAAAGTATTGCAATATTCAATATCTCGAGCAGAACTATATTCTCCCACTATTCCACCGGCATTTGTTTTCGCCCAGATGCTAACTCCTTCTGTTGTGCAACCTAGAACCATAGAGCCTTCTAACATTTTTCCCGCGATTGCACCCGCAGAAAGGCAATTCGCTGATCGTGAGAGGTAATTTATTAGCGAATATTCGATTTTTAATCCGTCAACAACAGCGCTGCCGGCAAGCACACCAAAAAGACCCGCGTTTTCCGGGACATCACTCGTTGCACTTCTTTCCACAAACATGCTTGTGATTATTCCTTGCCCATTGGTGTTGATTAACCGTCCCATAAACGGAAACTCTTCCGTCCCTATCGGCTGCCAAACGTGAGCCGATAGATCTATCGTGGTTTCAAGATAAAAAGTGCCCTGTTGATAGTCCCGGTCTTGAAGAATATTCACTTTCGCAGCTATGTAAGCAAGTTGCTCAGGCGAGTGAATATTCTCTCCCGGGTAGATAGGGATAGTGTTATGTCCTTCCGTCCAAGCCTGGTTATCTTCGGGCTGCAATGGATGATTCGCCGCATGAGAAAGCCCATCGTCTTTTCCGGCGGACTTTACAAATGCCAAACAAACTCCGCCCACCAGCGCCGCTATACAGAAAAAAATCGCGAATGTGAATATTGAGAGTTTCCATTTAACTTTTAACATACTTTTTCTCCTTGGTTAGTTTGTTCGGTCAAACTCGAACTAATCTCTTGTTTTCGAGTTCACTCGAAAAGCAGCGCGGTTACGTTCGGATTGCCTTCTCGCGACCAAACTAAAATCGACAAGCGATTTTGTCGCGGCTGAATTAGGATAAATCAGGTGACTGCTCTTATTATGTGCAAAAAAAGCCTATCGGAAATCTCCGATACGCCTCTCATGTGGA
>CAOQYA010000004.1:0-66780 GCA_948514155.1 uncultured Eubacteriales bacterium | reverse complement strand
AGGCGGTCAGGCCCCCCCCCCCCGAGGTGACATTTTGGCACAAAAATAAACTCTTCGCCCCTGCGAATAACGCCGTTACAGAAAAGATTTAAATCTCTGCCTTTGTTCATGGATATTATTCTAACCAAAAATCAAATTTTAGTCAAACAAAAAGGCGCCTTTTGGCGCATTTTTTACATAGACATCTCTTTTTCTTCAAAAGAGATGTGCGTGTCGAGTTTCTCCTCGTGCTGCAAAATGTCTTGCACACTGACCTCATATGCAGTCTTTTCGATAGTCTCGCCGTCAATGACTTTATTGAACTTTCTCGATTGAATGCGGCCTTTGATTTTCACCATATCGCCCACGCGGAAGTTTTTGGCATAGAGCGCGTTTCTTCCCCACGCGATAACTGGAATATAGTCGGAGCGTTTGAAAACGGGACGATTAACGGCCAGCAATATATCGTTTATTTGGCGCTTGAAAGGCGTCTCCCTAAAAATCGGAGGCTTGCAGATAAAGCCTGTCAGTTCAATGCAGTTTTCGTCCTCGCCCGCTTTTTCCGCAACTTCTTTGCAAAGAACGGACAAGAGAAGTTTGCTTTTTCCTTCCTGCTCCAAGTTGTGAGAGCGGAACTCGCCGCTTATCGACACCCCTGTGCCGACTTCAAATTTTATGCCGGAAGATTTTAACAGCCTTTGTGAAATTGTCACCGGAATGCTGTCCACCGCGCCCGAGAGCCGAGCCACATCCAAATAAAAGTCATAGAACGCTTCGCCACCCAACAGTTGATGGCTGAAGACCGGCTTTTGCGAAATTGTTCCTGAGAGTGTCACCGAGTTTGTCTTTTCGTAGTCCATACAAATTTTCTCCTTTTTATTTTTAAGCTTGATGTTGCACACCATTTCTGTCTATTGTGAAGTTATTTTTGTAAACGAGCTGGCCAATGCTTGTGATTTTGTAGCCCTGCATTTTGAGGCGGTCGAGTATCATGCGCAGCCCGTCTAATATATTGTCTGAATTGTTGTGCATGAGAACGATTGAGCCGTTTTTGACGCTTTTGGTCACTCGGGAGCACATATCGGCGGCAGATAAACCCTTCCAGTCGAGCGTGTCAACATCCCACTGGATAGTGATTAACCCTAGTTTTTCCGCTTCTTCGATAAGGGTGTTATTGTAGGAGCCAAATGGCGGTCTAAACAACTCCACCTTCTTATTGGTTATCTTCTCAATCTTCTCTATTGAAGAGGTCAGTTCACTTTTGATTGTTGATGCGTCAAGTTTGACCATGTCGGGGTGATTGTTCGAGTGAGTGCCGATTTCAATGCCCGCGTCGTCGATTTTCTTCACCGTTTCCGGATATTCGTCCACCCAAAATCCGACGAGGAAAAAGGTTGCGGTCACATCGTATTCTTTCAAAATTTCAAGGATGCCTTCCGTCTTATCCGCACCCCAAGCGGCGTCAAAGGAAATGGCAACTTGTTTTTCGTCGGTGTCGACTGAGTAAACCGGCACCAGCCTTGTGGAGTAACCGAAAAAGACTTCGGCAAGGCGCGCGCCGCTGAAACTTACTGCCAGCAGGACACAAACGATTATCATGGCAATAACAATTTTGATAGTTCTGGATTTAACAACTGCAAAGTGCATGTAAACCTCGCTTTTAATAATAAAGATTTAGCCCCTTCCCGGCAAACGAAGCAAATGCAAAAACTTGTCTACTTGTCTCGGGCTTTGTCGAAAAAGAAGGCTTAGTCTAATTTATTTAGCGAAAACCCACATTATGCCAATAAAAAACCCCGCACTAAACTAGCGCGAGGTCGAAGGGTGCGATTATTTAAATGAATAAATCCCTAAAAATTTCTTTTTGATGATTGGCTCGGCCGGGGCGAGGCGGTCGGAAAGTTTAAATTTCTTTGTTTCGAGGGGCAGAATTTTGAGGCCAAAATCTACCGCAAGTGTTTGCTCTCCAATCGAGGCAAAGGCCACGCTGTTTTTGCCGTCCAGTGAGAAATATTTTAAACCTTTCCTATATCTAGACGAGAGAGCAAAGTGCTTGCATTCAATCTTCTTAACTTCGCCATTTGCCGAGACTGCAACAACATTTTCGGAAGCGCTAAACTGCCCTGCAAAGGCAACGCTGTCGCCCTCTTCCATGTTTATTCCCTTTACGCCAATCGAAACTCTGCCTTGGCAAGGCACCTCCGCCGCGTCAAAGGCAAGGCTCATTCCTTGAGAGGAAAGCATGAGAACTTTCTTGGCCGGGTCCAGATATTCAACATTTATCAGGCTATCCGCGTCCTGAATTTTAACCGCTTGATAGAAAGATTTTTGAGCGAGTGTGTCCGCGAGCGTGGAGCGCTTTATCATGCCCGTGCGCGTGAAGAAAAGAACTTCGCTGCCCTTGCCTGCAATGAGAATTTTTGAAGCCCTTTCGCTTGCCGGAGCATTCGCGTCGAGTTCGTGCATGGAGAAGCCTTTGTCGCGCCACTTGCACTCTTTAATCTTGTCTGCAGAGAGTTTGATTACATTTCCCTTTTCGGAGAAAATGAGAACTGTGTCAAGAGAGGTGCAACTTACAACCTGAGAGTGAACATCGGTGAGCGCGGAATTATCGGAAAGCGCTTTATTCGACATCGAATAGTTTTTCGCGCTCACTTTCTTTATTGTGCCGCCAGCAGTCAAGGCAAGAACATAGTTCTGAGCGGAGACAGTTTCGGCGTTAATCTCTTTAACTTTGATGTCTGCGCTTTTCAAAACATGGCTCTTTCTTGGCGAGCCGAAGGAGCGTTTGATTTCCAAAATCTCCTTCTTAATCACATTGTTTTGCAGTGTTTTGCTGCCAAGAATTTTTGTAAGCGTGTCGATTGTTTCTTTAAGTTCTTTAAGTTCGCACTTAAGTTTATCCTCTTCCAAGTTCACAAGACGAGCAAGACGCATATCCAAAATCGCTTGCGTCTGTTTTTCCGAAAAACCAAACTTGGCTCTTAGGCGCACCTTGGCTTCGGAGATATTCGGGCTTGTTTTGATAATCTTAATCACGGCGTCGATATTAGCAATCGCCTTCAACAATCCTTCCACGATGTGTGCCCTATCTTTTGCCGCATTAAGGTCGAAACGCGTGCGACGAATAATCACCTCGCGCTGATAGTCGGTGTAATAGGAAATCACATCCATAAGGCCAAGAAGACGAGGCTTGCCACCTGCAATTGCCACCATGTTGATGGCATATGAAACCTGCAAATTTGTGGATTTATACAAAATTTCAAGGATTTTTTTAGGATTTGCATCCTTTTTCAGCCTAATTATCGCGCGCATGCCATTTTTATCGCTTTCGTCGCGAATTTCGCTGATGGAGGCAAGTTTATCCTTATTCGCTTCTTTAAGTTCAACAATTTTTTGCAGGAGCGCGGCCTTATTCACCTGATATGGAAGCTCTGTGATAACAAGGCTGGTCTTATCGCCATTGCTCTCAATGCCAACTTTTGCCCTAATAGTGATTTTGCCCTTGCCGGTCTCATATGCCGCTTTTAGGCCGTCACCGAAGATAAGTTCCCCGCCGGTTGGAAAGTCGGGACCCTTAATTATTTGCATCATATTTTCAAGCGAGATTTTTGGGTTATCGATGTATGCCACCACGCCGTCAATCACCTCGCCCAAGTTGTGAGGCGGAATGTTTGTTGCAACGCCAACAGCAATGCCCGATGCGCCATTGACAAGAAGATTTGGAAATCTGCCCGGAAGCATGTCCGGCTCTTTCAAAGTGTCGTCAAAGTTAAGGCTCCATTTCACCGTGTCCTTTTCAAGGTCCCGAAGAAGTTCCATGGCAAGCGGGGCAAGTTTTGCCTCTGTGTAACGCATGGCCGCGGCGCTGTCGCCGTCCACCGAGCCGAAGTTTCCATGCCCGTCCACAAGCGGAGCGCGCAGCACAAAGTCCTGGCTCATTCTCACCATTGCGTCATAGACAGAACTGTCGCCGTGAGGGTGATATTTGCCCATGCAATCGCCGACAATTCTTGCCGATTTTCTATATTGTTTTTCCGGCTGAAGCCCAAGTTCCAGCATCGAATAGAGAATTCTACGCTGCACCGGCTTGAGTCCGTCCTCTACTCTTGGAAGTGCGCGGTCGAGCACAACATGCTCGGTGTATGGGATCATGGAATTATGAAGAACTTCGTCGAGTGACCTATATATAATCTCTTCCACCGTTAACCTCCCTTGTATTCATTCATAAACTCGTCAACCCTATCAAAGTTGGCGTGCTTTGAAATATATTCCTTTCTTGCATCGATATCGTCACCCATAAGCGTGACCACCATTTTCTCGGCCTCGGCCGCATCCTCGATTGTCACTTGAATGAGAGAGCGCTTTTCTGGGTCCATGGTCGTTTCAAAAAGTTGGTCGGGGTTCATTTCACCAAGACCTTTATATCTTTGTATCATATAGCCCTTTCCGCAACGCGCCACGGCTGCCGGAAGTTCGGCGTCCGAATACACATACTCTTCAAAGCCTTTTTTGAAAACTTTGTAGAGCGGCGGAAGTCCGATAAACACATGCCCGTCGTTGATAAGTTCACGCATATATCTGAAAAAGAAAGTTAAAAGTATCGCACGGATGTGTGCGCCGTCTTGGTCGGCATCCGACAAGATAATCACTTTATTGTAACGAAGAGAGGATAGGTCAAAATCCTCGCCGATTCCTGTTTCGAGCGCGGAAATGATTGTGCGAATTTCTTCGTTGCCCAGCACCTGGTCAATGCGTTTTTTCTCGGCGTTTAGCGGCTTGCCGCGAAGAGGAAGAATGGCTTGGAAAGAGCGGTCTCTGCCCTGCTTTGCGCTGCCGCCCGCGGAGTCTCCTTCCACGATAAACAATTCCGCCTTTTCACGATTTCGTGAGGAAGAGGCCGCAAGTTTGCCCACCAAATTAAAATTGTCTGCCGAGTTTTTGGCACGCGAAAGTTCTTTTGCGCGCTTTGCCGCCTCTCTTGTTTTAAGCGCGGCCTTAGCCTTATTCAAAATCGCCTCTGCAACCGGCGCAACTTTTTTGCTCGAAAGAAATTCACCGAGCGCCTTGATTGCAAGTGCTTCCACCTTAACACGCGCTTCGGGGTTGCCGAGTTTAGTTTTGGTCTGACCCTCGAACTGCACATTGTTCATTTTCACTGAGAGCACCATTGTCACACCCTCGCGGAAGTCTTCGCCTAGGAAGTTTGGGTCTTTTTCTTTCAGCACGCCGTTTGCACGGGCATAGTCGTTGAACACCTTGGTGATTGCACTTTTCGCGCCAGTCTCGTGCGTGCCACCTTCGGTGGTCGGAATATTATTGACATATGAAAAACAACTTTCTGTGTAGCCGTCAGTGTAAATAAGCGCCATTTCCATGCGGAAATCTTCGTCTTCGCCTTCGATAAAGATAGGCTTTGAGAAAAGTCTATTTTTGCCTTCCACAAGATATTCAGCAAAGTCGGCAATTCCGCCTTCATAGTGAAAAAATGCTTGGCCACCGCCAATTTTATCGATAACGTTTATTTTCAAGTTCTTATTAAGAAAAGCAAGTTCGCGTGCTCGCTTGGAAATGGCCTCAAAACTGAACGATTGCTTGCCAAAAATAAGTTCGTCCGGCAGGAAGGATACTTTTGTGCCCGTCTTCTTTGCAGCACCCACAACTTCAAGCGGCTTTTCAACTATGCCGCCATGAACCTTGCCGTCGGCCCCTTCCTTGGAGACAAAACGCATGTTGTGCTCTTTGCCGTCACGAAAAACTGTGACATCGCACCAGGAAGAGAGCGCATTCGTCACAGACGCACCCACGCCGTGAAGACCGCCCGAGAATTTATAGTTTGAACTGTTGAACTTTCCGCCCGCATGAAGAGTTGTGTAAACAACTTCGACGCCGGATTTTTTCATGGTCGGATGTTTGTCAACCGGAATTCCGCGCCCGTTATCTTCTACGGTGGCGCTGCCGTCCTGATTTAAAGTGATGTTGATTGTGTCGCCATAGCCGCTTGAAATTTCGTCTATCGCGTTGTCCACGATTTCCCAAAGGATGTGGTGAAAACCTTTTGCGCCCGTTGTTCCGATATACATGCCCGGCCTCAGCCTCACTGCGTCAAGCCCTTCAAGAACAACGATGTCTTTCGATTTATACTCAGCCATATTTTCTCCTGTAAAAATCTTTCTGCTTAGATATATTTTAACATATTTGAAATTTTTAGCCAAATTTTTTCGACACTTTACGGGCTGAGAATTTATTCTTTTTTATGTATAAATATTCATTAAATCACATAAATATATTCACTTCTTGTTGCGTAAAATATATTAAAACACAGGAGTTAAAAAATGAAGAAGATTGTTTTCACCGGCGGCGGAACTGCGGGACACATATATCCAAATCTCGCAATCGCCGAAGAACTTAAAGGCTTTGAGATGCACTATATCGGCTCGCATGGCATGGAAGAAGATATCGTCAAAAAGTTTGGCGGAATTTCTTTTCACGAAATTGAAACCGTCAAGTTTGACAGAGCGCATATTTTTAAAAACGCGCTTCTTCCCTTCAAACTTTTAAAGGCAGTTACGGCGGCAAAAAAAGTGCTTAAAGAAATCAGTCCAAATGTGATTTTTTCAAAGGGCGGATATGTTTCCGTCCCGGTTGCGAGGGCGGCAAAAAAGTTGGGCATCCCTGTTATCACACACGAGTCCGACTTAAGCATGGGGCTAGCGAACAAACTTATCGCACGCTCGGCAAAAGCCGTCTGCACAACATTCTATGAAACAAGCAAGTTAAACAAAAACTATATTTGGACGGGACAGCCGATAAGGCGGGGAATTCTTTCGGGCGACAGAAGCAAGGTGCTGGCAAAAATTGGATATTCAAACAAGCCGATTATTTTGTTTGTGGGCGGAAGTTTAGGCTCTGTTCGAATGAATGAACTTTTAAAAGACCCTTCCTTTTTAACAAAGGGTTTCACAGTTATTCATGCAGTTGGAAAGAATAACATTTCCTCCATTTCTGTGCAGCCGGGCTATTTCCCGCTTGCTTATCTTGACCCTATCGCCGACTTCTATGCCGCAGCCGACCTTGTTGTTACTCGCGCCGGCTCGGGCGTTATAAATGAACTTCTTGCGCTCAAAAAGCCGATGCTTATGCTTCCTCTTTCCAAAGCCGCATCGCGAGGCGACCAGATAGAAAACGCCAAACTTTTTTCTAAACTTGGCTATGGAGAAATGATTTTAGACGAAAATCTTTCTCAAGAAAAATTGAGCCAAACAATCGAAAAAATGTTCAAAAACATTAATTTTTACAAAAAAAACCTGCAAAAAGCAGGTGTTAATGAGGCAAATGAAAAAATTATTAAGTTAATCGAAAAGTTTAGTTAGGTCCGGATAGCCAAAGCCCTCATGATTTCTGTTAAAGCAAATTGGCTTGCAAACTGAAAGAAGTTTGCGCTTTGCTTCGTCGGGAGTTATGCCAGGATAGCGCTCACACATTAGACACATAATTCCGGCAATCATTGGCGTGGCTACACTTGTGCCGCTAAGTTTGCAATAGCCTCCACTCGCCGCGCAAGATGTGATGTCAACGGCCGGCGCAACAACATCGGGCTTGAAACTTCTAAATGACGGACCGCGAGAAGAAAAGTCTGCAATCTCAAAAAGCGAGTGCGAGAAAGAGTTGTCGTCATATCTGTTATCGTCCAGCCCACCGACGGTTATCAGTTTTCTGCTAACGCCGGGGCTTTTTATCGATTGATATTCGGGACCGCTGTTACCCGCCGCGGCAACAACAATCACTCCGCTTTTCCAAAGTTCTTCCGCACCGTTCATGATTGGGTCATTGAAGCCAAGCGGCTCGCTGCCAAAACTCATGCACACAACGCGAATGTTTTCTTTTTTGTGATTATCGAATACCCATTCCATTGCGGAAAGAATTTTGTTGGAATAAGCTTCGCCATTTTTATCGAGCGCCTTCAAAGCAAATATGTCCGCGCGCGGCGCGAAGCCTTTATATTTGCCGGCGCTCCCCGCTCCCGAGCCGGCGCACACGCCGGCCACAAAACTGCCGTGCCCATTATCGTCATATGGCGCGCTTTTGTTACCCACAAGATCAACAAATTTTTTTATGCGATTTTTCCCAAGACAGAAGTCGCAATGTGCGCTGATGCCGGTATCGATAAAAGCCGCGCCCACTCCCAAGCCAGAAAGAGGACAGACAGGAAAATTTAGCACCCTGCGCGCAACATGCATAAGCGCAAGCGCACTCGTGTTGGAAGAAATGAACTTGACGCTCCCCAAACGGGAAAGAAAAATTATCTCCTCCCTTGTTGCAGCGACAAAAAAAGACTTTATGAATAAATATTCATTTAATATCTCAATCTTCTTCTCTTGTAAGATTTTTTTAAGTTCGCCAAAGCCTCTGGCGCTGACAAGGCAGCATATTCTTTTGCCCGAACTTTCCGCCGCCGCATATTTCAATAGCGACGCATCAATTTTTCTCATGTTCATTTAATATTCTCAAGTAGATTTTTAAGCGAGATGTAAGACTCTTGCGGCATGAACATTCTCATACTCTCCACACTCTCGAGAAGCATCTGATAGTTGAAAGTGCCGTTATTTTTTTGCCGCTTCACCTCTTCGCTCAGCCTTGCAGCCAGCGATTTAGAGTCGAGGTCTTTAAGTTCGTCATATGCTTTTTTAAGGTCCTGCTCAGCAGAATTTGTGCTGGACGCGGCACTCTTTTTTTCATTAGACTGCGGCCTTTCGGCTTTGAAATCGGCAAAGTTTTTGCTCATATCGTCTCCCTTACTACTTATACATGATATGAGTTTGACATTGATTTTTCCACAAATTTGTTGCAAATATTAAAGCGGGCGCATATACAAATAGCATGAATAATTCTTTTCCGCCGCTCTATCCAGAGGAGGCATATTCGCAGCAAAACAATAATCGCGCTTTTGTCAATGACGGCGCCCAAACTTTCTCGCAGCCAAATGAGCAAAATCAAAATGGCCAAAATGGCGGGATGCTCGGCGCTCTTCTTAGCGGCGGCAACGGCATGAGCGCGCTTTTGCCACTTCTTTTAAAGTCTATGGGCGGCGGCAGTTCGGCGCTCGGCGGCGACATGCTGAAGAGTTTAGGCGCGGACAGTTCAAATCCCCTAGCGGCAATTTTTGGGTCGCTTCCCGGCAACAAAAAAAATTCCCCGGCGCCTAGCACCGAGGAAAAAGAATTTCCCGAAACTTAGTTTTCTTCGTTGAACTCGCTTGCAGAAACAATGGAGCCACTTTTAAAATAGACCTTTCTTTTGCAGAACCTTTCTGCAATTTTTTCGTCTGTCGTTGCAAGGATAAGCGTTGTGGACGGCGAGACGAGTTTTTCCATTATCTCCTCGATAACCTCAATGTAAAACTCCGAAAGCCCCTCGAAAATGTTGTCTATCATAAGAAAATCAAGTTTTCTGAATGACAGGCGGATAAGCGAGAGAATATATTTTTCTTCCACACTTAGATTGCAAACTTTTTCGTCTTTGATTTTTTCAAGCGAAAAATCGATAACCGCCTCGTTGATTTTGCTTTCAATATCCATGGCCGGCACCTTTCGCTCGCTTAAAATATATTTCAAGTTTTCATACACTGTTTTATTTTCAAGAAAAACCGGGGTCGCGGGCACATATCCGGCGCTTATGTCGGACATGAAATTCACTTTTTTAAGTGGCCTGTCTTTAAGATATATCTCGCCCTTGCTTGGCTTTTCAAGTTTGGCAATAATACGAATCAAACTCGTTTTTCCGCTGTCGTCCGCACCAACAAACGCCACTTTTTCGCCGTCTTCCACCTCCAAATTGATGTCATATAGTGCGAAAAATTCTCTTGTGTATTTATGATAAAGATGTTTTATTGAAAGCATATTAACTCCTAGTCTCATTCTACTATACTTTTTAAAAAAATAAAAGCGAATTTAAACGCTTTCATTTTTGTTATCTGCATTCAAGCACGAAATCTTGGCTGACAGGCTCGGTGTTTGCCAAAATCTTGCCCGTCCCGGCGCTGTTATCCACTTCTTCGCCCGACACCACTCGCAAAAAGATTTTGATTGGCTTTTCGGTGTTGAAGATGTAGGTCACATCCACCGCATCCTTAAGTTTTTGGAAGGTCTCCGTGCCGGCAAGCCCTGCCGCGCCCACTTTCAAACTTGTAAGCGACTTCCAACGATTTTTTTCCTTTATCGTGGTGGTCACCTTATCCTCTCCTTCCTTCCAAAAAACGATTTTCGAGTTTTCCGTGTCGGTCATGATTTGGATGTCATAATATTTCTCTTCCAATCGCCTATCTTGCTGAAAATTGAGTTTTGCGGCAAAATTTTCGCTGCCGTCAGCAGTGGCGTTAGAAAAAGAGGCCACAATCAGGTCATTGGTCTGCTCGCAGCCGGCAAAAAGAAGCGCGGCAAGCACTGGGAAAATCAGATATTTAATCTTTTTTAGCATTCTCATATAAAAAACCTCTCCCGCACTTTATTGACAACTGCGAGAGAGATTAAACATGGCTTTAATTTCGTGCTGATAGTGCTGATTTAATAAACTTCAGGCTGGTCCTTTGCGACTTTATCCTCCACCTCAACAACAAGCACCTCAGTTGTCAGCAATGTGCCGGCAACACTTGCTGCGTTTTGCAGAGCGCTGCGGGTGACCTTTGTTGGGTCGATTATTCCGCTTTCAATCATGTCCACATATTCATTTTTTAGAGCGTCATAGCCAAAAGCGTTTTTGTCGATGTTTTCAAGCACACGGTTCACAACAACTCCGCCGTCAACGCCCGAGTTTTTAGCAATCTGGCGAACCGGAGCTTCAAGCGCCTTCAAAATTATCGTTGCACCTGTTTTCTCGTCGCCGCCGAGTTTGGAAACAACTTTTTCCACGCTTGGCTTAACTTTAAGAAGCGCAACGCCTCCGCCTGGAACAACGCCCTCTTCACTTGCCGCCTTTGTGGCAGAAAGAGCGTCCTCAATGCGCAGTTTTTTCTCCTTCATTTCAACTTCGGTCGGAGCGCCCACCTTGATAACGGCAACTCCGCCGGCAAGACGAGCCAAGCGGTCGGAGAGTTTTTCCCTCTCATATTCGCTTGTTTCACCTTTAAGTTGATTTTTAAGAAGTTTCACCCTTTCAGCGATAGCCGCGGCGCTTCCCGCGCCTTCGACAATGGTCGTCGAGTCCTTATCAACTCTCACGCTGCGCGCTCTGCCAAGCATATCGAGCGACACCTCTTTAAAATCAAGACCGAGTTCTTCAGAAATCACTCTGCCGCCTGTGAGCACTGCGATGTCTTCCAACATCGCCTTGCGTTTGTCGCCAAAACTTGGGGCTTTGACTGCTACGCAAGTGAAAGTTCCGCGCAGTTTGTTGAGAATAAGCGTTGTCAGCGCTTCGCCCTCAACTTCGTCGGCAATAATGAGAAGTTTGCCGCCAGTTTTAACAATCTCTTCAAGCACAGGCAGAATTTCGGCAATCTGCGAAATTTTCCTGTCGGTTATAAGAATAAATGGACTGTCAAGCTCTGCAGTCATTTTCTCGGTGTTTGTGGACATATATGGCGAAAGATAGCCGCGGTCAAACTGCATGCCTTCCACAACAGAAAGTTCTGTTTTCATTGTTTGGGCTTCTTCCACGGTGATAACGCCGTCGGCGCCCACCTTTTCCATTGCATCGGCGATAAGTTTGCCAACTTCTTCGTCGCCAGCAGATATGCTTGCAACTTTTGCGATGTCGCCCTTGCCGCTGACAGGCTTAGAAAGTTCTTTCAGGCCTTTAACAGCCTCCTCCACTGCCTTGAAAATTCCTTTTTTAAGAATGACGGGGTTTGCGCCGGCTGCAAAGTTGCGCATGCCTTCATTTATTATAGCCTGTGCAAGCACCGCCGCTGTTGTTGTGCCGTCGCCGGCAACATCATTGGTCTTGATTGAAACTTCTTTCACAAGTTCTGCGCCCATGTTTTCGAATGGGTCTGAAAGTTCAATTTCCTTTGCGATTGTCACGCCGTCGTTTGTGATAAGTGGCGTGGAATATTTTTTCCCAAGCACAACATTTCTGCCCTTTGGCCCGAGCGTGATTTTAACGGTGTCGGCCAAAGTATTTACGCCGTTTTCAAGACTGGCGCGAGCGTCCGCGCCCTGTTTAATAAGTTTTGCCATATTTCCCCCTTATTCAATTACCGCCAAGATATCGGCCTGGCGAACGATTATAAAAGTCTGACCATTGTCTTCAAATTCGACGCCTGCATATTTGGAAAAGAGCACCTCGTCGCCCAACTTAACAAGCATCGGCGTGTCCTTGCCGTCGCAAGTTCCTCCCTGGCCAACAGCCACAACCTTTGCAATCTGCGACTTTTCTTGAGCGACAGACGGAAGCAATATTCCACCTTTTGTCTCTTCTGCTTTTTTTGGAAGCAGCACAATTCTATCGAAAAGCGGTTTTAATTTCATGATTTTTCCTCCTTGATATATGCCTATATTTTACTACGCTCTTCGCCGTTTGTCCAGCGAATGTGCCATAAGTTTGGGCATACTTTGTCAAATAAAGTCATAAAAATATTTTGTGAAAAACAAATCTCTGACGATTAAAATTTTATCTGCGATAACCTTCGCTCTTGTTGCACTTGGCGCAATGAGCCTTGCCTCATATTTTACTTCCTCGCTTTTCATGGGCGCCATTCAAAACACAACTGGCACAATGCAAAATGTTTCAAGTTCGGCATATCTTGTCAGCGTTGCTAAGTCACAATCGGCGCTTGAAGCCGAGGCACTTTCCAAGGACATTTCCTGCAGCGGATATATCTGGAAAGAAGACGAATATTTTCATGTTATCCACTCGGCTTGTGAGCAGGAAAATGACGCTGCAAGAGTTGTGAGCCTGCTTCAAAAAAATGGGCAGGCTGCGGAGATTGTTAAACTCGCCTTTCAGCCAATTTCTATCGACGCGCCATTCTCGGCCGAGCAGCACACACTTGCAACTGAGGCAGCGGCAAGTTTCATGCAAACTTTTAAGGGCGTAAATGACATCGCCGTTGGACTGGAGACGGGAGTTTATTCAAAAGACGCAGCCGCCCAAAAACTTGATAAAATCAAACAGCGCCTCTCTAAACTTCAAGTAAATTTTGCAGAGAGTTTCAAAGAATTTGAAAGCGAAAAAGTGACCGCTCTTGGCGAATATCTTGCTGACGAACTTGAAAGTATTTCTCTGTGCTCAGCAAAACCGGAAGATGTAAAATACAAGGCTGTGGAGATTTTAGAAATTTACAGAAATATGACGGCTGAATTAAAATAGCCGTCTTTTTAATGTTTTTTTCATGTTTTTTAGTAAATTTTAATCATTTTTCATTAAAAAATGGAAAAATGCCGGCAGGTGGTCGCCGCTGCCGGTGGACATGAAAGAGCAGTCGTTGCCACCTTCGTCCGAACAATATTTTTTAAGTTGACGGCAAATTCCCTCGCTGCTGCCAAAAAGTTTGGCAGAAGTAATTGAAGAGAGCTGCTTTTTTATCGTCTCAAAATGCGTGCAGCCAAGCACTATCGCCTGAGGCTCAAGACCCTCCAAATTCTCTTCAAGATATGGAATAAGGCTGTCAAGGTCGAAGAGATTTCTGTCGATTAGAATTGGCAGATTTTCAATCGCGAGAGCGCGAATATTTGGGTGCTCTTTCACAAGAGAACTCTCCCTTATCGTCACCGGCGTTGCAAGCAGCAGCACATCCTCTTCGTCGCAAAATCTGCATGCCGGCATAATGGCTGGTTCGCAGCCGATAAAGACAATCTCGGGATATTTTGCCCGTAAAAAATCTATCGCAACACTTGTCAGTGTGTTGCAAGCCACCACCACTATATCGGGCTTAAAAAAAGAATTTAAAAGGTCTATTAAAGAGGCCGCAATCTTTCTAAGCTCGCAGGGCTCTTTTTCGCCATATGGCGCATTTTTCTCGTCGGCCAGAAACAAAAACTGGCAACCTGTGGTGGAATAGAAAAGTTCCTTTAATGTGTTAAGCCCACCACTTCCGCTGTCTATCACCGCAACTTTTTTCATATTTACATGATATGCTAAATAGCCGCCGTTATTGCAAGTGCCAAAATTTTTGATAAGTTTTCAAGTTCCTCGCGAATGTCTTTAGGGGTCAAAATCATGCTTTCAGGAACCTCTGGGCTAATCTTGCCCGCAAGCAGCATGGTGGGAACGCCAACAGAAAAACAGGGCACGCCAAGCGAGGAAGCGCAAAGTTTTTTGCCGAGATTATTCACTGCGCTTGCCGGCGTCATGCCAACATCGTTAATTTGAATGGAGGTTGTCAGACGCGACGGGCTATCAGTTCCAAGCGCGTCAATAACAATCACCCCGTCCACATCCAGCCAAATGGCCAGCATATGCACAACATCGAAGGAGTTTATTCCGGTATTTGCGAAAATATTAGGCGCAAACTTAAACACTCGAATTTCTTTTCTAAAAACATCAAGTTCAATTTTCTCCAGCACCCGACCGCCGATTGCATCCGCAAGAATTTGAGGGTTACCAAGCCCCACAACAAGAATTCTCGATTTTTTTGTGAGGCCGTGCTTTTTAAGAAGGCGCTTTAAGCCTTTGCAAACTTCGCCGGAAACATATTCAAAACACTCCCTTCCAAAGCCGTGCAAAAGCGGGCAGTTATATATGATATAACTTCCCTTATCAAAGCCCACAGCCTTGGCTTTTTCGCTAGTATCAACTTCCAGTCTTCCCACAGAAAGAGAAAACTTGCCTGAAAAGGTGTTTTCATAGCCTAGGCTTTTCAAATCTTGCCCGCATTCGTCAATTAAATCTACCATACAAATATTTTGAAGCAATGCAAAAAAATTATTTATTTTCACTTGCAAAAGTTAGTTTGATATGATATACTCTCTCTAGACACTTGAAAAGGAGACAGAAATGGCAAACATCAAATCGGCTAAGAAGAGAATTTTGGTGATTGAAAAGAAACGCGCAGAGAACAAATCAGTTAAGTCTAAAATCTTGACTTACACAAAGAAATTCAAAGCAGCAGTTGCTTCAAATGATATTGCACTCAGCGAAAAAGCATACAGCGAAGTTACATCTGTGCTCGACGCGGCGGTTGCTGACGGCGTTATTCACGCAAATTGCGCAGCAAGAAGAAAATCAAAATTCGCTAAGGAACTTGATAAAATCAAAAACGCAAAGTAATTTAGTTTATCAAAGCCGGGATCTTCCCGACTTTTTTCAAAAATCATTTGCACAAAAAAAACGGGGCTTCCCCGTTTTTTTATTTCAAGTTTGATAGAATATTATCAATTTGGCTCTCTTCTTTTTGCTTTGAAAGCACTCTTTGCGTTTCGCCGTCGGCTTTATTTTTGAAAAGTCTTGCAAATTCTTGACTGTCTTCAAGGTCATGCCCGAGAACTAAAGAATTGAAGGTTTTATATGCACTCACAAGGTCAGAGGCACAATCTTTATCAAGTAAAAGTTCGCTATCGAACATTTTGATGCCGTTTGCTGCGCCCTCAATATATGCCGAAAAAGCGATTGCATATAGGGCTGGGTGCGAGACTCTTGTGCCGTCTTTTCTTCCAACCGGAATATGAGTAGCATTTGAAACATTGTATGTTCCTTTAAAATCTACAGGGTGATTAAAATCTGTGGCTTTAATGTGCAGAAGTGCGTCGTCGCCCAAGAACTCGACTTTATCTTCAAAATTCATTCTACTTCTGCCAGCCGCTGCTCCGGCCGCTGTCTCAAGCATCTGCCAAATGATTGGATCTTTTTTAAATTCTCTGTCCGTCTCTTGCATAAGTTTCAAATCAAAGTTCTTAACGAGCCCGTTTTTAAGCACCAATTGCACAATGCCGTCCTGACCGGCTGCGGAAACTTCCAAAATATTATCAAAAAATTTCTTGTTTAACACTTTTTCCATGTTTCTCTCCTACTTTTTAAGTCTATCACATTTCGCAGCAAAAGTCAATAATAAAAAAGAGGGCGATTGCCCCCTTTTTTGTTGCTATTTTTGGTCCGCGCCTTCTTCGTCTTGTGCGTCAGAATTCTCCTGCGCCTCTTGCGGCAAATCGGAAGAAGCATTTTCCCCTTCCTCCTTTTTTGCAGGCATTGAAACAATGCCAACAGCCACAAGCACTCCGGCAATGGCCATAACTATGTCTGATATGATTTTTTCTTCCACCTTAAAGCTGAAGGCTCTGCCAAGCGCGCTCATTAAAATGCAAAGTGCACCGGCAAGCGTCGTCCAAAAACTATAAGAGCGAATTAAGTTTTTCAGTTTCATTTTTCCTCCTTCTTTTTGGAGTTAATGCGTCCTTAAGATATTCCACATCGTCCTTAATTTTATCAATCACGCCTATGTGTTCGGTCAAATCTTCAATCGTCTTTTGATATTTCTCTTCCCGTCTTTTGCTGTCCTTAAGTTGATAGCAAAACAAGAGCACGAACAGCACCGCAAAAATTCCGTTGCTGATTATCACGCTCACAATTTCTTGCCACATCAAACTTTCTTTCCTGTCGGCAGAATGCAGTCTTCACTCTGCCCATTTTTTGCCATTTGATTGTTATCAGATAAAATCTCTTCGATTAAATTTTTCATTTCCCGCTTTTCTCCTTTCTTTGAAAGCCTTGATATAAAAGCCGAATAACTTTTATCAAAAATTTTCATAAAAGAACCTTAACACTAAGTTCGGGACAGGAAATAACAGGACAAGGCTCGTCCGACTCTATCAAAATTTTGAAAGTCTTGCCAAACACTCGGGTGCGCAGGCGCTGAGTGCGTGTCGAGAGCGGAACATCAATTGTTTGACTATCAACATCCGAGGCAATGGTGAATTTCCCCGAAGCACCCGGCTTAATTGTGATATCGGTCACGCATTTGTCCCTGCCGCCGAAGCCAAAATCGAGATTTTCGACCTTCCACACTTTATGCAAAGGTTTATCGAAAATCATGCCGTTATGCGCGACCTCACCAAGATGCGCCTTGTGCTCTCCACGAACGGAGGCAAAAAGTTTTCTCGCTTTTGGGGTTTGAATAACGGTCATATCGCTAATATCCACGCCGCGGCAGATTTCAAACAACTTGTTTTCAAGGTCAAACTCGATAAGCGCATTGTTCTTGCAGCCGTTTATCTCCTCGCCGATTTTATCGTCGTCTTTAAAGTCATATTTGCAAGCAAGATAGTATTTTCCGTTAAAGCAAACGCCAATGCAGTCGTGATTTGCCGGCATAATATTGTCTTCAATTGGCATTTTAATTTTGTTAACAGCATTGCCCTCCACCGAAAAGAGACCTTCGTCGGTGAGAAAGACAATTTTGTCGCCATATATCGAAATCGACCTTGGATAGATGTAAGAATGCGACTCAAATATGTTTGTGAATGACAGTTCCGCCTTGAGCGAATAGAGATTGAGCCTCGTTATGCCGTAGTTTCTGAAAAGATACATGCTGTCACGCAGCGACACAAGTTTGGTCAGTCCCCCGCGGATGTCATATGGCAAAGGAACCTCCTCAACATTGTCGTAGTTCCAAATGTCCACCCTTTTCTTGCTGTAGATAAGTTTGTTTGTATCGCCCACAGTGACCATAAACAGATATGGCCCGTGCCAGCATCCGGAAGTGAACTTTGGAATGTTGTCATAGTAAGCCGGCCCGGCGTTGTTGTAGCCAAGCGTCTTATCAGACGGCGAAGAAAAGAAAACGGTGTCAACATCGCTGTTGATTTTAAATGCAGCGGCGTTAGGAATTTCGTTGAATGACACTTCCGTTCGGCGCATAGATTTTGTGCCCAGAAGGTCAAAGAAGCAAAGTTGATTGCCGGTGTCGAGATAGAAAAGATAATATCTGTCCGTTTCGGTCAGATTGTCATAGGTGGTGAAGGGATAAAGCGCACGCACCTCGGTGGCGTCCACATCAAACTCAAACATTTCGTTTTCAGTTTGCTTTCTTGGAAGGGTGGGCTTTTTCAGTCCCAGCCCCGCCGTGAGCGCGCCCGTCTTAGTTGCAAAGTTGTAACTATCAACAGTCTGCCCCACTTTGACGGTCGCCCCGTCGGCGCCCTCCTTCCACTCGTCAAATCTATCAAGTCTGACCTTTATCGATTTACTTTTTCTTGTGGCAAAATCTTTTTTATTAAACATATTTGCCTCCTTACACCTTCCATGTTCTTTTTGGAAGGCGAGCAATCGATTTCTTGCGAACGAAATTCACAAGTGCTTCCTTGAAACGCTTTTCATATAAAATAGCCTCGTCCGACATTCCTTCGATAAACAGATATTCCCTGGCGGTGCCATATGCTAGCAGTCTTTCTGGAAAAAGCACATTCACTTCCTCCCCAAACTCGCATTTTTCTGGCATAATCTGGTAAGTTATCTCCGCACTTTTTGCGTCGATGTCGATATGGTCGGCTGAAACTTGATAACAAATCTCCTCGCCTTTTTCGTTTTTGACGCAAGATATGCCGCTGATAGGCTTCGAAAGCGAAGAATAAAGAACTTTGCCGCCTAAAACTCCCACTTTTTCTGTTGTGAGAATGGGAAGATATTCGGTGACAATCTCCTCATATGCAAGATTTAAGCATGTAAGCAGCCTGCTGAGTTTTTCGTTCTCAATTTCGCCTCCTGCATCAAGTTCGCTTTTCAACTCTCCCAGCCCCAAAAAATCGCAACTTAGTTTGATTACTTCGTTAATTTTCATTCAATCACCTCTTGTATTTGCTCGGCCGCCCTCTTGACAAGGTTTTTGGTGCGCAGTTCGTTTTCTTTGTCCATCTCTTCAATCAATTTATCGATGTTCTCCCGCCTGGTCTTGCGAGCGAGAAAGATAGCCCTCTCGTCAAGCGTGTCATATGGAATTGTAAGTGCGAAAGTGGACGAACGCTGCGAAGAATTATGCAATTCGAAAACGCCTCTTTTTTTGTTAAACACCAAAAAATAGTTTTCGTCAATCTCTTTTATTCGCTCCGCGATATAAAATGGGTCGCCCTCAAGCAAAATTTGGTCTTTCATTTTTTCTCCTAAAAGTAAAGGGGCCTAAATTTTAGCCCCTTCTTTGTTTTTACTCAGTCACTTCAGGTGTTGTGCTTGGAACATTAACTGTAACATTTGAAGCAAAAGGGTTTGTTACAGTAGATTTAATTCCGCTGATTTTTGCCTGACCGTTTGGCTTATCGCAGATAAGTTCGGCATATTTAACAAGTGTTGCAGTGTAAGTTGCGTTGTTCGAGTTTTGTTTCAGCACGCCGCCGTCTTGATTTTCGATCCATTTCCAGTCGCAAAGTTCGTGCATAACAAAGTCGTTAGTGTTAAGAAGATACATTGTGTCTTCATCAACAAATCTATCAGCAACAAGTGGAATTCCGTTGTAAGAAATTGCTTTGAAGCCGCCTTCAAGGTTCATGATGTCAACATTGGATCTGTAAGCGTTGAGATATGCCTGATATGCTCTTCTCACTGGGCTTGAGCAAGCGATAAAGTTGATTTTAGAGTCAGCGTTCTCGTCAAGGAAGTCAATCGCAGTTTGAATGAGGCTGTCAGAAATCTCGGTGCTTGTTGTTGATTTGTATGGAGAAAGCCATTTGTGCTCCGCTCTTGTAAGTCCATAAAGGGTCTCAGAGTCAGAGAAGATTGCGCCAAGGCCGGTGATTTCATTGTTTCTTGAGCCTTGCACAACAATGTTGCTGCCTTCTTCTTTTACATTAAAGTTTTTGTCAATCTTGATTTTCTTGTTTAATCTGTCAACATATAAAACTTTGCATTTGATAAGTTCCTGCTGTCCCTGATCATTCCAGAAATCGATAAGCATTCCCTCAACAAGTGTGTTAACTTTCGAGCATTGTATCATGCCGTCGTCGGTGTTAGCGATTGCTCTTGCAACAATTCCTGTTCCGTCGCCATAAAGCATTCTTCCAAGGTTGAAAGTGCTTGCTTTAACAAGGCTTTCCATTTCGTCAGCAAGAAGGTTAACAAAAGCGCCTGCACTGTTTTGTGAAGCGCGAATTGCTTTGTCAGACAATTCAATTCTTCCATAAAGGTTTTTAAGTGTTGCCTTAAATTGAGCATATGTGTTGCCCACAGCAGCAGGAAGAGTTCCCGTCTCTGTGCCGGCTCCAATTCCGCCGTTGATGCCTATTGGAGCAAGTTTAATAACTTCCTTTCCCCAAACATCTTTGTTTGTTCTCTTAATTTTTGTGAGAAGTGGGTTTGATGCAATGTTAAGCTGATTTGCAATAACACCCAGATAAACAGATTTGAGTGCATTTTCCGCACTTTGTAATGTAATCATTTTTTCCTCCTAAAATTTTAACTGAACATGTCCTCCACAATCTTTTTTGCTTCTGCAAGCGACGCCGGAGTGGCCGGCTTTTGACCGGTCACTTTTTCGCCTTTGTCGCCACTGATAACAAATGGAGGCATTCCCGTTTTAAGTTCTTTCATGTAATTTTCGATAACATGATTTTTTAGTTCTTCGTCTTGAAAAACATATTTTGTTATAATTGGGTTGTCGAGTTTTGAAGAGCCTGTCTCTAAATTTTCAAGTAAGATTGCAGCCAGCATTTCTTCAAAATCAACTCTCCCGCCCTCTTGCAAACTTTTAGATTTAAGTTTGTCGGCATAAGGACTTGCCTCGCTTCGTTTCGAAAGGAAGGAAGAAAGTTCGTCATCCACGCGTTTTTCATCGACGGTTGCTTTCTCCGTTTTGTCTTTTTCCAGTTCGCTCAGCCTTTGGCTTTTTCTGGTGAACTCGGCCTCAAGCGCCTTGTATGCTTGATAAAGAGCCTCCGGCGTTTTAAACTTGCCTAAGTTCCCATTTTCATTCGAGGAGCCCGCTGCGCTCTCGACACTCTCATTTGCTTTATCTAAAGCCTCTGCCGGCTCTGCCGCTGGTTGTTCCTCGATTATTTTCTCTTCCATATTTCCTCCTAAATTTAAGAAAATTTATTTAAAATTGCTGTTTTTTTGTGATTTTTTTAATTTTTTTCGTTATTTTCGCTGTTTTCAAGTTTTTTGTGCTCACGAATGTGCGAAAGAAATCTTTCTTCAATCGCTGGGTTAATGGCGGCTTTTTTCTCGTAGTCGCCGCTAAGCATGTAGGCAATGTGACGGTCAATGTGCAGTTCGTGATTGTCAATTTCAAGCACTTTCACCTTTCCGCCGGATGTGAGTTTAAGGTTCTCGTTCTCCGCTTTCTTAAGGTGAAGTTCGTTCGTATCTTGCGCGTTCTCCCAAATTCCGAAGCCAAGAAGGTCGAGTGCTTTAACTTTCATTTTGTTTGACATGCCCTTATCGGTGTCGTTTAGAAGACCGGCATCAATGAGGTCAAAGACCATTTGTCTGCGCTGAGCAAGGCTTTCGCCAAGTTCGTTTTGCGCTTCAAGTTGAATGTCGTCGCTGGAAATGTCGCTGGAGTTGAAATAGAAAAGTTCCACTTCGCCGTTGTCGCCAACAATCTTTGCAAGACGCGGAATGATTGCAAATTGCTTGTAAAGCCTAAGCACCATTTGTGAAATTGCAATCACGCTCTGTTTGATGTTGTCGGCGGTGTTGTTAAGTTTAAGTTCGTCCTGCTCCACCATAACTTCCAGTGCCACGCCCGACATCTTTGTGGAGATGTTGTCATTGTTAAGCATCTCATTTGCGCCGCTTATAGTTTGAAACTCGCTTATCAGTTTTTCCTCTTCGTCGCTGAAACTTGAAGAGATGTTGTCTCCCGATAAAAATTCAGGAGCGATTGAGCCTTGGCGATAAACTAATATCTTGCCCGGGCAAAGTCCTTCTTCTTCGAGGTTGTCAATATCAATCGAGCCGTCTTCAACTTTAAGCACGCCCATTGTCAATCGGTTCATGAATTCATGTTTTCTGTTCTTCACGGCATTAAATGCGCGCTGAACAGGAATAAGCCTGTCAATCACGCTCGCACCCCAGAAAGATGCAACTTGATTTAACGACACCTGCTTAACAAACGGAAAATCTCTCACCCCATCTTTGCCGACTGCATATGGCAGGTCGCCGTCAAAGAAGAGTCTGCCCCCGACAACAATTGTCAGGCGACCGTTTGGCCGCGAAGGGCTCGGCTTTTCGTATCTTTCAATAACAAGCGCGCTCGACTTCTTAACTCCGTGGCAAATCTTAGGCGCGGAAGATGAATAGCCGAGGCCGCCAAGGCCAACACTTGTTGAGTCAAGCGAAAAAACATTTATCTCCTGCCCCTCAACTTCAATGCCATATGTGCTTTTAATTTTTTCAACATCCAGCGCACGCGCATGAATAATGCTCTGGCAGGCGTCAAGGCTTTCGCATGTGAAACTGTCTGGAAAAATTTCAAAAGGCGAGCAGACGGTGACTTCCACCTCACCGCTTCTGACCTCTTTCCCGTCTTCCTCTTTTGCAACAACTTGTCCAAGACATGGGTTCCATGTGACTTTATAGAAACTTGTTCCGCAAATTTCGCTCCAGTTCATTGCGTCATTAATTTTTTTGGAAAGTGCAAGTTTGTTTGAAACGCTGTCGAGTATCTTTTTGGAGACCTTTGCAGCGTAAACATCTCTTTCGTCATTAGAGGCTGGCAAAATGGATGTCTTAGGGCGGACTTTGCCAAGTTTTGCAAGTCGCACATCCACAATTGGCGCAATGTGATTAAAAATCTCCCTCTCCTGCCAGAAATATTGTTTGTCAAGGTCTTCAATTTCTCCGCCATAGCCAATGTCGCAGAACTGATTGCCCATGTAAAAGTTCATGTTCATTTGCCATTGTGTCTCAAAACTCTTTCTCGCATATTGACGAGAAGTAAAGTCGTCAAGCACAAACTTAACTATCTCTTCCTCATTTTTTGTTATCTTTTTCATTTTTTCTCCTTTTTAATTCGTGATTTAAGTTTAAAGGGCGCTTCCACCGCTTTAGGCACTTGCAGGCGGCCGATTTCTTCATACATCCCCGTCAGGCATTCCTGGCAAAAAGCAAGTTCCCGCTTCAAAATTCCTTTGGTGCTGAATGAGTAGTCCGCAAGATTGCTGCAGCCCACAAAATCACACTTGGTTACTTTGCTCACTTTCTCTATTTGCATTTTCTTCCTCCTCTTTTAAAAGTTGCAAAAGCCTTGTGCGCTCTTTCTCAAGTTCTTCGTCGGTCATCTTTTCGGGTTCAATCTCAGCGTAGAAGCGTTCAAGCAAAAGTTTAAGGGCACTCATATCTGGCGACATCTGTTTTTTTGTGACCTTCTTCTTGGAAAGCACCGCCTCTCCGTTTTCGCCGATTGAGTATTCGCAAACTTGCTCTTTAGTTTCATAGCCGAGCGCCTTTTTAAGCAGCGCCTTTTTAAGTTTTTCCTCGCTTAACTCGCTCAAAGCACACTCCTCCTTGCAAATGATAGCCAAAGTTTAAAGCCCAAGCAGCCAAATATCAAGCCGGAGTGCCACAAAATTTTTCAGCCAATTTATCACACATTCGCATCAAGCAAAGTAGAATGATTATGTAGAGGTAATTTATGAGCGCCATGCTTGAGTTCAAAAATGTAAATTTTTTCTATCAAACAAAAAAAGAGGAGATACACGCACTGCGCGACCTCAACTTTGTTGTTGACGACGAAGAATTTGCTTCTATTGTTGGGCCAAGTGGCTGCGGCAAAACTACAATTTTGTCCTTAACTGCCGGGCTTTTGGAAAACAGTTCCGGCCAGATACTTCTCGCCGGCAAGCCTATCGTAAAACACGATGACCGCATTGGCTACATGTTTCAGCGCGACCATCTTTTCGATTGGCGAACTATTTGGCAGAATGTGACACTGGGCATTGAACTGACAAAGCCCAAGGATGCTGACCAAAAAAAAGAGTTTGCCCGCGAGCTACTTAAAAAGTATGACCTATTTGATTTTATCTCTGCAAAACCCCGCTCACTTAGCGGCGGCATGCGTCAAAGGGTTGCACTGATAAGGACGCTTGTTATGGAGCCGAAGCTTCTGCTTCTCGACGAGCCCTTTTCCGCCCTCGATTTTCAAACAAGATTAAAAGTGTGCGACGATGTGCACGAGATAATCAAAAGCGAGAAAAAGACGGCCATTCTTGTGACCCACGACATCTCGGAAGCCCTGTCCATGTCCGATAAAGTCATAGTGCTTTCATCGCGTCCCGCTTCCGTCAAATTTGTGCAAAACTTAAATTTAAATGGAAAAACTCCACTTTCAAGACGAGAAGACCCAACTTTTGGCGCGCTTTTCGACCTGATTTGGAAGAAACTTACGAATGAAAAAGAAAATACTAAAACCTAAAATCTCGAAGGCAGCACCATATTCCAAGGCTCATCAACGATATTTGAGAAGGCTGAGGAATGATAAAATATTTGTTATAATCTTTCAAATTCTTATCTTAGTGTTATTCATCGGACTTTGGGAACTGCTGACCGCAACAAGAGTGATTGACCCATTTTTCGTTAGCAGCCCGTCAAGAATATTCAATATGTTCGTAAGTCTGGTGCAAGGCGGGACAATTTGGAAACATATTGGCATAACGCTGCTTGAAACTATCATAGGTTTTGCGGTGGCCACTATTGGTGGCACGCTTATCGCAATTCTCCTGTGGTGGAATAAAAGATTAAGGCGAGTTTTAGAGCCATATATAGTTGTTTTGAACTCCCTTCCTAAAATTGCACTCGGGCCTATCATTATCCTTTGGGTAGGTTCGGGAATGAGCGCAATTATAGTGATGTGTGTGCTTATATGTATAATCTTAACAACGATAACCATGCTCAACGCCTTTAACTCGTGCGACGCCGATAAAATTCAACTCATGAAATCTATGCACGCAAACAAGTTCCAAATTTTCTGGAAACTCATTCTCCCCAACGCAACGGCTGAATTTATCTCCGTGCTGAAAATAAATGTAGGCATGGCGTGGGTCGGCACAATCATGGGCGAATATCTTTCCAGCAGTGCCGGACTTGGATATCTGATTGTGTATGGCAGCCAGGTCTTCAAAATTGACCTAGTCATGACCAGCACCGTGCTTTTGTGCGTGCTTGCCGCACTCATGTATATGGTGGTTTGCCTTGTAGAAAAATGGCACTCCCGCTAGGAGCTGTCTGCCGCCCTTGACGGCAAGAAAAACAAAATAAGCAAAAGAAATATCCCAAGCACACTTGCAAACGGATACAAGAAACTAACGATAGTCCCGAAGCCGAACAGCGAGCAAATGCAGGGAAAAAATATCGCGATTAGATATATTCCCCAGCCCTTGCATCCCAGTTTTTTAAGGCTTTCGGAAGTTGTGAACACCAAAGAGAAAAGCGTTGTTATGCAGCCCGAAAAGACCACAAATCTAATTAAGTGGCCGCAAACTCCGCTGGCGATAAATACAAGTGGCATCGCTTCCTGCATACTTTCAGGATGCGACAAAAGGACAAAATTGGTCAGCAAAAGAAAAGAGCAAAGTGTGAGGCTGGAAATTAAACTAGCCCACACTTTTTCTTTTTTGCTCATGCCAATTCCCGATTTTGCAATCACAATGCTGCTCATGGAAAAGTTTAAAACAGAGTAAAGAAGGGTGAAAAACAGCCCGGCAAACGCATTCTGCCCCGCAAGCCCAGCTTTTGGCAGGGAAAAATTGGAAAGAAGCACAACAAGCATGCTCACAAGAGTGAGCGGAATAAGAAAGTTGTTAAGTTTCGATAGAAATGGAATGCCCCGCCGCGCCACATAGCAGCAAACGCCGATAAGCGCCGCTCCGAATGCAATTCTCACAAAAATGTTTTCTGGAAGCACATTGATTGTTCCGGCGAACATAGATGCGGTGAAAATCAGCGATATTATTATGCAAATCACCGAAAAGAGTTTAGAAGAGGCAAGTTTGTCCAGCGCCCTTTCGCCAAAAGAGAAAAAAGAATATATCAATCCAAAAAAGAGAAAGAAGGTCAGTGCAATGAAAAAGTAAGACGCCGAGCCAAAGCGCGAAAAATAGACGGCAATTTCCTTGCCGCTGGCAAAGCCGGAGCCAATCACCGTGCCGATAATAATCATGACGGCCGAAAAAGTCTTTTTCATTAAATTAAATATATTTTTTTATTTTTTAGAAAATTACATATTATAACAATGTATGAGACGACTTTTTCCATTTTATGTAATAATTCTTATCGTGACAGCAGGAATACTTTCCTGTATTTTCCCCTATCCGGTGGTTTCCAAATACACCAATCTCACTGCTCGTGACGTGTATAACATAAATAACTATCACGAAGGCGAAAGCATAATCTATGCGCCGGGCAGAGCGGTCAGCGTTTCCAGCCTCAACTGGTTTGAGACGGTCAACACCATGTTCAAGACCTATCAAAAAACAAGGGTGATTGACATCAAATCGGGCAAGACATATTATGTTTATCGAAACGGCGGGCACAATCATGCCGATGTTGAGCCGATTGACGAAGTTAACACCGCAATATTCAAGAGTTTATACAACGGCACATGGAGTTGGGCGCGACGACCTGTTTGGGTGGAACTTGGCGAAGGCAACTTTGTGGCGGCAAGCATCAATGGCTATCCGCACGGCAAGAGTTATATCGAAAATAATGGCATCGACGGCCACACTTGCATACACTTTCTTCTTTCCAAAACACACGGCACAAAGCGCGTGGACGAAGACCACCAAAACGCCGTGAAATATGCCTACGACCACCGCGAAGAAATCAAAAAATACATCAAATAAAAAATCGCCGAAACGGCGATTTTATTTGTGATAACTTGTGCCGGCGATTATGTTGAAGGCGCGATATATCTGTTCGAGGGCCACGATGCGGGCAAGGTTATGCGGCAGTGTCTGCGCGCCAAAACTTATAAGCGCCTTTGCACGGGCTTTAACCTGCTCGCTCACACCATATGACCCGCCAATAACAAAAGTGATTGTGCTTGAAAGCTGGCTTTCCTTTTCGATAAGCGAGGCGAAGTTTTCACTTGATAAATTCTTCCCGCCAAGGTCGAAAAGAAAGGTGCAACCCTTGCACTTTTCTAAGATAAGTTTGCCCTCTCTTGCAATTGTCTCGGGCACAGAAGAGGTGCGATTTTGCTCCGCCACCTCAATAATGTTAAACTTGCAAAACTTGGCAAGCCTTTTTATGTATTCGTTTTGAGCCTCCGCCCAAAACTTTTCTTTCAAATTTCCAACGCACACTAAATTGATTGTTATCACAGCACACCCCACACAAAAGTGAAAATTGTTATTATCACGCCCAGCCCCAGCGTCACCCACGACAGCACTTTGGCATATTTGCTAGGCTTAAACTTTTCCTCCTGCAAGATATCTTCGGATGCGATAAACTCCTTTAATTTTTCAAGAAGCAGCGCATCCTTTTGAAGTTCGATATCCCCTCCAAGTTTAGCCTTTTCAACATCCAAAAGATAACTCTGTCTGATAAGATCACGATTAAACTGCCTTTGCACAAGCTCGATATCGTCTTTAAATCTGTTTTGGAAAATCTTGCGAGTGAGGAAGACAAGAAGATAACTAAGTGCGCAGATTAAAAGAACAGACAATATCATGCCAATAAATATGCTGGAACTTAATAGCCCGTCGACCCATGCGACCACTTTGCCAAACGGCAGACCATTGACCCGCGAGAAGAGCAGATAGGTGCTGAGCGCATTGTTCATAAAGTGCACTATCATGGCAGGGACAATCGAATTCGACATCATAGTCAGCACGCCAAGAAAAATTCCGATTATTGTGGCGTAGAAAAACTGTTCGATGTTAAGATGCAAAAGGCCGAACAACAGCGAGGAGAGAAGAATTGCCTTCCACGCGCCCATTGGAGTAAGCGAGCGAAGCAGCATTCCGCGATGTGCAATTTCCTCGCAAATTCCCGGCAAAAGAGCTGTGAATATGAGATTTAGAACAAGCGAGCCAAAGGAATAGGAAGTTATCGGCGTGCCACTCGAATGCTCATAGCCAAAAAGTTCTATCAGCCCATTGAAAGTGGCCGAAACAAAGGTGTTTAAAAAGAAGACCACGACGCCAAGTGCCACACTCAGCCAAATCACCTTCCAAGAGACCTTTCTCACCCCAAACTGCGAAAAAGTGTGTTTAGGGCGCTGCTTTTTAAAGGCAGAGAAAAGAAAGATTGACCCACAAAAGAGAAGGCCAATTTGAACAACTGCGGTGAAGACAAAATCTCCCGCCCCGCCCAAAAAGGAGAGCAGTCCAAAACTCGACAGCAGCCTTAGCAGCACAAAACAGATAACTATTAAAAAATAGGTCAGAATAGCGAAATTGTAACTTTTACTTTTTTCCATATGTTCTTATTATATTCCCTTATTCCCCGCCTCATTCGTCAAGCTGCGGGTGGAAGAAATGAAGATATTGTGTTTATCACCAAAAGCAGCGCGCTGACTGCCACGCCCACCCACACAAGAATTGGCACTTTGCCCTTTTTTGGGTCTTGAGGCTGAGGGTCAAAAGTTTCCTCTTTATAGCAGATTTTGTTTTTGTGTTTAAAGTAGTATCTTTCAATAAGAAAAATTATCACTGCGGCAACAATCACAAGTGCCACCGAAAACAGCCATTGCCAAACATTGTATGGCTGCATGTTTTCCACAATGCCCTTCTGTTTTTGAATGAAACTAATTGTCACAACAATAGCGTTATTTAAAAAGTGAACAATCATGCTCGAGAATGTTGAGCCGGTGCGAGTGGCGATCCAGCCTAATATAATTCCCAAAATAAATGTGTAGAGAAGTTGTTGCAGCGACGCGTGCATGAGTGAGAACAAAAGCGCAGACATAAATATGGCGCCCACCTCACCCAGCCTTTTAACAAGACCGTTTAAAATTATGCCGCGGAAAATTAACTCTTCGAATATCGCCGGCAAAAGTGCAAGCACGATAATTGACAAAACATACCAGCCGAAATGGTCGAGTGGCAAGTTTAGAGCAGAAAATTTGTAGCCGCCACTGACGAGCAGGCGGTCAATTCCGCCAATAAAGAAATTGAGGCCAAACACAGACACAAGCGGAATGACGAAACAAATTACCAAATTCCACCAGCCAATTTTGAACTTAACTTTTGAGGCCAATATGCTTTTGTTTCGAACTTTATTAAAAGCAAAAAACATAATGCAAAAGCCGATTGGACTTGCCAAAAAGGAAAATAGTTTGTAGACCACTGACGCATTAAGCTGTTCATTGCTTAGCCCCGCACTCATGGCTGCCATGCCACCAATGAGCACCAAAATTGCAATTGCATATGGTGCAATCAGTGCGCACAAATAAGCAGGCCCAACATCAGAGACTGTGTAGAACTTTTCTTTTGAAAATGTTTTATGTGTAATTTTTTTATCTGACATATAAAAAGTATACACTATTTTGCTGGACAAACAAAACTTTTTTGTATAAAATATCAGCATGAACATGTTTATGGAAGAGGCAATAAATCTTGCAGAAAAGGCAGGCAGAAAGGGAGAAATTCCCGTTGGCGCTATCATTGTTTGCGACGGAAAAATCATTTCAAAAGGCTGCAATTGCCGCGAAAAAAAGCAGTCGGCAACAAAGCATGCCGAAATCGTTGCAATCGAAAAGGCTTGCAAAAAACTTAAGTCTTGGCGGCTTGAAAACTGCGAAATATATGTTTCACTGGAGCCCTGCCCAATGTGCGCGGGCGCAATCGCCAATGCCAGAATTAAAAAACTTATCTATGCCGCCGAAGAAAAAACCTCTGGCGACAGGCTGATGCCAATCATTCTTTCCTCAAACAGACTTAATCACAAAGTGGAAATTGAATATATGCCAAACAAGCGCGCGCAGCAGCTATTATCCAACTTTTTCAAAAAAAAGCGTAAAAAAACCGATATTTAATCGGTTTTTTCTTTAATTATGATTTTTTAATGAGTTCAAACATCATTTCTTTGAACTCTTCATTTGAGATTTCTCCGCGCTCTTTCATTTCTCTTAAAACATCCATTTGAGATTTAATTTGCTCGTCTGACATGGTCGATTTTTGAGATTGCCCAGGCTGCACATCGATTGTGTTTGGCTGAGCGTAAACTTCAGGCTCGTCTCTAAGTGCAAATGATACATAGAGAAGAATTGCCGAAAGCCCAATGGCACCCGAAGCAATGATTGTGCAAATTGCACCGCCTGTGTAAAGTCCTTTTTTATTTTTAAACATATTTGGGTCTGAAACAGACTTAAGCAAAAGAATTCCGCCAACAAGAGCAAGTGTTGCAAAGATAACTTCAATGATAACAATAAAAACAAGCACTCCAGCAGTCATGTTCACAGCCGGCTCCCATGCCCCATTGCCTGGATCGATTTGATTAAGGCCGTCATTGATAACTCCAATATAGCCAAAGCCAAAAGCGGTAACGATTGTTGCGATAATAAGGCCAACCGCTTCAAGAATTGACAAAATGCCGCTAATCTTAATAAGAATTTGTTTTGTTCTGTTCATAATAACCTCTTTTCTCCTTTATTCTATTCAGTTACAATTTTTTTATCATTCGAATGATAGCACTTTATAAAAATTTTGTCAAATATTTAGCAAATATATCAAAATAATGTATAATGAATTTAGGAGAAAATATGAATAGAACAATCTTAATCACAGGCGGCTCAAGCGGAATAGGCGCGGGCCTAAAAGAATATTTCCTGCGCGCTGGCGACAGAGTTTTTGACCTATCGCGCCGCAGCGAAGATTTGCCATGTGACATAACTAATAAGGACGCGCTAAATGCGGCTTTCAAAAAGTTTGAAAATGAGAAATTTGATATTCTTATCAACTGCGCTGGGCAAGGGCTTTCTGGCGCGGTGGAACTTACAAGCGAAAAGGAAATCAAAAAGCAGTTTGACCTCAACTTTTTCGCGCTTGTGGATGTAACAAAGAGGGCGCTTCCGCTTATGAAAGAAAAAAGCAAGATTATCAACATAAGTTCAACTTGCGCGCTGTTTCCTCTTCCTTTCAGGTCATATTATTGCGCAAGCAAGGCGGCTGTGAGCATGATAACAGACGGCTTGAGAATGGAACTTAAAAACACAGGCATTCAAGTTGCGGCAATCTGTCCCGGCGAAGTTAAAACTGCATTCACAAAAAACAGAGTGAAAGACTTTGCAACTAATTCGCGATATGGCGACAGCGTGGAAAAGTCGACTAGCCATATCGACAGCCACGAAGATAAACGCATGAGCGTGGAATATGCGGTCAAGAAAATGACAAGATTTATCGAAAAGAAAAAACTAAAGCCGCAGATTATCATTGGCAAACAAAAATATCTTTATTTTATCTCTCGTCTTGTGCCAAAATCTTGGTTTATTAAAACAATCGGCAATATGTTTGTTAAATAGCATACTTTGTCTGAAACAGTTTAAAGAAACTTTGCTCCTAATGTTTTTCTGATGCACTTTAAAAACTTCCCGCTAATATCATGATTATGGGAGGTGCTTACAATGACACAGTGCTATAGGCAAGGCTGCTATTTTGACATGCCGTGCCACAATTTTTGTTCCCCGTGCTGCCCTCCACCCTTTCCGCCGCATTATGGATGTTCTTGTCCCATGCCGTGTGGAGGCTCTTGCGGCTGCATAAATGTTGCAATCCCTATGAGCCTACTTATTTTCGCGGGAGGGTTCTTGCTCGGGCAAAAATGTTAGGAAAAACGCTTAAGAGAATTCTTAAGCGTTTTTTATCGGATGGTCTCGGGGCGCGCATGTCGCCGCCTTTTTTTGAGAAAAAAAGGCGGCCCCGCCCACGGGGCGGCACGGCTTTTCAAGCCGCGTCCGCACCGTGGGCACGCCCGAAAGGCCTGCGGCCTTTCGGGCACAGGCGCGCCACCCTATTTAAATTCGCAAAGCAGCCTTTTCAGCAGAGCAAACACTTCGTCAAAAGTTTCCTTTTTCTCCAGGTCACATCCCGCATCCCTCAAAAGCGATATTGGGTCCTTCGTGCAGCCCGCAGAAAGGAATTTTAGATATTTTTCTACTGCACCCTCCTCGCCATTCAAAATGCGGCTAACAATGTTGAGCGCACTGATAAGACCGGTGGCATATTTGTAGACATAGAATGGCCTAAAGAAATGCGGAATTCTTGCCCATTCATATTGGGTCTCTTTTGTAAGTGCCACTTTTTTACCAAAATAAAGTTTGTTAAGTTCCAAATATTTTTGGCACAATCTGTCTTTAGAAAGTGGACGCGAGGCCTCATATTCGGCATGCACCCATTCTTCAAATTCGGCAAACATTGTCTGTCTGAAGATTGTGCTTTTAACATCACAGAAAATGTCGTCGATAATCTCTCGCTTCTCTATAAGCGAACGACTTTCATTAAGTTTCTTTAATCTTAAAAGCATTTCGTTGACAGTTGATGCGACCTCCGCCACGAAGATAACATAGTCGCTTTCCTCAAAAATTTGAACGCGCTGTGAAAAATAAGAATGCATCGCATGTCCAAGTTCATGCGCTAAAATGCTAACAGACTCAAAATTGCCGGTGAAATTTGTCAGCACAATTGGATTTGCGCCATATGAAGAGGACGAATATGCTCCGCCCGCCTTGCCGTCATTTGGCATAACATCAATCCACTTTTCGTCCTTGGCTTTTTGAATAAGGGAAACATATTCTTCGCCCAAAGGCTTGACCGCATCTTTTATTAGTTCAATAGCTTCGTCATAGCCATATTTTTTTGCCGAGCCCTTGCCAATCGGAGCGGCTTGGTCGAAAATGTAAAACTTATCAAGCCCCAAAATCTGCCTTTTCTTTTCATAGAACTTGTATAAAATCGGCAGGTTTTCGTGAATACATTCGATAAGCAGATTATAGACCTTAACACTTGCCTCCTCGCCATGAATGGCACGCTCAAGCGCCGAGTTGTAATTTCTAATCTTTGCAAAATAGCAGTCGGCTTTAACATCTGAAATATAATTTCCCGCAAGGAAATTGATATATCGCCCATATGCGCCATTTTGTTCGTTGAAAGCGTTTTTCCTAAGCTGCCTGTCCGCACTTCTCAAGTAAAGTCCATATTTGGAAGAGTGATAAGAATAATTTTTGCCGCGGCTGTCTTTGATATCATTGTATTTCAGGTCGGCGTCAGAAAAGTTGTCGTGATTATCACTAAAGCCACCCAAAAACTCGCCCATTCCGGAAAGCAGTTTTTCCTCCGCCTTTGGCAAGATGTGTGGCTTTTCTCTAATGATGTCCTTAAAAAACAATCTATGCGCTTTAAAACGCTTGTCATTTTGCAGCGCGCTTAACTTTTCGTCCGAAAAAGCGGAAATCTCCGGCGTGATAAAAGAGGATGCAACTGAGATGTCATTGTCAATCTTTAAAAGCATGTGCAAATTTTCATTCGCGCGGCTATTATTTAAATCTTCGTCAAGTTTTCGCTGCGCAAAATTGGCAAGAAGACTCACCTCTTTTGCATATTCGCTTGATAAATTCAAAACTTCCAAAAGTTTTTTATCGTCTGAAAGTTTGTTTTCATATTTTTTGAAAATATCGGGATATTTCTTTAGCGCTCTCGCCCGAGCAAGAAAATCTTCTTCACTTTTTGCATACTGACTTAAGTCCCACTTGTATCTGGAAGCAACTTGACTTCTTTTCATTTTCACCTCACGAAATATTTAGAAATTTTAAAATCTTTCCATGGCATCTTGCCTTCGTCCGGAGAAGAGACAAAGACCATTTTATCTTTCGTTACAGGGTGAGTAAACTCCAGTCTGCCCGCCCAAAGTGCAAGATTTCCTTTTGAGGCCTTTTTATTGTATTTCATATCGCCAAAAATTGGGAAGCCTATACTTGAAAGTTGCACCCGAATTTGATGCGAGCGCCCAGTGAGAATGCGAATTTCCATTAATGACCTATTGTCTGTCCTCTCAAGAGTTTTGTAAACAAGTTCCGCCTTTTTCGCACCCTCTTCAAGAGCGGGGCAAACTTTGACGATATTATTTTTCTCGTCCTTCTTAAGATAGTGCACCAGCCTTTCGGACGGCTTCAACACCTTGCCGTCCACAACGGCATAATAAGTCTTGTTAAACTTCCCCTCTTGCATCTGCTTGCAAAGCCTTTCTGCAGACTTAGAATTTCGTGCAAACACCATAAGCCCGCCGGTCGGCCTGTCGAGACGATGTACAAGTCCAATAAACGCCTCACCCGGCTTGTTATATTTTTCCTTCACATATTCTTTAACTTCGCTCAAAAGGTCAAGGTCTCCCGACTCGTCTTTCTGTGACGGCTGATTTTGCGGCTTGATTACAACAATGATGTGATTATCTTCATATACAACTTGCATTATTTCTTCCCCTTAGTTTTCCAAATCTTAAACGCGCTGTTGCCGCAAGGAAGCACAATGCCCTCTCTCGTTGCAAGGCCTATCTCGTCAGCGTCAACGCCTTCGCCTCCAAAAATGAGACTTAAGATATTTTTCATGACTCCCGCTTGCAGCCCTGTTGTGTAGGAATTTATCAACACAAAAAGCGGCTTATCGGACAACACTTTTTTGCAGAGTTTTACAAAGTCATATATGTTATCTTCAATCTTCCACATCTCGCCGCTTGGGCCTCTGCCATAACTTGGCGGGTCCATGATTATAGCGTCATAGAAATTGCCGCGTCTAATTTCTCTTTCGATAAATTTTTGGCAGTCGTCAACAATAAAGCGAATTGTTGAAATGTTGTTAATGGCCGCATTTTCTTTTGCACGCTCCACCATGCCTTTTGCCGCATCCACATGTGTGACTTTAGCACCCGCCCTAGCGCAGGCCACAGAAGCCGCGCCGGTGTATGCAAAAAGATTTAAAACTTTAATCTCTCTCTTTGCCCCTTCAACAAGTTCTTGCATCCTTTGCCAGTTAACAGCCTGCTCGGGAAAAACGCCGGTGTGTTTAAAGCCCATGGGCTTAACAATAAACTTTAAATCTTTCCATGCGCAAGTCCACTGACTTGGCAGACGCTTTTTCTCCTCCCAAAAGCCGCCGCCCGAAGAAGAGCGCATGTATTCGGCGCAGATATCTTTTTCAAACTCTTTTCTTCGCGCAGAAAAATCCCCCCAAATGATTTGTGGGTCGGGGCGCACCAAAACATGTCCGCCCCAGTTTTCAATTTTCTTTCCGTCGCCGGTGGAGAGAACTTCAAAGTCCTTCCAGCCTTGTGCTACTTTCATTCCGCCCTCGATATTTTAATTTTAACACACAGAAGTAAAAATTAAGTTAAAATTAAGTGTTTTTTTAATTTTTTAGTGCTTTTTAACATTAAATTTGATAATTTTGCCATTCGAGGCAAATTCAAAGTTGCCTTCGCCGAAAGTTATTTCGTCGCAAAGGGTGCCGGCCATAACAACTTGCGAATGGGCTTTAATAAGTTTTTTAAGTTCTTCGTCGCCGTTTATTGTGATCGCGATATGGTCGGTCACTTCAAGACCAATGTCCTTTCTCGTCTGTTGCACGATGGAGATAAAATCGCGAATTGTGCCCTTTTCTTTAAGTTCGTCTGTGAGTGTCACATCCAAAACAACTGTCACATCGCCGTTGCTTTCGCTGACAAAGCCCTCTTTATTCTTAACAGCAACAAGCACATCTTGCTCTGTTAGAAGCATGTCGCCAATATAGAGATTTTCACCCTTTCTAAGCGAAGCGACCACAGCCGCGCTGTCGCAGGAGGAGAAGAACTCTCTAATTTCACCGAGGCGCTTGCCATACTTTGGCCCCAAAGTTTTAAGCTGCGGCTTAAGTTCAAAATTCACATACACGCCTGCGTCGTGGCTGAAGCGAACTTCTTCAACATTAAGTTCGTCTTTGATAAGGTCGATAAGCTGTTTATCAAGCGAAATCTTGTTTGCCGAACAAACAATAACGCTTGCAAGCGGCTGGCGATTTTTGATTAAACTTGCCGCCCTTGTTGCGCGGCCGAGAATTACGATATCGAGCACCTTCTCCATGCCACGATTAAGTTTCTTGTCAATCAGTTTTTCGTCGGCAACTGGATATGCGCAGAAGTGCACACTTTCCGGCGCAGACTTATCCACGCTGCGAACAAGATTTTGATAGATGCTTTCCGCGATAAAAGGCACAAACGGCGCGATAAGTTTTGTGAGCGAAGAGAGCACTTCATAGAGCGTTCTAAATGCCGCGTTCTTATCGTCTGCCATGCCACTTAGCCAGAAGCGTTCGCGGCTGCGGCGAACATACCAGTTGGAAAGTTCGTCAACAAAACTTGTGATTGCACGCGTCGCAGATTGAAGGTCGTATTTTTCAAGGTTGTTATCAACCTGTGAAATAAGTTCGTTATATTTAGAAAGCAGCCACCTATCAAGCAGGCTTAACTTGCAACCTTCAAGTTTAATCTTCGAAGGGTCGAACTTATCAATTTCGGCATAGAGCACATAGAAAGCATACACATTCCAAAGCGTGCCCATGAACTTGCGTTGTAGGTCGATAAGATTATCCTCATTAAACGATAGTCCCTGGCCGGGCGCACATGAGTAGAAGAAATACCACCTAAGCGCGTCCGCACCTTCCTTGTCGAGAATTGACCATGGGTCGATACCATTGCCAAGGTGCTTGCTCATTTTTATGCCGTTGCGGTCATTAACAAGCCCGATTGCTTGGCAAGTCTTGTATGGGCTTTTGCCAAACACTGCAGAATTGACCGCCTGCAGGGTGTAGAACCAGCCCCTTGTCTGATCAATTCCCTCAGCGATAAAATCGGCCGGGAACGATTTTTCAAAAAGTTCTTTATTTTCAAATGGATAGTGATATTGCGCAAAAGGCATGGAGCCGGAGTCAAACCAGCAGTCCATAACTTCAGGTGTTCTGGTCATTTTCTTGCCGCACTCAGGACAAGCAAAGGTGATTTTATCAAGTGTCGGCTTGTGAAGGTCAAGTTCGCCGCTGACGCCAGATAATTTTTTAAGTTCCTCCACGCTTCCCACAACATGTTTATGACCATTCTCGCAGGTCCAGAAAGGAAGCGGTGTTCCCCAATATCTTGTTCGCGAAATTCCCCAATCGATGTTGTTTTCAAGGAAATTGCCCATGCGGCCTTGCTTAATCGTCTCCGGCAGCCATTTAACTGAGGCGTTGTTCTTAACAAGTGTGTTCTTGATCGCCGTAGTTTTAACAAACCAGGCTTTGTGGGCATAATAGAGCAGCGGAGAGCCGCAGCGCCAGCAGTGAGGATATGCGTGTTCAAATGGGAAGACTTTAAACACTTTATCTTCCTTTTGCAGTTTTTCAATTACAAATTTATCTGCCTTCTTAACAAAAATTCCTCCAAAATCGGTGTTGCCAGACATGTTTCCCGCCTCGTCAACAAGTTGAACAAAGTCGAGGTCATATTTTCTGCCAACTTGATAATCTTCTTCGCCAAATGCAGGAGCGATATGCACAATTCCCGTGCCGTCCTCGGTGGTGACATAGTCGTCGACAGTCACAAAATATGCTTTCTTGACTTGCGATTTAACATAGTCAAAAAGCGGCTCGTATTTATGAAATTCAAACTCTTTTCCCTTCTTTTCGTAGACAAGTTTATATGTCCCCTCTTCGAAAAGCGAAGGAATAAGTTTTTTAAGCATGATATAGTTTTTGCCATTAGAATAAATCTTGGCATAGATTTCATTCGGGTTCATGCAAAGCGCCACATTGGAAGGAAGCGTCCAAGGCGTTGTTGTCCAGACGAGGAAATATGTGTTCTCCTCTTCGCAACTTTTCATTTGCACGAAAATGGAGTTTTCTTTAAGATTTTTGTAGTTGTCGCCATTTTCAACCTCCATTTTGGAGAGGCTGGTGCCGCAACGCGGGCAATATGGCACAATCTTGTGGCCCTCATAGATAAGCCCCTTCTTGTCCATTTCTTTGAGCGCCCAGAAAACTGACTCGATATATTTGTTGTCATATGTGATGTAAGGGTCGTTCATGTCTATCCAGTAGCCCATGCGGTCGGTGATTTTCTCCCAAAGTCCCTTGTATTTCCAAACGGACTCCTTGCAAAGTGCGATAAACTTGTCAACGCCAAACTTTTCAATGTCTTGCTTGCCGTTAAGCCCAAGATTTTTCTCAACTTCCACCTCAACCGGCAGACCGTGTGTGTCCCAGCCGGCTTTTCGTGGCACAAAATAGCCTTTCATGCTTTTAAAGCGCGGAAAGACATCCTTGATTGAGCGGGTTAAAGGATGGCCGATATGCGGCAGGCCATTTGCAGTTGGCGGGCCTTCATAAAAGGAAAAAACCTTGCCCGAATTTTCATTCAGGTGCAAGCCCTTTTCGATTATTCCCCTCTCCTTCCAAAAGGAAAGAACTTCTTTTTCATTTCCCACAAAATCGAGTTTGGTGTCAACTTTTTTATACATTTTCTCCTCCTAAAAAACAAAAGTCCCCCGGCAGACAAGACCCGCCGAGGGTTAACCACTTGCTTGCTCCTTCGCGCACATGACGCGACCGTCCTATAACGGGAACTCCCGGCAAAGCCTAATCTCGCTCAAGTCGATTTCAACCCGCAGCTCCGAAAGCGATAAACTTTTTCCCTTTCTATTGCCTCGCACCGGCCGGCAACTCTCTGAAAGATTAAGAAGAAGTTGTTGTCTTCCATCAACGCTTTTCTTTGTTATTTTAGCATCTTAAATTTAATTTGTCAAATATTTAATAAGTGTCGAGCACTTTATTCATTTCGATAGCGTCTGCGCCGGTCACAATTCCCAGCGGCTCGTCTGTTGCAACCCCCTTCTTCGTCAGCAAAATAGCCAGAAGTTTTGGGTTTTCATGGAATTTAGAAAGTGCCTCTTCCACAGTTAGTTCAGTGGTGCACACTTCGTAGTAGCCCGAGTTTTTAATCTTTGTCAGCATGTCTTCAATTTTAGCATTGCGAAGGAATGTGAGCGCTTTCCCCCCCGAAAGCAGATACATGCCAAATGCGTTTAAGATTTTTTGACCGTTGGCCACGCCCAGAAGTTCGCCGTCTTTATACACAGGAATGTTCGAATAGTTCGAAGAGGCAATAAGTTTTATCACATCTTCCATTGACACCGACGCATCAGTGGTCAGCACATCACGGCGGCAGATATCTATCGCCTTAGGCGGAGTGTTAATCAGCCTGTCGATTTTTTCGATATGATTAACAACATTCTCGTGCGGCTCGGCAATGACAAAGTCTTTATTGCCCTGATGCACGATAGCATTGCGAAGACGGCCATAGTCAATCAAATCGTCCTCATATTTTCTGACGATGTAGTTAAGGCTCACCGATTTTCTGATAAGGTCGGAAAAGCCCATGCTTCTGTTAAGGCCATATCTGGCGCGGAGCGAATAGTCGATGCTGTTGAATGCGTCGATAAATCTTTCCGCCCTTGTTTTTTCTTCAGCCATATTTTCTCCTCTTAACTTTATACTCTTATTCTATCAGATTTGACAAAAAATAAAAAACAATTTTCCTTGATTTTTTCGCCCGAATAGTTTATAATAACAAAACCGAGCTAAATGGGGAGTTAGCGGTGCCCTGTAACCTGCAACCCGCTACAGCAGGATTGACCGCATGTCTCGGCTAGTTTAAGTCAAATATGTGCAAACTATTTTGGCAATGAAGTCAAGGTCTTATGCAACGAATGCTCCTGAACCATGTCAGGTCCTGACGGAAGCATCATTAAGGGAATACACTCGTGTGCCATAAGGAAGCTTTGGTGGAGCCAGGAAAATTTGAGGCAGTTGGTTTAAATTAGACAAAACATGTGCTCGGGATATCAAGAAAGCAAGGCCAGAGTCTTGCTTTTTTTGCTGAATGAAAAAAAAGACGAGGTCGTAATTTTCCCCGCCTTTTTTCTGTTAGAGAGAGGCTATTTTGCCTTCTTTTGAACCTGTTTTGCTTTTTGAGTGGCCTTGTCAACTTCTTTCATGACCGCTTTTTCACCCTTGTTTACAGCCTCTTTAACTGGCTGGCTGTATTTATACAAAAGTGCGCCGGTCACAAGTCCCATTCCAAAGCCCATAAGCATTAAAACATCTTTCATTTTTCCCTCCACAGACTTAGTTTGGGCAGAAGATGTTAAAATATGTATAGCATCCTAAGTTTTTGAAACAATAAACTCACTTAGTAAAATAAAAACAGCCGAATGGCTGTTTTTTTAATCTTCGTCTTCTGTTTCAGTTTCAGCAGATTTTTTGTTTTTCTTATTTTCTTTTTCCAATCTTTTGTTGTAGTCGTCAACTGCCGCCTTAATTGCTTCCTCTGCAAGCACTGAGCAGTGAATTTTGTGTGGTGGAAGGTCTCCCAAAATGTCAAACACCTGTTTGTTTGTAACTTTGAGAGCATCCTCAATGCTCATGCCTTTGATAAGGTCGCAAGCGACTTCTGTTGAAGCTATAGCCGCGCAGCAGCCAAAAGTTTTAAACTTTGCATCCTTGATAATTCCGTCTTCGATAAGAAGATAAATTTTCATGATGTCGCCGCAAGCAGCGTTGCCCACTTTGCCAATTCCGTTAGCACCTTTCATGCCGCCGGCGTTTTTTGGATTTTGAAAAATGGAAAGAACTTTTTTGTTATACATACTTACCTCCTTCCTGCTTTTGTGATAGGTGAAATAGACCTAAGTTTTTTAACAGCGCCCTCAAGCACATCAACAGCATAGTCGATGTCCGCTCTCGAAAGATTTTTTCCGAATGAAAATCTCACTGTGCCCTGTGCAATCTCGTCTTCAATGCCCATTGCTCTTAAAACATGAGACGGCTGAAGCGAGTTGGAAGTGCAAGCAGACGATGTTGAAGTTGCAACGCCTTCAAGGTCGAGAAGCATAACAATGCTCTCGCCCTCAATCATTTCGAAGGAAATGCTGAGCGTGCCGTTAATTTTTTGATGTGGGTGGCCGTTGACCTGAATGTAATCAATTCTCTCCCTCACTTTTGAGAGGAAATACTCTCTAATCGAGCGGAGTTTTTGCTGATTGATTGCAAGGTCTCTCACCGCAATTTCAACCGCTTTGCCGAAGCCCGCGATTGCCGGAACATCGAGCGTGCCGCCGCGTTTGCCGCGCTCTTGATTTCCGCCGCTGATAAGGCTGTCGATGCGGATGCCGTTCTTTAAATACAATGCGCCGCAGCCCTTAGGCCCATAGAGTTTATGAGCCGAAATGCTGAGTGCGTCGATTTCCATATCTTGAACGTCAATTTTAACAGCGCCGAGCGCCTGAACTGCGTCTGTGTGGAACAAAATTCCATTTTCGTGCGCAGTTTTTGCGATTGTTTTAATGTTTTGAATTGTGCCAACTTCGTTGTTAACAGCCATGATTGAAATAAGAATTGTGTCCTTTCTAATGGCGTGCATAAGTTCGGCGATGCTCACAAGGCCATATTTGTCAACCGGCAAATATGTCACTTCAAAGCCCTCTTTCTCAAGAGCGGCACACGCCTCCAAAACTGCCTGATGCTCAATTTTCGATGTGATAATGTGCTTGCCCTTGTTCGAGTAAGCATGCGCCAGCCCTTTTATTGCCCAGTTGTCAGACTCTGAGCCGCCAGCAGTGAAATATATTTCGTTCGCGCCTTTTGCATTGATTGCCGCTTTAATTCTGTCTCTTGCTCTGTCAACGATAGCCGCCGCTTCTCTTCCAAAACTGTGGATGGAACTTGGGTTTCCATACAGCACATTGAAGCAAGGCATCATTTCGTTAAGAACTTCGCCGGACACATATGTTGTTGCAGCATTATCAAGATAAACCTTTCTTGTCACGATAAATCTCCTTTTACACGCTAATTTTATCACTTTTAAGCGTTTAAGTCAATATAAAATTTTAATTTTCCCCTAATTTTTGCCACAAAATGAAGAATTTAAAAAAAGAAGGCGACTTGCCTTCTTTATCTAGAAAGTCCTTCCGGAATTTCTCTTTTTCTCTCAACAACAATTGGCTCAAGTTCTCTTGCCGCATTTGCAAAGTTGACAGGGTCTTTAATCTTGCCATGCTTTGTGCCACGAAGGTCATAGTAGACATCCCATTCTTGTCCCGATTTATCTTTAACTGTGCCATAAAGATAATTTAAGTTGTCGTCTTTATAGAACTCAAATCCATCACTGACTGCTTTATATTCAATGCCCTGTGCTTTTAAATCTTCCTTTACATAGCAATTTCCGGCAACCTCAGCAAAAATTTCAGTAAACGCGCCAATGGCTCCACCAACAAATGCGGCTCCTGCTAGGAAAAGACCGCTAGTTATAGCAACATCAACAACCTTTCTCTTCAAAATTCGTCTTTTGCGCCACTTTTCCGCTTGTTCAATTTCACGCTTGATTTCTTCTGGGTCTGTGATTATTTCTTTCTCAGTTTCAGCTTCGTTCTCTTCTTCTAAATTCCCGTAGCAAGCTTTTATATCCTCAGGAATTTCCCAGTTCTGAGCAAAGTTTTCGATAGCGTCTTCTTCGTTTTCGTTCGAAAAGTCGGCTTTCATCCATGGCTTAAAATTCTCGAATTCAAATCCAGTTCTATCTTCAATCTCTTTTCCTTCTTGATTGTCAATATTTACATTCACATTATCCACGCTTGTTGTGTTTTCGTTATCCTTAAAACTGTGCATAACTTCCCCTTTATGGTAAGTATAGCACTCCCCACCCCGGGTGTCAATACGCTCTTTGAAAAAAGTTAAAAAAACGAGTTTTTCACTCGTTTATTAATTATCGATATATGAATTAACAAGGTCAACAAGGTCTTCCTTCTGCATGAGGCCGACATGCTTTTCAACCTGCTTTCCGTCTTGCATGATAACGATTGTTGGAATGCTCATAACTCCAAACTTTCTTGCTAAGGCTTCGTTTTGGTCAACATCGACTTTAACGATATTAAACTCTGGATGCTCCTCGCTCACCTCTTCAAGTATTATTCCCATCATGCGGCACGGCGCGCACCAAGTTGCGAAGAAGTCAACAACAGTCACTCCCGACTTAACTGCCTCTTCAAATTCATTAGCGTTAATCTGTTTCATATTTTCCTCCTATAACACATATTTTTTAAGGTCAAATTTTCTTTTTGTTTCTTTAAATGCATTTTGAACATATGTTCTATCAATTGTCACATCAAGCATCGGATGTGAGCCGCTCGCGTTGAAAGAGATGTCTTCCAATAATAGTTCCATGATTGTGTGCAGTCTTCTTGCGCCGATGTTTTCGCTGGTCTCATTTTCGGCCGCCGCCATGGCAGCAATTTCGTCGAGTGCGTCGTCTGTGAAACTTAAGTTGATGTTGTCCACCTTCAAGAGCGAAGCATATTGAATTGTCACAGCATTTTTTGGCTGCGAAAGGATGCGTTTAAAGTCTTCTTCGGTCAAACTATCAAGGTCAACACGAATTGGGAAGCGGCCTTGAAGTTCGGGTATCATGTCTTCAATCTTGGAAACATGGAAAGCGCCCGAAGCGATAAAGAGAATGAAGTCTGTTTTAATGTTTCCATATTTTGTTGCCACTGTGCAGCCTTCCACGATTGGAAGAATGTCACGCTGCACGCCCTCGCGAGAAACATCTTGCGAGTTGTTGCTGCTTGGGCCGATTATTTTATCTATTTCGTCAATGAAGATTATTCCCTCTTCTTCAGCGCGGCGAATGGCCTCTGAGTTTACATTGTCAAAATCGATAAGTTTTTCGCTCTCTTCGTTCATGAGCGCCTCACGCGCGGAGCGCACCGGCATGCGCTTGTTAACCTTTCTGTGAGGAAGCAGCCCGTCAAACATCGAGCCAAGCGAAATCTCCGGCCCGCCGATTGCAAGCATCGGCTTTGGCTGGTCGGTGACAGAAATTTCAATCAGTTCGTCCTCAAGTTTGCCCTCAAGCAGCGAAGCCTTGATTTCAGATTTATCGGTCGAAAGCCCGCTATCTTTTCTTGCCTCAGCGATAGCGTCGATAATCTTGCTTGTCACAATTGGCGCAACTTTGTTTTCCACCGCGTGCTGTTTTTCGTCCTTGACCATGCGCACCGACACTTCAACAAGGTCGCGCACCATGCTTTCAACATCTCTGCCAACATATCCAACTTCGGTGTATTTTGTGGCTTCAATTTTAATGAAAGGCGCCTTAACAAGTTTTGCAAGCCTTCTTGCAATCTCCGTTTTTCCCACACCGGTCGGGCCGCGCATGATAATGTTCTTCGGGGTTATCTCCTCGCGAAGGTCTTTGGAAAGTTTGCTTCTTCTATATCTGTTTCTAAGTGCAATGGCAACAGCCCGCTTGGCTTTGGCCTGGCCAATAATGTATTTATCAAGTTCATTAACAATCTCTTTTGGTGAATATTCCATATTTTTGTCTCCTTACACTTCTTCGACCGAGATATTATCATTTGTAAAAACGCAAATTTCGCTGGCAATCTTCAGCGCGCGAGTTGCAATCTCGTGTGCCGAAAGCTGGGTGTTTTGTTTCAGCGCTTTTGCAGCAGCAAGAGCATAGTTTCCGCCCGAGCCGATTGCGCAAACTTCGTCTTGAGGCTCGATAACATCGCCGGTGCCGTCAAGCACAAGAAGAGTGTTTTTGTCTGCAACAATCATCATCGCATCAAGTTTTCTTGCAACTTTGTCGTCTCGCCAAAGTTGTGCAAGCGCCACGCTGCTTCGCATGAGATTGCCAGAATATTTGTTAAGCATTTCCTCAAATCTTTCTGTGAGCGAAAAGGCATCAGCCACACTGCCCGCAAAGCCGACCACAACTTTATCGTTGAAAATTCTTCTCACCTTTTTTGCGTTATTCTTGAAAATGACGGAGTTAGAAAGCGTGACCTGTCCGTCACCCGCAATTGCAATTTTACCATCTTTTTTTACTGCACAAATTGTTGTGCCACGAAACTCGTGCATTATATTCCTCCTTAAATTTCTTTAGCCGCGCCAGCGCGCCGCTCTCCTCAACCGAACTAATTATATCACAATCAAAGCAAATATCATTGTGTTTGAATGCCTCTGACGAAAATAATTTGTCGACAAACTTGCCAACAATCGTTTCTTTCGGAAAGGTCACAAGTTTGCGGCCGTCGATGTAATTAAGAATGTTCAGCGCCGCAAGGTGACCGGTGGCAATTGCCTCCAATTGTCCGCTTGCAAGCATCACCTTTCCTGCAAAGAAAACGCTTTCATTCTTAACGCTTTGAAGGTGCTTGTTCAAAGCCGCGCCGGGGCAAATGAAAGTGGAATTTTCCACCCCGCCATATTCCACAATTTCAAGATTTCTAAGCGGCGGAAATATTGCGAAAAGTTTGCGCTGATTTTCTTTGGAAAGTTCCGTTTGAAAATTTTCAAGCAGCAAATTTTCTCCCTCTATTTTTAACCTTATCGCGCTTTCATAAACCTTGCCGCCCGCAATAACTGGGCGAAAGGCTTTGGCTCTAAGCATAGCCTCGCCGCTCTGCACCCATTTTTCCAGGCAATCTTTTTCGGAAGAAAAGCCTTTCAAAAAGGTGAAAGCCTCCCTCACTTTCTCTTTTTCAAGTGGCAAAATGGCATGCCCATTTTCCTCGATTGCGCCCTCAATTTTTCCTCTGAATTTTGGAAAAATGCCCTGCGTCTTATGCGCCCTAAGTTTGCCCACAAAGTTTTCAATTTGCGAAAAAAGCGGGGCAGATGTTTTGCTGCCTGTTGCAATCAGTGTGGGCTCTAAAAGAGAGATTTCACACACATTTTCATTAAAAATCTTAATTTTATCGCAATTTTTAAGTTTTTTATCGATATTTTCATGTAAATTTAATAAATTATCAATTTCTCCGCCCTCCAGGCTTTGGCAGCCGAGGGCAAGCAGTTCATTTTTAATTCTTTCATTTAACTTAGTGTTTTCGGTAGCGTCATAACTAAAATTATTGACATCAAAAAGGTGCACCTCCACCCCGTTTTGAGCGAGTGCAAGTGCAGCCTCCGAGCCGGCATAGCCTCCGCCAATTATGTTGACCGGCGGTCTTCTCATGCCTCTTTATAGTTGCAACTGGAGCAAACTATTTTTTTGTTTTTAATGATAAGTGGCTCTTTACATTCTGGGCATCTTTGACCAGTTGTCGGATACCAACTCATGAATTTGCAGTCTGGATAATTTTTGCAAGAAAAGAAAGTTTTGCCCTTCTTCGACTTTCTTGCAACAACATCACCGCCGCAATCTGGGCACTTGCCCACAACCTTTTTCTCGTCTTCATATGGCATGATATTTCTGCATGCCGGGAAGTTTGAGCAGCCAAGAAACTTGCCATATCTTCCCTCGCGAAGTAGCATCTTGTGTCCGCATTTATCGCAAACAATGTCGGTCTCGACAGGCTCTGCTTTAAGTGAGAAGCCTGATGCGTCAGACTCTGACAACAACTTAGAAAATCCCGTCCAGAAACTATCGACCACGTCGTGCCAGTCGTCGTCTTTGCTTGCGATGTCGTCGAGTCTGTTTTCCATGTGCGCGGTGAATTTAACATTGATAACAGAACTAAAGAACTTGTCAAGATATTCAGTCACATTTCGTCCAAGTTCGGTCGGCATCAGACTTTTGCCCTCTTTGACCACATATTCACGCGATGTTATCACCATGATTGTTGCGGCATATGTTGCAGGACGGCCAATGCCCTTTTCTTCCATTGCTTTAACAAGGCTCGCTTCAGTGTAGCGTGCCGGAGGCTTGGTGAATTTCTGCTCGGCCTTAACTTCCTTAGCCCTAAGCGCTTCCTTTTCCTCAAGCGCTGGCAGACGCGAAATTTCCTGTTTCTCGTCGCCTTCAAATTCCTTGTATGCCGCAGTGTAGCCGGCAAATTCCATTGTCTTGCCCACCGATTTAAATTCATATTCACCGGCGGTGATATTTGCAGTCACATTCGAATAAACGGCCTCGCTCATTTGGCTGGCAAGGAAGCGTTCATATATCAGTTTGTAGAGTTTATAGTTGTCCGGCGAAAGCGAACTTTTCACCTTTTCCGGAGTTATGTTCATGTTAATAGGTCTAATCGCTTCGTGCGCATCTTGTGCGGATGCTTTTTTGGCATAGATATTCGGCTTTTCTGGCACAAACTTGTCGCCATAAAGTTTGCGTGCAAATTCGCGGCATGCGTTCTGAGCATCTGTTGACACACGAGTGGAGTCTGTTCTTATATAAGTGATAAGCGCAATCTTGCCCTCGCCTGCAACATCCACACCTTCATAGAGTTGCTGCGCTGCGCTGGTGGTGCGCTTAACGCTAAGCCCCGCTTTATTAAGCGCGTCCTGCTGCATCGTTGATGTGGTGAAAGGTGCTGGAGCATGCGATTTTGTTGTGGAACGCTTGATTTTTTCCACAATAAAATTTTCGTCCTTGACAGCGTCAACAACGATCTTGGCTTCCTCTTCCTTTGCTGGAAGATATTTCTTGCCCTTTCTTTTTTCAAGGTTAGATTTAAAAATCTCATTATTCTTAACAAGAAAAGCAGTCACCGGCCAATACTCTTCCGGCTTAAACGCTTCAATTTCTTTTTCTCTGTCAACAACAAGTTTAAGCGCAACAGACTGCACCCTTCCGGCGCTAAGGCGCGGCTTAATCTTCTTGCAAAGAATAGGTGAAAGTTTGTAGCCCACAATTCTGTCAAGCACGCGTCGCGCTTGTTGAGCGTCCACAAGTTTTTTATCAACTTCTCGCGGCTGGGTGAGCGCATGCTGCACCGCCTTTTGCGAGATTTCGTTAAACTGAATTCTGCATTTTTTGTTCTCTGGCAGGCTTAGCACATTTGCAATATGCCAAGCAATCGCCTCGCCCTCTCTATCCGGGTCAGTCGCGATTAAAACATGCTCAGCGCCCGACGCTTTACTCTTAAGTTCGGAGATAAGCGACTTCTTGTCCGGCATGATTTCATATTTAGGCTCGAAATGATTGTGCATATCCAGCCCAAAAGACTTTTGAGGCAGGTCTCTAATGTGGCCTTTAGTGGCAAAAACATCATAGCCGCTGCCGAGATATTTTTTAAGTGTTTCCCTTTTAGCAGGTGCTTCAATAATGACTAGATCCAAAAGTTCCTCCTATGCCAGCGTGTAAAAGCCACCTGGCACTTTTCTAATTATAGCTTTTATTTCAAGACTTGTCAAAAGACTGGAAAGTTTTGCAATGTTAAGTTTGGAAATTTGTGCAATTTCGTCCATGGAAAGCTGTCCGCCTTTAAGTGCATCGGTGATTAGGCTCTCATTCATGGAAAGTTGCACGCTTTGCACTTTTTTTTGTTTAAGCCCCAGTTCGTCGATAATAAACTTAGGCTCCAAAACGCAAATTCCTTGCATAGACGCGATAAGATTATTCGTTCCCTCGCTCTTTTCGGAAGTGATATTGCCTGGCACGGCATAAATAGGCACGCCGTAGTCAAGAGCAAAGTCCTTTGTTATGCTTGTTCCGCTTTTTGCGCCCGCCTCGGTGATAAGAAGTGCATCGGCAAGCGCGGCCACAATTCTGTTTCTCTGCGGAAAATGAAATTTGAGCGCTTTAATGTCGGGGCGAAGTTCGCTGATAACAAGCCCCTTTTCGCAGATTTCTCTGAACAGTCCGTTATGCTCGGCGGGATAAACTTTGTCAAAGCCGCCGGCAAGCACAGCAATTGTCTTTCCTCCAACTGCAAGTGCCTTGCGGTGGGCAAGCCCGTCCACGCCATATGCCAGGCCGCTTATGATAACTCCCCCGGCTGACGCGATATCGCCAGCAAATCTTTCGGTGATAACAGCCCCGTAGCCAGACGGCGAGCGGGTTCCCACCATGCTTACAGCCGGCAATTTTAAAAGGCTTAAGTCGCCGATATAGAAAAAGTAATATGGCGCGTCGTCAATTTTGACGAACTTTTCGGGATAATCTTCGTCCTCGCATGTGACAATGCCAATTCCCTTCTCTTTCAAGCGATCTTCATACATTTTGAAATATTCTTCATTCGACTTTTTGGCAATCGAAGTGTAGTCCTTGCCAAGAATTTCTTCAATTTTATCGGAAAGATAAAATTTCTCGAAAGAAAACTCGCCCTCCATTTCCTCCAAAATCTTAGTTATTTTGGAATGTGAGAGTTCAAAAGCCGATAAAAAGCGTATAAATTGATTTTTGTTCATGTTTTCCCTTCCAAATCATGATATTAACGCTATAAATATTTTCTGTCAAGCGTTCTGTAGCCTATTGCCTCGGCAATGTGCTCTGGTAAAATTTCTGTCTCACCTTCAAGGTCGGCAATGGTGCGCGAAACTTTTAATATGCGGTCATGAGCGCGCGCCGAAAGTTTAAGGGTTTCAAAAGCGCTCTTGAGAAGTTCTTCGCTCTCTCTTGAAAGTAAGCAGAATTTCTTAGTTGCAGGCACGCTCATTTTTGCATTTGAAAAGTTTTTCATGCCCCTAAATCGTTCAAGTTGCTTTTCGCGAGCACTGTCCACCCGCTTTTTAATTTCGCTGGAGCACTCTTCTTGAATTTGCGACCTTAAATCGTCGAAGGTGACATTGTCAACTTCAACATGAATGTCAATTCTGTCCAAAATCGGTCCCGAAATGCGCGAGAGGTATTTATGTATCTGCGACGGCGAGCATTTGCACTCCTTATCGCGCGAGCCATAGTTGCCGCATGGGCATGGGTTCATGGACGCAATAAGCGTGAAGTTCGCCGGATATGTGACAGTCAGCGCAGTTCTTGCAACTGTGATTGTGCCGTCCTCAAGCGGCTGCCTCAACATTTCAAGCGCATGCCTGGAGTATTCGGGCATCTCGTCAAGATAGAGCACTCCGTTGTGCGCAAGCGAAATCTCGCCCGGCTTGCTGTGCGCACCGCCGCCGGTCAAACTCACCGCCGACGCTGAATGATGCGGCGTTCTGAATGGTCTCACGCCCACAATGCCCTTTTTGAAATCAAGTTCGCCGGCTATCGAGTGAATTTTCGTCACCTCAAGCGCCTCCTCAAAGGTCATGTCCGGCAAAATGGACGGAAAACACTTTGCAAGCATGCTCTTTCCGCTGCCCGGTGGCCCAATCATGAGCACATTATGTCCGCCCGCCGCAGCAATTTCTAGGGCGCGCTTTGCCCGTGCCTGGCCTTTAACATATTTAAAATCAAGAGCGTCGCTAGCGCCTCGCAGTTCCGCTTCAAATCTATTAACTTTCACAGGTTGCAGTTGCAAACTTCCCGCGATAAACTCCACCGCCTCGCCCAAAGAGCGAACGGCATATGCCTCTATCCCCTCGATAAAACTTGCCTCATTGGCGTTTGCCGCCGGAATGATAAATTTTTTGTAGCCTGCCTTGCGAGCGGAGATAAGAATAGGCAGCACACCGCGCACCGATTTAACCTCCCCATTCAAAGAAAGTTCGCCCAGCATAACAAAATTGCGCGCCTTTGCAGAGGTCAGCCCTCGAACGCCACTCTCCGTGTCTGCGCACATAACGCCAATGGCAATGGCAAGGTCATACATCGGCCCTTCTTTCTTAACATCGGCCGGCGCAAGATTAACGGTGATGCGCTTAACCGGATAGTTGTATCCAGAGTTGCGCACAGCCGAGCGAACACGCTCTTTTGCCTCTTTAATCGCGGCATCCGCTAAGCCCACCATTTCAAAGTGCGGAAGGCCAATGCTGATGTCCGTCTCCACTTCGACTGTAAAGCCGTCAATGCCCTGTAAGCCAAAACTGTGAATTTTTGAAAGCATCTTTTCTCCTTGGTGAAAAATAATACTTTTTGATTATAACAAATTCGTCACATTTTAGCAAACAAATGCCCTTCATAAGGAAAATAAAAAAATCTCGCAAATTGCGAGATTTTGCATTTTAGTTTTCCGCAGATTTAATTTTGGCTGCTTTTCCAGTAAGCTGGCGAACATAGTAAAGTTTCGCTCTTCTTGGCTTTCCTTTTCTTGTAACTTCAACTCCTGCAACAAGTGGAGAGTGAAGAGGGAAAGTTCTTTCCACGCCAACGCCGTTTGAAATTTTTCTAACGGTGAAAGTTTCACGGATGCCGCCATTTCTTCTTGCAATAACAACACCTTCGAAGCCCTGAATTCTTTCCTTATCACCTTCCTTGATGCGCACGCCAACTTTAACAGTGTCACCAATATTGAAAGCAGGAACGGCTTCTTTCATGTTCTCTTTCTCGATTTGGTCAATAATATTTGCCATTTGACTTATCTCCTTTTTTCAGATTTTCGACAAAGTGTTCATTGGCTCATTCCAAGCGGACCACCCGAAGTCTTGAATATCTTATCATATTCCGATAAAAATTTCAAGCGATTTTGCCAAATTTCCGAAAAAATCTGTTAAACATTGCCGTCGTATTCTTCAACATTATTAGCAATATTTTGCAAAAGTGCAATAATGCCGCCATGGCTGGCGTATTCTATGTGTTCTCCTATCCAAAATATATCTCTCGGCACAGGATAACCATCCATAAAATTATCATTAACTGAGAAGAAATCTTCATGTGTAGAGTCGATACTATTAGCAACTGCTGCAACATGGCCTTCTGTTGATATATCATACACAAGCGCATAAGAGGAGTCAATCTTAATTGGCAACGCTTCGGCTCCAAAGTATTCGGGGTTAATGCTTGTTGCGTCGGCATAGAACTTGTTTCCAACAATAAGCCCGTCACCTCCAACAACAGCCCCGCAGCCTTTCAGTGCATTTCCGTCATTAGATCCAATTTGAAGTCCGAGCATGCTGCCCGCATAAATTACGGCCATATTTAGCCCTGTTGTTTCGTTGATAATATCATGCTTTGTGAAACAACCGATAAACTCAATGTATTGGCTATCCAACATCATTCCGCAAAGGCCGCCGGCACATGTCACAGCGTCAGTAAGGACAATGGCTCCTGTGTTTAAGCAACTTATAAACTTGGCAACTGAACCTGCTTCAATACATCCAACAATTCCACCAATAGAAGCAGTATCTTCTCCGCGAATTGTTCCGCTGTTTGAGCAACATGTAACTTCTCCGTCTTGTGCAAAGTAGGCGATAATTCCTCCGCCATAGTTGCCACCTATTATGTTTCCTTGATTGATGCAGTTCTTGATTATGACATAATATTCTGACACTGAAAGAATTCCAGCTGCGCATGTGCCACTTATTTCGCCATAATTTGCGCATCTTCTAATTTGCGCATCATGTGCGGAATACACTATTCCTGCGCCGTCAACATTACCTCGATTAACACAACTTTGAACAATTCCACCATTTAACCTTCCGCAAATTCCCGCAGCGGTGCAAGTGCCATAATTGACGCAAGAGTCAACTAACCCTCCAGCAGTGTAAACAATTCCACTATCGGCATTTAAAGCATAATTAAAACAATTCTTGATAGTTCCGGAACTTGACCAAACTATTCCGGCCTGGCAATTTGCTCCATAGTTTTTGCAGTCTTCAATTATTGAAGTCCCCGTAGAAGTGTAAGCAATGCCGCCACTCACGCCCTGACCATAATTTGTGCAATTTTGAATTGTGCTGTTTGTGAGCGTGTTAACAATGCCGCCTTTTAGATTTGCAGCTCTGTTAACGCAATCTTTTATCACAGACTTATTCATTGCGCTGTAAACAATGCCTGCCTTGGTTTTTCCAGTGTTTGTGCAATTTGTAATTCTTCCGCCCGACAATTCGTTAACAATTCCACCTCTTGCTGCAGAGGTATTTTCACAATTTGAAATGCTTCCGACAAATCGCCCCGCAATGCCGCCGTCGATAGTTGCGGTTATTGTTCCACTTGAAGAGCACGACGAAATATATGCACTGGTTTTATCTGAATATCCAACTATTCCGCCTGCAACTTTGCCTTTAACCGTGTTCCCATTCGTGCAAGCTTTAATTCCACCACTGCCACTTATGATGCCCACTATGCCGCCAGCGTTTTCACATGAAGGGTTGTCAACTCCACCAGATGTAGTGTGACAGTCCACTATCATTTCGCTTCCGATGCTATCACCCACTATGCCGCCGGCATTTTGTTGGCCCCACACAAAAACATTTTCAAGTTGGCACTCATATACGCCTGCTGATTTGCCACCATTTATTCTTCCAGCAATGCCTCCTGCAGAAATGCAAGATGTTGATTGGGAAAGACAATTAACAAGTGAATATTCTAATTTTATCCCGCCAACAATAGCCTCACCAGCAAGAACACCAAAAAGCCCTGCGTTAGCCGGAACATCACTCGTTGCGCTCCTTTCCACAAACATGCCTGTGATTTTTCCGTTGCCGGTTTGGCTGATTAACTGACCCATAAATGGAAATTCTTGTGTGCCTATTGGCGACCAAACATGCGCGGACAAATCTATCGTTGTTTCAAGGAAAAAAGTTCCACGCTGAGCCTCTGGATCTTTCACTATATTTACTTTCGCCGCTAAGTAAGCAAGTTGCTCAGGTTTTGATATAATTCTGTCTGAATAAATAGGACTTGTAAATCGTTCTTCCGTCCAAGCCTGGTTATCTTTGGGCTGCTGCGGAGGTGCGGCATGAGAAAAGCCATTGTCAACTTCCACCGGCTTATTGAATGATAAACACAGCCCTCCAAGTAATGTTACAAGGCAGAATAAAATCGCAAATGAAATTAAGGAAATTTTAGATTTTGATTTACTCATGTTTTCTCCTCTATATTATCTGTAATTTTTGTTAAATTACACAAAAAAAGCTATGTTGAAAATTCAACACGCTTCAAAAGTGGAAAAGCGGCGGAAGCGATAAGGTTACACACCCCCCCCCCCGAGGTAACATTTCGGCACAAAAGATTGCAGTTTGCTGCAATGTTTTTCGCAGTTGAAGAAAAGGTTTTTGTTCGCGCCTCTGTTCATAGCGTCTATTTTAATTAAAATTTAAATTTAAGTCAAACGAAAATGTCGAAATTTAGAAAATAACAAAGAAAAAATCGACAATGTCGATTTTTTGTTTTGTAAATTTAAACTTTCTTTAAGCAACTATCTGCCAAGTCCAAGTTCGTCGCGGGTGCTGTTGTATGCCTTGAGCATTCTTGAAAGGTCAGCGTCCGGGTCGATCGGGTCCTCTCTGTTAGGGTCATTCTCGGCTTTGTCGCCTTCGCCAGAATTAATTTCGTCCTTAGAGGCGGAGCCATTGTTCGACGAGCCCTGTTCGTAGTAGTTTTCGTCGTCCGAAGGCTTATCATAGCCGATGCTTGGGTTGTTGTCATGAATACCTGAAACAAGGTTATCTTTCGGCGAGCCGTAGAAATAGCCGCAGTAGGCCGCAATTCCAATAGCAGACACGCCAGTTGCGCATCCAAGGCCGATTAAAAAGCCCTTTAAAACTGGGTGTTTTATGTTTTTTGCAGTGTTGGCCGCAGCCATTGTCTCTGGCGCTGCACTAACAACTCTTGCCTGTTTAACTCTTCCAATTCTGCTTGTTTTTGCTTTCATTTTTTCCTCTCTTATATGCCACCATTCTATCACACTTCCCCCGATATGTCAATAGGCAATTTTCGAAAACTCTCAGTAGAGCAGCCTAATCACCCAGCGCACAAATTTTGTTGGGAAGATGCGAATAAGTAAAGTTTCAAGTTTTGCGATAAAGCCCACAGAAACGCGAAGCGGCGGGTTTTTCTTTTTAAGCACTTTGTAAATAACTTTTGAAACAACAATCGGGCTGCCGCCTTTGCGCTCCGATTTTTCCATTTTCTTCACCGATTTGCGCATGCGCTCGTTGACCGATGCTTTGTTTTCGTCCACCACTCTTGCACTTGTGAAGCCGGTGTTCAAATCGCCCGGCAGAATGGCCGTTGTCTTAATATTGTATGGTCGAACTTCGCCCGAAAGTGCGCGACTGAAAATTTCCACGCCCGCCTTGGTCGCCGAGTAGCAAGCTTGATATGGAAGCGGCGCAATTCCGCCCACGGACGAGATCCTTACAATCTTGCCTCCACCCGACTTTTTAAGATATGGAATAATCAGGCTGGAGAGTTTGATAACTGCGCTGAGGTTAGTGGCAACAATTGCGTCAACATTTTCAAGTTTGACATCCTCAATCGCGCCTGCAATTCCAAAGCCGGCATTGTTGACAAGGCAGTCAATTCGGCCCTCTTTAACAAAAATCTCCTCAAAAATTTCTGCCATGCGCGCCGAGTTATTAACATCACAAGTATAGCATATGAAATTTTCAGCCGAGTATTCATGCTTGCTAACCCCATACACGGTGCAGCCCTTCCCTATTAAATAATTGGCGGTCGCAAGGCCAATTCCACTGCTTGCGCCGGTGATAATCACAACTTTGTTCATATTTTCTCCTATGGTGATATTTTAAAGCGTTTGCTTTGTTTTTCAAAATGATTTGATAAAAAAGTGGCGAAGCCACTTAAAAACAACTCTTTAAATGATTTATCTCGTCGTCCAGCACTTCAATAACATCAAAACTCATGTCGCGCTCATATAGTTTCTTTTTGATAAGATATGCTTCGGCCGCCTGACGAATTTTGTTTTGTTTGTATGGCGTCACTGCTTCGCAAGGTCTGCCAAAAGCATAGGACGAGCGCGCTTTAACTTCAATAAAAACAATTTTTCTATCTTTTAAAGCGATAATATCAATCTCTCCATAAATATTCTCAAAATTTGTCTCTAAAATTTTGTAGCCGCTTTTTTCAAGATAGTGATAAACTTTTGCTTCGCCAATTCCGCCTTTAACTTTGTTTTCCTTTTTCATTTAGCCCTCAATCATAATCTTGCCGAGTTTTCCACTGCGGAAATCTGAAATCACCGCTTTAGCCGCGCGGGAGATGTCAAATTCTCCGCCCGGCAGTAAAAATGCCCTCACGCGGCAAATTTCCTCGAGGCTGCCGGCAGTTTTGTAGCGCTCTGCAATTCTTCCGGGATAAAGCTTTTCAAGACGAGCGATAAATTCATTTCCAAGTTCAACCTCGTCCAAAATTTCGTCGCGAATTGAGCCGATAAAGGCAAGGCTTTTTGCTTTTTCTTGGTCGTTAAGGTCGGGATAAAGTGTGCCCGGCGTGTCGCAAATCTCCACACCATTTCCGATTTTGAACCATTGCTTGCCCTTGGTCACTCCAGGCCTGTCGCCCGTCACAGCCTTAGCCTTTTTGCAAAGGTTGTTAACAAGAGTGCTTTTGCCGCAATTTGGAACTCCAACAACAAGCGCTCTCACCGTCACGCCGATGCCTTTGTCTTGGAACTTTTTGATTTTATCACGACAAAGTTGTTTAATTTTTGCGCAAACTGCGCTTCCAAGCCCACTTTGAGTAGAATTAACAAGCATGCAATCAATTTTTTCACCCTTGAAATCATTTTGCATTTTTTCAAGTCTGTCAAAATCTGTAAGGTCAATTTTGTTCAAGATGTAAAGAATTGGTTTGCCATTTGTAAGGCGTGAAAGTTCTGGATTGAGGCAACTTTTTGGCGCGCGAGAGTCCAGCACATACACAATAACATCTGCTTTAGTAAGTTCATTCCTCATTTCATCCAAAGCCTTTTTCATATGCCCTGGAAACCAGTTAATCTTCAATATTTTCTCCTATCTTAAAACTTTTCTAGTCAATTTTTCGATGCAATTAAAAGTAACTTTTGCCACTTTTGCACTAGCCTTTTTGAAGTTTTTATCAAACTCTTCTTCGTTTCCGCTGTCCGAAATACACTTGATAAGAAAACAAGGGACATTATTTTTTTGGCAAGTGTAAACAACCGCAACACCTTCCATATCACAGCAATTTGCACCAAAATCTTTGATTAATTTCTTTTTGAGTGCTGCCGTTCCCACAAAAGAATTTCCGGTTACAAGTTTTCCTGGCTTTAATTTTTTATCAAGTGAAAGTGCAAAATCTTTCAATTTTTCATCGCAGCTATATGTAATTTCTCCAATAAATCCTTTTTTGATATCCCAAAAGGTTGCATTGTCAACAATAAGCGTGTCGCAAACTTTACATTTTTCTTCAAATGAACCGCAAGTTCCGCTGTTAATAATGATGTCAGGTTTAAAATGACTGATCATTGCCTGAGTAAAAACTCCAGCATTGATTTCGCATGGGCCAGACTTACAAAGAAAAATTGTATGCTTTGCGTATTTTCCTTTATAGAATGTCATATTCTCAACTTGAATTGTTTTAAGTTTTTCAAAATATTTTAAATGCGCTTCTATTTCCTCATCGCAAGCAATAACAAATCCGATTTTCATAATTCTTCCTTTGCAATTATTTATCTTCATTAAGTAGGTCGGGTCTTACGTTTCGCGTTTTTTTAAGAGCCATCTCCTTTCTCCACTTTGCAATTTCGCCGTGATTGCCACTCAAGAGCACCTCTGGCACAGCCAGCCCCTCAAAAACTTGAGGCCTTGTGTATTGCGGATATTCGAGTAGCCCGTCCGAGAAACTTTCTTCTTCCAAACTTCCCTCTTTAAGCACACCGGGAACAAAACGGCAAAGGCTATCCACAATCGCCATTGTTGGGATTTCTCCACCTGTAAGAACAAAGTCTCCAATCGAAATTTCTTCCATGTTGAAGATTTCGATAAGGCGCTGGTCTATGCCCTCATAGTGTCCACAAACAAAAATAAGGTGCTCATTTTGTGCCAAAGATTTTGCTTTGGCCGCATCAAAAACTTTTCCGCTTGGCGACGGAAAAATCACCTTGCTTTTGTCTGTAAGCACGCTTTTAACGGCGTCAAAAACTGGCTGCACGCTCATAAGCATGCCAGCTCCTCCACCAAATGGAGTGTCATCGCATTTTTTGTGTTTGTCTAAGGTGAAATCGCGTATGTCGATAACATTAATTTCAAGTTTGCCTGCCCTTCTTGCCCTTGCAATTATGCTTTCTTCAAAAGGCTTGAAACTTTCGGGAAAAAGAGTGAGAATGTCAATTTTCATATTCTATTCTCCTCATATTTTTTTCTGTCGACAACAAGCCTGTCCCCGTCCGTGATGAAAACTTCGCAGATATATGGAACTTCATAAACATGCCCCCTTTCTTCGATTGAAAGAATAGGCGCGCTGCCATAGTCCTCATAATCGACAATCTGGCCAACAAGTTCGCCACTTTTATCATAGAGCGTCATGCCAAGCAGGTCATCAACAAGAAAATCGGTCTGTTTTTTCTCAGCAATTTCCTCTTTTGGAAGATAGATAAGCGCATTTCTGAAAATTTCCGCGTTGTTTCTGTCATTTATGCCAAGAAGTTTTAAATAAAGGTCGCCACCTCTTATTGCCGACCTTTCCACTTCGCAGATATTATCTTCGATAAAAACTCTTTTCGCCTTTGTGACAGCCTCAAAAACATCGGTGAACAGTTGACACTTAAGTTCACCCTTGATGCCTTGAGGCTTTGACACTTTTGCGATAAGTAACTTTTCCATTAGTCTCCGAATTTAACGAATGTTTTTCGTCTGTCTTTTCCAGCAAAGGACTTAACAATAGTTCTGATGCTTGACGCAACTTTGCCATTTTTGCCAATCACTCTGCCCATATCTTCGTCTGCAACATTCACGCGAACAATTGTCTCTTCTTCACTCTCTTCAATTGCAACGCTGACAGCATCCTTGTTTTCAACAAGGCTTCTAACGATATATTCCACGAGTTCTTTCATGCCCGTCTCCTTTATTTCTTTTCAATAACGCCCGCTTTCACAAGCACAGATTTAGCTGTTTCTGTTGGAGTAGCGCCGTTTTTGAGCCATTTTGAAGCTTTTTCTGCATCAATTTTGATTTCTGCAGGGTTTTTGAGAGGGTCATATGTTCCGATGATTTCAACGAACTTTCCGTCTCTTGGGCTTCTTGAATCGGCAACAACAACTCTGTAGAAAGGTGATTTCTTGTCTCCAAGTCTTGTAAGTCTGATTTTAACTGCCATGTTTTTCCTCCTTGTAAATTTTGTTTTATATAAATTCGCATATGCGAAGATATATCGTTCTCTCCGCGCGCGAGTTTCGGCCGGCCATGCCGGCCGCCCAGCGCCACGCCGCACGGCGGCGTGGCGCCCGCCCCCTTGCCAATGCTGCGCATGGCAAGGGGGCACTCGCGCGCTCCCCGATTAAAATCTCAGTCCCTTTTTGTTCTTAAACATCTTCATCATCTCTTTGGACTGAGCGAATTGCCGAAGAAGCGCATTCACTTGCTGAACACTTGTCCCGCTTCCCTTTGCAATTCTCTGACGACGCGAGGCTTTGATTATATCAGGATTTCTCCTCTCCTCCGGCGTCATAGATTGAATGATGTGTTTGTTGATTTGAATTTCGTTTTCGTCAATTTGCACGCCTTTAAGTTTGGCGCTCGCTCCTGGGATCATTGCAAGAATATCAGTCAGCGAACCCATTTTCTTCATTTGCTCCACTTGCACAAGATAGTCCTCAAAGGTGAAGGAGTTTTCTCTAAGTTTTTTCTCCATCGCCTTGGCTTCTTCTTCGGTCACAGCCTCTTGCGCCTTTTCGATAAGCGACAGAACATCGCCCATGCCTAAAATTCGGCTAGCAATGCGGTCGGGATAGAACGGCTCGATATCGCCAATTTTCTCACCCACACCGGTGAACTTAATCGGCTTGCCAGTGATAGCCTTAATCGAAAGCGCAGCGCCGCCGCGGGTGTCACCGTCAAGTTTTGTGAGAATAAAGCCGGTCACGTCAAGTGCGTTATTAAACGCCTCTGCAACATTGACGGCGTCCTGACCGGTCATGGAGTCAAGCGTCAGCAAGATTTCATGCGGACAAACTTCTTTTTTTATGGCTTTAAGTTCGTCCATCAATTCTTCGTTTATATGCAGTCTCCCCGCTGTATCGAGAATAACAACATCGAAGCCCTGTTTTTTAGCATGTTCAAGCGCTTGTTTTGCAGTCTTAACAGGGTTTTGAGTTCCGCGCTCAAAAACTTCTGCGTTTGCTTGCTTGCCAACAACTTGAAGCTGGCTAATCGCGGCCGGTCTGTAAATATCGCAAGCCACAAGCAAAGGTTTTTTGCCACTCTTTTTTAAATGTGCCGCAAGTTTAGCGCACATCGTTGTTTTTCCAGCGCCCTGCAATCCACAAAGCATGATAATAGTTGGCGGTGCAGAAGAAATCGTCAATTTTTGATTATTCGAACTCATAAGTTCAGTCAGTTCGTCACGAACAATCTTAATCACTTGTTGCGAAGGCGTGAGGCTCTTCAAAACCTCGTCACCCACCGCTTTTTCAGAAACGCGTTTAACAAAGTCCTTTGCCACCATGTAGTTAACATCGGCTTCAAGAAGAGCAATCCTCACCTCGCGCATTGCTTCTTTAATTTCAAGTTCGGTCAGCCTTCCGCGCTTTGTGAGTTTGGAAAATATGTGATTAAATCTATCTGATAATGAGGAAAAAAGCGCCATATCACTCTCCATTTAATCTTTTAAGAAAGCCAAGTTTACTTTCATATTCTTTTAACTTTTTTTCCGCTTTTGAAACAGCGTCCTTAACAGCCTGCCTCGAAATGCCCTGATTTTCAGCAATTTCGGAAATGGTGAGGTCTTTTAAAAGATAGTCCTCCATCATCCCACGCTGTGCCTTTGAAAGCAGCGGACCATATAAATCAAAAAGCGTGCCAAGAAGCAAATTGTTCTCTAAACTCATCCTTTCTCTCCGTAAAGCATTTTTACTTTACAACCCGAGTATATCACACTCCTTTCCCCTTTGTCAACAAAAAATCCCCTATTGACAAATATTTTATTTATGATAAAATGAGCTTAAGGAGAGATATAATGAAAATTTTTAGAACGAAAAATAAACTTTTACACGAATGGTTACAACCATGGGATATTGCGAGCATGCAAAAAAAAATTGATCTGCTTGTAAAATTAGACAATCCAGACCGATGCGCAGATTTTGCAAGCGAGGCATATGTTCGAGGTTACTTTTATAAAGAATTAGATTGGACACAATTGCGTAAAGTTGCATTAAGAGCAACTCATATGAAAAATGTGTGGGATTATGCGAGGCTTGCCGCTGTAGCGCCACATCTTGAGCAACAAGATTTTGCAATATTAAAAAAACTTGAAACAATGACAGGGAAAGAACTAACTCATTATTATGGCGGAGAAACTATAAACCTTTATTTGTCGAACATAAATTGCCCAACGACGAAAGGATTAACGAAAGTTTTGCTTGAGTATATTGAAGAACAACACTCCTGCAATACGAGCTTAACTATGCAAATTATGAAGAAAGTAAAAACCAAAGAAGAAGTTTCTTCCCTTCAAAAATGTATACAATCAGAATGTGCTTATTGCAACAAACAATTTCAAAAAAATTATTCTAATGGAATGGAAACATTTTTTAAAATGCTTTACGAAGTTCCCAATATCGATCCCAATCTTGCACTAGATTTTATAGCGTATGAAGCAGGCAATCAATTCAATTTAATAGAAGATACGCTTTGCATTTTAACAAGCAACGATCCAATGAAAGATTACAAAGTAAATAATCTGCCAAAACAAGTTACTCCAGAACAAATAGAGATGCTTAAAGCATGCAGACATAGAAACTTAAAAAATTTTCTTATTGTTCGAAATCTCGATAACTTCATTCTATCGGAAAATACATCATATGAAAACACCTTACTATATCTTGACGGCGCAACAAAAGAAATGAAAGATTATGAACTTTATAAATTTGAGGAAAAATTGAATAATAGTCACTCGCAACAAATCGTAGCAGACTTTAGCAAAATAGTTAAAAACCCTAACGATGAAGTTCTCTCCAGATAATACACAAAAAAACAAGGCTTCCCGCCTTGTTTTTTTAATCGTCCAAAAGTTTTAAAATCACTGAGTTGGAAACGCCGTAGAAATCGGAATTAAGGGTGATTATATCACCATTTTTAATGATAATGTTTTGCTTCAAAAGTTCGTTGAAGCTTTTGTTTTTTGAAATATCAAATGATAGTTCTTTTATGTTAAATCCAAACGAGCACCTAAGTCCAAGCATAATTATTTCTTCGTCGCGCTCGCTCGTTGATAGAGATTCAATTTGCACGCGGCCAGCATAGTAGTCTTCAAAGTTTGAGGCGTTTGCCCAGCGTTTATTTTTGCCGTCAAAGGAATGTGCGCCAAGGCCAAAGCCGATATATTGCCCACCCGTCCAATAAGCCGAGTTGTGCCTACTTTCATAGCTAGGAAGAGCAAAATTAGAGATTTCATAGCGCTTTAAGCCCTTTTTTTGTAAAAATGAAGCCAATTTTTGATAATTATCGGCCGTTTCATCATCAGATGGCAATTTTAATTTTCCCCTCTCCACCATTTTTTTAAGCGGAGTCTTCTCTTCGATTTGAAGCATATATGCCGATATGTGTTTGACGCCATTTCTGATTAACCTTGCAGCGTCTTTCTTGACATCCCCCGCCGGCAGACCAAGAAGAAGGTCGGCAGAAATGTTCTCAAAGCCGGCGGCAGTGGCGCGCTTTATCGCATCAAGCGCGCCCAACTTATTGTGCCGTCTGCCTAAAAATTTAAGCATATTTTCGTCCAAAGACTGAACTCCAAAACTGATGCGATTTATTCCCATATTTTTGTAAGAGGCAAGTTTCTTTTCACTCGCCGAGCAAGGGTTACACTCGATTGTTATTTCGGCATTTTCAAGCACACGAAAGTGCTTTTTTATCGTCTCTAAAACACTTGCGATTTTCTCTTCACTCACGCACGACGGCGTGCCTCCGCCGAAATAAATTGACTGCACATCGCGGTCGTCAAAATCGCAAGCCGCAATCTCTTTTTTTAACACTTCAAAATATTTTTCTCTTTCCTTCTCGCCCGTCAAAAAAGAAGCAAATGCGCAATAAACGCATTTACTTTCACAAAATGGAATATGCACATATATGGCTATCATTGTTCGTCATCCAATTTGAGAATTGACAAAAACGCTTCAGAAGGAATTTCCACCGACCCGATTTGTCTCATTCGTTTTTTACCCTCCTTCTGCTTTTCGAGGAGTTTTCTTTTTCTTGTCACATCACCGCCATAGCACTTTGCAAGCACATCTTTTCTAAGCGCACTAATCGTTTCTCTTGCGATAATCTTGTTTCCAATCGCGGCTTGAATAGGCACTTCAAAAAGTTGACGAGGGATAATCTTTTTAAGTTTCTCAGCAATTGCTCTTCCTCTCGAATATGCCGACTCTTCATGCACGATAAGAGAAAGCGCATCGCACTTCTCGCCGTTAAGAAGAATGTCAAGCTTCACAAGTTTGCTTACTGCAAAACCGTCCATTTCGTAGTCAAAACTTGCGTACCCTTTCGTAGCCGATTTAAGCCTGTCAAAGAAATCATAAATAATTTCGCCGAGCGGCAAGCTGTACTCAAGGCGCACCCTAGACGCATCAAGATAAACCATGTTCTTGTACACGCCACGCTTATCTTGACACAACTGCATAATTGCACCAACATATGCTGGAGGCGTGAAAATACTTGCCTTAAGCATAGGTTCATATATCTTTTCAATTTCAACTGGCGTAGGTAAGTTTGCCGGATTTGAAATTTCCAGTTCGTCGCCATTTGTTTTTATCACCTTATATGACACGCTCGGCGCGGTGGTGATAATATCGATATTAAACTCGCGCTCGATGCGCTCGGTGATAATTTCAAGGTGCAATAGGCCCAAAAATCCACATCTAAATCCAAAGCCGAGCGCCTGCGAAACTTCGGGCGAAAACTGAAGGCTGGCGTCGTTAAGTTTAAGTTTTAACAGTGCTTCCTTAAGTTCGTTATATTTCGACCCGTCCACTGCAAATACTCCGCAATAAACAACCGGCTGCACAACTTTGTAGCCAGGCATAGGCTCCAATGTCGGTCTCTCCACATGTGTTATAGTGTCGCCCACATTGACTTCGGAAAGGCTTTTAATTGAGGCTGTTACATATCCAACTTCGCCCGCCGAAAGAGAATTTGCGCTCTCCATTTTCGGAGTAAAAATGCCCACTTCTGTCACATCAAATCTCTTGCCAGTCTGCATGAATAAAATTTGGTCGCCCGCCTTAATCTCGCCATCAAAAATTCTAACGAGACAAACTGCGCCCTTAAAGTTATCGTAAAAACTGTCAAAAATCAGTCCCTTAAGCGGCGCACTTTGGTCGCCTTTAGGCGCAGGAAAAGTGGAAACAATTTGCCTGAGCACCTCGTCGATGTTGGTGCCTTCTTTTGCCGAAATGCAAGGCGCATCCTCGGCCGGCAAGCCCACAACATCCTCTATTTCCTTTTTAACTTCGTCGGGACGCGCCGAAGGCAGGTCTATTTTATTTATCACCGGCAAAATCTCGAGGTTTGCGTCGATTGCAAGATATGCGTTTGCAAGCGTCTGAGCCTCCACACCTTGCGAAGCGTCAACAATAAGAATTGCACCCTCGCATGCAGCAAGCGAGCGCGACACCTCATATGTGAAGTCAACATGCCCCGGCGTGTCGATAAGATTGAGCACATAGTCCTTGCCTTCAAATGAATAATTCATGCGAGTTGGGGTGAGTTTGATTGTTATTCCCTTTTCGCGTTCAAGTTCCATGCTGTCAAGAAGTTGCGACTGCATATCGCGTTTCGCAACAGAATTCGTCTGCTCCATAAGTCGGTCAGCAAGCGTGCTTTTTCCATGGTCGATGTGTGCAATAATACAAAAGTTCCTAATGTTTTCTTTCATAACCTCCTCAATTATATCAAAATTTAGCGATAAAACAATCATTTTGACAAAGGAAATGTTTAAATTTGAATTTTGTCGCAAAAACCTTTGTTAAATGTAAAAAAAAGTAGTATACTGGTTATATAAAAATAATCTTAAGGAAAAAAGTATGGACCTTTTCAAATCTTGGCTCGTTGAAACGCCTATCGCTCACCGCGGCCTCCATAATAATGAAATTCCCGAAAATTCCATTTCGGCTTTTAAAAACGCAATCGCTCACGGCTATGTGATTGAACTTGATGTGCAAATGCTCTCTGACGGCACTGTTGTTGTTTTCCACGACGAAAGCCTTTCAAGAATGACCGGCAATGACGGCTATCTTAAATTTTTAACTAAACAAGACCTGCCTATGCTCAAACTTGCTGGCAGCAAGGAAACAATTCCAACACTGGAGGAAGCACTTTCGGCAATCGACGGCCAAACCCCTGTTATTATTGAAGTTAAAAACAACTCCAAAGTGGGACAACTGGAGCAAAAGGTTATTGACACGCTCGAAAGATACAGCGGCGAAGTTGCAGTTGCATCTTTCAACCCACTCGTGCTTTCATATTTCAAAGAGCACGCGCCAAGCCTTCTTCGCGGCCAACTTGCAGGCTTTTTAAAGAATGTCAAAATGAAATTCCTCACCCGCTGGGGCATGAAAAGAATGCTGCTCACAAAGAAAATGGCCGCTGCCGACTTTATTATGTATGAAGCAAAAACGCTGCCAAATAGGTTTGTTAAGAAATTTAAAAAACTTCCGCTTCTTGCTTGGACGGTGAAAAGCCAAGAAGAATATTTAAGAGTTGTCAAATATTGCGACAACATCATATTCGAAGGTTTCGAGCCTAAAATTTAATTTAAAAAAACTTTGCAAATCGCAAAGTTTTTTTAAAGCGTCAAATATGTGAGCATAATCGTGCCATAGCGCTTTTCGTCAGCCACCTTAAATGGCGAATAGTCAAAAGTGTCCTCTTTCGCGTGTTCGCAAACAATAATCCCCTCTTCATTAAGAAGTTGCTGTTCATAAATTTGTTTAAGTGTTGGCTCATAAAGCCCCGACTTGTAAGGCGGGTCAAGCAAAATGAGGTCAAACTTTCCCCAACTCTTTTTTATGACCTTGCTGGCGTCGGCCGTGACAACCTTAGAAACCAGCCCCAAGTTTTTAAGGTTGGCTTTTGTAAGCGAAGCGCTTTTAACATTATTATCCACAAAAATAACTTCGCTTGCGCCGCGCGAAAGCGCTTCAATTCCAAGTGCGCCTGTGCCGCAAAAAAGATCAAGCACCCTTGCCCCCTCAACAAAAAATTGAAGTTTTGTGAAAAGCGCCTGTTTAACTTTATCGGTCGTTGGCCGAATATGCGAGCACTTATTTTCAAGTAAGCGTTTGCCTTTTTTAGTTCCTGATACAACTCTCATAATATCATTTTATCAAATTCCGACATTTTTGTAAAATTTTAAAAGCAATTTTTTAAAAATATAGTATACTAATATCATCAATCTTCACCGACCAGCAATAAAAAAATCAAAGAGAGGTAAATCATGAGAAAAGAATATCCGCGATACACGCTTAGAATATCCGAAACTATGCTTATCAAACTCGGCCGCATTGCAGACAATAATGGCCGCACGAAGAACAAAGAAATTGAGTTTTTGCTTAAGAGACATATTGCAGAATATGAAAGGTTGCATGGAGAGATCAAAATAAATTAAAAATCTTGTTTAATTTATTGACTTTTACCTTTCCTTTTTGATATAATAAGCACTGCAAGAACAAAATTCTTTGCATATGGACTTGTAGCTCAGTTGGTAGAGCAATTGACTCTTAATCAATGGGTCCGGGGTTCGAGCCCCCGCAAGTCCACCAAAAAACGCCTTAAAGGGCGTTTTTTTATTGCAATTGACGCAGCGCCAAGGCGGAACGTCTGCTTACGAAGCGCCAGCGGAGTTAAATCAATAGTCGCCCTTCGCGGCGCTTTTTTATTGCGCCGGCTCGAGGCAAGTTCTTAGAACTTGCCGCTGCACTCCATGCAGCAACCCCGGACCGTCCGGGTCGAAATGCAAGCCAAGAAGTTTGCGTGCATTTGGCCATTCGACGCATCGCCGCCAGCGCTCCGTCTCATAACGCGCACTTGCCAAGTCCACCAAAAAACGCCTTAAAGGGCGCTTTTTTATTTTGTAAAACATGCTCTTTGTATTATTATTATCTTATGAATTGGTTTAATTATTATGGTCTCGCTATAATGGCTATTGTCATGCTGCCGAACATCGTATATTTTATAAAGCACAAAAACGACACCTCTAATATCTATAACA
>CAOQYA010000003.1 GCA_948514155.1 uncultured Eubacteriales bacterium | reverse complement strand
CGCTGAATATATTAAGTCGCATCCCGTGGATGTTGTGATTGTGGACTACAAACTCACCGGCTCGCAAATCAAAAATCTTTCAAACGCTTTCGGGGTGAGGGTGATTGACCGCGTGGGGCTTATCCTTGATATCTTCGCGCGCGGCGCGAAAACGAACGAGGCAAAACTGCAGGTTAAACTTGCCCAGAATTTATACAATCTTCCCCGCCTTAGTGAAATTAAAGGCACCAGCGGCCGATATGGAGGAGGGGGAGTGGGAATGCGCGGCCCGGGCGAGACCAAACTTGAACTTGACCGCAGACTGCTTGAAAAGGAAATCGATTTTCTCAAGAAACAGATTGCAGAGATTAAGCAAAGGCGAAATATAAATCGCAGAGAGCGAGAGAAAAATCGCATCAAGCGCATCGCTATTGTCGGCTACACTAACGCCGGCAAGTCCAGCCTTTTGAATGTGCTCACTCGCGACAATATCTACGCCGACGACAAATATTTTGCAACGCTTGACACCACCAGTCGCAAACTCTATCTTGAGGGCGAAACTGTTATGATAACAGACACCGTCGGCTTTATCTCCGAACTTCCGCACGAACTTGTCGACGCTTTTTCGTCCACGCTTGAAGAGGCGAAAGACGCCGACCTTATCTTGCATGTGGTCGACCCAACAGCAACATCGCTAACAAGTGAAAAAGAGAAATATTTTGTGCAGTCAATGGCTGTCACAAACAAGGTGCTTGACGAAATTGGGGCAACGGAGAATAGAATTATTGTTTATAACAAATCAGACCTCTTAACTGATAAATTCGAAATCGGAGAAGACGAAATTTTTGTTTCTGCCAAGAAGAAAGAGGGCTTGGATGAACTTAAAAGCTTGATGAAAAAACTTCTCGACAAATAAAAGCGGGCTAATTTCCGCTTTTTTTACAATTTGTTTTTCTTTTTTTAAACATTTTGTTAAAATGAAAACATGACAAACGCCGCAAAGAAGGGGCTTTTAACAGCGATAACTTTTGTTGTCTGCGCAATTAGCATGGAAGCCTTTTTATTTATTCAGTTTGGGTGGGGAGTTTTTCCCACATATTTTCTTTTAGACGGCGCGATAATTCTCTTTTTTGCAGTAATTATTTGCATTGCTCCTTGGCAGTGGCTGAGAGTGACAATTTCCAGTGTTATGCTGTCCATTCAACTGGCGCTGACGTTTGCAAACATTTCAATCATGCGCAACATTTCTTCTGTGTTTTCTTTTGATATGTTCACAATCTTGAATGAGACGGTGCAGGTGGCAGACACCTCGCTTATTGTGTGGTGGCCGCTTGCTTTTCTTCTTCCGCTTATCGCCGCATATGTTGTATGCCTTGTGTTTATCGGAAAACTTAAATCGGAAAAAAGTCAAATTAAAAAGTTCTCCTTAAAAGCGCAGTCGCTCTGTCTTAGCGTTGCATTGCTTGCCTCATTTTCGCTTTATTCTTTCGAGTTTGGCTCTATTAAGCGCTCTTCGTCGGTCAGCGCACAATCGATTTCGGACGAGTCGCTGTTTTCTAACTTCTATGTCTCAACTTCCAGCCTAAAAAAGTTTGGCACATATGGCTACTATCTGGAAGAACTTTTCCGCTACATGTTTGGCATGCGTGACGATGCCGGCCCGGGCGAAGAGGCTGTGCTTGAACAACTTAGAAGCCGCGAATATGACCCCGCTAAGCAGATTTTGCATGGCGTGTGCGAGGGCGACAATGTGATTGTGATAATTGCAGAGTCGTTCGAGTGGTATGCAATAACGCCAGAGCTCACGCCTGTGCTGTTTTCGCTCGCAAACGGCGTTGACCTGACTAAACTAAATGCCAAAGCGGGAGAGTTTTTCTATGATTTCACCCCAAAAGGCGACGGCACATATTCGTGGAAAAGAACGGGGCTTATGTATCAAGAAGAAAACGCAGCCGAGGTGGGGCTTAGTCTTGTTAACTATCACTCCAAAGCAAAGACCGACTATTCAGAGCACAGCATGATGCTGGGAAGTTATATTTTAAAGAAAACTCAGCGCACCACCGATGCCTATTCAAAAGAGAGCGACTATTCTTTCACACTTCCTTCGATACTCTCAAGCCAAGGCTATGACACAGCATATTTCCACACATGGCTTCACAATTTCTATGACAGAGATGTTTTAAACAAGCGTTTTGGCTTTGATGAACTTTACTTTGCAGACCAAATGGAAGAATTTGCGCCATATCATGGCTCAATTCTTGCAAACGCAGCAAATGACAGTGCCTTTGTGGAGATGTTTTATGACAAGTTCACACACAAAGAAACGCAAAGTCCATATTTAACATTTTTCACCACTGTTTCCACGCATGGGCCATATGACGGCAAAAGTTTACTCAGTGAAAACTATGCGGCCGTGAGAGAGCACGATTTTCTTAAAATGCCGGCAAGCCCGAAAGTCAATGCAAATTTATGGAACAGTTACATTGAAACATATCTTGCCGCAGCGCTCGACACCGAAATTGCACTTAGTTATCTTGTTTACAACCTACTTCTGGAAGATAAACTGAATGAGACCTTGATTGTTTTCTATGCCGACCACAATAACTATTATTATGAAGGTGACCTTCTTTACAAACAACATTATTACAACGGCTACTATGAAGAATATTTCGGCAAGCCATATTATTGGGCGGGCAAGAGTGGCAACAAAAATTCCTATTCTCCGGCTGACCCAAATCGATATGCAGTGCCGGCTTTCGTTTATTCGCCAAAAATCACAGACGAGGTGCTTGAAGGAAGAAGCCACTATGTGACAGACTTTGCTCAGGCCTACGATTTGACAACAACGATTTTCACCTTGCTTGGAATTGACTATCTGCCGGGCGCATATCTTGGCTACCCTGTCTACTGCATTGCTGAGGGGGGGGGAGAACTTAATAACAATATTATTATTTCGCCGACTAGTGGAATTTTTAGCGAAAAGATTTATTCGGAAGATGGCACAGAGATTATTTGCGCGCACGAAGGTGTGACGAGAAAAGATATAGACGAGTTTATCGCTTCGGCGTCGAAGTTCTATAACAAGTGGCGGGCAATAAGCGCCATGCACAAATATGATTTATATAAAAAAGCGGGCTGGCCCGCTTTTATTTTTTCAGTTTTTTAAGCTTTGTTTTCATTAAGTTTTTTGACCAAGAAATCAACATCCACCTCGTGCACCGATGCGGCTTCTTCCAAACTTTCCATTTGGCTCATTGGGCAATAGATGCAGTGCATGCCAAAGCCCATTAAAACATCTGCAAGACTCTCGTCGATGTCAAGCACCTGTTTAATGGTCATATCTTTTGTTATTTCTTTATTTATTTTATTTTTCTTTTTCATGGAAATTATTTTAAATAAATTAAATTAAAATGTCAATTAAAAAATAAAACAATAATTATTTTTCTGCATTTTTTGTCGATTTTTTTGATTTTAACATATTATTTTTTATTTTTAATAAATTTGTGATATGGAAAAATTATCGGAAATTATTTCAAAAAATATTTATTCTCTTGTTTCGGGCAGAAAAATTGGATATATTTTAAATATTTGCTTGGACGAGAGTTTTAAAAATATTAAGCATTTTCTTGTTGCCGACGACGAGAGCGAAAATGAAATGCTCATTAGCCCCAAGAGTTTAATTTTTGGCGGAGAGTTTATTCTTTCTAAGAAAGAGGAAGATTTTGTCTATGGTGCGGCGACAGAAGAAAATAATCTTATCGGCAAACTTGTTTTCACCGACAAAGGCGCGTATTGCGGAAAGGTGAGAGAGGTTATTTTCTCGGCAAACAGGCTGGAAAGTGTGATTTGCGACAGAATTTGTTTTTCGGCAAAAGACATCTCGCTTGTTGGGCAAGATGCTGTTATTTTGGGCAAGAAGAAAAATTTCGCAAGAGCCCGAAATTTTTCGCGGCCAACTTTTGTCTCCTCCCAGCCCGAAAGCCTCGTTTCGATATCTTCCTCTTTTTCGCAGCCCGAAAGCGGACAAGTTGCGCCCTACAGAATTTCCACCGATCCCAAGAATTTAATTGGCAAATTAGCGACCCGCGATATATTTGGATTAAATAACGAATTAATTATAAAAAAATTCGAAATTATTACTCAAAAAAAATTAAATGAAATAAAAAAACACAATAAATTAAATATATTGTTTTATAATTGTAAATAGGCTAAATCGTTTGTATTTTTAATCTCCTTTGTAGTAAAATATTATCAAGGAGAAATCTATTTATGCAGCGTATAATTCCAAGGAAGACCAAGGTTAAACTTGAGTTCATAAGAGGCATTACCGGCCTCGATTTAATTCTCGCCGTTTTTGGTGTTGCCATTGCGGTAATTTTATTTGCGTCCAACTTTCCTGGCCACTTTTGGATAGCTGGCGTCTTCACAATTTTATACGCTTCGATGTTTATCAAGATTGCCGACGACGAGAGAATGTATGTGACGATTGCATATCTCTTCCGCTTCGCTGCGCAGAAGAAAAAGTTCTCGATAGACGGTGACGGCAAAAACAAAAACAAAAAATCTGACATCGGGGAAATGATCCCTTTCGAAGATGTCTATCAAGACAGATTTATTAACTTCGGCTCTTACTATGGGCAGGTTATCGAAATCAAGCCGGTGTTGTTTGGGCTTTTGACCGAATACACACAAGACAATGTTATCGAAAGTTTTGCAAACGCTTTGCGCAGGCTAACTCCGGAGCAGACTTGCTCGATAATCAAACTCAACCTTGCAATGGTGCTTGATAACTACATATATTCCGAAAACAAAAAATATGAACTGCTGCTTGAAATGCAATATGAGGGGCAGGTTAGTGAAAGCGAAGTTGACTCGCGAAGCCCAATCTTTGAAGAGCGTGTTTCCTACATGGAAAACCTTAACAGAAAAGACAAGGTGTATAAGGACCATTTCTATGTTGTTGTTTATGACAAGGACCGCGAGCTTCTGGAAAACACCGTCAACGGCATGATTAACTCGCTTGCATCTTCGCTTGCTCCGGTTAGCGCCAAGAGACTTTATGGCCAAGACCTTACAATCTTCCTTCGCGCAAATTATGGAAGAGAGTTCGACCAAAGAGAACTTGAAAGCATTCCGCTTTCAAAACACATGGAATGGGCAAAGCCGAGACGTGTGCGCTTTAAATCGGCAAGATATTTCATAGACGACAACGCATACAGAACTTATGCAATCACAGATTATCCGCTTAATGTTGGCAACGCATGGGGAGCAAACATCTTCCTGCTCGACAGAACTAAAGTTGTTATGAAATTTAACCCTGTTCCAAAATATAACGCCGAGCGCTCAATCGACAAGGCTATCATGGACATGGAAAGCAAACTCTATCGTGTGGGTCGCTCTTCCAGCCAAATTGAATTGCAAACGCATGTTGACACCTTGCGCGGACTTCTTGTTAATCTTAAAAACAACAATCAGCAACTTTTCGATGTGAACACATTTATCACCTGCGAAGATGCTGCCAAGCGTGATGTTAAGGCAATGCTCAAGCAAAGCGGCTTCAAATTCAGCGAAATGTTCGCACGCCAGCAGGATGCGTTCATTAGTTCCAACATTTCAAGGCGCGACAATGTGAAAAACTATCGCCGAGGCATTCCAACTTCCACACTTGCGGCTGTTTTCCCATTTATCTCCAGTGCGCTGCAAGACGACGACGGAATATATGTCGGCGACAACGAATATCCGGTTTTTGTTAACTTCTTCGCCAGAGATAACACTCGTGTTAACTCCAACATGATGGTCATTGGAAAATCGGGCTCGGGAAAGAGTTATGCAACAAAGACGCTGCTTGCAAACCTTGCTGCCGACAACTGCAAAATCTTCATTCTCGACCCGGAAAAGGAATATGCACTGCTCACTGAGCATCTTGGTGGGAAATATATCGACGTTGGCTCTTCGATGCACGGAATTATCAACCCTTTCCACATCATTTCTTCGCTTGACGAAAGCGAGGACGAAGAGGTGGCTGAAGAGGACGATATCGACGAAGAAACTTTCAAGCCAAAAACAAGAAGAAGGGTTAATAAAACAATCAACGACTCCTATTCTCAGCACTTGCAGTTTTTGGAGCAGTTCTTCCGAACAATTTTGGAAGGAATTAACTCTGACGCGTTCGAACTTCTTAACTCGCTTGTTGTTGATGTCTATAAGAAAAAGGGAATTGACGAGAACACATATATCCCGGACCTTAAGCCGGCAGACTTCCCAATCTTCGACGACCTTTACAAACTTATCCTTGAAAGAATTAAAACTTGCAAAGACGAATTCACCATGAGAAACCTTATGACGATTGAAACTTACATCAAGAAATTCGCTTCAGGCGGAAGAAACAGCAAACTTTGGAACGGCCCAACTTCGATTGAGACCAACGAAAACTTTGTCTGCTTCAACTTCCAGTCGATTGTTGCAAACAACAACGAACTTCTAACAAACGCGCAGATGCTTCTTGTTTTCAGATATCTTAATAACGAAATTATCAACAACAAAGATTTCAACGCTAAATATCACAAAGGCGACAAGAAAAACAACAGAAAAATTATTGTTGCCGTTGACGAAGCGCATATCTTCATTAACCCTAAATATCCAATCGCGCTGGACTTCATGGCGCAAATGGCAAAGCGTATCAGAAAATATTCGGGAATGCAGATAATTATCACTCAGAACATCGCCGACTTCGTGGGCAGCGAGGAAATTGCGCGTCAGTCGACCGCTGTTATCAACGCTTGTCAATATTCGCTTATCTTCTCGCTTGCGCCTAACGACATTAACGACCTTGTCGAACTTTACAAGAAATCGGGAGGAATTAACGAGGAAGAGCAGAACGCAATCGTAACTGCCAGCCTTGGTCAAGCCTTCCTTATCACCGGCCCAACAAACAGAACAATGATACAAGTTGTGGCTCAAGATTATATCAGGTCGATATTCTCTAACCCTAACGAATAAAAGGAAAAAATGAAAAGAGCGAGGTTAAATCTTAAAAAGTTAATAGCCGCATGCAGCCTAGGAGCAGTTTTCATGCTCTCAGGCCTCTTTTTTGTCGGATGTGGCGAAAACCCCGCTTCTAAGATAACTTTGACGGCTGATAAAAGCCAAATCACCCTTTATTCGGGCGAGAGCGAAGATGTGACTTTCACCATCGGAAACTATGATAACTCAATCGACGCAAGCCTCAATTTCTCGCTGATTGACAGCACCGTCTCGCCAAATGAGAGCGAGCATGTCAGCCTTGAACAGGTCAGCCAAAATGGCGCGGTCACAGTTGTGCGCCTAACGGGAAAGAGCGGCGGTCAAACAACACTTATCGCAAGCACCAAGGAAGGCAACAAGAGCGCCGCAGTGCAGATAAATGTTAAACAATTCTCTTCTTCGATAACGCTTAAGCCCGACGCAAAACTCTTTGTTTCCAAACAGACGGAATTCCGTCCGAGCGCAGAACTTTTCAATTTTGAAGAGAGTGCCACAGAAAGAAACCTTGTTTTTTACAGGGCCTCGATAAAAGAAGAAGCGAGCGAAGACAACAAGTTCGTTTCGGCTTCGCTAGGCTGGTCGCAGGAGAAGGGGAATGTGCTTACATTCACTCGTCCAGACGGCAGCACTTTTGAAGAGAGTTTTGTGCAAGAGGGCGCAGAAATTGTGTTCATGACCCAATATGAAAACCCTAAAACGGGCAAAACTCATGAAATTTTTACATATTTTAATGTTTTATCGGGCTTCCAAACAGAAAATGCCATTAAATTAACAAGTGACGAAGAGGGCCTTAAAGTTCTTGAGCGCCTCACCATTGTTGCAAACGACGAAGGCGAGAGGAGAAATGTTGAATTCTTCGCACAAATTCCTTATTCTGAGGCGGATTTTATTAGATTTGAAACAATCGCCGAGAATTCAAACGCTATTTCCGTTCAAAAAGAACTTGTTTCTGTTGATAAAAACTTAGGCCTTCAAAAATTTAAGTTCAGCGTTGTAAGTTCGCAAGTTATGGCGCAAACAACAAATTTACAATTTAAAGTCTATTATGTTGTCGGCGACCAAAACTTCTCGACATCACTTGACAGTTCAATTTCGCAGACGCTTAATTTGCCGATTGAAATTAAAGTTGCGCCAAGCCGCATTGTTATCAATGAAAATGAAGAGGCTTCGGCTGAGAATAGATATAACTTCTATAATTTTTATGACGGCGACTATGGCTGGAAGGCACTTAATATCAATGTTTATCGCACGGACAGCAGTTATGACTATGTTCAAATGACTTTTGACAGCGATGTTGTTGTGAAATACAAAAACGCGCTTTGCTCGTCGCCGCTTCAAATTGACGACATCTCGCAGCCAGTGTATGTGCGCGGCGACACGAACAGCCCGGCAATGAGTGAGAGCGACGACTACAAGTCAATTAGATTTGAAGTTAAAAGCGACTATATTCTAGCTGGAAGCGAGAAGACATATGAGGTTTTCTATCGTATTTTGACAGGTGCACAGCGTCTTGAATTTGATAATCCAAACTCTTCATTTGAATACAGGCCAAATCAAGAAGGCACGGGAATATTTGTTTCCTCTTCTTCGAGATATGAGATTTTTGAGCATCTTGTTGTTGACCAGGACTTCGATTTTGCAACAGTTACATATTTTGAAGGCGATATTTCCGCGGCAAGAGCCACATTTGAGGGTAAAAGAGGCAAAACTCTGCAACTAAGAATTGTGCCAACAAAGCCGGGCATTGTGTCATTTAAAGTTCAACTTGATAACGGAGTTGAAAAAGTGATAACTCTTCGCGTTGTTGACACATTTGACAATCTTTCGGTCAACCTTTCCACCACCGGAAATGACGGCGTTCAAAGTTCCGAAAAGACGGGGCAGATTGAAGAGGGGGGCGAGACTTTCGCTGATAGCATGAGAGTTGTTGTTCAAAACTCGGCAAATGGCGAAAATGTTTCCTATTCAAAGCGTGCAAGAGTGATACTTTCTTCTTCGCACGGACACAGCATCTTTGACCATGTTAGATACATCTCTTCAAACGGCGCACTTGTGCAGATATCGGAAGACGGCGCAGGCGCATACATCTTGCAAACCAACATTTTTGGCGAGGGCGACATCGACTTCGTGGTGAGCGGCAAAGTTGTGGAAGACTTCCAGCAAAAAACGATTGAAAGACGGGTGAGGGTGAACCTAACAAGTTTTGTTCCGCTGTCGGAGTTAGAAATTTTAAAGGCCGGCACAACGGAACTTGCAAACAGTGTTTCGCTCTATGTGGGAAATCTTGTCAGCGACCCGTCTAAGCAAACAGTCTCATTCGACTGCAAAACGGCACCGGCTTCGGCCTTTGGCTTCTACAGCCCACACATTAATTCCATGTCAAACAGCACCTTTAGAAGGGAATATCTCTATTGGACGCTTGACGGAACAAGCGCATTCCTTGCTTCAAGCGGCGAACTTGCCGATGTTATGAAAGACGGAATGCTGTATAAAATTGGAACAACGAATGACGATTATTTTGGAATTTTTGACACTTCCAGCATGACCTTCACTGTTAACAAAGATTACACTTCAACTTTTTCTTTCACATTGTTTGCGGCTGTGCGCCAATATGGAATTTCAAGATATTTTCCGGTGACAATAAATGGCCTTAGTTATGACAATGTGCAGCACATTTACTCAAACTTTTCGTCAGACAGAAAAATAACTTTCACAACCGGCGGCGAAACCTTCGACATTGGCGTTTTCCTTAACCCATCGACGGCAACGGACAAGAATATAACTGCCAGATTTGTCTCCTCAAACAAAAACAGCGAGGACCCAGTTCTTATTTCAAACGACAACATCTCTTGCTCCAAAGTCAGCGACGGAGTTTGGATAGTCAGCGTTTCGCTTAATGACGAAGTTCTTAGCAGCAAAATTCTTGACACACTCAGCGGCACGCTTGAAATAATTCCTAACGCTTGGCTGATTGACGGAAGAATTGTTTCCGGCTATGAAACTGCAATTTTGAGGGTGGAAGTTGGCTTCCAAAATGGCACGGAAGAAAATCGATATGTTATCAAGTCGGCTTCCGACCTTATTGCAATCGGCGCATCTGAAGCATCCATGAACGCGCACTATGAACTTTCAACTTCGATAGACCTTTCTGCATATTCGGGCAGTCTGCCAATTGGCGAAGGAATTATTTTCTCCGGCTCGATAAAGGGCTTAAACAACGCAGAAATCACCGGAATTTCGCTTGAAAACGGCGCGTCTGGCCTCTTTTCTCAAGTTAGCGGCAAAATTTCGGGCATCACTTTTAAAGGCCGAATTAACACCTCTTTCGGGGCGAATTCGAATGTTGGCCTTGTGGCATCACAACTTTTAAGCAGCGCAATTTTAGACGATATTCGTGTGGAAATTGCCGAGAGCACTGCAAACATTTCAAGCGGAAACATCGGCGGCGTTGTTGGCCAAAACTTGGGCACAATTTCGAATGTCAATGTGATTTTCACCGGAAAACTTACAGTTATTTCAGACGCGGAGGTAAATGCGGGCGGCGTAGCCGGAATAAGCATCGGCAATATCAGCGGCTTTGACACTGAAAATGCGACGCAAAAATATGGTCTTTCTGCTTACACAGCATATGCTTTGATTGAAGTTGTTTCCAAAGAAGGAAACTTTGTTGGCAAGGCTGCGGCAATTGCTGCACGCGTGACGGGCGCGTCAATAACAAACATTTTGGCGGGCGGCGAGATTAGAGCACAAACTGCAGCAGGAATTGTTTGTGACTTTAGCATGAATGGCTCGGCAGAATTTAGAAATATCACTTCGCGTGTGTTTGTTCGAGGAAAGAACATTGGGCTTATTACACAAAACATTTCCTCAATAAACGGCGTGGGAATGGGGAATTTCAAAGTTCAGGCTGTTGACAGCGCCGAGCGATATGGCATCGATGTTTCGATGGGAATTATTTACGCTGAAGAGGCAAAAAAGAATTTTAAAGAGCCTCAAATCGCTTTTGGAAGCGGCGAAACATTTACTGATGTGCAACTTTCTTCATATGTTGCAAGACAGGCCCTTGAAATTGGCGAGGGCGGACTTGGCATTGAAGCAGCAATCGGCCCAGAGACCTATTTTGGCGACTTTATCGAATATAACCCTGAAAGCCAAATCATTTTGGCGGCAGCAAACTTCGAAAAATTGCAAACCTCTTTCAGCGTGAGAGCCAACGAGAAAAATGGCTTCCACGAACTTAAAGCACAGGGGCTTGCCGAAGGCGAAGTTGCGCCAAAAGTTATTTACATGTATTATTTCGAAGCCGCAGGCTATTTTGACGAGACGGGCAATCTTGTAACTTCGAATTTGTATAACGCGCAAAATCTTTTAAACAGTCTTAATCGTGTGACAACGAACAGCCCGCTCTATCCATTCGAGATTGTGGGTGAGGATGTTTCGATTTCTTCTTCCAGTCCGCTTCTTGAAATCGATGCGCTGGGAAACATCACAGTCAGCGGCGCCGGACTTGCAGAAATTGAAATCAAAAGCCTTTTAAATGAAAGGCAGAATGAAAAAATTTATCTTTACATTATTAACTACTTTAATGTTGACTCTTATTTGGCAAAAGAGGGCGCTCAGCCTGAAGAGAATGGAATTTTCACTTTGGACGGCATAACTCTTGGCGCGCAGACCAGTTTCAAGGTCTATTCGCACTCGGGCGTTGACATTTTGATTTCTCCGTCTTACAAGGCAAGTTTTGAAAACATCGAAGTCTCAAAAAACGGACAAACTAACCTTGAAAATGTTTCCATTTCTCGTGACGGATATGTGAACATTGGCGGACAGGTGATACTTCTTAAGAAAAACACCTCTGTTTCGGCGGAAGTTGAGAATATCTTAGCATATGGAAACTATGAATTGCTGAAAGACGGCATTTCCTTCTCCAAAAAGCCGGACGCTGCAAGCGCCGGAGCGTCAATGCAAGATGTTATTAATCTCAAAGCCAACCTTTCCTACAATGTGGCGGGAAAAAGATATTCTCTTGATATCACCACGCTTGAGAAAGTTACAATCGACTACTACGAAGGCGCAAGTGCAATTTTCAACACAAAAGACAACTATCCGCTCTCTTCGAGCATGGATGTTTTTGATGTTTTCGAAGTTTTATCGGACGACCCAAAAGATATGCTTCTATATCGAATTGTCGACGACGAAGGAAGGGACATCGCAACATATAAAGAAGATGGCTCTAAAGAAGACAGCTTGTTTCATGTGAACTTAGATAAGAATGCAAACAGGCTTGTTTGGGACGCGCAAATTTGCGTAGATAAAACCTCGCTTGCCTTCCAAAACAGACTTAACAGCAACATATATAAAACATACTATCTTGAACTTTTCACATCGTCGCAAAGGGAAGTTTTAAAATCTATTCCGATTGAACTGACCCGCGAAAATGTGGATGTTATCTCCCTTTCCAACTACTCAAAAATAACAGGGCACCTTGACGAAGGCGACAGCCAAGTTATCATTCCGGGACAAAACGGCTATATGTCGATAACTCTCTCGCCAGTGGATGCAGACTTTGAATATGTTCAAATCACAAATAATGCACTTAACAGCCTTCAAGGCGCAAGCGAAGCGTCGTTTGTGTTTGGCTATCTTCAGACAACTTCAAATGGCGAAGGCCTTGAATTTGTTCAGTTGCCGGGCGCGGAAGCCGTGCAGGGCGGCATCCGAATTTCAAGAGACGCAATCGAAAAGGCGTTTAGTGGCATCGATAAGCCTTTCAATGGTCAGTTCTACCTTCGCTACATCTTCTCAAACATCAGCATAATTGACGGCCAGCATGTGGCCGTGGATGTGCGGGTGCATCAGTCGACAGGAGACAAAGTTCAAACTTTTGAATTCCCACTCTTCAAGAAAGACGCTGTCTCAATCAGGCTTGCGGCCGGCGAAGACAAGAGGGAAGTTGCGAGAGGTGTTGAATATGAACTTAGCATCAGCGCGCTTGGCTACACAGATTTCGACATCTCTGTTTCGCACCCGCAACTTGCAAGCATAATTGAGCGTGAGGGCAAAACATATCTGTCTGTCACAAATAATGTGGCAAGTGTTGGAGAAAACTTTAGTCTTGGGCTTATCGCAGAAAAAATTAACGAATTCGGCGAGCCTGTGCAGGCGGAAGATTATATCGAACTTAATATATTAGATTTTGTAATCAATTACTCCTACTCTGAAGGCGACAGGTCCGACATTCTTGCATACAGCAATAACAACACGATTACCTCAGCAATTGGCGAGCGCAAAAACCTTAAGTTTGCTTTCGACGGAATGATTGAATATAACTCTGAAAATACGGAAGTTGCAAATAGTGTTTCAACATTCTTAAACGAACTCACGGAAAGTGCGACATGGACGCTCTACACCGACCTTAACATTAATAACGAAGTCGGCGTTCAAACTAAGCCGCATCCAATCACAACAGAAAGTGGCACGAGAAGCATTATTTCGGAGAATACTTCAATAAAAACGAAATATCTCACAACGGCGGGCTTGTCGTTTGTGCCAATGCTTTCGAACATTCCAGAAGACAGGCATTTCTTTATCACAACTGAAGTTTTCTACAAGATTGAAAACGGAAAATATCAAGTTTCAAAAAGTGAAAACGACCAAGGTCGCAAACAAGTTGCAACCGAAGTTGATATTTACTCATATCTTCGTGGCTCCGAAGTCAGCCCGAACCCAATTGCAAGTTATGACGACTTCTTGAACATGGACGCAAGCGGCTACTACATACTAACAAGTGACATTGTTGTGCCGGCAGATAAGTTCGAGCCACTTAACAAGGCGATTGCATACCTTGACGGCAACGGCTACAAGTTCATATTTAAGGATGCGACATACAATATCGCAAACAACTCTTCGGCGGGGCTCTTTGGCACAATCTCTCAAAACACAGTGCTTAAGAACATCACCATTCAAGTGGGTGAGCAAAGCGATAATGGCGAAAACATCAGCCCATCTGTGACATTTAAATCTGCAGCAGCAAGTTCGCTTTCATTCGGTCTTGTTGCAGGAACAAACAACGGAACAATCACAAATGCCAATGTGCTTTGCGGCGAGCAGACAAGAATGTATCTCGACTTTGAGAGCATTCCAAACACTAATAACTATTATTTCGGCGGCGTTGTCGGAACAAATGGCGGCTATATCACAAACAGCCTAAGTTCAATTAAGGCAACCAGCCTTATCAATATGGGCGGACTTGTTGGACAAAATCAGCGCGTTATTGCTTCGTCGGCGTTCAGCGGCGGACATTTAACTTGCCTATCGAGTTACAACACTGTTTTCGGCATGGGCGGACTTGTTGCAGTCAACTCTGAAAGCGCGAAAATTCTGACAAGCTTCTCGTCGGGAATTGTTGACAAAGAAAAGCCTTATTCCGATAGCGAACTAAGCGCGCTCAATTCCAGCGTGCCGGTCGGCGGCTTCGTTTTCAAAAATGAAGGTCAAATTGTTGACTGCTATTCTAACATTCCTGTTTCAACAACATCGAATAGTGCCGGCTTTGCATTTGTGAACAACGGCCAAATTGAAAGAGCGTTCTCCACAAGCAAGATTATGAACGACTATCGCGATGTTAACTACTATTTCGCCGGAAATGGCGAGGGAACTTTTGCTGATTGCTTCTATATCAAAGGCGATAACATCAATATTGCTCTTTCAAAACTGGAGCACGCGGGCGTGCAAAAATTGGAATACTCTGACTCGAAAAATGAATTCAGCGAACTTGAAAAACACTTTGCAAACTTTGCATATTCAAAAACTCCAAACTACAATTCTGTGTGGTTCTTCACCGGCGAGGGTGAGCCAGGAAACTCATATTTTGTGGGCAAAACCTTCTCTGGCGGCAGACTGGAACTTGTGAGTTCAAACATCAGGGCAAGAAGCCGCAAGAACTGGGTGGGAACGATAACTGTTGACGGCGTTGTGCTCAATCAATATGAGACAGATAAAATCATTGGCGCAGAAGACGGCTCGGCCGAAAACCCACACATTATATACTCGGCTGAAACTATGGAAAGTTATCTTGCAAACCCAACGAACATCACAGAGGCAAATGCAAGAATTGTGACTGACATCGACTATTCCGGCCAGATTTCCAACTACACGAAACTCTACAATGTTGATTTCCGCGGAAATCTTGAAGGCAATGGCATGACAGTGCACGGCATTCAGATTTCCTCACAGGCAAGCCTTGACAGCGCAGGACTTTTTGGCAGAGTTAGCGGAAAAGACAGCAATAATCGTGCCTCCATTATGAACTTAACACTTATCCCAAGACAAGTGCTCTTCACCAACGCTAAAATTGTGGGCGCACTTGCCGGCTCGGTGGAAAACGCGAACATCTACAATGTCAGCGTGTTCGGCTCGACCGCCGGAATGGAAGTTGCTCCGGGCGAGGAACTTGTTATCGTTTCCGGAAAGAATATTGTCGGCGGCGTTATCGGAAGGGCGTCGGCAAACTATGATGTGAAGAATATAAACTCCATCATTGGCGCATTTGCCACAAAAATTCCGCAACTGCTTGAACAAGAGGCGACCGACCTTGACCTTGTGTCCTACGCCGGCGGCGTTGTCGGCATGCTTGCAGGACAGGGCAGGGTGACAAATGTTGAAACGCCAATTGGCGCGATAAATGTTATTGGCGCAAAGGCGGGACTGATGTTCGGCGGAACAAGCCTTGGAACAGTCGCGCAAAACATCAAACTTACAATGAACGAAGAAATGAAAGTTAAAGCGCATGTCTATGGCGGACTTATCGTCGGCGAGCACCTTGGAAACCTTAACGGCGCATATGTTTACTCTCAGCAGCAAAATGGCCAACCTTTCTCACTTGAGATGTATGTGCCAAAGAGCGTGGGCGGAATTGCCGGAATAATGAGGGGCAGAGCATCCATTTCCAGTGCGCTCATGAGCCAAGGCTTCACAATCGCAAATCAGCCAAACGCCAGCCTTGAAGTTAACACCGTGGAATATGTCGGCGGAATTGTTGGACTTGTTGAGGGCGCAGAAAACAAAATTGAACAAGCGATTGTTAGGGCAAACATTGAAGCGCGAGGCATCGTTGGCGGAGCTGTTGGTCAAGTTGCAAAAAACGGAAAACTTAACATTTCCCAGCTTGCAATTAAAGAAGGAACATTCACGCTTAAAGGTCAAAATCAAAACCCGGTTATCGGAGGCATGGTGGGCAAACTTTCAGAAGGCTCCAGCCTTAAGATAACGGATGCATATTCTTGGGCGGACATATTTGTGGAGACTTACACCTATTCCACCCAAATAACTGCAAACTTTGGCGCAATTGTGGGGCTTAATGATAAAGCCTCCGCGAGCCTCGAGAACATCTACACCACATCGCTCTATAACATCATAGTGGAAGACAAGTCTTCAAGTGAGAAGACGCAGCAGGTGGGAAGAATTCGAGAGGCTAGCACAACAGGAGAGGCAAAATTCTATAAAGATTGCAAGATTGGAGATTTTGTTCTAAAAGCGAACGAAACGCCAGAAGATGTTTCAGACATTTCTTACGAGATTAATTTAACAGAAGCAAATAATGTTTATAACTCTTCAATCTATAGTTATGTTTTGCCAGCGTCAGACGACGACGAGCGCTTAAAAGTTCTCGACGACGACCTTGCAAAAGGCTTCACAACTTTGAAGGCAAGGCGTTACAATTCCAAAATCATTGTAAATCAAAATGAATATGGCAAAGATGTTGCAGGACTTAATGAATGGACAGGCTTGGGACAAGACGTGTCGCCTGCAAACGCATTTGCTTTATTTAAGAATGAAGACGAATTCTTCGAAAAGTTTAATAGTTCTGTTTGGACTTGCAAAAACGGCTCATTTGGACAACTTGGCTTCGAACAAAACTTGCAGTAAAAAATTTGCTAAAATTTTAAAAAATTGTTGACAAATTTTTACAAATGTGCTAAAATGGCCAAGACAATATGTGCAAGTGGGTAAAAAAATGACATTTTAAACTGAAAAAAGGGTATAATGAGGCACAACATGGGTGCTTTATGCCCTTTTTTTGTCGTTTTTTTAACTTTTTTGCATTCATAAGGAGAAGCGCAAATGTCATTAACTTTAAAGAAACAAAAATTTGGAAAAACTGAAAGATATTCTTTCGCTAAACTCGACGATATCGTTCCAATTCCTGACCTTCTTGATATCCAAAAGTCTTCTTACAAAAATTTTATCGAAAACGGCATTAGAAGCGTGCTCGACGAGTTTTCGCCTGTTGTTGACTATAGCGGCAAGGCTAAACTTTATTTCTTGGGCACCAACCTTGCAACCGAGCCTAAATATGACATGAAAGAGTGCAAAAGAAGAGGCAGCTCTTATTCTGTTCCGCTTAAAGTTAAAGCGAGATTTGTTATCGAAGAAACCGGCGAGGCAACAGAGCAAGAAGTTTTCTTTGGCGACATTCCTCTTATGAGCGAAAATGGCTCCTTCCTTACAAATGGAATTGAGAGAGTTATCATTTCTCAAATTGTGCGTTCTCCAAGTGTGTATCTCACAAGAGAGAAGGAAGACAACGCAACTCTTCGCGCGCAAATGATACCAGAGCGTGGAATGTGGCTGGAAATCGAGCAAGGCGCAAACGAAGCAGTTAAAATGGTGGTTGACCGTCAATACAAATTCTCAATCGGCTTATTCCTTAAATGCTTTGGCTTCACGAGCGCGGAAATCGATAAAGTTTTCGGCGGAAACAAATACATTAAAGCGGCGCTCGACCGCGAGCCTCAACAAACTCAAGATGAGGCGCTTCTTGAATTTGCAAGAAAGTCGCGTCCTTCGGATGTGCCTTCGGCAGAGTCTACAAGAAACTACTTGAACGCTTTCTTCTTCACGGACGCTTACTACAATCTTGCACCGGTTGGAAGATTTAAGTTCAATCACCGTCTTGCTCTTGCAAACAGACTTCCGGGCCTGATTAGTTGTGACAACATCGCTGTTAAGGACGAAATTCTTGTTAAGGCAGGCGAAATCTTCACCGAAGAGAGCGCAAGAAAAGTTCAAGATGCGGGCATCAACGAAGTTTGGGTGCAAGTTAACGGCAAAAAGCATCTCATGAGAGGAAATAACAGGGTTAGACTTTCGGCTGTTCTTCCTTGCGACGAAAAAGCGCTTGGCATCACAGAAGAAGTTTACTATCCAACTCTTCAACAGATTTTGAAAGAAAACAAGACCAAAGAAAAGCGTCTTGAAGCAATCAAAGAAAACGCGAAAAATCTTATCGTTACAACTCTTACAATGGACGACATGCTTGCAACAATCAGTGTTTATCTTGATGTGCTTGAAGGAATTGGCTCAACAGATAAAGTTGACCACCTTTCAAACAAACGCCTTGCAACAGTTGGCGAACTTCTTGGAAAAGCATTCCGCTCGGGCGTTCAGAAACTTTCAACAAACATTAAAGAGTCTTTGCAGGGAAAAGAACTTAGCGAAGTTACTCCTGCTCAGATTATTAACCCAAAACCTATCAACAAGGCTCTTAAAGACTTTGTTGCTCAGTCGCAATTGTCTCAGCTTATGGACCAGAACAACCCACTTTCTGGACTTTCGCAGAAGAGGCGTATTTCGGCTGTCGGCCCTGGTGGTGTTAAGAAGGAGCGTGCCGATGTTGGCATTCGTGATATTCACTACACACACTATGGCAGAATTTGCGCAATCGAAACACCTGAAGGACAGAGCATTGGTCTTATCGACACGCTTGCAACCTATGTTAAAGTTAACGAATATGGCTTCCTTGAAACACCATATCGCCCAGTTGATAAAGCAACCGGCATAGTTTCAAAGAACTACGAATACAAAATGGCCGATATCGAAGACAAGGCATTCATTGCACAAGCAACAGAGCCTCTCGACGAAGAGGGCAGATTTGTGAACAAGCGTGTTATGGCTCGTCACGGCGCGACCATGGGTGAAGTGCCAGCAAGCCAAATCGACTATGTTGATGTTTCGCCTCGTCAGTTTATTTCTGTGGCTTCGGCGCTTATTCCGTTCATTAACTCGAACGAAGTTAACCGTGTGCTTATGGGTGCCAACATGCAAAGACAGGCTGTGCCTGTGCTTAGACCAGAGTCTCCAATCGTTGGAACGGGAATGGAGCACCGCGCGGCAAGAGACAGCGGAGCGCTTGGTCTTGCAAGACGCGCCGGAACAGTTTCATATGTAAGTTCGGACGAAATCAGAATTTTAACCGAGAAGGGCGACGAAGACATTTATGCTCTTACAAAGTTTGAAAAAACTAACTCGGAAACATGTAACAATCAAAAACCTTGCGTTAAGAAGGGCGAAAAAGTTAAAGAGGGCGATGTTATTTATGACGGCTATGGCTGCAATAACGGAGAACTCGCTCTTGGAAAGAATGTGCTTGTCGGATATGTTAACTGGCAAGGATATAACTTCGAAGACGCTATTCTTATCAATGAACGCCTCGTTAAAGAGGATGTTTACACAACAATTATCCTTAAAGAAGAGGAAGTTTACTGTCGAAACACCAAACTTGGCGACGAAGTGATTACAAGAGACATTCCAAACCTTGGCGAGGAAGCGCTCAAAAACCTCGACGAGAACGGAATTATTCGTGTGGGCGCTGAAGTTCGCTCCGGCGATATTCTTGTTGGAAAAGTTACGCCTAAGGGCGAAACCGAACTTACTCCGGAAGAGAGACTGCTTCGTGCAATCTTCGGAGATAAGGCTAGGGAAGTGAGAGACACTTCTCTTCGTGTTAAACACGGAAAAGAAGGTGTTGTTGTTGATGTTCAAGTATTCTCGAAGAAGAACAAAGACGAACTCGACGCCGGCGTTAACATGATGGTTAGAGTGACAATCGCTCAAAAGCGTAAACTCTCTGTCGGAGATAAAATGGCCGGACGTTACGGAAACAAGGGTGTTGTTTCAATCATCATGCCTGAAAACGATATGCCTTATATGGCAAACGGCAGACCTCTGGATATCCTCCTCAACCCACTTGGAGTTACCTCCAGAATGAACATCGGCCAAATCCTTGAAACCCACCTTGGACTTGTTGCCGGCTCGCTTGGCTGGAAGATTGCAACCCCAACTTTCGACGGCGCTGATGTAAATCAAATTCAAGAACTTCTTGTAAGCAACAACTTCCCGGCAAACGGAAAGGTTCAACTCTATGACGGCCGCACAGGCGAGCCATTCGACAACCTTTCAACAGTTGGATATAAATATATGCTCAAACTCGAGCACATGGTCGACTCTAAAATCCACGCTCGTTCAATCGGCTCATACTCACTTATCACACAACAGCCGCTTGGCGGAAAATCGCTGTTCGGTGGACAGAGATTCGGTGAAATGGAAGTTTGGGCGCTGGAAGCATACGGCGCAAGCCATGTTCTTCAGGAAATGCTGACCATTAAGTCTGACGATGTGACCGGAAGAACAAAAACTTATGAGTCTATCATCAAAGGACAGCCTATCGCAGAGCCTGGAATTCCGGAGTCTTTCAAAGTGCTTGTTAAAGAATTGCAGTCGCTTGGCCTCGATATCAAAATTCTCACAGACTCTAACGAAGAGATTTCAATCAACGAGCTTTCAATGGATGAGCAAGACCAGCACATCACTCCAATTGAAGCTGAGCATGATTTTGACGAAATTTCTCTTGACTTTGACGAACTTCTTGCACAAGAGGCAACTAAACCTGAAGAGGTTGACGAAGTGAAAGAGTCATTTGAAGAAGAAACATCGTCTTCAGCAATCGACACTGCAGACCTCTTCGACGACTTCGGAGATTTTGACGACGAATAATCTAAATTATCAAAAATTTAAGTAAATTTATCAAAAAAACATTAAAAATTAGTTAATTTTAACACTTAGACAGAGTAAAAGGGAGAAAGTTATGTTTGAACTCAATAACTTCGATTCAATCAAAATAGGCATCGCTTCACCGGAGAAAATTAGAGAATGGTCTCACGGTGAGGTGACCAAGCCCGAAACTATCAACTATCGCACACAGAAGCCTGAGAAGGACGGCCTTTTTTGCGAAAAGATTTTTGGACCTAGAAAGGACTGGGAATGCCACTGCGGAAAATACAAGAGAATTCGTTATCGCGGCGTAGTGTGTGACAAGTGCGGAGTTGAAATCACTCGTGCAAAGGTTAGAAGAGAAAGAATGGGACACATTGAACTTGCTGCTCCTGTAACTCACCTTTGGTATTTTAGGTCCGTTCCATCAAGAATTGGAACTCTTCTTGACCTCACACCTAAAGCGCTTGAGCAAGTTGTTTACTATGTGAACTATATTGTTATCGACCCTAAGCAGACCGAGTTTGTCTATAAACAAGTGATAACAGATAAAGAATATCGCGATGCTGTTGAAAAATATGGCTATGGTGCTTTTGAAGCAGGCATGGGCGCAGAGGCAATCAAGAAACTTCTTTCTCAAGTTGACCTTCAAAAGGAAAGCAAAGCCCTTAAAGAAGGCCTTCCAACAATGAAGGGACAGAAGAGAATTAAGGCGATCAAGAAACTCGATGTTGTCGAGTCCTTCCTCAAGAGTGGGAATGACCCAACATGGATGGTGCTTGATGTGCTTCCAGTGCTTCCACCAGACCTTCGTCCTATGGTGCCACTCGATGGCGGCCGATATGCGTCTTCCGACCTTAACGACCTCTATCGTCGTGTGATTAACAGAAACAATCGTCTTAAAAAACTTATGGAACTTGGCGCGCCTGAAGTTATTATCAGAAACGAAAAGCGTATGCTTCAAGAGGCTGTTGATAACCTTATCGATAACGGCAAACGCGGCAAGGCTGTTCAAGGCTCAAAGCAGAGAGACCTTAAATCGCTCACCGCAATGCTCGGCGGAAAACAGGGAAGATTTAGACAAAACCTCCTTGGAAAGCGTGTTGACTATTCCGGCCGTTCGGTTATCGTTGTTGGCCCGGAACTTAAGATGTATCAATGCGGTCTTCCAAAAGAAATGGCTCTTGAACTTTTCAAGCCATTCATTATTAACCGCCTTATCGAACTTAATAAATCTAACAATATTAAGAGCGCAAAGCGCATGATTGAGCGCGAAAAGCCTATCGTTTGGGACATACTCGACGAGGTTATTAAAGAGCACCCAGTGCTTCTTAACCGTGCTCCAACACTTCACAGACTTTCAGTTCAGGCTTTCGAGCCGGTGCTTGTTGAGGGAAGAGCGATTAAACTTCACCCATCAGCCTGCACAGCGTTCAACGCGGACTTCGACGGTGACCAGATGCCTGTCCATGTTCCACTTTCAATCGACGCAAGAACTGAAGCAAGAACACTCATGCTTGCTTCCAACAACATTTTGAAACTTGCAGACGGCGAGCCTATCGTAACTCCTACACAGGACGTTGTGCTTGGCTGCTATTCAATGACACAAATTATGGCTGGCAAGAAGGGCGAAAAGAGCATTTTCGGCTCAATCGAAGAGGCTATGATTGCTTATCAGACTGGCGTGATTGACATCCAAGCTGAAATTCAAGTGAGAATTTCGAAAGTTGTGGACGGAAAGACATATTCAAAACGCGTGACTACAACAATTGGAAGAATTATCTTCAGTCAAACAATTCCAGAAGGTCTGCTTATAGACAGAACTAAAGAAGAAAACTATTGCGAACTTGAGTGCAACAAGACGATTGGCAAAAAAGACCTTAAGAATATTATCGCTCTTGCATATGAGAAACTTGGAACTACAGGCTGCTCAGTGCTGCTTGATAACATTAAGGACCTTGGCTACAAGTTCTCCACGCTCATTGCAAACACAATCAATGCTTTCGACGGAACAGAGCCTGTTCACAAGAAAGAATATATTGCCGAAGCAGAGGCAAAAGTCCTTGAAAATGAAAAACTTTTCAAACGCGGACTTATCACAAACGACGAGAAGGTTGATAACAACATCGAAGTTTGGGCTGCTGTTCAGAAAAAACTTGAAGGCGAGGCACTTAACGACCTTGCAGACTCCAACCCACTTAAAACAATTATCGTTTCTGGTGCTCGCGGTTCGGCGCAACAGCTTAACTCTGTTTGCGGAATGGTTGGTCTTAAATCTGCCGCTTCCGGACAGAAGATTGACATTCCTGTTCGTTCCAACTTCGTGCATGGCTTGCAGCCAGTTGAACACTTCCTTTCAGCGAGAGGAGCGAGAAAGGGTCTTATGGATACAGCGCTTAAAACAGCGGACTCCGGTTATCTTACAAGAAGACTTGTTGATGTTGCGCAAGATGTTGTTGTTTCCACTGAGGACTGCTTTGCTGACCTCGACGAAGCCGTTAAAGGCGTTTGGGTGAGCGACCTCTATCAGAATGGCAACATCCAAGAAACCCTTGCGGAAAGAATTTATGGCCGTGTTGCTGTTAGTGATATTGTCGACCCTAAATCGGGCGAAATTATCGTTAAAGCAAACGAAATGATTTCAAAAGCCGAGGCCGCTCGTGTTCAAGAGGCAGGTATTAAGAAAGTTCAAATTCGTTCACTTCTGACATGTAAGTGCAAGCATGGCGTTTGTGCAAAGTGCTATGGAAGAAATCTTTCGGGCAAAGACCTTGTTACAGTTGGCGAAGCAGTTGGAATTATCGCTGCTCAGTCAATCGGTGAGCCGGGAACTCAGCTTACCATGAGAACTTTCCACTCGGGTGGATCTGCGGTTACTGCCGATATCACACAAGGTCTCCCAAGAGTTGAAGAGATCTTCGAAGCAAGACGCCCAAAAGGCGAATGTGTGCTTAGCGAAGTTGCCGGAAAGGTTAAAATCAAACAAGACGCTAAATATTATATTATCACCGTCAACTCGAAAGAGGGCGACGAGGAATACGAAATTAAGAAGCCAGCAGTGCTTGCTGTTAAGGACGGCGACATCGTTGAGCCGGGCAGCCAACTCACACAAGGCCCTTGCAACCCAGCAGACCTTCTTCGTCTTCGCGGACTTAAAGGCCTTCAAGATTATCTTCTTTCCGAAGTTATCGGTGCTTACAGAAGCCAAGATGTTGGCGTGAATGATAAACACATCGAGATTATCGTGCGTCAGATGCTCAAGAAAGTTAAGATTGAGTCTTCTGGAGACACAAACCTTCTTCCAGGCGAACTTGTGGATACCTACAAGTGCGAGGAAGAGAACGACCGTGTGCTTCAAGAGGGCGGAGTGCCTGCAACGGCAAAGAGAGTGCTTCAAGGAATTACAAAGGCATCGCTTTCAACAGAGTCCTTCCTCTCGGCGGCATCTTTCCAAGAGACATCAAGAGTGCTTACAGACGCTGCGCTTAAAGGCAAAGTTGACAACCTTATGGGCATTAAAGAAAATGTTATTATCGGAAAACTTATTCCGGCGGGAACTGGCGTGAAGAAATATCGCGAAGTTATGCCTGTTGCAGTTAAAGAAGAAAACATTGGATAAAAACAAAAACACCGCAATCGCGGTGTTTTTTTATGCGCGTAGGACAACTTAAAAATGGTGTATTGACTTTTTGGCTTGAAAAGTGTATAATTTCTTTATGAAAAGAAAAATACGAGTAAATGAAGAGTTAATTGATACAAAAACCTTTACATCTACTAGAGTTGCCGAATTCGGACAAGGTGACAAATGCTATGCCATAGTTGCAAAATGTGGACATTGTGGCAAAGGTCGATTTATCCCTATTTTGTTTACGCTTCGTGCTAGAGATAGAGAAGCTGCCGTAGAAGTTATAAGAAACTATCCCCGCGTCAAAAATGCTAACCCGCAGTTTGTGCTTTTTATGCAGGAAATTGATATGGCTGAATATATGTTGATTAGAAATTTAAATAAGCAGGACGGATACTTGAACAGCGGGGCATGTGAAAACTCTAAGTTTAAGCATAGGACAATAATAGAAGAATACTATATGAACTGTGATAATAAAAAGTTGCTCGAAGATGAAATAAAAGAGGCAAACGAATATACTGACGAGTCACTTGTTCTGCAGAGATATTTTGCACCTACATATATTAATGGAGAACTTGTTTATCCTCGTAAAGTGCTAAATAAAGGCATTTACATGTTAAAAGAATACTACACTTTTTTTGTACGCAAATATGGTTTTGATACGAACGTTGAAGGCCGCTGGCAAATGTTGGGCTTATATTATGAGATTTTTGGCCCGAATAATGAACTAGGAATAAAGGTGGAAGGCGATTGCCTGATGTATAAACATAATGACAAGTTCTATTCTAGCTTAATTCCAAAAAACAGACGAAGTTATTTTTCAGATTTGAAACCTACGCGTTTTATGCAATTATCCGATAAGAAAGTTGAAGATGTATTTGAAGAGCCATATTCACCAAAGGAAAATTCTCAAATTGCAAAATTTAATGCCAGATGGAATAGGCCCATGTCTCGTTAAAAAAGAGTGCACTTGCACTCTTTTTTGTTTTTGACAACGAACTATTGAACGATTGAGAGACAGTTTATTATCTTCCAAGGCGAGGGCAGTCGTCAGGGATTGGCTGTTTTTCATATGGGCGATTGCATTCAGACAACACTCTGCCTGTAAAAGTGCAGGTGTAAGCCATATCATCATCGTTGAACCAGTCGTTCGGGTCGGGATTAAGTTCTCTTTTCATTTGTGGACAATCTGTGCACGAATGAATGATTTTGTCTCCCACCGTCACAACTTTTTCGTTATTGAAAAGTGTGTTGTAGTAACCCTTCAACTCTTTATACATTTCTGTATTTTTAAGGGCTGAAAGTGCTTCGAGTGCTGTGCAATAATACCACTGAATTTCCTCTTTTGAACCATTAAATCTATTCCATATGTTTTTGTCATAGAGCCCGTCAAGATAGATGCTGCGAAGATTGGAAAGTTTGTCTGCGCAGTTGACCATTTTTGCTTTGCGCGATGACGCTGCAACTTCTGCCATATGAAGAGCCTTTCGTTGGATGTAGGGAAGAGATTTGACTTCGCTCTCCACAGCGATAATCTCTGCAATTTCCTCTCCGAAAAGTTCTGCAATTTCGTCGAGCGTGGTGTTTGTGTCTTCCACTGTGTCATGTAAAATGCCGGCGATCAGCACATCCTCGGGCGCGTGCTCTGCTTTCAAGATTTGCACAACTTCATACAAGTGCACGATGTATGGAATTGTGGTGCTCTTTCTCACCTGTGAGCCATGTTTTTGCACAGCAAAGGCAAAAGCCTCGTTGAATTTTGGCGTTATAACCAAATTCTCCTCTTTATTTTGATTTTTTTGAATATATTTCATATTCCACCTCCTTTTTACACTTGCATTATAAAGCAAAATATGATATAAGTAAAATATATAAAAATTATATTATCAATAAGAAGAGGTTATAATATGGAACTCAATTTGGAAGCACTCAAAATATTTTATGAGGTTGCAAAGGCGAAAAATATCACTAAAGCGGCTGAAAAATTGTTTATTTCGCAGCCGGCAGTCACTCAAACTATTAAAAAACTCGAGACTGACATCGATGCGACGCTGTTTATCAGAAATAAAAAGGGTGTTCAACTAACTCGCATAGGAGAGGAGATTTTTGAAAAAGTTGAAAGTGCAATTGTGACCTTTGAAAGCGTCGAAAAGACGCTAAAGGAATATAATGGGCTAACAAGGGGAAAAGTGATAATCTCCTGCGGGGTGAGCATAGGAAAAAAAGTGCTTGTGGGCACTATTGAAGAGTTTGTCAGCGCTTATCCGGATGTTTCCATAGTTCAAACTGACGATGTGCAGTCTCGTTCGATTGAAAAGTTAAGGCGAGGCGAAATTGACCTTTTAATTACGCAGTTTAATAGTGATATAGAGGGCTTTGAATTTAAGAAATTGTATAACGAAAAATATGTTCTAGTAAAAAGTCCTCGCCCGGAATTTGCGAACAACGACTTGCGTTTTATCACGACAGGGTTAGGCTCATATTCTAACAAACTTTTTGCTGAATTTATCGAAAAGAGAGGTTTGACGGATGTTCCTGTTATTAGGGGCACCGGATATAACATTATCACAGCGCTTTGTAAGTCGGGCGTCGGCGTGGGCATCTTGCCAAGTTTTTTAGCGGAGGACGAAATAAAAAATAAGGAACTGGAAGTCGTGTTCGACGATTATCAGTTCCCTGCAATTGAATATGGCGTGTATTATAACGAAAAAAATCTGACGCGCGCGGCGAAAGAATTTTTGAAGATGCTCATTAGTTTAAATGCTTAAAGAGTGAGAGGCCGTTAGGTCTTTCATGTTGTAAAGGCCGGCGGGTTGCGACGAGATAAATTCCGCCGCTTTTATTATGCCATTTGCAAAAGCCTCTCGTGATTGGGCGGTGTGGGTGAGAGTTATCGTTTCGCCATTTCCATAAAAAGAGATTTCGTGCTCGCCAATAACTGTGCCTCCGCGTGCCGATGTTGTGCAATATCGCTTGCCAAGATGCGATAAAATGTTTTCAAGTTCCTTAGCTGTGCCGCTAGGCGCATCGAGTTTGTTTCTGTGGTGCACTTCATGAATGTGAATGTCAGCGTCGAAACGCTCGGCAATAAATTTTGTCGCCTCTTTAAAAACTTGCACACCGAAAGCCATGTTGTAGGCAAGAAAAACAGGCACGCCTTTAGCAAAAATGTTTATTTCGCCAAGTTGACAACTATCATGGCCGGTGCATGCGATAACAATAGGAATATTGTTTAGATAAGCAAACTGTCCGCTTTGCACAGATTGCGCAGCGTTTGAAGTGTCTATAATAACTTCGGGAAGAAGGGGCAGTTCTTCAAGAGAGGTAAAATTTTTTTGTGAGATATCGATAGAGATAACGTTGTGCTTTTTCTCCAACATCTTTTTAACTTCGCTTCCCAGCCGTCCACAGGCCCCAACAAGTGCAATATTCATATATAAATAGTTATGAGCACAGATTTGGTTTTATGCTGGCAAAAAATATTTTTGATTATCAATTGACAACGAGCCGGCATATTTGCTATTATATAAAAGCATTAAAAATGTTCGTGCTGCTGTGGCTCAGTTGGCGCGGCGCGTTAAGACGATTTGCCGGTGCGCAAATCGTTAGCCAGCGAACTTGTGAGCGACAAGCGGGGAGCAATTTATAATTGCGACCGGGAAGTGCTTGCTCTACCGACTGAAATAAAAGGTTGGGGCAATGGATATGAAAGAACAATAGAAGATGTATATGCTGCTGTGGCTCAGTCGGTAGAGCGTCGCCTTGGTAAGGCGGAGGTCACGGGTCCGATTCCCGTCAGCAGCTCCAAATGAAAAAACTGCGCTTTTGGCTCAGTTTTGCCGGCAAGCGTCAAAACGTATCGCGTTGACGCTTGTTTTTTTTATTTAGCGACCAAACGAAAATCGCGCTCCGCTGGCGATTTTGCCGCGACTTAGCCCAAAAAATGAGATGTTTTTTGGGGTCCCGCCGTCCGAAGTTAAAATTCTAAGAATAGCGGGCAGAGTGAAACGTGGGCGCCCGGGTGACGCCGTCATGGATGTGGTTTCCCGTCAGCAGCGTCCTAAATAATTGTTTTAGCGAGTTTTTTCTGGCACCTTGCCTTGAAATGTGAGTGCATATAGTGTTATTTTCTAACTATGTGGCTGGATAAAGTTTAAGGTCAAAGAGTATTTTGGAAACTTTAAACTATAGTGATAGCCAATTGGGGGGAGAAATGAAAAAGTTTACTATATGTAAGAATAAGTATTTGGATAGAGATGTTGTTTGCTATTATCACCAAGATTATGTTGGATATCAAAAGGAAGGAAATCCAGACTTCGTTAATCATTTGAAAAATATGACAAAGCAGTATAAGGAAACTGATTTAGTTGAAGATTTTATCAAAGTCTGTGATTGTGCGTCTTTCGATATACGAAAGATTATTGCAGAAAAATGTTTTCAGGATGCTGTTGTTTGTGTTATTCCAAGATCGAAATCTGAAAAAAGTTATTCTCAAAGTCAATTGATGTTTAAAAAAGCAATTTCTAGTGTGGCAGATACTCTTAGGTTGAAGAATGGCACAGATGCAATCAAACGGGTGAAAAACACAAAAACAACCCATAATTGGAGGCTTGAGAATAACACGGGAAGCGACCCATATAAAGGTATAACAAAAGACACTTGCGTATTTGATGAAGCGGCCATAAATGGTAAGAATTTAATCTTGGTTGACGATATATACACTAAAGATGTGAATGTTTGTGAAGATTGTTTACAGACACTCTTTGATTTAGGAGCAAAAAGTTGTATAATGTATGTGATAGCAAAAACAAGGAGTTAGAATGTTTTCAGAGATCGCACTAAAAGTTTATGTTGCGAAAAAGATAGGCCTAATAAAATCCAATGCGGACTTTTGGAAGAATTTTTCAAACAAAGAAGTATTTGAAACACTTAGCCTTAAAACTTTTGGAGAACAAGAACTTTTAGAAGCAGCAAATTTTGACTTAATTTGCGCGTTTGATGACAATTTTCCTAAAACATTTGGAAACATTAAGTTAAGTGAAAAACCATTTCTTTTTGCCTATCGTGGAGATATAGAACTCTTGTCTGATATTTCAAAAAATGTTGCTGTGATTGGAGTAAGAGAGCCAACTAAAGAGATAATCGAACGAGAAGAAAAAATTGTGCAATTCTTGGTTGACAATGGCCAAGTGATTGTCAGTGGGTTGGCGATAGGTTGTGATACAGTTGCCCATTGTGTGGTCGTAAACAAGCAAAGACCAACAATAGCATTTTTGCCCTCGACTTTACAAAATATATATCATGGCCAGAATGTTCGACTTGCAGAAAAAATAGTTGCAAGTGGCGGACTTGTTGTCAGCGAGTATTTTTGCGAGCCGAAAGATAGATTTGAAGCAGTTAAGCGATTTGTTGAACGAGACCGTCTGCAAGCTATGTTTTCGAAAGCGGTTATATTGATAGCAAGTTATCGCTACGGCGAAGGAGATAGCGGAAGTCGTCATGCAATGCAAAAAGCAAAAGAATATCAAAGCCGTTTGCGCTTTGTGATGTTTAATGGTGAAACCGATAAAAATCAGCCAACTTTTGGACTAAACGAAGACTTGTTGAAAGAAAAAGATGTTATGAAGACAACTAAAAAAACATTAAAGGAAATTTTAAAGTGAAACTTTTTGTAGATTTAGACGATACTTTAGTTAGTTCAACTAAATTAAACAATGATGCATATAATTTTGCTTTGGAAAAGTTTAAAAATTTTCGCATTCAAACAAACGAACGAATTACAAGGGAAAAGTTAAAAGGCTTTGCTATTAAAGAACTCGAAAATATTATAAAGGAAAAGCAGCGATACTTTTCGCTGGCATGGCTTAAATATCGGGTGGTCATTAATGAAAAGTTGATAAACAAAATTAAAGAAAAGGGCAAACGGAACTCATTTGTTTGGACGGCCGCTGACAAAGATAGAACTGAGGTGATGTTAAAGCAACTGGGTTTGCATAAATTATTTTCGCAGATTATTTACGATGCGAAAACAGACTTCGATGCTTCGATAAAATTGTTAAGTGAAAGGGCAAAGTCGAGGCATTTTATTATTTGTGAAAACAATTGGCTGTTTTTTCAAAATAAGGAAGCAAAAATCGTTGACAAAATAGAAGACGATTTTTTTAATGTCCGTTTTTATCAATTTTAAAAAAATAAGAAAAATTTTGTGTTCAAAGAGGTTAAAATAGTTTTGAGGTTATGGCTATCTAATTTTATCCTTATTTCTGTTAAAAATATAAATTCCTTTTCGTTTTGAAAAGATTTTGATATAATAAAGAAAACGCAAAAGGAACTTTTAAAAAATTATGTCAACATCAAAAGACTTTAGAGATTTTATTTTGGAGCAGTTAAGGTTGTGTGAGGAGATTGTGTGCCGGCCGATGATGGGTGAATATCTTCTATATTCAAACGGCGTGCTTTTTGGCGGAATATATGACGAGAGGCTGCTGTTCAAGATTTGCGCAAATAACGAAAAGTTTGGCATGTCAAAAGAAATTCCCTATAAAGGCGCTAAGCCGATGTTTATGTTCGAAGATTTTGACAACATCGAACTTTTAAGAGACATTGTTGCCTCAACCTGCGAAGAGATGAAAAAATAGCGGGGCGTGATAGAGTTATGCAATATTTTTCTACATATAAATCGCCGATTGGAGAGGTGTTGCTCTCTAGCGACGGGGATGCGCTTACAGGTTTGTCTTTTATAGTGAAAAGCGCTGTGACGCATGCGGAAGCAGGCGAAAATTGCGAACTTGAAATTTTTAAATTAACAAAAAAGTGGCTGGATGTTTATTTTTCAGGGCGTCAGCCAAACTTCACTCCGCCGCTCTCGCTGCCAGAGGCTTCGCCTTTCAGGAAAAGAGTTTGGCAGATACTTTTGACTATCCCGTTTGGAAAAACTGTTACATATGGTGAAATCGCCAAAGAAATTGAGCGCGAGACTGGCAAGCGTGCTTCGGCTCAGGCTGTCGGCGGCGCGGTGGGACATAATCCGATTGGCATAATAGTGCCCTGCCATAGAGTTGTCGGCTCAAACGGCGCGCTTATAGGTTATGCAGGCGGGCTCGATAAAAAGGCGGCGCTTTTGAAGATAGAGAGAAAATGATATGAAAAATAAGTTTTTGGAGCAGATTTTTAAGTTTAGAGAGCCAAATTTTGATAAATTATTGAAATTCGGCTTTTCTTGTGAAGAAGATAAATTCACTTTTCGAGGGTATATATTAGATGACCAATTTATTGTAAACGTTTGTGTCGACAAGAGTGGGAAGGTTGATGCTGAAGTGATAGAAGTTGCGACAGGCGAGCCATATGCGCTCATCTTTGTAGAGACTGCGACGGGAAGTTTTGTTGGTCAGGTGCGAGAAGAGTTTGAAAATCTGCTGCAAAAGATTTGTGACAATTGTTTTGAAAAAGTCATCTTTAGGAGCGCACAGGCTAAGCGGCTGATAGAATTTGTTTCAAAGCATTTTCGAGACGAACTTGAATTTCTTTGGCCGAAATTTTGCAACAACGCGATTTGCAGAAGAAAGGACACCGGTAAATGGTATGCACTCTTTGTAGCTCTGCCAAAAGAAAAACTTGGAATAAAATCAAAAGAGATAATAGACATCTTGAATGTGCGAATAAGCCCGCAAGAAGTGGCGAGTGTAGTGGACAATAAAAGATATTTTCCAGCTTACCACATGAACAAGAAGTCCTGGGTGACGATAATCTTAGATGACTCGGTCGACTTTAACGAAATAGTAGAGCGAGTAAAACAAAGTTTTAATCTCGCGATAAAATAATAGGAGGCGAAAATGAGAGGGATTTTATATTTTTCAAGTACAGGGAATAGCTTATATATCGCAAAGCGTGCCCAAGAGGCGTTGGGAGGCAAGATTATTTATCTTCCAAAGTATGCCGGCAATGGCGAGGAGTTTGACAAGGTTATTCTTGTGACGCCGATTTATTCCTACGGCATGCCTAAGCATGTGTATGAGTTTTTGCCGCGACTTGATAAAACAAAAGAACTCGTCGTCATTCAAAACTATGGCGGCATGGTGGGCGGCGCGGACTTTTTGATGCGTTCCTATTGTGAAAAGTTGGGCCTTAATTTGAAAAGTATTTTTGTAATTCAAATGCCAGAGAATTTTACAACAACTTTCACCGTGCCTAAATTTTACATAAAAAGCACTTTAAAGAAGGCTGATAAAAAAATATCGGATGTAATCGAAAAAATTAAAAGTGGAGCGGAGTGTCTTCCTAAAAAGAAGAAGACAAAAGAGCAGAAATATTTTAAAAACATGTCGAACTGGCACGTCATTGGTCAGCGTTTTTGCGTGAGCGAAGAGTGCGTTAAGTGCGGCAAGTGCGTGAAGATTTGTCCAGTGGGGAATATTTCATTTAAGGACGGCAAGCCGGTGTTTGAGGACAAGTGCGTGGCCTGCCTTGGCTGTTATCACCGCTGCCCGCAAAAAGCAATTAGATACAAAAATAAAAAGAAAAAAGACCGATATGTTAACCCTAACATATCGGAAAGTGACATCGGAAAAGATTTCTAATTTTTCCTTAGCGGCGAGAAATGCCCCTCGAGCGGGTTCTCGCGATTTTCGAGAATGTTTTCGATAAGTTCGGCGCCGAACATTGCGTTGATAACACCATTCGCGCCGCAACTTATCATCATTAAAATGTTGGGATTGTCAGTTTTGCCGATTAGGCCAAGATTGTTGTCTGTCTCGCCGAATGCCCCGCAAAACCTATATTCCACCTTTATTTCATTTTTAAAGTCGGGCAGCATTTCGCATAGCGCCTTTTCGAGCGCCGCATATTTTTTCTCCGCTTTTTTTGTTTTTATCTGGCCATTTTTTAAAGGGCTGTCCTCGCCGCCGAAAATTATTCTATTGTCGGGCAGCAGGCGCATGTAGTGATAGGGCTCTTCGTCGTCTTGAAGAAGAGTGTTGTTTAGAATGTGGAGATTTTTAATGGGGCGGGTGACAATTGAATATGATATGTTAGTTGTGCAAAGTTCGGCGTTTGCAAGCAGTTCGAAATTGTAGCCAGTTGCAAAAGTCACCTTTTTGCAGAAGATGTTTTGGCCATAGTTTGTTTTTGCGATAAGGCCATTTTCATTCTCGCTGATGCTGCAAATTTCGGTGTGTTCAAAAAGTTTATTCTGATCGGAGGCGCTCTCAATCATTTGTTTTGCAAAAAGATATGGATTAAACTCCGCGCCGCCGTCTTCGCAATACAGTCCCGCCTTAAATTCAAAAGGGAAGGGATTATTATTCTCAGTTAATAACTGCGCGCTGAAATTGTGCTTGTTTCTAAATTGCCATTCTTTTTCGATGTTTTTAATGCCTAGAGCCTTGTTTGTGTAGAGCAGCGACGGCCTTTTGGCGAAATGGCAAAAGTTGCCTTTTTCTTCTATGAACTTTGAAATTTTCTCGATGCTTTCAAGTCCCATTCTGTAGATTTGCGAAATCTCGTCCTCTCGGAAATATTTTGTTAACTCTTCCGCAAAGTCGTCGAGTTGATATTCAAGCAGCACCGTCGCCAGGCTTGTGCGCCCAAAGCCAAATCGCGATTTGTCAACGAGCGCCACATCATATTTTTGCGAGAGATAATAGTTTGCAATCGCGCCCACAATTCCGCCGCCGATAATCAGAATGTTGCAGGAGATATCTTTGTTTAGATAGGGAAAACTTGCAATTTTTTTTCGCGACAAAAATAGGGCGTGCCTTTAGCATATTCGATTGCGGATTTTTGTTTTTTTATTATTCTTCTCATTTAGCCACCTATTTTATTTTTTCTTGTAAATGGCTAAATATGCTTAAAAAGAAAAAAATCACGCGCTCCAGCGTGATTATCTTAAGAAAGAGTTTCCGTCGAGTTTATATGAAATTGCATATGGAACATCCATTTTGTGAAGAGCCTTGACAATGTCGATTTGCGCCTCAGCGTGCGCAATTCTGTTGCCCTGGCGAGGGGGAGTGATGCCGGCAAAATAATAGTCCTCTCCATTGAAATTGAATTCTATGCCGATGTTGTCGTGGTCGGCTGCCGTGCCGCGAGTGAGATTGTGAACATTTGTCAGTTTCCCCAAATTATCAAATTTTCCGATTGACTTTAGAAGCAGCACAGCAAAAAGATGTTGGGTGTAGGGGCAATTAATGTTTGGATAAAATAACTTCGGAAAAACATTTCCCGACACTTTTAAAACATCCAGGTGATGCGTTTTAAGAAGTTTAGTGAAGATGTCGATAGGAGAGTCCTCTTCTGTAATTTTACTCTCTGAAAAAATGTCAAAATGCGGTCTAACTATAAACATATCTCCTCCAAAAACAAGTATATTAATGATAACATATAATATATGAAACATTTTGTCGAAGATTGTGTTTAAAATAAGAAAAATCAAGTTAAGATTTGATTTTTTATTTAACTTATCATGCCGCCGTCAACTTGCAAGATTTCGCCGGTGATAAATGACGCTTTCTCGCTTGCGAGGAAGAGAAACGCCTTAGCGATATCTTCCGGCTCGCCGATGCGGCCGAGAGGGATGCGCTCAATGAGAGGGTTAATCATTTGCTCGGGCAGATTTTTCACCATGTCTGTTTTTGTTATTCCGGGAGCAACAGCGTTCACTCGAATGCCAAAAGGCGCCAGTTCGCGAGCCAGCGACTTTGTGAGGCCATTGATTGCAAACTTGCTTGTTGGATAGAGGCAGCCGCTTGTTTGACCATTGAAGCTGACCATGGAACTGGTGTTTAAGATGCAGCCCTTTGTTTCTTTTAAAAATTCAAGAGCCATTTTGCTGCACACAAAAGGCGCTTTTATGTTAAGGTCTATGATTTTGTCGGCTTCGTCCTCGCTATATTTCTCGAGTGGGGTGGAAGAAGAAAGGCCGGCGTTGTTGATTAGCGCGTCGATGCGGCCAAACTTTTCTTTAACTTCATTAAATGCCGCTTGCATTTCTTTTTCACTTGTCAGATTTGGGAACAGCCCGATAACATTGTCTTTTCCAAACTCCCGAGAAAGTTTAGTTGTGGCGCTTTCCACTGTTTCCTTTCTTGAGCCCAAGATTGCAACTTTATATTCATTTTCTAGAAATAACTTGGCTGTTGCAAGACCGATGCCTCTTGTGCCGCCTGTGATAATCATAACCTTTTTCATTTTCCCTCCGATTTAAAATTCTACTTAGCGAGATTATATCACGAAATTAGAGAAATTCGATAATTTTTTTAACTTTTTCTGACTATATATGCGCAAAGAATGCTTGAAATAACTTTCAAATTGTGTTATACTCTTTCCATAACGGAGGATAAGAATGGAACTTGCCATGCTGGGCAATATCTTTACAGATTTGAATAACTGGATAAGAGGCTGGAGTCAAGTTACATTCGCTATCGTTTTGTGCCTGCTTATTATTATTGGCCTGATGTTTTCCGTGAACATCTTAAAGGGGCTTTTGGGTGGCAAAACAAAGTTTAAGGTCTTTTCATTTATCTTCCTCGCACTCGTTATCGGAATAATAATTTACATTTGCATCAAACACTAAAAAGGAGACAACATGAATTTCATTTCAATGCTTGCAGACGATATTCAATCAAATTTCGTCACCACATTTTTGCCTATTTTAAGATATATTCTTTTCTTCTTAATTGTGGCATCGGCTATCCTTATCATTATCACCACACTTATGCAGTCTAACGACTCTCAAGGCGGCGACCCAATCACCGGCGGAATACAAGAGAGTTATTATGCAAAGAATAAAGGTGGCACGCGCGACGGCAAACTTAGAATTGTGACAATCGTTTTTGCATGCATCATTGCAGTGAGCGTGATTATCTATTTTGTGACGGAGTTATTTAACAAAACGGCATAATGAGATTAAGAGACAGAATTAAGGAAATTGTTGCGAAAGATAGTTTGGTCTATTCCAGGCCGGACAATCTTTTTTTATTTCTTTCCAGTGCGCTTGGCAAGAAAGAGGAGATTATTCGCGCAGAATTTAAGAAAATGCAACAGGAAGGCGAGATTTTTGAACTTAGAAAGGGCAAGTTTATCGTTGTTCCGTCGCATGGATATGTTAAAGGCAGATACATGGGCAGCGCCAAGGGCTTTGGTTTTTGTTCAAACGCAGACAAGGAGGATATTTTCATTCCTGGCAATCGCACCAATGGCGCGATAGACGGCGACGAAGTTATTGTTAAACTTTTCTCGGCGCAAGAGGGCAAGGACGGAGAAGTTGTTAAAATTGTCAAGCCTGTTAAGCAGATTGTTGGAAGGGTTGTTCAGATAAGCAAGAACTTTTTCCTTGAGCCTGACAACACAAAAATTCCTTTTAAGATTTCGTTAATAAAAACAAAGCAGCGCCCAAAAATCAATGAAAAAGTTGTTGTTCGCCTGATTAGGCGCGAAAACGGCAAGATTTCGGGCGAGGTGATTGAAAGACTGGGCGACAGCGACGATGTTAAAACGTTGGAACTTGCAATCATTCGCGAGCACAATTTGTATGAAAAATTCTCGGACGAAGTGGAGGCGATTGCAAACAAACTTAATAAGCCGGTCACCGCCAAGCAAAAAGCGGGAAGGCTAGATTTAACAAAACTCACAACTTTTACAATCGACGGCGAAGACGCCAAAGATTTTGACGACGCAGTGTCGATTAAAAAGATTGCGGGCGGATATGAACTCGGCGTGCATATCGCCGATGTTGGAGAGTTTGTTAGAGTTGGGTCAAAACTCGACGAAGTGGCATATGAAAGGGGAACGAGCACATATTTTCCAACTTCAGTTTTGCCGATGCTGCCAACTGCGATTTCGAATGGCATTTGCTCGCTGAATGAAGGTGTGGAAAGGCTGACGCTTTCTTGCATTATGAGCGTGGACAAGAGCGGAAGGGTGAAAGACTATAAAATTGCCGAAAGTGTGATAAAAAGCCGCGCGCGTCTGACATACAACGAAGTGTTTGCTGTTATCGAGGGAAAATCTTCCACTCCAAAAGCAAATAAACTTAAAAAAGAAATCTTGCTTATGGCCAGCCTTGCAAAAACACTTGAGCAGAACAGATTTAAGCGTGGTGGACTTGACCTTGATATTCCAGAGCCGCAATTTGTTTTTGACGAAAAGGGCTATGTTGTCGGAGTTGAGAAACGAGAGCGAAACGACGCGCATAAACTTATAGAGGAGTTCATGCTGCTTGCAAACGAGTGTGTGGCAAAACACTTTTCGCTTGCAGACATTCCATTTGTTTATCGTGTGCACGAAAAGCCGACGCTCGAAAAAACAAGGGCTGTGCTTGATTTTCTTAACGGCTTTGGCATTGCCTGTCCGCCGCTTCCGAAAATTGTGCAGCCGGCGTTTGTTCAAAATCTTTTAAACCTTATCAAAGATAAGCCATATGAAGAGGCTGCCAACAAGATTATTCTGCGCAGTTTGCAAAAGGCTGCATATAAAAATCAGAATTTGGGGCACTTTGGCTTGGCGCTTGAGAATTATTGCCATTTCACCTCGCCAATCAGAAGATATCCCGACCTTACAATTCACCGCATAATAAAAGAAAGCCTTCACAAAAAAATCTCTAAATCAAGAAGGGAAGAACTTGAAGATTTCACCTTGCAAAGTGCCGAGCAAAGTTCTATGACTGAGCGCAATTCCGAAAAAGCGGAGCGTGAAGTTGACGACCTTTGGCGGGCCTATCTTATGAAAGACAGGGTCGGCGAAGTTTTCGAAGCAAAAATCACGGGAGTTGCAAGTTATGGCATATTTGTGGGCCTTGAAAACTCGGTCGAGGGCCTTATTCGAGTGGAAGACTTGCCGCCCGACGGCTATCTTTTCTTCGAAAGGTCGATGGAACTTAAAGGTCAAAAACACAGATATCAGATTGGCGACAAACTGACTGTGAAACTCACCTCCAGCAACATTTACACACGAAAAGTCGATTTTGTGCCTCAAAACTAGCAAAATTTTGCGATTTTGACACAAATTATTAAAAAAATTTTAAAAAGGGTCTTGAAAAAGTCGAAGAATGGTGATATAATGAATAACGAAATAAAGTTGATATCTTCCAACAAGAAAGCGTATCACAATTATTTCATTTCTGAACTGACCGAAGCCGGCATCGCGCTTGAGGGAAGCGAGGTTAAATCATTGCGACTTAATGGCATAAGTTTGGGTGAAAGTTACATTTTTATCAAAAATGGAGAAATTTACCTTAAAAATGCTTATATTAAGTTGTATGAAAACTCCTCAGTTTTCAAGCCCGACGAACGGCGAGACAGAAAACTTCTTTTGCATAAAGCCGAAATCAATAAACTTGAAAAAAAAGTTAAGGAAAAAGGCTTTTCGCTCATGGCAACCAAAGTTTACTTTAAAAAAGGAAGAGCCAAGGTTGAGGTGGGGCTTGCAAAAGGAAAACACCTTTATGACAAACGCGAAACTTTAAAAGATAAGGTCACCGCAAGGGAAATTGACCGCTTTGTAAAGTTCGGGGGGCGATAAGGTTTCGACGGGGTGAGTGAGGAAAGTGTAAAGCGTGTGGTTGATGGCGTGAAACCTTAAAACAGACCAAAAATTAAACGCAAATAATAACTTTAAGACAGTTAAGGCTGCTGCCTAACAGTCCGTTCCATAAGAGAGTGCGCTCGCTCTTATCGGGGCGTCAAACAGAGCGAAAAATCATTTTAAAATGCGCCTTTCGTTTTAAAGTGAGATTCTAAAAGGCTGGAAAGAGCAAGTTTTGTTTGTGAAAATTGCGCTTTTGAGACTTAATCACAAACTGCACACGGAGAAAAGCTTTTACTGCTTGTTTCGGACGCGGGTTCAATTCCCGCCGTCTCCACCAGAAAATGGTTTTTGCAAGGCTAAGGCCTTGAAAAAATAAATAAATCTAAAAAAGAGGTAAAAAATGGGAACAGTTATTCTTAATGTTGTGATTGTGCTTGGAATTATTATCGCTGGCGGCTTTTTAATCTTCTTCCTTGGCGATTTGTTGATTTCAATTATCGATCCTAAAGGACAAGAGGAAAGAATTAAAAACAAGAAAAAGGACTCTGCAAAGAAACTTCAGAAAAAACTTGAAGCAATGCCTGCAGAAGACGCTGAAGAGGTTAAAGAAAACCCGGTTGTAAGTTCAATTCTTCTTCAAATCTCGGAAGACAAGCCACAAGAAGAGGCTAAGGTTGAAGAGTTTGTTCCAACTGCTGTGGAAGAAGCACCTGTTGAAGAAGAGAAGATGGAAGAAGAGACAGAAGAGCAATCTGAAGAGGAAAAACTTGCAGAGGCTCGCGCTGCACTTGAGAAGAGAAAGGAAGAAATCTTAAGACGCATGCAGGCTCAACTTGAAGAAGAAGAGGACGAGGACGAAGAAGACGAAGGCCTTGAGCCTGTTCAAGAGCCAGCCGAAGAAGTGGCCGAAGAAGTTGAAGAAGAACAAGTTGAAGAAGTTGTTGAAGAGACTGTTGAAGAAGAGGCAGTTGAAGAGCAGAACGACGAGACTGCTGCAATCAAGGCTGAACTTGAAGAAGCAAGAAGAGCGCTTGAAGAGGAAAGAGCAAAATTTGCTGCACTTTCACAAGAACTTCAGTCTGCTCGTGAGGAGGGTGCAACAATAATCACCGCTGCTCCTGCAACACCAAGGGAAGAACTTGAGGCTGAAAAGGCTGAACTTGAGGCAAGACTTAAGGAAAACGAGAAAGAGTTCAAGGCTTGCAAGAAAGAATATCTTCCACTTGCAAAAGTTAACAAAACTCTTGCTAACGACGAAAAGAAACTTCGCAGAAAAGAAGCGATTGTTGCTAAGCAGAAAGTTATGCTCTATGGCGTAAACAACTATGAAGACATCGACGAAGAGAAGGCAAAGAAACTTGCTGAAGAACTTGACCTTCTTGACGGACTTAAACTTTCTGTTCAACACTGCCACGAAGTTATGCAGAACAACAAAGACAGGTTCCCAGTTCTTGAAAAAATGTATAACATTCTTAAGGCTCAGAACGACCAGATTAAGGCTGACCTTGCTGAGATTGAAGAGCAACTTAAGGCAAGCGAAGAGACCGACGCTGAGTAATTTGAAAACCGCACCGAAAGGCGCGGTTTTTTTCTTGTGCGAAAATTAGCGAAAATATTTGACTAGAAAGCCGCAAAGGTGATAAACTAAAGTCATGAAAACGAAAAGCATATCAAAATTTTTTTTCTATTTGTGCAGTTTTGTGTGCTTGCTTGTGTTATGCTCTGCCCCATATTGTTACAGGGGGGTGTTTCCCTAACTGCCTAACAGCAGAAGCGGAGGAAACTCCAACAGTTGAATATAACAAACTCGGCCGCGACCTTGCCGAGCCTGTTTTTGCGGACTTAAAGGCTAGGTTGGAAAAGCAGGTCGCTGACTTCGACGCCAAGTGGACGGCGGAATATGTGGACGAGAGCGGAAATGTGCTTTCGCAGAAACGACTGACCGGAATTTTTGCAGACGACATTGCTTCTTGGCAGACAGACGACGGCAAAATTGCGCCGATAGGCGACGACGGGGCTCTGACCGGCGAGGGAACAGAACAGAGCCCTTACATAATTAAAAACATGAAAGGCTGGGTGTGGTTTGTTTACAAGACCGGCCTTCCAACAGAAGATAAAACATACACTTATGCTGTTCTTGAAAATGATATCGACTTTAATGGCTTTTTGTATGACCTGACTTTTGCAGACGACGGCAATTTGGTCACCGACGGCTTCATTGGCCACCTTGACGGCCAGGGGCACAAGATGTTTAACTATGTTATGTATGGCGTGGGACTTTTCACTTCAGTTGGAAACATAACCTTTTCAATGGCGATGTCTGGCTCGGCCACACCGGTGCTGCCTTTCGAAGATAGTGTTATCGAAAACATTTCGTTTGAAGCGGACTGCGCAAACAACGGAGGCCTTGGCGGAGGCTTAGCGATTGCCGCTATTTCCAGTTTCACAACATTTGAAAACATGTCATATCAGTTCAAGCAGGGCGCTGGCGGAATGCTGCTATACTTTATGTATATCGTGGACGGCTCAAGATTTGTTGGATGTGATTTCTATTTGGGCGGTCTTGGCACCATGTCCGGGCTTGGAATGCCTGCTTTAGACGGCTCAAGTGACGGGCTTGGAATTGTGCCTATCGAAGTTATCAACTGTTCTTCCACATGTGAAGTTTATGGTGGAAATGCAGTCCCATTTTTTATGAATGGCTCGGGCATGAAAATTAGGATGTCGAATTCGATATCAAAAGGAATGATATATAGCACCGGCTCTGGCGAAGGCTCTTATGTTGGCGGCTTTTTAGGCTGGGACATGGGTGGCTGCGACGCTGAAATTGTGGGCTGCAAAAACTATGCAACATTTGCCACCGCTGCTGAGACGGGCGGCATTGTTGGCTTGGTCCAGAGAGGAGAGACAGGACGCATGGAAGTGCGAAAATGTGAAAACTTTGGTGATTTTTACTGCATCGCAACAAGTCGTGCCAACGACGGATATGGCGGCATTATCGGCAAGGCGGAGGACTGCAACAGTGTGCTCGTGCTTGGCTGCAAAAACTATGGAAACATCTATTCGGGCGGCTATCAAAGCGGAATTGTGGGTGAAGTTTCTAATTGCGCTAGCATGAGCATAATCGACTGCTTAAATGCCGGCACTCTTGCCTATCCCGTTATCATTTCAAGCACGCTTGGTCAATCGTTTTCTTCGGGAATTGCAATTTTGACAAGCGGCTCAATAACAATCAAGAACTGCACAAACACCGGCTCGCTTGTGCGCTACAGCCAGGAAGAAGAGAAAAGGCTGGGATATAAATATGCTGACGGATCGCATTCTTTCATGAGCACGGCCGCAGGAATTTTGCTTGCTGGAGGTTCGCTGAATGCTAGTGCTGTTATTGGTGATATTTCAGTTGAAGGTTGCTCGGCAGCATGCCTTATTGACAGGCACACCAGTTTTGCTGGGCTAGTTAATCATATTGGAAGTATCAGTCTTGACGAAAATGGCGAGAAAAAGACCACTATTTCGATTAGAGACAGCAAAATTCTGTTAAATTGTGACTACGACCAAACAGACATGCTGTCATATTTCCTATGCATCGGCACAGTGGTGGCCGTGCCAGATAATCAAGGGGCTAAACTTGCATCGCTCGAACTTTCCGGAATATATGGCGACATTTTCACAAAGAGCAACTTCATGAATTTTGGCGCTTTCACTTGCGAAAACACCATTCTTGAGAACATTGAACTTAACACGCATGCTGACTATTCAGACGCAGACATCAAATTTACAGGCGCCGATATGAATATTTCAGATATGCTGAAAATGGCCTATGGAAACATTCTTGCAAACTCGGATGCAAATTTAAGAGTTAACAATCTTAGCCTAAATGTTCAAGTGACCTTATCGCCTAAAATGGAGCTTGCAAGTTTTGAGCTGGACGAGGGGCAACTTTCTAACCTCAGAAGTTTTAACACAACTAACTGCGCTGTGCAAACGAAGGTGATTATGGACGCCGCCGCTCCTAATGACTATGCCGATTTCAAAGGCCTTGTCCATAACAGCGAGACGCCGATGTTTGCTTCCTCAGACTGGGGCTGGAGCGAAAAACTTAATGATGCGCATCCTGTGTTAAAGAAGTTCTTTTGGCAGGAGGGAGTGTTGAGCGGCGAGGATGTTGCTGCTAAATTCGAAAGTTTAGGCTTTACAAAATTTGATAAAATTGCATAAAGTTAATAAAAAAATTCGCGAGGAACGCGAATTTTTTTTCACACAAAACAAAATTTAAAATTTGCCTAATTTGATTACTTAAGTTCAACAGTTGCGCCAGCTTCTTTAAGCTTAGCTTCCATTTCTTTAGCTTCAGCAGCTGCAACATTCTCTTTGATTGTGCTTGGAGCACCGTCAACGAGCGCTTTTGCTTCGCTAAGGCCAAGGCCTGTAAGTTCTCTAACAACTTTGATAACAGCGATTTTGTTTGCTCCAACTTCTTTGAGCACAACATTAAATTCTGTTTTCTCTTCTGCAGCAGCAGCTGGAGCTGCACCTGCAACAGGAGCTGCAGCAACTGCAACTGGGGCAGCAGCACTAACTCCAAACTCTTCTTCAAGAGCTTTTACAAGTTCGCTAACTTCAACGATTGTAAGTTTTTTGATTTCTTCGATAAGGTTTTTGATTTCAGCCATTTTAATTTCCTCCTAAAATTTTTTACTTTTGATTACTCTTTTGTTGCAATGGCATTAAGTGCGATTGCAAGACCCTGAGTAGGGGCATTAAGAACCCTAGCAAGCCCACTGATAGGAGCAAGCAGTGTTCCAAGAAGTTTTGCCACAAGAACTTCCTTGGATGGAAGTTTGGCAAGAGCTTCAATGTCCTTGCTTTCAACGCTCTGTCCATTAAGTAACCCAAATTTGATACTAAGTTTTTTGGTTTTCTCAACATAGTCACAAACGATTTTCGCTTGGCTAACTTCGTCGTTATATCCAAAAACAACGGCACTTGTGCCTTCAAGGTATTTTTCGGCACCTTTTATTCCGAGTTCGTTAAGTGCAAGGAGCATCAATCTGTTTTTGTAGACTTTATATTCTGCGCCGTTTTCGCGGAATTCTTTACGCATTTTTGTGTCTTCTTCAACAGTAAGTCCACGATAGTCAACGAAAGTTACGGATTTTGCTTTTTCAAGTTTTTCCTTGATTTCGGCAACTACCAATTTCTTTGCTTCAAAATTAGCACTCATATTTCCTCCTTTTTAGATTTTTGTTTTGTGCAATCTAAAAAAATCTCTTGCGCCAAAGAAAAAGGTGCAAGAGAGAAAATTCGCTTATATCCTTTTTCCTCGGCAAGCATGCCCCTCGAGCATTTACGCAATAGCACTTGCTGTCTATGGAAAGATTTATTTAGACTTTGATATTATATCTAACGCAAAACAAATTGTCAACAGTTTTAAGCACATTTTTTTAAAGTTTATTTTTTTAAGCGGGTTAAGTTGGAGACAAAGACTTATTTAATTGACAATAATTTCCAAAAAGGTGTATACTAGCCAAAACTATTGTTAAGGAAAGAGTTATGCAAGAGGGAAACTACAATTTTAAAGAGATAGAAAAAAAGTGGCAAGCGCGCTGGGAAAATGAGCCATATTTTAAAGCGGTGGACTTTCACCCGACAAAGCCGAAATATTATGTGCTCTATGAGTTTTTTAACATAAGCGGCAACTTGCACATGGGCCACCTTAAAGGCACAATTCCTGCCGATGCCCTTGCAAGAATGAAAAGATTTCAGGGCTACAATGTGCTTTTCCCTATCGGCGGCGACGCTTTTGGCCTTCCGGCAGAGAATGCTGCAATAAAGACGGGCATAAATCCAAGTGATTTTGTTGCAAATGGCATGAAAACAGTGCTTTCGCAGTCTAAACTTTTGGGTCTTTCTTTTGACTGGGATAGAACAATCTGCACCAGTGATCCGGAATATTTCAAATGGACACAATGGATTTTCTTGCAACTCTTAAATCACGATAAAGCCTACAAGCAAAAGGGCTTTGTTAACTATTGTCCAAACTGCAAGACCACGCTTTCAAACGAGGACAGTCAGGGCGGCAAGTGCGACCGCTGCGGCGGTGATGTTGTGCAAAAAGAGCGTTGGGTGTGGTATCTCAAAATGAAGGAGTATTCGGAAAAACTGCTTGGCAATGTTGAGAGGATAAACATGTCCGAAAATCTTAAAGAAGCGCAGCGGAATTGGATTGGCAAGAGTGAAGGCATGCAAGTTGATTTTAAACTTGTGGACAAAACGGATAAAAATGTGGGGGATATCTCCATATTCACCACCTGCGTGGAGACAATATATGGCATAACTTTCATGGTGCTTGCTCCGGAGCACGATATTGTTGACAAAATAAAAGATAGCATCGAAAACTTCCAAGAAGTTGAAGAATATAGGAAAAAGGTCAGCCTCAGAAGCCAGTTTGACCGCATGAGCGACCAAAAAGATAAGACCGGCTGCGAACTTAAGGGCGTCTATGCGATAAACCCTGTAAACGGCAAAAAAGTGAAGGTGTTCCTTGCAGATTTTGTGCTTGCCGGCTATGGCACAGGCGCAGTTATGGCTGTTCCAACGCACGACCAGCGAGACTACGAGTTCGCAGAGAAGTTCAATATTCCAATGATACAAGTTATCGAAGGCGACTGTTCTATAAGCGCGGTGGAAAAATACGAATATCTTGCCAAAAACTCTCGCCTAATAAACTCGGAAGAGTTTTCAGGCATGCAAGTGAAAGAGGCTAAAGAAAAAATTGCCGACAAGATTATCAAAATGGGCGTGGGCGAGAAGCAAGTTAACTTTCGCATGCAAGACTGGCCATTCAATCGCCAAAGATATTGGGGCGAGCCTTTCCCGGTTGTATTTTGCGAGCATTGCGGAATAGTTGCGCTTAAAGAGGAAGATTTGCCTTTAACTTTGCCGCGCACAGACGACTACATGCCAAACGAAATGGGCGACAGCCCGCTTTCCAAGGTGAATGATTGGGTTAACTGCAAGTGCCCTAAGTGTGGTCGTCCGGCTCGCCGCGAGACCGACACCATGCCAAACTGGGCGGGCTCAAGCTGGTATTGGCTGAGATATATCGACCCGCACAACGACAAAGCGCTTGCCGACTATGAAAAACTTAAATATTGGGGCAGTGTGGACTGCTACACCGGCGGAACGGAACATATCACTCGTCATGTTCTGTATGCATTTTTCTGGCAAAATTTCTTGTATGAAATTGGCGCTGTGCCAACAAGGGACCCGTTTATTAGAAAAATGGGCAGCGGACTTATTCTGGACGACCAAGGCAAGAAAATGAGCAAAAGTTCCAAAAATGGCGTTTCGCCGCTTGAAGTTATCGATAAATATGGGGCAGATGCGGCAAGACTGCATGTGCATTTCCTTGGCGGATATGAAGATAACACGCCGTGGACATATCAAGGCATCACCGGCATTACCGGCTTTTTAGACCGCGTTTGGGGCTTGCAAGATATGATTAAGGGCGACGAGATAAGCAAAGAGCATATATATGAAATGAACAGACTTATCAAAAAGGTCTCCGAAGACCTTGAAAATCTCCGCCTCAACACCGCAATTTCGGCGCTTATGATTTTTATAAAAAAGGTGAGGGAAGATAAGTTTATTTCTCGCGAGGAGTTAAAAAACTTCCTTGTGCTTTTAAACCCGCTCGCGCCGCACATCACAAGTGAAATGTTTGAAAGAGTGTTTGGCGGCGGCATATTAGGCGAGAGTTGGCCGAAATATGACCCTGAGTTTTTGCAAGAGGATGTTATGAATTTGCCTGTGCAAGTGAATGGCAAATTTGTTCGCACAATTGCAGTTGATAAAGATATTGAAAATGATGCAATTCTCAGCGAAATAGAGGCAAAACATGCCGATATTCTTGCCGGCGCAACTGTTAACAAGGTGATTTATGTGCCTGGCAAGATTGTGAATTTGATTGTTCAAAAGTAAAAAATATGCATTGCAAACATTATTGCAATTTGCCTTTTTCGGGCGAAATTTAAGGAAAAGTTCATATTTTTGTCTACGCTCAAATATGTATAATTAAAGAAAAATAAGAATTATTATCGATTTTGTTGACTTAAGGCGTTTTTTGTGTTATATTTACATTGTCGACGAAAAGACGATAATTATTGGGAATATGAACTTTAAAAAGTTAAGATATAATTTAATTATGATTGGACTCGTTGCCTTGGTGGGATGCTATCTTGGCATGAGTTTTTTGTTGTCGCAGCCTGCTGGCACGGGAGACTCTGGCAGCAATGCTGGAAACTCGGGCGTGATTGTTGAGCCGGAGCCACCTGAAGACGACCCTAATCAAGAAGATCCAAGCGAAGAAATCGATGTGCCGGTTGACCCATTTGAACTTATTGCCTTCAGCCTTGACATTCTTAACAATGGCAAAGGCTATGAAAGCACATTTAAAAGCGCAGTTGTTAACAGCGCGCAGACCAGTGTTGGAACTATTCCTGCAACGCAGTATATGGACGGCAAGGTTGTGCGCGGCACTAACTCTAAGGGAGAGAAAGTTTCCATTGAAGAAAACTACTTCTATTCTTTTGAGGGTGGGGCTGCTGCTGGAAGCGTGGCGAACTACTTTAAGGGCTTTTATGTTAATAACTCCACCGGCATGACGCAAGTTGGCATAACAAATGACTATAACTATAAAAATCAGACATTCAATCTTGCGAATGCGTCGAGAAATGAGACAATCACAACTGAAAAGGCGCTTTCTGAATTCAAAGTTTTGCAAGGTCTTGATTTTCCAATTAAAATCAATGCTAACACAGTTAAAATCATAAATAACGACACGCAGGGCAAAACTTACAGAGAAATCACAGTGCTTTACAAAAACCCTTCTTCTTTGCCTAAAAACTATCTTGATTATTACACCTGCTCGGGACAAATGAAGGATGTTGTATATCAAAGCCTTTCAATCACCTTTAAAATTCATAACAAAACAGGCAATATCTACTCTATAAAAAGAGAAGAGAGTTTTAGGGCAACAGCGGTGAACGCTCCGGTTGTGGGCTCTTGCCCGATAAATTCTAAAGCTACAACTGTGCAAACTTTCGCGAATATGAATAAAACTATTGCACTTCGTGATAGTTTATAGTATAATGGAAAGGTCGAAAACACAAGAACAGAAAAATAAAGGAACGCATGAAGACTAGAAGTGTTAAATATTATTTAATGTTTGCGATGCTGGTCATTCTGATAGGTGCATATATCGGAATGACATTTTTGTCGACTTCAAGTTCTTATGCAAGCGATAGCGAGACCAACAACGGCTCAAATATCGACGACCTTCCACCTCTTGACCCAGACGAAGAAGACGAGGATAACAACAGTAGCGATGTGGAAATTCCATGTGACCCCATTGAACTTGTAAACTATGCTCTTGATATATATAACAACGGCAAGGGAAGCAAATCGAGTTTTGTTTATGAAATCAAAAATTCAACCGTGGTGGCGGGAACGCCTGCAAGTGTAACCCAATATGCTGTTGGAAATGTTTTAAGAAATCAAAATGAAAACCTTGAAGAGTGCTATTTCTATTATGGAAATGTTTTCGGCGGAGATTTTGTTGCTGAAAAACTTCACGCAGGCAATTTCTTAAAGGAAGGATACAGAAGCATTTACACCAATGAAGCCGAAGACAGCACGATATTTGCTGAAACTCCAAGGGCAAACTACAAAGACCGAACATATGACGCATCAGTTGGGAACAAACAGACTTTCACAAAAAATGAGGCAAAAGAGAGATTTGTTGTTGTTCACTCAATGGAATTTCCACTTAAAATTAACGAAAGAACTTGTTCTGTGAAGGACTACAACAATCGCACAAGCAAAACATATAATGTTGTGACGCTTTCGTATAACTTGGGCAAACTTCCTGAAGAAATGAATAGATACTATCGTGCAAACTCTGCTCTTGGACCTGTGACCTATCAAAGTTATGAATATGAGTTCACAATCAACAAGAAAACGGGCAAACTTGCAAAAATGGTGCGCAGAGAGAAGTTCATAAGTTACATTTATGCTGATTTTGCGACATTGACTCTTAGCACAAATGCAACATTTACTCAAGTTTTCAGCGCAATGGATAAAGTTGTGGATGTTGACAAGCCACACGAAAACTTTAACTAAGTTTGTTTTAAAAAAATGATAAAGACTGAATAAAAAAACGGCTTAACTTAAGCCGTTTTTTTTATTTTGTTTCAACATCTTTAATTTCAACTTTCTTTCCGTCTTCAACTTTAACTTCGATTTTCACATCAGTGCTATTTGTTTTATTTTTCGCTTCATATTTTGTCATGCACTTGCTGATAACCCAAGCAACGAAAGCTGTAATAAGTGAGAGCACAATTCCGCATCCGATTGCAAGAAGCATGATGTATAACTCTTCCGAATTGAAAAGGTTATATGCTGCAAACACGCTCGCAAACCACATTGCAAAAGTTATCATTGGAAGCACAAATGTGAACAGCACTTTAACAAAGTTGCTTCTATATTGGCCTTTGTGCCTAAGTGTGTAGAACACCATGGCGATTGTTAAGATTGAAAATACAATCCCAAGAACGAATGTTGTAAGTTGAAAAGGTGTTAATAATCCGAAATCGAGCATTTTTACCTCCATTTATATAGATAATATATCACAATTTTAAATATTTGTCAATATTAAAAATTAAATTAAAAATGTTTGTTAACAATTTTTGATTGTTGTATAATATCAGTGTGAGTAAAAGAAAGAAAATTATTATTTCTGTGAGTGTGCTTCTCAGCGCGGCAGTCATTTTGACGGCCTGCCTTTTGCTTGTCTTTCTTTTGAAGCCTAAACCTGCCGAACGCGTTTTTGTGGAAGAGGGCGACTATCAGATTTTTGTTAAAACTGACGCCTCCGAGCAAAACCATTCCTATCGATTTAAGTTTGCATTCGGGGAAGAGGAGTTTGTTGTGGACTCGCAGTCGCATATATTGGATGTGACCGAGCATGTTTGGAACGGAAAACTTAAACTAGGCACTTCCTATCGCGTGAGCGTTTGCCTTGTTGAGCCGAGCGGGGTGCTCGCGGGAAATTACAGCAGAGAGACGGTGCTGACCCCACGCCTGAAACTCAAAAGCCCGACAGTAACCTTTTCGGAAGAGGATGTCAGAATTTCGTGGCAAGCGGTGAGGGGTGCGGACTTTTACAACATCTATTACAGCACTCAAAATGGGCTTGCTCAAGAAAAGACCGCTTCGCTATCCTTTGACCTTTCAAGAATAATCGGCGGCAAGCACAACATTTTTGTGACCGCGGGCAGCGCAAACACATTCTTAAAAGAAAGTGATAAATCTAACACGATAACAGCCACTATCACCCACACTTTATCCGAATTTACGGCGGCATACATCGACCGGGACTATGTTGTGCACATCACCTCGCCAGAGAAAGTTACGGCTATTGTGCTTCGTGACTTGCAATCTGGCATTGACTTCACAATCGAAGAATTTGATGTGATTAAAGAGGGCGAAAGTTTTGTGATATCGTTCTCGGCGGCCGGAGTTTATTCGCAAGATAAAACATTCACTGTGCGCCCGCTTGGGGATGCTTGGAATATTTTCAATGGCAAAGCAACTGTGCTTGAAAAATAGCATTTTAAAAGTTCTGCCAATGAGAGCGAGAAAAATTTAATATTTACATCTTTTTTAAGCATACTAACTCAAAAAGGAAGGGAGTATGCTTTTTTCTGATGTTGAAGCGGCAGTGGAGAAGTTAAAAAAAGAACTTAACTCCTCAAGCGATGTTGCCAGCAGAATAATTGAAAAAGAAGAGACCAAAATCGGCCTTGTTTTTCTTAAAAGCATGATTGACAATGCTCTCTTTGTCGACGGAATTTATGAGCCCATTGTGAGAACTCAAGATAAAATCAGTCTTGAGAGTTTGACATCAAACATCATTAAAACGGCCGATGTTTCCGAAATTGAAGAGAGCGAGGCAGCAGACAAGGTGCTTATGGGCAATGTTGTGCTGTTTGTGAGCGGCGAGAATAAACTTTTATCGATTGATATTCAAAAGTTTCCTGCTAGAATGCCGTCTGAGCCGCCGACATCGGCTGTTATTCAGGGCCCGCGAGAGGGCTTCACAGAAGATGTTAAAACAAATGTCACCCTCATTCGTCGCCGATTTTACAACAAAAATCTTGTGCTTAAGGATGTTTTTGTGGGCAGATATTCCAACACGCGAATTGTGCTTGCCTACATCAAAGGCGTGGCCAGCAAGGATGTTGTTAAAGAAATCGAAAAAAAACTTGGCCAGATTGACATTGACGGCATAATTGACTCGCAATATATAATTAAATTCCTGGAAAAGAACCCGCAATCGCTTTTTAAGCAGGTGGGAAGCGTGGAAAAGCCGGACATTGTGGCTGCTAAGATGCTGGAAGGCAGGGTGGCCATTATGGTGGATGGCTCGCCGATTGTGCTGACTCTTCCTTTCATTTTCATGGAAGAAATTCAGTCGAGCAATGATTACTATAACTCGCACATCTATGCATCGTTTATCAGAATTGTCAGACTTTTGGGCATTATTATTGCAGTTATCGTGCCTGGAAGTTATATCGCGCTGCGTGTTTATCACCAGAATGTTATTCCGATAAAGTTCTTGATAACTATCACAAACACCACCAAGGGACTGCCTTTCACTCCGTTTTTGGAGATGCTTTTTATCAGCCTTTTGTTCCAGATTTTGTATGAGGTCTCGCTAAGGCTGCCAAGTTATTTGGGGCTTGCCACCAGCATTGTGGGCGCGCTGATTTTGGGCGACACCGGCGTTAAAGCCGGCTTGATTTCGCCGCCCGGCGTTATTATTATTGCGCTTGCAAAAATTGCGCTATATGTTATTCCGGAACATGCATATCAACTGACTGTGATGCAATATATCTTCCTGTTTGTGGGCGGCTCGCTTGGCATGATTGGCATTGTGGGGCTGTTTGTGTATCTTATTGTTTATCTTGCTTCCATCGACTCCTATGGCGCGCCATATCTTGCTCCATATGCGCCAAGAGTTAACAGCGACCTTAAAGACGGCATAATCATGTCGCCGATTCAAGGCATGAAAAAGCGGCCGCAGTCGTTTAGAAACTACAATAAAACGAGGCAAAAATGACGAAAGCGGTCTCTTCCAGACAAACAGGCATAATTGCCTCGCTGATTTTGTTTGCGAACAAAATTCTTGTTCTACCTTCGCTCTTTTATGAAAAATCGAAGGCAGACGGCTTTTTCATGATTGCGATATTGCTCGCGTTTGAACTAATAATGCTCTATCTTTTTCTTCGCGTTAAAGAGGCTTTTCCAAACGATAGTTTTTATGACATAATTAAAAATAAAATGGGCACTTTTGCGGCCAAGGCATTTTATCTGATCTTAATTGTCTATTTTTTCTACAAAGTTATGCTGCTTTTTAATATAATCTACATGTATTTAAAGGTGCAAGTTTACATTGACGCAAGTTATTTTATCTTCATTTTTGCTTTTCTCGTTATCATGAACACAAGCGTGCTTAGAGGAATTAGACCGATTGCAAGAGGGTGCGAATTTTTCTATGTTTTCATTATGGCAAGTCTTGTGCTTTGTCTATTTCTGTCGATTGCCAATTTTGACAGATTGCCATTCTTCTTTGAAAGCAATGCTAAGTCCTTTTTCGACGGCATCTTCCGCCATACTTTCTGCTTTGGCGATTTGCTTGTCCTGTTTGTTATCATGGACAAACTTGAAGTCAAGCGCAAAGATTTCAAGCGCATTTTCGGCTATGCGGCCTTTAGCGTGACCATCATGCTGATAATATATTTCATGTTCTACAGCATATTCGGCGTGACCAGTTTTGTGCACAAAAATGCAGTGTCGGACATTATCACATTTTCCTATCGCTTTATCGACCTTGGCAGGCTTGACCTTATTGCCATTATAACAATTATGTTCCTTGCATTCTTTCAACTCAGCCTCTATGCCTATGCTTTTTCGGAGTGCTTTGTGAAAATATTCTCTAAACTTTCCACCGCATATTCAGTGGTCGTCTTCGACATTTTGTTTATCGCGATTGTGCTCTCTTCGCTGATAAACTATCTTGTTGCGATAAAAATTGGGCAGGAGTTTGTTTCATATCTTGCAATTCTTTTGCATTTTATTCTGCCGACAATCGTCTTCTTCTTTGCTAAGAAAAAACTTGACAAGGGAGGTGAGAAGTGAAGAAGTTTCTAAACGTTGTCAAACACACGCCCGTTCTTTTGATGCTTATAGTCATTCTTCTGTGCTTCTTTCCCCACGCTATTATCGCTCCGCCCGAAAGTGTTGATAACTCGATTATCACCGCCGTGGGAATAGACAAGAAAGAGGACGAATTTGAGGTGTCGTTGCTCACATTTTTGTCATATCCAAATCAGACCTACACCGAAAGTTACGAAGTTTTCACAAGCACCGGCAAAACGCTCAGTGAGGCACTTACAAAGGCGGGGCTGCAAGTGGGCAAAAACATTTCTCTTTTTCATGTTCACACCACGGTGATTAGCGAAAAACTGCTGGAAGAGGACATTGCGCCGGCACTTGACTTTTTAGTGCGCGTGGCGTCACTGCCACAAAGTTGTGTGCTTGTAGCGACCAATGTCGACTCTAAAAGCTTTCTCGACTTTATCACTGAACTTGACAGCCAGACGGAAATAAATTTGGAGGAACTTTCTTTCTATAACTCCAACTATGTTTATTGGAACGACACCACGATTAGCGCTTTCATGAAAGGCTATTATTCGCCGACAAGAAGCAGTATGTTAAGTTTCTTCCCACTCTCAAAAGGCGACATTGACGGCATTCCAGTCGAAGACCCAAGTGCCGGCGGAAGTTCCGGCGGCGGCGAGAGTGGAGGCGACGGCGGCATGCTTGGAGGAGCGCTCGGCGGAGGTGCTGGCGGCCAAAGTGGCGGTCAAGGCGGCGGCGCGCAAACTTCGGGAGGCGCAGCTCAGGGCAGTGGTGACCCTAAAAAAGTGGAACTTATCAACGACGGCAGCGAAATTATCGTTAAAGACGGCAAAATGGCAGCAATTATCGACCGTGACACACTTCGCGGGTTGAACTGGTTCAATTCTAAAACAGAAGGAACAACACTTGCACTCGACCAGGTCAGCGACGAGAACTTTACAAATGCCAGCCTCATTTATCGCATAAACGCAAAGCAGGTGCTTGATAATGTGGAATATGAAAATGGCTATCCGGTCTACAGCGTGGACCTTAGAGTGTTTGTTTCGCTGGTGGAGGTCAATGGCAGCAAGGACGACCGCGCCAAAAAGCATGAGCCAAGTTATATAAGTGAAAAGGTGAGAGAAAAAATGGAGGAGGATATTAAAAAGCAGATTAATTCTTCGCTAATGTTGCTCACCGAGAAGAAATGCGATGTGCTTGAGATATACGAAAAATTCTATCGTTCAAAGCGTGCCGAGACCAAGAGATTTGTTCGGGAGATTGGCGACCCTGACGAATTTTTGTCGCACATTGTGTTTAAATTCAATGTCTCAGTTTTTCCTAATTAGTGATAACAAAAACCCTTTTTTGTCAAAAATATAGAAGAAAAGATATATACTAGTATTTAAGACCATTTAAATCGGTTGGAAAAATTATGCGATTATGCTAGAATATCTCATATCTATTGGAGGTTATTAACTTGGAAGAGAAAAAAGGGGGCTTTAGGTTCTCATATCTGATATTATTATTGCTCGTGGTGCTTCTGATTTGCTTTTTGTTTATCGACACCACAAGCCCGGGAAAGGCGGTCAAACTCAGCGCTGTAGACAGCCTGATTTCGGGAACTTATGTGGATGAAGATGCGCATAAAGAAAATATTCAAATGACCGATTTCTATTACAGTGACGGCATCGGCTATATTTTGGTGGAGGGAAGCAAGAATAAGGATTCCTTCCCAAAAAATGCAGACTACTACTTTGAATATTCAACTCCTGCAGACATTTCCAAAATCATCGAAAAAATCGATGCCGCGAATGGCACAGAAGGCGCTAAAGTCCAAATAACATACTATACAACCAAGCCGGGTGACAACTGGTTTATGTCGCTTCTGCCAACATTTTTGATAATCATTTTTGGCGGAGTTATGATTTGGGTGCTCTATCGCGTTATGGCGGGCTCAAACAAAAGTGCAATGAGTTTTGGCAAAACAAGAGCCAAAGCATTTGCAACAACAAAGGTGAGATTTGCCGATATCGCGGGTGCAGACGAAGAGAAGGCTGAACTTGAAGAAGTTGTGGAGTTCTTGAAAAACCCTAAGAAGTTCACCGACCTTGGCGCAAGAATTCCAAAGGGCATTTTGCTTGTTGGAAATCCGGGAACGGGAAAAACTTTGCTCGCTAGGGCAGTTGCCGGAGAGAGCAATGTTCCTTTTATCTCCATTTCGGGCTCCGACTTTGTGGAAATGTTCGTCGGAGTGGGCGCTTCGAGAGTGAGAGACCTTTTTGACCAGGCAAAGAAGAATAAGCCTTGCATCGTGTTTATCGACGAAATCGATGCTGTGGGTCGTCAGCGCGGCGCCGGACTTGGCGGAGGCAATGACGAAAGAGAGCAAACGCTCAATCAACTGCTTGTTGAAATGGACGGCTTTGAGCCTAACGAGGGCATAATCGTGCTTGCGGCAACAAACAGAAGCGATGTTCTTGACCCTGCGCTGCTTAGACCAGGCAGATTTGACAGACAAATATATGTTCATGTTCCGGATGTTAAGGGCAGAGAGGGAATTTTGAAAATTCACGCAAGAAATAAGCCGATTGACGACAGCGTCGACTTTAAAACTCTTGCAAGGATAACTGCTGGCTTTACTGGCGCGGACATTGAAAACATGCTTAACGAAGCGGCAATCTTGGCTGCAAGAGCGAACAGACCAACAATTATCATGACCGATATCACCGAGGGCATAAACAAGGTTATCATGGGTCCTCAAAAGAAAAGCAGGCTTGTTTCGGATAAAGATAAGCGCATCACAGCCTTTCATGAGGCGGGACACGCGCTGCTTGCAAAGAAACTTGAAAATTGCGACGATGTTCAAGAAGTTTCAATCATTCCTCGCGGAATGGCGGGCGGCTACACTATGAGCAGACCTGACGAGGACGAGTCGTTTGTAAGTTACAACAAACTTATGGACGACATCGCAATGAGCATGGGTGGAAGAATTGCTGAGGAACTTATCTTTGGACAAATCACCACTGGCGCAGCAAGCGACATTCAACATGCAACAAAACTTGCCCATCGCATGGTGTTTGACTGGGGAATGAGCAAAAATCTTGGCTTTATGAACCTTTCCTCGCAAGAGACCATTTTTGTGGGAAGAGACTATCAAACTAAGAACGATTTCTCCGAAAAACTTGCATCTCAAGCGGATGACGAAGTTAGAGAGATTTTGGCATCGAACTACAAACGCGCTAAGAAAATTATTTCCGACAACAAAAATCTTCTTGAAGAAATGGCAAAACTTCTTCTTGAAAAGGAAACAATCTATAAGGATGAAGTTGACATGATTATTGCCGGCAAGACCACCGAAGAAATTGTTAAACTTATGGAAAAGAAGGAAAAAGAGCAGAAACAAAAAGAAGAGAAAATTCGCGAGAAGCAAGAAGAAATCAAGAAACTCGAAGAATATAAAAATAAAGTTGCCGAAGGCAAGAAACTCTTGGAAAACGGCATAATCACCAAGCAAGAGTATGAATTGGTGGTCAAGGAGTTCGAGGAGCAACTTTCTAAGGCCGCAAAACCGGTTGAAGAGAAAAAGCCGGCGGCTAAGGCTGAAAAGAAGGCCGAAGAAGGCGATAAAGCCCCTAAACGCGTTCGCGCAAAGAAGGAGGAGGCTAAGTCGGCCGCAGCAAAGAAAACTGCAGCGCCAAAAACTGAGACAGAGACAAAGAAGGCTGCAAAGCCAAGAGTTAAAAAAGAAGCAAACAAAGAAGACGACAACAAAGGAGAATAATCATGGCGAATGACCTTATTCTTGACCATGAAATGGCGATAAGAAAGAAGAAAAAAAATCGCATAATTGCGCTGTCTGTTATAGGGGTGGCGCTTGTGCTTGCAATTCTAATCATTGTGGGCGCTTGCGTGCCAATGAACCTTAAGCCGGCAGTTGTCGGCAAGCCGGACAGAGTGGTGATTTATGACAAGTCGAACGCATATGGAGAGTTTTCTTCCGACCAAAGCTTATACAATGATTTCATGGAAAAATTTGATAACATCTATCAGGCTTCCTATCTTGTTTCGCTTTTCAGTGGCAGACTTGGCGATTATTCTATAAGTGGGCAGAGCGAAAACTTAACACTTTCAGGTGTGAAGTCTAATGTGCTTGAAAAGGGCTATTATGTTGAATTTAAATATTCTCAGCCTCAAACACTCAAATATGCGGACGGCAGCGAATATCGCAACATATTCGCTCAAAATGAAAAACTAACATTCACATCGATATATTTCGCTCTTTCTGAAAAGAACGAACTTAAAAGCCTTGACATGTATGTTGCAGTTAAATATTCGGACGCGGAAAATGCAACAACATATGTTGTTAAAGTAACGCAAAAAGCAAACACAAATTCAATCTACTCTTCGATTGAAGACTTCAAAACTCTTTAAAAAAACGCCCATTTGAGGGCGCTTTTTTATTTGGCTTTTTCTTTTTTCTTTTTGAGATTGATTTTTATTCGACCGCGTAGCATGTTCGCTACAAAGAGAATTAGCATCGAGCAGGCCATGATTGCAAAGAAGGTGACAAGCACGGTGAAACTGAACTCTGTCATTGTGAAGAACTCTGGCATCACAAGGCTTGTTGCAACAAGTAAAATCAGCGACAAGCACATCGCAACCGCTTTAAGTTTGGTCAGCGGGATGCACAGGCAAGCAAGATTTAAAAAGCCGGTGAATGTGAGTGTGAGGGTGATAAGTGTGTCGTATTCGGCTGCGCTTAGCGTGCTGAAATGCTCGGAGCCTAGGAAAATGACCACAAACACATTGAATATCATTAAAAGTGCCATTGGAATTGACTTCTTAAGAACTTCGGGAATGAAATTTCCTTTTATTAGTTCTGTGTTAGGCTGGAATGTTAAGATAAAACTTGGCAGACCAATCACGAACATTTCAAGAAGGAAAAGTTGACGCGGCGCGCATGGATATGGCACCACCATGACGATTGTTGCAAGGCACATAACAAGAGTGAAAAGGGTTTTCATAAGATAAAGAACGGAGGAGTTTTGCACATTGTTAACAACCTGCCTTCCTTCCTTAACAACACTTGGCAGGGAAGTGAAGTTAGAGTCCATGAGCACAAGATTTGAGATGTTTCTTGCCACCTCGCTGCCATCGGCCATTGCAATCGAGCAGTCGGCTTCTTTCAAGGCCAGAGTGTCGTTCACGCCGTCGCCGGTCATTGCAACAACCTTGCCTTTTTTCTTTAGAGTTTTAACGATAACATATTTTTGTTCGGGACTGACCCTTCCAAACACGGTGAAGTTTTCGGCCAGTTGTTCAACCTCTTCGAGCGAGACATTTTCGAGCGAGATATATTTGTCGTAGCCATTCACGCCCACGCGCTCGGCAATCTTGGAAACGGTAATTGGGTCGTCGCCCGAAATGATTTTAACTTCAACTTCATTTTCCTTAAACCAGCGAATTGTTTCAACTGCGTTTTCGCGGATGTGGTCTTCAAGCACAAACAGTGCAAGGGTTATGCCCACGGGCGCTCCATTTTTTTCGTCAAACGGCTGGTTGGTCTCGGTGAGGGCAATCACTCTGTAGCCTTCTTGCATGCGTTGTTTTAAAATATCCGATTGTTTTTCGCTTAGTTTAACATTAACAAATGTCGGCGCCCCAAGATAATATGTTTTGCCATTTGAAAATGATGTTGCAGAATATTTTCTAGCCGAAGAAAATTCCATTTTTGCAGAAACTTTCATGTCGTGCTTAATCGAGAATTTTTGAATTAGAGCAGTTGATGTGGCATTTGTGGCGTTTTGTGCGCCTAAAATGTTGGAAATTATGTTGTCAACAGATTTTTTGTTTTTCTTTGAAGTGTAGATTGTTTCTAAAACATTCATTGTGCCGTCGGTGATTGTTCCTGTTTTGTCAAGGCAGAGCACATTGCTTCGTGAGAGCATTTCAATGGAGTAGATATCTTTAACAAGTGTTTTTTTGCGGGCGAGTTTGACAACGCCAACTGAAAGCGAGATTGTGATAAGCAGGAACATTCCCGCCGGGATCATGCCGGTGAGCGCTCCCGAGGTGTTTGTGACCGCATCCTTAACAGGGTTTGACAGAAGCACAAGTTCTTTTATGATTGTCAGCACGCCAAGTGGAATGAGCGCCACGCCGATATATTTTATCAGGCGATTGATGTCTTTAAACAGGTTGGAGGCGGGGGCTTTAAACTCTTTTGCTTTGGAGGCGATTGTTTGAATGTAGTTATCTTTGCCCACCTTTTCAACTCGCGCCCAGCATTTGCCCGCAACAAGGAAACTTCCCGAAAGAAGAGTGTCGCCCACCTTCTTTTTGATTGCGTTACTCTCGCCAGTCAGCAGGCTTTCGTTAACCTCCACATCGCCGTCAATTATTTCGCAGTCGGAGGGGACTTGGTCGCCATTTTGCAAGATTATCACATCGTCGAGAAGCAGTGCGTCGGCCGGCACCTCGCTTTGTTCTCCATTTCGCACAGTTTTAATGCGAGGAGTGGTGACCAGCGATAGTTTTTCAATCATGTGCTTTGCCCTTGACTCTTGAATTATTGCAACAGCGGTGTTGCAGAAGATAACAAGAAGGAATAACAGGTCGCTGTAGGCTCCCACGCAAATCAGCGCGATTGCAATCAGCAGCCAGATAAGATTGAAAAATGTGCAAGTGTTTTTTACGAAAATGGAAAAATAGGAACGAGACGATTTGACTTTCGTGTCATTGACGAGGCCGTGTTCCTTACGCTCGGCAATTTGCTCGCTGCTAAGCCCAAAATCTTTATTTGTAACATATCGAACAAGTTCGAATGCTTTTTTCTCTTTTTTCACGATTAAATGATACAAAAATTATGCCACTAAAGTCAAATGAAATAACATTCGCTTGACAAAAATATGCTATTTGTTTAAGATTTAAATATGAATATTTTTCAAATCACTCCAAGTGAAAAGGTTAAAGAACTCGCCACGCTCGTTAGCGGCAATTTTTATCTTGTTGGCGGGTGGGTGCGAAATGCACTGCTTGGCAGAGAATGCGAGGACGAAGATGTGTGCAGCGCGCTGACACTATCAGAACTTGAGAAGAAACTTGAGGGCAGCGAGTTTTCGCTCAAGAATAAAAACAAGGCCTTTGGCACCTGCAAGATTGTTTGCCCAACAAAGAGTTTTGACTATGCAACTTTCAGGCGTGAGGGGGCGTTTAAAGGCCATTGCCCACAAGAGGTGGAGTTTATTTCTGACCTTGGCGAAGATGCCTCGCGCCGCGACTTTACAATCAACGCCATTTATTATGACATATTGGCGGAGAAAATTATAGACCCGTTCGGCGGAGTTAAGGACCTCAAACGCAAGAAAATTCGAGCGGTCAGCGACCATATCTTAAATGACGACGGCGTGCGCATTTTAAGAATGTTGCGTCTTGCCGGAGAATACAATTTCTCAATCGAAGCGCAAACTCTCGTTTGGGCGCATAAAAATGTGGATAATGTTAAAGATATCACAAAATCTAAGGTGACCGAGGAACTTGAAAAACTCTTTGCACGCACCACAAACAAGGGCGCTGTTAGAGCTGTCAAACTTTACAATCGATTGGGCGTTTGGAAGAGAGTGGGCTTTGAAGTTGAGCACATAAAGCCACGCATGATTGCAAAATGTGACGATAAACTTATGGGCTTTATAATTGATGTTGTTGATGCGGCGCAGCCTGCAAGCATTTCATATTTCTTATATAACTTGCTTGAAAATTCGGGCTTTACAAAGAAGAGAGAAGGGCAGTTTATCAACATTGTGTCGGGCTACTATGACGCGCTCAATCATTTAAAGAATAAACAATATTTCTTTAGATATTTCGATAACTTTCCGCAGATATATGATGTGTTAATTAAAAAATCAAAGATTTTGGCACAAAAATATCAATTTTTCTATAAATATATCATTTCGCACAAACTTGTTATCAGAAAAAGCGATTTGAAAATCGGCGAGAAGGACCTTAAAAAACATTTTCCGTCCATGCCCGAAAAGATGTATGATAAGGTGTTTATGGACGCTTTAAGTGACGTGTTCGACGGCAAGTGCGCAAATACTGCAGAGGAACTTCTTAGAAACATAGGAAAAAAGCATTATCACAAATTTTAGAGAGAGAGGAATCTCTCTTTTTTATTGCGTATTTTTTTATTCCTCTTTCACATACTAGAGGCATGAGCGCAGAAAAAGTTAAAACAAGAAAAAAGTGGAAGGGGCTTTATTGGGGGCTTGGCGTTGCAGTGCTCGCAGTGGGGCTGCTTCTGTTTTGTCAGTTCTATTTTGTTGATAATCTTTCGCCAAATGACACATTTTTAAACGGAACTACGATAAACGGCATTGATGTGTCGGGTATGACCAGAAAGCAGGCGGAAAACATAGTTTCCTATTCGCTGCTCTCTTCAAGAGCCGATGTTAAGCTAACTCTTCATTATGGCGACCAAAAATGGACATTCACGGGCAGCGATTTTGAGGTGAAAAATGAGGTCGAGCCGGTGCTGACCGAAGTTCTTAAGGTGGGACACGAAGGCACCTTTTTAAAAAGATTTAAAGAGACAAACAAAATAAAGAAAAACGGGCTGGCCGTGCAGGTGTCATATAAGACGGTGCTTGGCGGGCTTGAAGAGAAGGTGGAGACGATTGCAGCGGAAATTGATAAGCCTGCCTCTGCGCCAGAAGTGGTGTTTGATCCAGAGGGCGACCCGATGTTTTCTTTGAGCGAGGGAAAGAGCGGAATAAGCGTTGACCGCGGCGCACTCTATGCAAGAATTGACGAAGGGCTGCAAGAGGGAAAGGAAGTCGACATCGACATTCCAGTTGTGGAAATTCCTTTTGAGGGAAGCGAGGAGGATATTTTGGGCGCAATAACCCAGAGGTCTAAGTTCTCCACAAGTTATGCCTCTTCTCAGCCTGCGAGAAAGAACAATGTTTCGCGCGCGCTCGGCTCTTTCAACGGCAAGGTGATTATGCCGGGCGAGGAAGTTAGTTTTAATAATGTGACGGGCGCAAGAACGACAGAGAATGGCTACAAAGAGGCCAACATTATCTTGAACGGCGCATATGTTAAGGGCGCAGGCGGAGGTGTCTGCCAGGCTTCTACAACATTATATAACGCGCTGCTGCTTGCAGGAGTTGATATACTAGAAGCAAATCACCACTCACTGCCGGCAAGTTATGTGCCGCTATCGCTGGATGCTATGGTGTCTGAGGGATATTCCGACCTTGTGTTTAAAAACACGTTGGAAGCGCCAATCTACATCAAGACATATTCAGATAACGAAAATGTTTATGCCGAGATTTACGGTCAGCCGATTGAAGAGGGAAAGAGCATCCGCACAAGAGCCGAATTTATCAAGGTGCTTCCGCACAGTGGGGATAAGATTATTCAAGACACGACCGGCGAATATTCAAACAAGGTGATTTATAAGGGTGAATATTATCGCGTTCGCTATCCAAGAGAGGGATATGAAAGCAAGGCATATCTTGAATATCTTGAAAACGGCGAGGTGGTGGAAGAAAAAGAACTTCGCCACGACTACTACTGGCCGCAAGAGGGCATTATCGTGGAAGGCACGGAAGAACTCGGAGAGGGCATGACCTTGCCAGAGAATGATGTTAAATTCATTCCGCCGCAGAAGGTGACGGGAACTACGAATGAAACTGTGAGAGCAAAAATCGAAAAAGAAAGGCCAAGCGCATATAACCCATAAAACGCGCGCCTTGAAATCGGCTGAGGCAAAGCCCCTAGCCGATTTTTTTTGCTTGCGCCCCGCGTCCGGCTTTCCGCCGCCCGCTCCGGCGCAAACAAAACGCCCGGCCGCCCGCGCTAAAGCGCGCGTGCGACCGGGCTCAAGGCGCGCCCTCCGCTTAAGTTATATCAAAATACTCAAGATATGCTTTATATCTATCTTGTGCTGCGAGGCATGTTTCAATCAAAAAGCCTCGTTCATTGTCCCACTCTCTTAGGCCCCGATAATAGAACCATTTCACGCTGTCATTTATAATGAAAGGAACAATCTTGTTTTTAAGGCATTCCTTAAACATAATCAGCCTGCCCACTCTGCCGTTTCCGTCTTGAAATGGGTGGATGCTCTCAAAATTTTTGTGAAACTCAATAATGTCCTCTAAAGTCGGCTTTTGAATGGAGTTGTATCTATCTAGCAGCGTCTCAATTTGCTTTTGGACATCCTTTGGCGGGCAAGTGGCATTTCCGCCAATTTCATTAGGCCTAGTTTTGTAGTCTCCAATCTTAAACCAATTTTTCTTACTATCCGAAGTGGAAGATTTTAAGATGTAGTGCAGTTTTTTAATGAACTTTTCTGAAAGTGTTTTATTTGCATTGTCTAGCATATAGTCAAAACATTTGAAATGATTTGTTGTTTCAATCACATCGTCGGCATTTATTGGGGAAGGAGATATCCCAATTGTGTTAGTCTCAAAAATAAATCTTGTCTGCTCCTCGCTTAAAGTGCTGCCTTCGATGTGATTTGTGTTATATGAGAACTCGACTTGTGTTTTATGATATATTCCGCCTTTCAGCCCCATATCTCTTTCTTCTTTTAATGTGTGAAGAAGAGAGGTTTCTTTTTTGTTTAATCTTTCGGGCTTTTTGGCGTCTTTCGGGATAAGCCATGTCTTGCCCGAAAGTTTTGCGCCTGAAACCTTTCCGCACGCACAATAGTTGCGAACAGTCCTCTCCGACACATTCCAGATTTTAGCAATTTCACTAACACTTTTAAATTCCATATCTTTATTATATACATCTATCGGCAAGAAATCAAGCAAAATTGAAAAAATTGAAATTTTTCTTGCCGATAGAATTATTAAGGTCGGCGCTTTTTAAATAAGTTGATTACTTCTTTGCCGATTTTTCTTGCATAACGCACAGCCCTTGCCGCTCCGCTGTCAACAACCTCTTCGTCAGCATAGCAAATCACTAAATCGCAGCATTCTGCCATGCGCTGATTTGTGAAGGTTATTCTCCTCTTGTAGTGAACATTTTCGATTTCAAACAAAATTGGCTCCACATCATACAAGCAGTCCATATTGCATAACCCAGATTTATTCCTTACCATGTCAGTCATTGAAGTGAAAACAAGATAAATCTTCATATCTGGGCAATATTTGTTTTTTATCTCTTTGCATATTTGCAAGGCCAGTTTATCAAATTCGCCATGTCTGCCGACATAAAAGGTGCGATAGCCTCTATCGACTGCCGATTTGATTGTATCAAAAATCAAGTTTCTGTCAAGAAACAAAATATAACTGTGACCGAATAAAGAGCAAACTAACAAATGGCACCGCCTAAAAATGGACTCACGGTCCATTATAATAGCGGGAGGGACTAAATGTCAATTATTTAAGTGGTTTATAATCTAATATATGAAAACAAACATGACCAATATAGGGCTTATATTAAAAAAAATAAGGCAAGAAAAGAATATCTCCGCATACGAACTAAGTTTGCGTATAGGAAAAGTAAATGACTATATGTATAAAGTAGAAAAAGGAGAGGTTAATATTTCTCTTCTTAGGTTTATTGAGATATGTCAGGCTTTAGATGTGGAGCCGTCGTATGTTTTAGAGTTATTGAATAAAAATTAAATCGCGACTATAGGTCGACTAAGCGCTGTGCGCTATTAAGTAGAATAAAAGTATGAGTTTGAATGATTTTGGTTTTAATGTTCATAGACTTAGGGAACTCAGAGGCCTTTCTGGGTATGAACTTTCTTTAAGAATTGGCAAAACAACTTCTTACATATACAAAGTAGAAAATAATTTGATTTCAGTAGGGACGAAAGTTGTTTATGACCTAGCGGATGCTCTTGAAGTGGATGTAAGAGAATTATTTAAACCAGTGGATGGAAAATAGATAATATGGATTTTAAAGATTTTGGTTTTAATCTTGCTGTGCATAGACAAAAGAGAAATATGTCAGCGTATGAATTGAGTGGTAGGCTAGGGAAGAGTTCTGGCTATATTTCCAAGGTCGAAAATCATAAGATAAATCCGACACTGAGTGTTATTCTTGATATTGCTATAATCCTCGAAATCGATGTCCGAGAGTTATTTAAGCCCCAAAATGAGAAATAAGTTTTCAAAAGTCCGCAGCGTTTGCGGGCTTTTTTAACGCTTTTTTAAGGTATTTTCAGATAGTTTTCTTCTAAAATGGTGATTTTGGCCTTATTTTTGTAAAATTTTGTAAAAAAATTATGAATTTTTTACAAAAATGCGTCAAATCGCTTGGTTTTATTTTTCCTATCTTGTATAATCAAAACATAAAAGGAGGAAACATGACGGATTTTGAACTATTTGCACGGGAGGAAGTAACAAAAATATTGCTCGAACTTGGCATTCCGGCGAACTTGCAAGGATTTAGATGTCTGCAACTTTGTGCGCTTAAGGTTATCGAAGACCCAACGCTCTTAAGAAAAGTGACTAAGAATTTGTATCCACTTGTTGGGAAAGAGTTCGCAGTTTATGGCGGCGTTGTTGAAAGAAGCATGCGTCATTCAACTGATATTGGCTTCTATAAAACCGGGTTTAAGCCACTTTGCAAACTTTATAATATGTCCGACGAGAAATGGACTTACAAGCCGACCAGCAGTGAACTTATTGCGCTGATTGCTGAATATGTGCGTTTCAAAGCACAGAAAAGCGGTCTTATGCCTGCCACTGACGACGACGAGTGACTAAAAAACTTAATGCTGCATAAACACTTACTATGAAAAATTATTTCTTAGTGGGAATTTGCGGCGCAAGTATGTCAAGTCTTGCTATCTATTTAAAGCAGCAGGGCTTTTGCGTTAGGGGCTATGACAGAAATAGTCTCGGCATTTTAACAGAATGCGGAATTGAAGTTTCAAACAGCGAAAACTTAGAAGATATCGAATGGGCGGACGAGATTGTTTACTCTTCCGCTTTTGACGAAAGTTTTTCGCTTTTGGCGCATGCCAAAAAACTTGGCAAGAAGTTGAGCGTGCGGGGAAAATTGCTGGCAGAGATTGCGGGGCAGCATGAAAAGGTGGTCGCGATAAGCGGCTCGCATGGTAAGTCCAGCGTGACGGCCATGGTATATAATATTTTGCGTGTGGCGGGGTTTAAGCCCAGCCTGCATGTGGGCGCGAACTTGAAGGAGAGTGGAAGAAGTTTTGATTTTGCGGGCAAGGAGTTTTTTGTGACTGAGGCCTGCGAGTATCACGACAACTTTCTTTTTTTGCGTCCATTTTTAAGTGTTGTGACCAATGTTGAGCCGGAGCACCTTGACTATTTTGGCACTTTCAAAAATGAACTCAAGTCTTTTGATAAATTTAAAGAAAGTAGCCTAAATGTTGTTGAAAACACAAATCTTGAAATTCGCAACTTAAAAACAGGCCGCCGAGGCGACATCGTTTTTGATGTGCTTGAAAGGGGGGCGCGGCTTTTTAATCTGCGTATGGCTGTTGGCGGCAAATATAACGCTAAGAACGCGCTGCTTGCTATTGAGGTCTGCCGAAAACTCGGCGTCAGCGACTGCCTCATTAAACTTGGCCTTGAAAACTACAAAGGTCTTGAAAAGCGATTTGAAAGAGTGGGCTGTGCCGCGCCCGGCCGCGCGATTGTTGACTATGCTCATCACCCGCACGAGATTGCAAGCGTGGTGGACTCGCTTAAGGGCATGCATGGAAACAAAGTTGCAATCTTTCAGCCGCACACCTATTCGCGCACTGCAACGCTTATGCACGAATTTGTTAAAGCCCTCTCCGAATTTGACGAGGTGATTTTGTTTAAGACCTATGCCGCCCGCGAACAGCCGCAGCCTGAAATCGAGATTGAACTTTTGAAAAAACTCGCCGCTCACACTGAAACAATCATGTTTTACGACCTCAACGCGCTGATTGATAAACTGAATTCGTTTGAAAAAGGAGCGATTTTGGCAATAATGGGGGCGGGAGATTTGCCGGAAAAGTTGTTTAGTCGCAAATTTATTTGGCGAGATTGATTTTTTTGGATATAATCTCTTGTAGAGGTTAAATATGAGAACAGTAACAACATCAGCATTTGGGGTGCGCGCTCCGATTATCAGACCGGGCGACGACCTTGTTAAAATCGCAGCGGACTGCGTGATAGAGGTTGCTAATAGCAACAACATCGCACTTAAAGACGGCGCAATTGTTGCCGTGACAGAGGCTATTGTGGCAAAGAGCCAAGGAAACTTTGCAAGCACACAAGACATCGCAAAAGATGTTCGCAAAAAAATGGGCAAGGGCAAAATTGGTCTTGTCTTTCCTATTCTTTCGCGCAATCGTTTTTCGCAACTTTTAAAAGGCATTGTGGACGGCGTGGACGAACTAGTCATTCAACTTTCATATCCTTTTGACGAGGTGGGAAATCCGCTTGTTTCGATTGATAAGCTATATGACCTCGGCATTCATAATTTTAATCAACCATTTACTTCGGACGAGTTCTATAAACTTGTTGGCAGTGTGGAGCACCCGTTCACCGGCCTTGATTACATCAAATTCTATCTCGAACTTTGCGGCGGCAAGGCTTCGGTTATCTTAAGCAACGACCCTTGCGAAATTTTGAAATACACAGATAAGGTGATTTGTGCGGACATTCACTCGCGATTCAGAAACAAAAAACTGCTTCTTGCAAATGGCGCTAAAAAAGTGATTGGCCTTGACGACATCTTAAATGAAAAATCGAAAAAACATGGCTATCATGAAGAGTTTGGCCTTTTAGGCTCAAACATGTCGAGTGAGGGGACCGTTAAACTTTTCCCGCGCGACTGCCAAACTTTTGTTGATAAACTTCAAAAGGAACTTAAAAAACGCACCGGCAAAAGAGTGGAGTGCATGGTCTATGGTGACGGCGCATTCAAAGACCCAGTTGGAGGAATTTGGGAACTTGCCGACCCTGTTGTCAGCCCAGCGTTCACTGCAGGGCTTAACGGCACGCCTAATGAAATCAAACTTAAATATGTTGCCGACAATCAAATTGCCAGTCTTGAAGGCGACGCGGCGATTAATGAAATGAAAAAACTGATTAAAGAAAAAGAGGGAAATCTTAAAAATAAAGCGGTGTCGCTTGGCACAACTCCAAGGCGGATTACAGACCTTGTTGGCTCGCTTTCCGACCTCGTTAGCGGCAGTGGAGATAAGGGCACGCCTATTGTTCTTATCACCGGCTATTTTGATAATTACGCTTCAGAATAAGAAAAAACGCGCAAAATGCGCGTTTTTTTGAATAATTTAAGCTGTTTTTCCCAAAATTATGGCATGTATTATAACTATCATGCCCGGGCGAAGAAACTTATCGAAGAGGGCAAACTTGAATATTTTGAAATAGTGGAGGAGTATCACGGCATCAGCCCAGCACTCGTCCTTCACTTTTCCGACCACCCGCCGATGCCCATTCGCGACTATCGCTGGGAGGAATATTTTAAGATTTTGGAAAAATAATCGCCCTTCTGACATTATATTTATAGCGTCAAAAAAACACTCTTAAGAGTGTTCTTTCTTTGGTAGTCCCTAGGGGAATCGCTCCGCCTTTGCAAGTGTGCGCCAGAGGCAGGGCAGGCTATCACCGCGTCACAAACTGCGCTTAGAATTCATTTTGTTGTTAAACAACAAAATTTCATTTATTGCTTGTTTGTTCCTTTTTTCCAAAAATGAACTCATTTTTGGAATTCCCTTTTTAAGAGCAAACGCAGACACCGCTGCCTTTGCTATTCCGCCCGTTCGATTCCCCATTCATTAAAATAAAAAAATGCCTAATAGGCATTTCTCTGGTAGTCCCTAGGGGAATCGAACCCCTGATTCCGCCGTGAGAGGGCGGCGTCTTAACCGCTTGACCAAGGGACCACGATTTAGACTTTGAAATTCTATCAAATTTATAAAAAAATAGCAAGGGTTTTGCTTAAAAAATTTCAAATTTTTTAAATTGCAGTCTTGTTTTTGCGTTTTTTGTGTGATATAATCTAATTATATTTTTTTGGGAGTTATGTATGAGAGCGCATGATAATGATGCTTGTAAAGAAATTGTAGTAAATAAGGAAGATATTTGTTTTATGTTAAATAATGACTTTCTTGATTACGAAACTCATTTTTCTGACGGGACTGTAAAAAATCTTTCACATTGTGATGTTAAACATATTTTAAAAAGTCTTGCAAGTGTCTATTCATATGACTTAGAATGTCAAACTTATTTGAACAAAAACCACATTGTCGGAGATACTCCCGATCGATTTTACGAGGCGAAATTTTCAAACGGAGAAACCTTGAAGGGCCTTTCCGGAATTGACTTTGAAAAGAATGTTATTCTAAAACGCAATACACCAAATTTTAATAGATAAAAAATCGTCCATATGGGCGATTTTAATTTTTTTCTGCAAAGCCGAGCGAGATTAAAATTGCTCGATTTATTTCTTTCATTTTACTTTCTTCAAGGGTTGTGATTTTTTCACGTAGTCGGCGCTTGTCGAGCGTTCGGATTTGCTCTAAAAGTGCCACGCTGTCTTTCGGCAGGTGATAGTCTTGCGATGGCAGTTCAATGTGGGTGGGGAGTTTTGCTTTATCAAGTCTACTTGTAATTGCCGAAACTATAACAGTTGGGGAGTAACGATTGCCAACATTGTTTTGAATGATTAGCACAGGTCTAACGCCGCCCTGTTCGCTTCCGACAACAGGGCTAAGGTCTGCCATATATATTTCTCCTCGTCTAACGTTTAACTCCATATCTCCTTCTCTAAGTCGATTAAGTCCGCCGCTTCAAGTTCCGAGAGTTCCTCCAAAACTGCTTCGGGCAAGATAAAATCTTCTTTCTTTAGCAGTTTATGCAAAGAGTCCTCTGATGTTTCCTCGGCCGCAAATTTCGCTAGGTCTCCGCCATTTTCCTCAAATTCTTTAATGCTGCGGTCAAAATTCTCTCTAAATTGATTTTTCTCTTTCATTTATTCACCTCAAAATTTCTTCTTATACACCCTAGAATGAGGAAATTTGTCTCTTATATGCGTTTTCAAAATGCGAATAATGTCTAAACTTGTAAAAATTCTTTAGACAAAATTTATCTAAATGAATAAAAATAGTAGGAAATAATCTAAACTAAATCCGATATGGAAAGGGATGCATATAACGAAAGACTTAAAGAATTAAGAAAAGAAATGGGCTTGACTCAGACCGAACTTGCTCGTCAAATCGGCGCAACTCAAAGACAAATAAGTTTTTGGGAGAGTGGTCAAATTGAGCCTGGCATATTTTGGCTCATTAAACTTGCAGATTTCTTTGATATTTCAATCGACTATCTTGTTGGTCGCAACTAATTGGCTCTTCACTTGTCGGAGCCATATTTTTTTAGGGAAGAAGGGTGAGAATATGTTAAAATATTTTGCCTTACTCGATTAGTTTGGAGAAAAATTGTTTACAAAAGAAAAGTTTAAATTCAAGGTCAATTTCAGACCTATTGTGGTGGTGTTTTTAAGTCTCCTGTTCGGGCTTATTTCGGCAAGAAAGCTCTATGCAGGTGACGGCGTTTATATCGCGCTTGTTGTTTTAACTTTTCTTGGGCTGCTTGTTTACAGTTGCCTGAAGTTTAAATATGTTTTGATATTGCTTGCCGGCATTTTCTTTTTTGTGGGAAATGGACTTTATTTTCTTAGTTATTCCTCTTTTATGGGACGGGAATATCAAGATGCCGTTATCTGCGGCCGAGTTAGTGATGTGCAGGAGTGGTCAAACTCCACGACGCTTTATCTTGAAGATGTTGTTGCGGCCGGCGATAGCGTTAATGGAGTGAAAATTTCTGTTTTTGATGTTGGCGGAGGCGAGTTCCAAGTTGGCGACATGGTCATTTTTAATGGCAGTCTCGAGCACAACAAGATGTTCACCTTGGGAAGTTTTCAGTCGAGTTACTATCGCGAAAACATAGCTTACACCTGCGAGGCCAGTTACAAAGATTTTGTGAGCATTGTTAGCGGAGAACTTAAGTTTGACGAAAAGGCGAGAAATAAGATTTGGCAGACGCTAAGCGACAACATGGACGAAAAATATGCCACAGTCGCTTTTGCCGTGCTGACCGGTGAAAAAGATTTTATCGAAATGGAAATCAAGAGCGATTATCGCCAGTCGGGAATAATTCACATCCTCACCGTTTCGGGCTTACATGTGACATTTTTGACAACACTTATCGCGTGGGTCTTGAAAAAATGTAAGGTCAACAGATTTGTTAATTTCTTTCTGACTTTTGGCATCATTCTCTTTTATGCTTATATCTGCGGCTTTGCGCCTTCCATTGTTCGAGCAATGATAATGGGGCTGATGTTATCTATGGCCGGGCTGTTCGGCAAAAGTTATGACGGGGCAATTGCACTCTCGTGCGCAGGAATTTTGACGCTGCTTATTTCTCCATTGTCTGCACTGGATGTTGGGTTTTTAATGAGTTATGGATGCGTTGGCGCGATTTTACTTTTGCACAGGCCTTTTAGTAGAGTTTTCGGCAAGTTCTTGCCAAAAAAGATTGCTTCACTTGTGGCAATTTCAATTGCAACTCAGGTGGGAATTTTGCCTTTTATTGCTTCCTTCTTTTCTTCACTGAACGTGCTGAGTTTCTTTGCCAATTTGATTGTTGTGCCAATATTCAGCTTGCTTTTTCCGCTGCTTATTCTGCTTACAATCTTCTCAATGATAATTCCTTCGGCTGGCGTGGTGCTCACAGTTTGTGACTGGGGCTTTAGTGCAATAACGGCGATTGCCTCCTTCTTTGCCAGCACAAATGCATATGTTGCGCTCAAGCCTTTTGACCCTATATTCACAGCAATGATGTTTATTATCGCATTTGTTGTAAGTCATTTTGTTATGGCAAAGCACCTTGCAAAGTGGTTGCTTGTGGTCTGGCTTACTCTTGTTATGTCGCTCTACACAATGGTGCGGCCGGAACTAAACTATCGCGGCTCCATGGTCAGCGTGCTCGGCTCAAGTTACAGCCGCACGCTTATGCTGGAAAGCGAAAATGGCGAAATGTTGTGCGTGGGCTATGATAACTCGCTGATTTCCTATTATCTTGCGCAGGAAGGGCTGAATGAAATTGACTACATTTTCGACGCTCCGACATATGAGAAAGACATCTTCGGCGGCATGGTGATTGACGAAGAAGAGGGCTTTGTCGGTGACTTTAAATTCAAGCGCAAGGACGGAATTTACACATTTGAGTTTGACGATGTTAAAATTCTCTTTACAAATTTAAGCTATTCGAGTTATAATTACACTAAACTTAACGAGCGGCTTGCCGAGGGCAAATATGACTTTGTTTATGCCGAAAATTTCAAGATGTTTGGCAAGAATGATTTCTTCTTTGCCACATATGCGCCGTCTGAGTTTGCAGATTACTCGTTTAAAGAGGGCGGAAGTTTTAAATATGCCTTTGACGGCAGAGTTTGGAGGATAGATTGAAAACACTGAAAAAAAGATTGTCGGAAGGCTTAGCGCGGGTCTATCTTGTTGAAGGGGACGATTTTTATCTTTTTGATAAAGCGCTTTCAATGATTAAATCTGCCTGCGAAATAACCATGGAAGATTTTAATTTGACCGTGCTTGACGACGAGAGTTTTTCGGTGGACAAACTTTTTGCCGCAACTGAAATGTTGCCCATGCTAGACCCAAAAAAACTTGTTGTTATTAAAGGTGGCAAACTTAACGAAGAGGGCAAAAAAAAGGTGAATGAAATTCTTCTTCACATTCCAAAAACAACTTGCGTTGTTGTGCTGGACTACAACAAAAACTTCGAATTTTTAAAGAAAGACTTTGTGCTTGTCGACGCCGGAAGAATGGACAAGGAAATGGTGAAAAAACTTGTTGTTGCTTATCTTGCAAGGCTTGGCCGAACTATAAACATGGACGCGCTTATGGCGCTTATTGAAAGTTGCAACGGCTATCTTACTCGCATTATGAGCGAACTTAACAAACTCTGCTTCTATGACCCTGCGGCTGAGGCGATAACCAAAAAAATGGTGGAAGAACTTGTTAGCAAAGATGTTGAATATTCGGTGTTTGAATTGACCGAGGCTCTTGCTAAAAAAGACGGGGACAAGGCACTTAAACTTTTAAAACTTATGGAAAAAGATGCGGGAGTGTTCAGCCTTATTTCCAATCAGTTTAGACGACTTTTCTATGTTTCCATTTCGGAAATGTCCGACGGGGAACTTGCCGCGCTTCTTGGCGTTAAGGAATATGCCATCAAAAAATCTCGCGAACTTGCGCGCGGCTTTTCGAAGGCGCAACTTAAAAAAATCTCCTCGCTTTTGGAGGAGGCGGACTATGCTGTCAAGTCTGGAAGCGTGCTTCAAAATAACGCCTTGCATCTGTTAGTTTTTAATATTATCTATGTTTAGAATGCGTTTTTAAATAAAAAATGGCACAAAATCATTAAATTTTTGATAAAAGGAAATAAATTCGATATGTTTGGTCGCAAGCCTAAAATCGGAATAGCGTTTGGCGGAGGTGGAGCAAGAGGCTTCACTCATATTGGCGCCATTAAGGCGTTTGAAGAGTTTGGGCTGAAGTTCGATTTTGTGGCAGGCACAAGTGCGGGCAGTGTTGTGGGCGCCGCATATGCTGCGGGCAAAAGTTTTGAAGAGATTTACAACATTGCAAAATCTATCAAGACGAAAGATATTCGCACCAGCCGAATTCCGCTTCTTCCTTCCAAAACTGAGGGCATTGAAGAACTTATGAAACGCTCGCTTGGCGACATCGACATCGAAGAACTCTCCACAAAGTTTGCAGCTGTGGCAGTTGACATTAAGTCCACAAAAGAAGTGTGCATAACAAAGGGCAATCTTGCCAAAGCGGTGGCCGGCTCATGCTGCGTGCCGGGCGTGTTTGTGCCGGTTGAGTTTGGCGATATGATACTTTGCGACGGCGGCCTTCAAAACACCATTCCTGCCGATATTCCAAGATATTTTGGCTGCGACTATGTTATCAGCGTCGACTGCAACAAGTCGCGCACATATGGCACAGAGTCGCTTAAAATGACCGATGTCCTATCTTGCTCGATAAGAATTCTCATGAAATCGAACGCTGTTAAGGGATATGTTAACTCCGATGTTGTCATTGCGCCCGAGACAAAACGTTTTAAGTCCACAAAGACGGAGGGCTTTGAGGAAATGATTGAAGAGGGCTATAAGGCGACCATTGATGTTATGCCGGAAATTATGGCGCTCTTTAAAAAACGCAAGCCATTTCTTAAAAAGAAGTTTTCTTCTGCCAGCGAGATAGAGTTTATATGAAAAAATTCACCTTCAAAATATTTTATAGCAAAAAATCACTTGCGATAAGGGCGGCTATTTCAGTTTTTCTGCTTGCTGCCATTATTTTGGTGATTGTTTTTCGTCAGCCCATTTCCAGGAAGATATATAACTGGAACAGCGAATTGAATGCGCCCGCCGACTTTTCAGTGCACTACATTGATGTTGGCCAGGGTGACAGCACATTGATTGAACTTGACGACGGCAAAAATATGCTAATCGATTGCGGCTCGCGCGCAAGCGGCGACCAACTTGTTTCCTACATACAAAATCTTGGAGTGGAGACGATTGACTATTTTCTTCTCACTCATGCCGACGAAGATCATGTTGGCGGAGGAGTGAAGATATTTGATAACTTTGAAGTCAAGAATTTTTATCGGCCGCTGACAAGGTCACTTTCGGAGAGCGAGCCGGAAGATTTTTATGTTCATGACACCATAATCTATGACAATGTCATTCGCGCCTTCTATGAAGAAGCGGGAGCCGAGATGTTTTATGCCAAAGAGGGCACGAATATCATTGGCGAAAACTATGTTGTTAAAATTCTCTATCCCGACAAGTCATATTCGGACACAAACGCCACATCGGCAGTTCTGCACGCCGAACTCGGCGGCACAAAATTTCTTTTCATGGGCGACGCGGCGCATGCTCAAGAGAATAAGATTTACAAGAAATATGGCAAAAATCTTGCTGCAGATGTGCTAAAAGTTGGTCACCATGGCGCAAAAACTTCAACAAGCACAAATTTTCTTTCATATGTCAACCCCGAATTTGCGATTATCAGTGCGGGAAAGGACAATAAATATGGGCATCCCACAGAAGAAGTGATAAACAACCTTAAACTCTTTGGTGTTACATATTTCTCCACTATTGACTATGGCAACATTCTTTTCAAAACAAAAGGAAACAAAATTTACACCGGAATTTTGCAGGGGAAAATGATTGATTACGCTCTTATTTGCACCATTTTAGGCTGCATTTTGCTGATTGTTTGGGGAATTCCTGATTTTAACGCTTTTAAGCGCGAGAAAGAGGGGAATAATAAAATTGTAAAAAAATAATGTAAATATATTTGATTAAAATATAAATTGCTGATAAAATAATCATATGAAAAACTTAGGCACAAGCATATTGATAACAAGTTTAGATAATTCGGTGGGCGCACAACTTGCTGAAAGTCTATCTAATCTTTTGGGAATGCACTTTGCTTCTTGCAAAGATATCGTCGAATATGACCTATTCGACAGCGACGCCATTCTTAACAAGTGTGGAGTTGATTATTTCGAAAAAAGGGAAAAAGCGGCTTTGGCGGCTGTAGCGGCATATGAAAATGCGATAATCTATGTTGATTATGACCTTATGAAAAACAATTTGGCGATATTTAATGACATTCACCCAAGCATTTTTCTTTGCATAGCGAAGAAAAAAATGCCTAAAACGGAGGTGCTTAACCTGCTTGCATATGAAGAGCGCACTGCATATCTTCGTGATATTTGCGATTTGACGGTGGAGGTGAGCGGCCAAGGCAAAAGCGCTCTGACAAAGATTGTTAAGGAAATTAAGGAAAAATTATGAAAAAACTTATTCAAAAATCGATAAACTATCTTAAAGCAATAACTGCCGAGACTGTTTCAAATGCCGGCTCGGGGCACACGGGCACGGCGCTGGGGGCAAGCAGCGCCCTTTTTGCTCTTTTTAAAGACCACTATCTTTTTGATGTGTCGGAAACAGACTTTTTGAATAGAGACCGATTTGTGCTCTCGGCTGGGCACGCGAGCGCACTTTATTATGCGCTGCTTTCAATGTTCGGCTTTGATGTGAGTTTGCAAGACCTTAAAGATTTTAGAAAGTTTGGCGCTATCACTGCGGGACATCCCGAATTTGGCTCAATCAGCGCAGTTGAAACTTCCACGGGTGCGCTTGGTCAAGGCGTGGCCAATGCTGTTGGAATGGCAATCGCCGAAAGCGTGCTGGAAGAGCGATTTAACGCCATTGGCTTTCCGATTATAGACAACTACACCTATTGCTTCGCCGGCGATGGCGACCTTATGGAGGGCGTTGCACAGGAAGCATGCTCTATTGCTGGAGCGCAGAAACTTAAAAGATTTATTCTCCTCTATGATTGCAACGAGGTGACCATGGACGGCAGCCTCGCACTTGCAAACAGAGAAAATGTGGCCAAAAAGTTTGCGGCCATGGGCTTTGATGTTATCGATGTTAAAAAAGGCAATTCCTATTATGCCTGCACAAGGGCGATTGCGAGAGCGAAAAAATCGCAAAAGCCTAGCCTTATCATTTTCCACACAACAATCGGCATTGGCAGTGAGAAAGAGGGAACAAGTGCGGTGCATTCGCATCCTATGACGGCGGAAGAGTTAAATTCGTTCAAAGAAAAACTTGGCGTCAGCGAAAGTTTCTTTGTTCCAAACGATGTTCGCCAGTTTTGCATGGCAAGCACGATAAATGGTAAACTTGCACACGAGAAGTGGAACCAAGACCTTGCTGTGTATGGCACAACGCATCCTGAGTTATATAAAAAAATGCTGACATTTTTCGATAACAAGAAAATCGATTTTGATAAACTTGTTTCGGGCGATAAATATGCCTCTCTTTCAATGCGTGAAATTAATGGCATGATGCTAAATGAAATCGCTGACAAGCTTAATCAAGTTATCGGCGGGACGGCTGATGTTGCGCCGTCAACAAAAGCATATCTCGGCTCGGGGGGAGATTTTGTTGCTGGAAACAAACGAGGCCGTAACATCCACTTCGGCGCGCGCGAGCATGCAATGGCGGCAATCTGCAACGGCATAAGTTTATATGAAGATTTCCTTCCATTCGACTCCACAATGCTGTCGTTTTCAAACTATATGCTTCCAGCGCTCAGACTTAGGGCAATTATGAAACTTCCTGTTGTCGACATTTTCACTCACGACTCCATTCTTGTGGGCGAGGATGGCACATCGCATCAGCCTATCGAACAGATTGGCCTGCTTAGAAGCATTATCGGCTTAAGAGTGTTCCGGCCTTGCGACGCCGTCGAACTTGCTGCGGCATACAAGAGCGCTATCACAGAGCGCCAACCAACTTCAATTGTGCTTGCAAAAGGTGAGATTGCGCCGAGCGGGCTGACAACAATAAAGGGTGCAAGTTTGGGGGGATACACAATTAAGCCGGCAAAAAAACATCCGGAAGTGGTGATTTTGGCCTGTGGAAGCGAAGTCCCACTTGCGCTTAGTGTTGCCAAGGAACTTGACAAAACAGTTGAAACAAGCGTTGTAAGCATGCCGTGTCTTGAACTTTTCGACCAGCAGAGCGACAGTTACAAAGAAAAAGTAATTCCTTCTTCAGCCAAACTTGTTGTGGCGATTGAGGCTTCAAATGATAGTGCTTGGCACAAATATCTGCGTCCGAGTGACCTTCGCGTGGGACTTAGCGACTATATGTCCAGCGGCAAAGGCGAAGAACTTTATCAAAAAGCGGGCTTTAGCGTGAAGGCGATATTAAGGCAGATAAACAAAAAACTCAAAGTCTGACAAATTCCGACAAATTGCAAAATTTTTCTTATCTCGGCATATTTGCACTCGAGGCTAAAATATAATTAGCAAGAGGTGTGAATATGTTTAAAAAGAAAAGTCTTGTTTTAATGGGAGTCGGCTCGGGACGCGAGAAGGCGGTGCTGACGCTTGAAAACGACGGCGAACTTATCAGCGGCAGGGTGCGACTGTATAACTTTCCAAAGCAGCCAGAAGGCATTTTAAGCCTTGGCTTCTATGCAAATGGCAAGGTGCGAAAGTGCGGACTGGTGGCTTCTTCAAGCATGCTGTATTCTTTTAAAACAGAGCCCGACCTTGCAGACGAATTCTCCTGCGCAGTTGTAAATTTTGTTGGCGCGAATGTGAAGCCGCTGCTCTTTGGCTCAACGCAGTCAAAAGACAGCCAGGCGGATGTGCTTTCGAAGATAGCCGGCGAGGCGCTTGATAAGTCGAGCATAAAAGAGGTGGAAGAGGTCTTGGACGAGGCGGGAGTTGAATATAGCGACGACCTAAAAGAAGAAATCGACCAAGCAATAGACAAAGAAATGCAAACATGCGAAGATGTGCATGTTTCGGCAGCCGAGCCAGACAAATGCGCAAGTTGCAAATATAAACGCTGCTTCTTCGGGGAAAGTGAGGTCGAAAAAGAAGAGGAGAAGCCTAAGTTTATCGATGAAATCAAAGGGCAAATTGACAAACTTTTTAACAGCAGCCCAAGCGAGAATTTTTTGGAGGAAATGATTCCTTCTTCCAAATGGGTGAGAGTGGAGTTTGACGGCGAAGGCGACTACTACATTCTCGGGCTTATCTATGACGAGGACGGCAAGGTTAAATATGTGTGCTATGGCGTGCCGGGCATTTATCAAAAAACGCCGCCGACACAACTTTCGGGATATCCTGTCTGGTTTCCGCTTGACAGCGAAAAGAGAGAGAGTTTTGGATACTGGCTGACCTATCAAGATGCCGAAAGTGGGGAGAGCATCAAAGCAATAGTCGAATAAAGGAGTGCAAATGAAAATTGTTTCAATAGTTGTTTTGTCGCTTGTTGGAGTGCTGCTGCTCGGGATGCTTTTGTATCTTGTGACGGGTGCCATTTGCTTTAGAATTGCGCTGTCTCGTCGCAGCACAGCCAAGCGCGTTGTGAATAAAACTATGAAAAAGACGATTGATAACTACAAAATCGACTTTTGCTGGTGGGATAAGTTCCAGTTTGAAAATCTCAGCCTCATTTCCAAGGACGGGCTAAAACTTGTTGGGCATTTCCTTCCAAATTCAACGAACAATCTTGCGATAATCGTGCATGGCTATGGCGCTGACTATCGCGAAATGCAAAACTATGCCAAACTTTTTGTGGAGAAGAACTACAACATCCTTGTTGTTGAAAATCGTGCACACGGCAACAGCGAGGGCAGGTTCATGGGCATGGGCTGGCTGGATAAGAACGACCTTTTGCAGTGGATAAGCCTCTGCCTTGAGAAAAACCCGAACTATAAAATCGTGCTGATGGGGCTTTCAATGGGCGCAAGCACAGTTTGCATGGCAAGCGGCGAAAAATTGCCGTCAAATGTTAAAGGCATTATCTCCGATTGCGGCTATGCAAATGTTTTTGAGCAGTTTAAATATGTGTTTAGAACTAAGGCGCACTTGCCAACTTGGCCGCTTCTAAACATTTTCAATGTCTACACAAAAAGCATCTACAAGTTCAACATGAAAGAGGCGGACGCTGTCAGCCAAATCAAAAAATCAAAACTTCCATTTCTTTTCATACATGGCGATAGCGACAAATTTGTTCCAACAGAAAATGTCTACAAACTTGCATCCGCTGTTCCGGACGAGAGGAAAGACATCTACATTGCAAAAGGCGCAGACCACGCAATGAGTTATCCCATCGACCCGCTCGAATATGAAAGACATGTAAACAAATTCCTAAATAAAATCATGAAATAAAAACAAGGCACTGCGCCTTGTTTTTTTGATTATTTATTCTCGTCGGTTCTTTCCATGCGCTTGTAGGCAATGAAGTTAAACTTTGCCCGCTCTTTTGCTTTCTTTTGAAGTTTCTTCGCTTTTTCAGGTTGTGAGTCGGAAAGATATGCATATCTTCTTTCGCCTTGCAGGAAAGAGAGGAATTTGTTGTTAAGTTCGCCGCGGTCGAGGGTGAAGCCTTCGTCTGGGTGATATCTAAACAGGCTGACATATCCCGCTTCCACCGCGTTTCTCATTTCGGTGAGAGACTTATTCATTGCAAAGCCGTGATTTACGCAGGTGGAGTAGGCGATAATGAGGCTAGGGCCGTTGTAGGCTTCCGCTTCGCGGAAAGCCTTTATGCACTGGTTCATGTCAGCACCGATTGCCACCGATGCCACATACACATCGCCATATGTCATTGCCATAAGTGCCAGATTTTTCTTGTTTGTGCTCTTGCCGCCGTCTGCAAGTTTAAGGCTGGCGCCCGCCGGGGTTGCTTTGGATGCTTGCCCGCCGGTGTTTGCATAGCACTCATTGTCAAGCACAAGGATGTTCACATTTGCGCCGCTTGCAAGCACATGGTCGAGCCCGCCGAAGCCGATGTCATATGCCCAGCCGTCGCCGCCGATTATCCACACGCTTTCGGAGGAGTTTTGTTTTTCTTTGGCAAGTTTGATGCCGAGCCCAAACTCGGCGTTATCTTCAAACAGGCTGTTTGCCCATGCCGGACCTCTGCCTTGCTCATTTTTCGAGAACGGGCAGGACGGATAGCTTCCCGCATAGATGCTGGAGCAGCCCGTCGCATTTGCAATCACCATTTTGTTGCCAAAGAGCATTGATGCAAGTTTGATGTATGGCGTCTCGCCACAGCCGGCACATGCGCCGGGGAAGACGAAATAGTTTTTCTCAAACTGCAAGCCTTTGACCGTCGATTTTGAGAAAGGCGTTTTGGTGATTTTTTTAAGCTTTTCAACTTTATCTAAGTTTTCGCGCTCGCGCTGGAGCACCTCTTTGGCGTCTTTCATAATCACCGCTTTGCCGAGAGCCGGACAGATTTCTTGACAGAGCCCGCAGCCTGTGCAATCTTCGGGTGAAATTTGAATGCGATAATAGCCGTCAACGCCATACGCCTTAACAAATGGCACATCTTCTGGCGGCTCTTTAACAAGCACGGCCTTGATCGCTCCATGAGGGCAGGCCAGCACGCATTGTCCGCACTGGATGCACTTTGAAGGCTGCCATTCGGAAATCTTTTCGGCAATCGCGCGTTTTTCAAATTTGGAGGTGTCGGTCGGCGTGCTTCCGTCTGGCGAAAACTTGGAAACGCTCCTTTCGTTATAGTCCTCGGCGAATTTAGTCTTAACATCATTTGGAGTGATTTTAAGCAGCGAAAGCGGAACATCTTTAACAAGATTTTTGCTTTCCTTTGCTGCATTTATGTTGTTCTCGATAACTTTTTCGCCCTTGCGCGCAAAATTTGCCCTAATTTCTTCAAAGAGTTTGTTTTCATAGTCCTTTTTAAGGCCGGTCGCCTCGAAGAGCGCTGTTGTCATAATAATATTGATTTTTTCCTTAAGGCCGTGAGCGTTTGCAATCTTGTGGCCGTTAATTACAAACACCTTTGCCTTCTTTTCAATCAGCATGCTTTTATATTCGTTCGGCAGAATTTGCGAAAGTTCCTCCGGCTCGAACACGGTATTGAATATGACTGTGCCATTTTTTTTCAGCCCTTCAAGGCAGTGATATTTGTGCACAAAGGAGAAGTTGTTTATCATAAC
>CAOQYA010000002.1:106173-135534 GCA_948514155.1 uncultured Eubacteriales bacterium | reverse complement strand
ATATTTTTTAGTTATTTTATACGATTGCCGAACATATATTTTTTAAAAAGCAAAAAAAATGAAAAAATTAAAAGAATATGACGGTAAAAGTTTCGAAAAATATGTTGCAGACGATTTTTTAAAAAGAGTGTTAAAAGAAATTGATTTTATCTACGAAAATGACCTAGACCTTGCTTCAAAATACATTGGCTGCAGCTCTGATAAACTTAAAACTCGCGTGAGAGACCTGATAAAGGCTTTTGAAAAGGAGCCGATAGGAATAATACATTTTGATTTAAAAATTGGCAACACTCTTTTAAAGGATGGTTTGCGTTACATAATCGATATAGAAAATTTTGTGAGAAGTTATGACACCTTCAACTTTTTATGGGTGATGTTTCCACTTTATTCCGACGAAGCCTCGCAACTTTATCGTGGCTATGTTTCAGCCTATTTAAAAGAAATGAACGGCGGCAAAATTCCTATTCAAGTTCACAAGCAAATGAAACTCATACTTTTCTCTTTCATGACAGCCTATGCGGCAAGAGTTGTAAAAAAAGAGGGAGAAGAAAAGAAACTTAAACTTTTTAAAGTGGTGCTTGATGAGTTCTTTTCTGACAAACCTGTGGAGTGGCTGATATGAAAGAGAAAAAGAAAAGAAACTATTTTTATTTTCGACAAGTGTTGAAATTTTATAAAAAGCACATAAAATTCTACATAGGATTTTGTGCCATTCTTATTTTAAGAGTGGTGATTTCCTTTTTCTCGGCAATGTTTACTGCAAACATTATAACTTGCCTTATGGAAAGCGATTTTCAGTGGGCGTTTTATTGGGCACTTATCTTGCTTGCCGGACAAGTTTTTGACCAGTTAATTGCATGGGTGAACACCTTTTTCTATAAAAACCTGCAAAATAATGTCAAGTTCGATTTGCAGCAAGCGATTGTTTCTTCCGCTCTAAATATGAAGATGACAGTCTATGATACAATCGGTTCTGGAGTTATTGTAACGCGTCTAACTTCGGACATTGACCATTTGTCGGATCGCTTTAAGTCGCTTACGGAATACATAATGAACATCATAAAAAGGGTGGCATATCTCGTTTATCTTTTGGTTCTGAACCTTCCTTTAGGGCTTATGGTGATAGGCTCTGTTGCCTTCGTTTCTCTCTGTTATGCTGTTAGAACTTACTATCTTAAAAAACTTAAGCCGGGCGTGCGCAAGCAGCGTGAAGTTGTATCGTCCCGCATAATCGAAACCATTCGCGCCATTAAGGATGTTAAAACATTAAGCTGTGAAGAAAATATACTCGGCATGCTGGACAAGGAGCAGCGTGAATACATAAGGCTTGACAATCGGGAATGGTATATAGGCAGCGGATTATGCAAACTAACCGATGCTATGATACATGTTTTCGATTTCTGTTTTATCGTTTTAAGCATGTTTTTAATGGTCAAATTCGACCTTGCATATGCGGTTTTCTACACCTGTTATCTCTACAAGGGACACACTTTCACGCTCGCCACCGACTTTGGCGAGTTTAGATACAAGCTTGCCGAGTGCGAAATCTTTGCGCAGCGACTTTATTCAATTCTTTATCCCGAAAAGGGAAATGTTGACTGTTTCGGCAATGAGAAAGTGGAAGGCTACTCTGGCAAGATTGAGTTTAAAAATGTGAGTTTTTCTTACATTGATAATATCCCTGTGCTTGACGACATCTCTTTCCAAATTCCATCTAAATCAACTGTGGGAATTGTTGGCGAAAGCGGCTGCGGCAAGAGCACGATTGCTTCTTTGATTGCGCATCTATACTATAAGCAGAGCGGTCAAATTCTATTTGACGACAAAGATGTGGATGTGCTAAGCCGCGATTTTATCAAAGAAAATATCGCAGTTGTCAATCAGTTTCCATATCTTTTCAATCTCAGCGTGCGTGAAAACTTTAGAATGATAAATTCTTCAATCTCCGACGAGCAAATTTGGCGGCTTTGTGATAAGGTGGAACTTAAAAGTTTTATTGAAACTTTGCCTAAAGGCCTAGACAGCGTGATAGGCGAGGGTGGATGCCAACTTTCGGGCGGCCAGCGCCAAAAACTATGCATCGCTCGCGCGCTCAGCCGCGATGTTAAAGTTCTTATTTTTGACGAAGCTACAAGTTCGCTCGATAACTCTTCGCAAAAGGAGATTATGCAGGTTATAGAAAAACTTAAAAGCAAACTGACAATTATCATGATTGCGCACCGCCTTTCTACAATCACATATGCCGATAATATCTTACTTATCAAAAAAGGGAAAGTTGCCGGCTGGGGCACTCATGAACAACTGCTTAAAAATAGCGCATTTTATCGAAAACTATACTCAAAATCGAATTAAAACTCTATCCTAATTCAAAAGTTAGACAAATTTCGACACAAATCGGGAAAATTAGACAAAAGTTATCTAAGACGGAATTCGACCTCTGATTTGGGTTAAAATCTAGAAAGTGAAAGTGCGAAAAAAGGGGCGGGGAGTTGAGTTTTTCCCTGTTTGGCTAATTGGACTTTATGTGATTATGATTATAGTTATCGCTCAGACAGGACTAGAGTTTGACGAAGAACAAATTTCGCTGATGCAGACGGTCACATTGTCTTTCATTGGCATAAATATCTCACTCTTGTTGTTTATCTTGCCGGCGCTTGCATCAAAGCGTGATAAAATTAAAGAGCAGTTAAAAGAACTTGATAAAGACGGCGAAATTTATCGTAAAAAGTCGGGCGAGTTTATTTCACTCACACAAGTTGTGAATATGATTATCATTCAAAACATCTGCTCATTTTTGATGCTGATTGCAAGTGTTTTCGCGGCGCTATTTTTGCGTGATTTATCTCTTAAATTTGCCTTTTTAATTTCCTCACTGCTTGTTCAGGCTTCATATTTTCTTAACATGCTGCTCTGGCTATTTTTCATTTATTGGAAAAGGCCTTTCCCAAAGGAGGAAACCGAAGAGGCTCAAACTGCCGGCGAAAGCGCGCAGATTAAATAAAATTGATATAAAAATATTTTCTTTTTTGCAAAAGTTATGATATAATCTCTTGCAAGGAGTTTTTTATGAAAGAGCAGATTTTTATCGGTGGCGCTTGGCCATATGCTAACAACTCAATTCATGTGGGACATCTGGCAGCACTTTTGCCGGGTGACATTTTGGCGAGATTTTTTAGGCAAAAAGGCGAAGAGGTTATATATGTTTCCGGCTCTGATTGTCATGGCACGCCGATAACCGAAAGGGCGAAGAAGAACGGTGTTTCGCCGGAGAAAATTGCTAGGCACTATGCCGACGAGGTTAAAAAGAATTTTGAAGACTTATCTTTTTCATATGACCTCTACACAGACACGATGCACCCATTTCACAAGGCGCGCGTGCAGGAATTTGTTAAGATTATCAATGAAAAAGGCTATATCTATTCCAAGGAAGAAGAGGAAGATTATTGCGCTAGTTGCGGCAAGTTTGTTTCCGATAGAGAACTTATTGGCACATGCCCAATCTGCGGAGCAGAGTGCAATGGTGACCAGTGTGACAAGTGCCTCACGGCGCTTTCGCCCGATATGCTTCTTAACAAGCGCTGCAAAACTTGTGGGCAGAAAACGATAACAAAGAAAAATAAACACCTCTATTTTGCGCTTTCCGAGTTTAGCGACGCAATTTCTAAGTTTGTGGAAAATAACAAGGACGCTTGGCGCCCAACAACGATAAATGAAACTGTTAAATATCTTAAGGAAGGCCTTCGCGACAGAGCGCTGACAAGGCAACTTGACTGGGGTGTGGAAATTCCTATTAGCGGCTTTGAAGATAAGCGCATGTATGTGTGGTTTGAGGCTGTGCTTGGCTATTTCACTGCCGGCGAGCGTGTGGCCAAAGAAAGAGGGGAAGATTTTTACAAGTTTATCACCGACAAAAACACAAAATCTTATTATGTCCACGGCAAGGACAACATTGTTTTCCACACGATAATTTTGCCGGCGCTGCTTGAGGCGATTGACCCTGAAATCAACAAGCCAAACACGGTTGTTGCCTGCGAATATCTCAATATGGGCAACGACAAAATGAGCAAGAGTAAGGGCAACATTATCACGGTGAACTCGCTTCTTGCTAACTTTGACAGCGACAGCATTAGATATTATTTTATTCTTAACAACCCTGAGAAGAAGGACGGCTCCTTCTCAATCGAGGACTTTATCGACACTCACAACAAACACCTTGTGGGCGGATATGGAAATTTTGTGAACAGAAATCTTTCATTCCTTGTTAAGCGTTTCGGGGGAGAAGTGCCAAAACTCGAACTTGATAAAAGCGTGCGCGAAGTTGTGCTTGAGGCATATAAAAAAATTGGGCAGCTTATCGAGAAAGGCGAAAATAAAGCCGCGGCGGAAGAGATGTATCTTCTTATTAAGTTTGCCAACAAGTTCTATGACGAAAGCGCGCCTTGGACGCTGTATGAAAACAATAAGCCGCAGTTTGACCGCGTGACTTCAAATTGTCTCTATCTTATCGCCAACATTGCAAACATAACTTCTCCGCTCATGCCAAAAGCGGCTGAGAAAGTGAAAAGATATCTTGGTGTTAAAGATTGTGGCTGGGGTGAAGTTTTCTATGACGAGACCGTTAAACTCGAAAACATTTCGGTGCTGTTTAATCGCATTCAGCCGGCCGATGTTGACCTTTCAAAAAACGCTGGCGACACATTCAAAGTTTAAGTAAAATTAATTAAAAAAATATTAAAGAAGGGTATTGACAACACCTTCTTTTTATTTTATACTTGGCTCATAACATTGGAGGAAATTATGATTAAAGACACAGAACTTTGTAAAGAAACTTATGAAATGACAAAGGAAGAACTTGCTGCTTACGCAAAGGCTCAGAGTGAAGCGAAGAAAGCACTGGCTGAAATCGTTGGCTTTATCAAGAGAGAACTTTCGGTTTTGGGCGAGTTTACAAAAAAAGTTGCTGCGATTTTGCCTGAAGAAAAGGAAGTTATTAAAGGCATCGAACAATCAATCACTTTCACTCGTAAAATTATTCCAACATTAGAAAAAAAAGAGGAAAGTTTGGAATTTGGCGAACTCTTGCATAGCAACCTTTATACTTCACAGATCTGGATAGATAAATGTGAACATGCTTTAAAAATTATTGATAGGTCGTCAAATGGCAAGCGTGTTGAAAGTTTTTGTCAAATTTTGAAGACCGAAGACGGCAAGTCTGACATGAGAGACCAAGTAAGAAATCTCATTCCAAAAACATTTATTAACACAAACACAAACAAGGCTATTAAACTTCTCGAAAAACAGGCTAGAAAAGCGGCTAAGAAGGCATTATTTAAAGAGAGTGCGCCAAAAGGAAGTTTCAATCCTCAAGTTCCTGTTCAAAATCTTAGGTCATATGCCGAGAAATTCGATTTTGTAAGACTGACCATGACCAGATGCCATAAGAATTATATTGAGGCAACAGTAAAAGCAATAGACCTTAAGAAAGAAGGTGACATTGACGGCTACAAAAAGTTGTGGGATAAAGCAACATGTCTTAATAACAAGGTTATTGACCAACCTTGGGCAAGAGAAATGGTTGTTGAAGACGAATATGGTCTGCCAGTTTTTGATCATAACGGGCTTGTTAAGTTTAATCTAGTGGCAGTTACTGACGAAAAACTTGATATAGCAGAAGCATGCATCAACAAAGAAAGAAAAATTATCAATGTTGTTGCCGCAGAACTTGGAAAATAAAAATAGAGGCTTTAAGCCTCTTTTTCTTTGTCAAATATTAAAAATATGATAGAATAAAAAAGAGGTGAATATGGACTGCATTTTTTGTTCGATAATTAAGGGAGAAATTCCTTGCCATAAGATTTATGAAGACGAAAGGGTGCTTGCTTTTTTGGATATATCAAATGATGTTATGGGCCACACTCTTGTTGTTCCTAAAACTCATGTTTCCGACATGCACGAATGCTCAAATGAAGAGTTTTTGTATGTTTTGGAGAAAGCCAAGACGCTTGTTGGGCATTTTATTAAACTTGGCTTCGACGGCGCAAATATCGTTATCAACTGCAAGCCGGCAGCCGGACAAGAGGTGGGGCACTTGCATGTGCATGTTATTCCAAGAAAGAAGGGTGACGGGGCAAAGTTAACAATGCAGCCGGCAAGTGAAAAATTTGAACTTTGCGAAATTGCAAAAAAATTAGAGGTGAAAGATTGAACAGCGTAATTTTATACACGGACGGAGCATGCTCTGGCAACCCCGGAATTGGTGGATGGGCGGCAATTCTTAGAAGCGGCGACAAGGAAAAAGTGCTTGCGGGCGGCGAGAGGCTCACAACAAACAATCGCATGGAACTTATGGGCGTGATAAGCGGACTTGAAGCATTAAAAAAGCCCTGCCAAGTTGACATCTACAGCGACTCGGCATATGTTGTGAACGCTTTTTTGCAGGACTGGATATCTTATTGGCTAATGAGCGGCTGGCGGACAAAAGGGAAAAAGGAAGTTCAAAACATTGAACTTTGGAAGAGGCTGCTCTCGCAGACCGAGCGTCACCAAATTAAGTGGCACAAAGTTAAGGGCCATGCCGACAACGAACTAAACAATCGCTGCGACGCACTTGCCCGCGGCGAAATAGATAAAATAAAAAGCAGCATCTAAATTTGCTGCTTTTTTAGTCGGTGCTGACAAGGTTTTCATACACGAATTCATACACATTTGGCGCCTGGCGCTTCCATTTCTTATCGGCCTCGATTGCGCTTTGGCGGGACGGGGCTTTGATTTTGATTTCAAACATTGGCGAGGAAATCATTGGCTCATATATGCGCAACGTCACTGTGTATGACCCGTCGTCATTTTTGACATATGTTGAAGTGTATTCTTGCGATGTTTTAACTGAAAGTTTGTTTGTTTTAACATAGTCGGTCATGCGCTCGCGCAGAGAATAGGGAACGCGGCCATAAAGTTGGGCAAGGCAGTCGCGACCCGAATATGTAATCGAATAAAGTTCTGCGTTGTCTGCGTTTTCGGCTTTATATATAAACCCTGCTTCGCTAAGTTCGGAGATTATCGCCACGCAGTCCATATAACTTATCCAGTCGTTTTCAATTGAGCAGATGTCGAGAATGGAGTTTTTTGTGAGAGGAATTTCCATTTTTTCCATGAAAAACAGAAGGGTGAGTTTAAGGCGCACCTTTTCTTCATTATTTATTTCATTGGAAATGATATTGTCCATGCGTAAATAATAGCAGTTTTTTGAGAATATTGCAAATTTTTTATTGTTTTTTTCGCATGATATGTTAAAATGTGAGCGAGGATACAGATAAAATGAGTGAAAACGCAAAAAAATTGATTGAACTTTGTGACGAACTTATGTCGAGCAAGATTTTGTTCGCAGATAAGAAGATAGACAAAATTTTGGAGTGCATTGCGGTGTCTCCTGATATTTACGACCTTCTTTCCGAATGCATGAGTCAGTTTAACAAAGAAAAAGAGTTTGATAGGGCTTTCGTTAAAAGTTCGTCCGGCAAAAAGAGTTTTATCATGCCAAAAGAAGAATTTAAGGTGCTGGCCTTTGTTTTCTGCCTTCTTGCAGACATTGGCAGCGGCAAACTTAAATTTGACGAACTTGTTGCAAACTATTTTGCTGACGGAAACAAAATTAGCCCGCAGAACTTTATGGAAACAGTGATTGTTCCATTTAAAACTTTAATCGGCGAGGCGTTTGGAATTGAAAACCCAGAGGAGCACATTCAAACAGTTTCGGAAGTGAACATGAATGTTGAAGAACTCACGCCTGAGCAGCGACTTAAAATTCTGCCTTTTCCGATTGAACGCTCTTCCAACTATCTTAAAGACCCAAGCGGGGCATGCCAAACATTTTTGTTTGCAAAGGACACTGCTGTTGAAATGATTGAGCGCCTTAATGAGGAGCGTCAAAGCGAGCAGACCGAAGATGTTATGCTGATGCTTCACTGCGCAATCATTGCGTGCCTGGAGCAAGACCTTGACCTTTTAAGTGGAATTGTGCTGGGTCTTAAATATGCCTGCAGGGGAATAAAGTCACTTAAATATCTTGTGAAGGAACTTGACGGAATTGTAAAAACTCAGCTTAGGCACGAGGAGTCTAAACAACAATAAACATCAGAGCCGCAGTTATCGCCGCCGAGATTAGACCTTGAGTTAATTTGAAGACTGAAAATAGCCACGCCGGCATTTTCAGTTTTTTTAACATCGCCATTGACTGCAAGATTGTGCTAAAGCCTCCAAAACTTATCAGAAAACTGCAGATAACTGCGGCGGGATAGAGAGAAAGCGCGCTTGCGTCGATGCAGCCTCGAGTCAGTTCAATCAGCCCCTCGCCAAGCGGAAGCAGCGGAGCGGGCAGCAGAGAAAGCAGCGGCATTGCCGCTTCGATTATGATAAAAAACAGGCAGATTATCGCGCCCACGCTCAGCACGCTTTGCACGCTTGAGAGCACAATATCTCCAAAGGAAAGTGGCGTTTTTTCAATCGTCTTTTCGCCCGGTGTTTCGGCCTCTTCTTTGGCCTTAATTTTGCGATATAGAAGCCCGTTTAAAAGAGCGCTGAGCGCGTGCGAAACAAACAAAATTCCGCCAACGGCGGCGTTTTTTAATAGCAGCGCGCCCACTGTGCCAACAATGAACATCGGCCCTGAATTAGAGCAAAAACTGCACATGCGAAAGGCCTCTGTTTTTGAAATCTTGCCGCTTTCGTATAGGTCCGCTGTCATTTTCGAGCCCACAGGATAGCCTGCGAGAATGCTCATGAAAAACACATATCCGGCGCTTGGGCTTGTCCCATAAAGCGCCTTAAAAGGTTGGGAAAAAGGGCGGGTGAGTTTTTCCATTTCGCCAAGTTCGATAACCAGTTTTGTGAGCATCATAAAGGGCAGCGTGCATGGCAGCACATTAAACGCCCACGCCGAAATTCCGTCAAGCGCGCAGCCAATATATTTTTTTGCGCTTGTTGCAATCAGCACGATTAAAAGTAGCAGCGCCGGCGTTAGCAAAATTCTCAACTTTTTCAAAAATCACCTCAAAAGCATTTGACGAAGTGCGATAAATTATATATACTTATAACTGTTAAATAAAAATAACTCTAAAAGGAAAACCTTTTATGTTCGATATAAAAAACTTATACAAAAGAGCGAAAGCAAGAAACAAAACAATCATATTCCCAGAAGCAGGCTTCAGCGATAGAGTTATCGAAGCCGCCAAGTTTTTGCAGAAGAAAAACATTTGCAAGGTGATATTAGTGGGCGACGAAAGCAGCCTTATTATTCGCGATAAGTCGCTTGTTAAATTCACAATCATGAACCCAAAAACCTGTCCGCTCAGGCCGAAACTTGTTAAACACCTCTATTCAAAAAGAAAGGATAAGGGCATGACAATGCAGGAGGCTGAAGAACTTGCAAGCGACCCATATTATTTCGCGACACTGCTTGTGGACATTGGGGTGGCTGACGGCATGGTGGCCGGCGTTGAGGACTCGACCGCAAGAGCCATTCGCCCAGCTTTGCAGATTATTAAGACCGCAAAAAAAGATGTGCGAGCATCTTCCAGCGTGCTGATTTTCGGCAAGAACGAATTTTTGAAAGATAAAACTTTGCTTCTTTCAGATTGCGGGCTGAATGAAAACCCAACAAGCGAAGTGCTTGTGACGATTGCCAATCAGACAGTTGAGACGGGCAAAATTTTGGGGCTTGACGAAATGAACGTGGCGTTTTTGTCTTATTCGACTAAGGGCAGCGCTAAAGGCGAAGATGTTGACAAAGTGCGTGTGGCCTCGGAGAAATTTTCAAGGCCTGCAGTTGTTTCAGACGGAGAACTGCAACTTGACGCAGCGCTAAGGCCGGAAGTTTGTGCGCACAAAGCGCCAAACAGTCCAGTTAAAGGCAATGCAAACATTCTGATTTTCCCAGATTTGAATTCGGGGAACATGACATATAAGGCGATGCAGATGCTTGGCGGCGTGAAAGCCATTGGTCCAATCGTGCAAGGCCTTAAAAAGCCTGTCAACGACATTTCTCGTGCATGCAGCGTGGAAGATATTGTTATTATCAGTGCTATCACAGCACTTCAAGCAAAGGAGACAAAATGAAAATTTTAATTATCAACGCAGGAAGTTCTTCACTTAAATATCAACTTCTCGACATGAAAGACGAAAGTGTGATTGCAAAAGGAAATTGCGAAAAGATTGGAATGTCAGGCTCGTTTGTTTCAATCAAAGCAAAAGGCCAAGAAAAGGTTGTTAAAGGCGACTTGAAAGACCATGCAGCCGCAATGGAGACAGTGATTGGTCTTTTACTCGACAAAGAACTTAACATAATTTCGTCGCTTAAAGAAATCGACGCTGTTGGCCACAGAGTGCTGCACGGGGGAGAAATCTATACAGACTCTGTGCTTATCGACGACGAAGTTATGAAAAATCTTGAGGCGCTAAAGCCGCTCGGTCCGCTTCACATGCCTGCAAACATCCTTGGCATAGAGGCTTGCCAAAAGAAAATGCCGGGCGTTAAGCAAGTTGCTGTTTTTGACACGGCATTTCATGCGACCATGCCGGCCTATGCTTACATGTATGGTGTGAAATATGAGGACTACAAAGAACTTGGCGTGAGAAAATATGGCTTCCACGGCACCAGCCATAAATACATTCTCGGCGAGACGGCCAAACTTATGGGCAAGAAGCCGGAAGAAATTAAACTTATCTGCTGCCACATTGGAAACGGCTCTTCAATAACTGCAATCAAAGACGGCAAAAGTATCGACACAACAATGGGCTTCACTCCGCTTGAAGGGCTTATGATGGGCACTCGAAGCGGCGATATCGACCCAAGTGTTGTGACATATCTTGCCGAGAAGAGGGGAAAGACTGCCGAACAGATTATCACATATCTTAACAAGGAAAGCGGCGTGCTTGGAATAAGCGGCGTCTCCAGTGATATGAGAGACATCAATGTTGCAATCGAGCAAGGCAATGAAAGAGCGGCGCTTGCTCTTGATATGCTTGTATATCGCATCACAAAATATGTGGGGGCAATGCTCAGCGTGCTTGGCGGCGCGGATGCAATCGTGTTCACCGCCGGTCTTGGCGAAAATCAAGAAGATCTTAGAGAAAGAGTTATGGACAGCCTTGCATACGTGGGTGTGGAGTTTGACAGAAAGAAAAATAACACTCTTCCACGCGGCACAGTTGCAGAGCTTTCACTTCCAACATCGAAGATTAAAGTTTATCGCATTCCAACAAACGAAGAACTGCTTATCGCGCGCGACACTGCTAAAATCGCAAAAGACTAGACGAATGTCTTAAAATTGCTTGACAAGGGAAGTCAAAATAAATATAATTGAAAAGAATGTTAATTATTTAAGGAGGAAATCATGGCTGTTCCAAAGGGGAAAGTTTCAAAAGCAAGAAGAAACTCAAGAAATTCCGCTAATTTCAAGGCGACTGCACCAACTCTTGTTGAGTGCCCACAGTGCCACGAGCTTAAAGCTCCACACACAGTTTGCAAGAAATGCGGAACATATAAAAACGAAACTGTTATTATCACGGACAAAAAGAAAACAAAGTAGAAATTTCATTGTCTTTAAAGGTGGCTTGTTATGCCGCCTTTTTTCATGCCCGCACTTTATTTCAACATCTTAGTTGTTTTCTGACATAATAAACACAACATGTTGTGTTTGTCGAAAAATTCTGCCAAGGACGCAAATCGCTTTACATATTTTTTTGCTTTTGATAAACTTTGCTTGTATTATATTAATAATAGCGAGGTTTGTTATGAAAATTGTTATCGACGCTTTCGGCGGAGACAATGCACCAAAGGAAATAGTTGAGGGCGCTGTTATCGCTCTTGAAAAACATGCAGACTTAGAAATTATTCTCTGCGGCGATAAAGATAAAATTTCGGCGCTGCTTGCAGGCCGCGGAGCGGGCAGAGTGAAAATTGAGCACGCCCCCGACGTTATCACCAATGACGACACTCCAACAGAGGCCATTCGCAAGAAAGAAAACTCTTCGCTTGTTAGAAGTTTTGATATTCTCAAAAACAATGACGATGTTGTGGCTTTTGTCTCGGCTGGCTCGACCGGCGCAATTTTGACCGGCGCTATCATGAAAATTGGACGCATCAAGGGCATTTCGCGTCCGGCACTTGCTCCTATTTTGCCGACTAAACTGCCGGGCAGGGATGTGCTGCTTATTGACAGCGGCGCGAATGTTGACTGCAAGCCTATCAATCTTGTTCACTTTGCGCTTATGGGCAGCGCATATTATTCCATTCTCTATGGCGACGAAAATCCTAGGGTTGCGCTGCTTTCAAATGGCACAGAAGAGCATAAAGGCAACGAACTCACTCGCGAGGCTTATCCGCTTCTTAAAGCAAGTTCAGTTAACTTTATTGGCAACACTGAAGCGCGCGAATATATGTCCGGCACAATCGATGTTATGGTTGCCGAAGGTTTTAATGGCAATGTGCTGTTAAAAGGCGTGGAAGGTGCTGTTGGCGCGGTGCTTTCGCTTATGAAACGCTCCATAAAAGCCCATTTCTGGAGCAAGATTGGCGCGCTTTTCATGCGCAAAACTTTTAAAGAACTTAAAGGCAGAATGGATGTTTTGGGCAAACACGGCGGCTCGCCATTTCTCGGCTGCAAGAAACTTGTCATGAAAAATCACGGCTCGTCGTCGAGATATAACATCGCCGCTTCCGTTGACCAAGCAATTCTTCTTCACGAACAGAAACTTATCGAAAAAATCGAAAAGGCGCTTGAGGTGACAAATGCTGCCGATTGAGAAGAAATTGGGGATAGAGTTTAAAGATAAAAGCCTTATCTCTCGAGCTATCACTCATGCTTCGAAATCGCCGCTTAACTATGAAAGACTGGAGTTTCTTGGCGACAGCATTCTTGATTTTCTGGTGGGCGACTTTCTTTTCAAGCATTCGGACAAGGACGAGGGCTATCTGACAGTTATTCGCAGTCATTTCGTCTCTGAAAACTATCTTGCGCCGCTGTTTGACAGGCTGGAACTTGAGGGTTTTGTGATAAAGGGCAAAAGCATGGGGCAAGCCCTTCCGAAAGCAGTAAAAGCGGACATAGTTGAAGCGATTATCGCGGCAATCTATCTTGAAAAGGGAATTGAAGAGGCCAGAAAGTTTATCGAAAACAATTTCGAACTTGAAAACTTCCAAAATGTGCGCGACACAAATTTCAAAAGCAAACTTCAAGAACTTGTTCAAGCGGGCTTTAAGTGCGCGATAAAATATGAGACGATAAAAACTGAAAATGGCTTTTCTTCCTCCTTCTTCATGGACGAAGACAAAATTGCCACAGCAGAAGGCCAGGACAAGCAAAGCGCCGAACAAAACTGCGCGCAAAAAGCAATAGGAATTTTATTCAAAGAATAAAACAAAAGGAAAAAACATGATTTTAAAGAAAATTGAGATTGCAGGTTTTAAATCTTTCGCCGACAGAACAGTTATCGAGTTCAACGACGGCTTCACAGCGATTGTCGGGCCTAACGGGTGCGGCAAGAGTAATGTTGCCGACGCCATTCGCTGGGTGCTTGGCGAGCAAAAAGTTAAGGACCTTCGTGCTGACAGCATGCAGGATGTTATTTTTAACGGCACCGAAAAACGAAAAAGCCTTTCATATTGCGAGGTGTCGCTTCACTTTGATAACTCAACGCGATATTTTGATTTCGACTATGACGAACTGATTATAACAAGAAAACTCTATCGTTCGGGTGAGAGCGAATATCTCATAAACAGAAACACCTGTCTTCTTCGCGACATCAATAATGTGCTGTATAACTCCGGTCTCGGCAAAAGCGGCTATTCGATTATCGGCCAGGGCAAAATCACCGAAATTGTGGAAAGTAAGCCCGAAAGCCGTCGCGGAATGTTTGAGGACGCAGCGGGAATTGCAAAATACAAGAAGGAAAAGACGGACGCCGAGCGCAAACTTGACACAGCACGCTCCAATCTCGAGCGCGTGGGCGACATTCTGCAAGAAATTGACAGACAAATGGGGCCGCTCAGACGCCAGGCGGAGAACGCTCGAAAATATCTTGATTTTAAGGCAGACCTCAAAGACCTTGAGGTGAACGCATATATCTATCAGTTTGAAAACGCCAATGATTTCAAGGCGAAAATTCGTGAAAAACTTGACGCCATTGGCCAGGAACTTGCCCTTCGCGAGGGCGAACTTAAAGAGGCGGCCGAAAACTACGAAAATGAAATGACCCGCCTTGCCAACTTTGACGCCACACTTTCAAAAATCAACTCCAAAATTTTGGAACTTACTGTTAATCTTGAAAAGCAGGAGGGCGAGACAAAGGTTGCTCGCGAAAGAGTGCTTTTCACACAGAAAGAAAACGATAGGCTCTCTCTTGACGAGACAAACGCCAAGAAATTCCTTGAAATGGCAGAGGCTCAAAAAGAGATAAAAGAGGCCTCATTAAAAGAACTCGAAACAAAACTCGAAGCCTTGCAAAAAAGTTATGACGCGCTCAGCGAAGAATATTCTTCGATTGCAAAGCAAATTGAGGTGACCGAAATTGAAGAAGGCAAGTCGCAGCAAGAGTTTATTGCAACTCTCGGCTCGCTTTCTGACATCAAAAGTTCGCTTTCCAAGTTCACCGCGGAAAAGGAACTTCTTTCTTCAAATCTTGCAAACTTAAACGCTCAAATCTCCGACGAGAGCGCAAAACTTGGCGAACTTGAAAAGGTTTGCGCTTTGCTTGAGAGCGAAATCAGTGCCAAAGAGGGCAGATCTCGCGCTCTTGAAAGCGAAAGAAGCACCCTTGCCGGCAAGGTCAGCGCACTTCAAAGAAGCGTGCAAGACTTTGAAAACGATAGGCAGAATAAGGCCACCGAACTTCGCGTCTATGAAAACAGACTTAAACTTCTGACCGAAATGCAGGCAGAGTTCGAGGGCTACAACTATGCCGTTAAAAAACTTCTTAAATTAAGCGCTCAAGGCTCGGCACTTTCAAAGAATATTGTCGGCGTTGTTGCCTCGCTCATTAAAGTTCCTGAAAGGCTGGAAACTGCGATTGAGGTGGCGCTTGGCTCTTCCGTTCAGAATGTTGTCACCTTTGACGAGACGGGAGCAAAAGAACTTGTCGACTATCTTAAATCGAACAATTTCGGCCGCGCAACTTTCCTGCCAATCTCTTCCATGAAGAGAAGAAGCGTGGACACAAGGGCAATCTCTTCCGCGCGCGGATATATCGGAGTTGCAAGCGAACTTATTACATATGACAAAAAGATTGACAATGTTATTTCCGGCCTGCTTGGCGGAACAATCATTGTTGAGAAGCTTATCGACGCAATCGAGATTTCCAAAAAAACGGGATATGCGTTTAAAATTGTCTCGCTTGAAGGTGATGTTATCAACCCTCAGGGCTCAATCACAGGCGGAAGCAAGAAAAGCGAAGCCGTTGGCATCATGAGCCGTGAGCGCGAGATTGAAACCTTAAAGCGCGAGACCGAAAATTTGCGCACATTCCTTGCAAATGCTAACGCAAAGAAACTCGACCTGGAGGCGGAATACAAGCGTGAGCGCGACAAGTTCGACGAGGCATCGAACAGTTTATCCTCGCTTTCAATCGAGATTTCGGGGGCTAAGATTAAACTTGAAGCCCAGAAAGATGCTGCAAGCAAGATAAATGATGATATTAAAATTCTCGAGATGGAAAGAGAGACCGTTTCGAATAAACTTAAACTGGCAGAGAAGAGTTGCGACGAAAACTCGATGCTTCAAAGCGCGCTCAGCGGCAATGAAACAGATGTGAACGCCGTTATGCAGCAAAGAAGAGAAATGAGCCAGAAACTTAGGGAAAAGCGGGAAGAAATCTCCGCAAATCTGACCACTGTTAGGGTGGAAATAGCCTCTGCCAAAGCGAATGTTGCTTCAATTAATAGCGAAATTTTAAGGCTGGAAAATGAAATTGGCGCGCAGAAGGAAAATCTGTCGATAATCGCTGCGCATGTTGAGGAAAATCTTAAGTTTATCGCAAGCGCAGAAGAAATGATAAAGCAAAAACTTGCAGCCGCTCCGGCCAGCGCTGCAAAGGCAGAACTTAGTGCGCTCACCGAAAAACAGAGAAAAACGGAAGACGAAAAGACTTCTATTTCTGTTAACATCCGCAATCTTGACGCCAAAAAGACGGCTCTCATGGAAGATATCAATCGCATAAGCGACAAAAAGTTCCGTGAAGAAATGAACCTTTCTAAAGTTGACACCGACATCGAGACAATGCAGGAGCGAATTTATGAAGAATATTCCCTTGCATACAACGAATGCCTCGAAATGCGTCGTCCGGACTTTGATATCAAGGTGGCAATGCCGGAAATTGCACGCATAAAGAAGGCGATAAATGCACTCGGTCCAATCAATGTCAACGCAATTGAAGACTGTTCGGCACTGCTCGAGAGATATAACACACTTTCGGCGCAGTCTGACGACCTTAAAAAAGCGGAAGAAGACTTGACTAAGATTATCAAGGACCTTTCTTCGATTATGGTCGAGAAATTCACAAACGAACTCGAAAAGATCAATGATAGTTTCAAAATCACCTTCCGCGAACTCTTTGGCGGCGGAAATGCTAAACTTGAACTTGTTGACCCAGAACATCCGCTCGAGAGCGGCGTGGAAATCTTTGTGCAGCCTCCCGGAAAGAAAATTCAGAACATGTCGCTTTATTCGGGCGGCGAGAAGTCGCTGACCGCAATGGCACTGATTTTTGCCATTCTTAGAATTAAGCCTCTTCCATTCTGCTTATTCGACGAAGTTGAGGCGGCGCTTGACGACTCCAATGTTGAAATCGTAGACAAATATCTCAAGAAACTTTCAGACACAACTCAGTTTATTCTTATCACTCACAAAAAGCCGACAATGGAATATGCCGAGGCACTTTTCGGTGTGACAATGGAAGAAAAGGGAATAAGCAAGGTGGTGTCTGTTAAACTTGCTGATGCAATTAAAAATATCGAGGTGGTGTAAATGGGTCTTTTCAAAAAAATTGCCGGCGCACTCAAGAAAACACGCGAGGCTTTTGCCCGCAAATTTGACGCAATTTTAAGCCATGGCGAGATTGACGACGACTTCTACGACGAACTTGAGGAACTGCTCATTTCCTGCGATATGGGCGTGCAGACGAGTGTTGATGTTGTGGAAGAGTTAAGGCTCTATGCCAGAAAAAACAAAATTCGCTCGGGCGAAGAAGTTAAAAGCGCGCTCAGAAAAATTCTTATCGACTTAATGGAAAATGCGCCGAAAATTGAGTTAAATTATCCGCTTATTATCACTATAATTGGCGTTAACGGAGTGGGAAAGACGACCACAATCGGCAAAATGGCGAAATATTTTTCGTCGCAAGATAAATCGGTCACACTCGTTGCCGGAGATACATTCAGGGCGGCAGCCAGCGAGCAACTTTCGCTTTGGGCAAATCGCTCCAAGACAAGAATAATCAAGCATGCCGAGGGCGCTGACGCCGCGGCTGTCGTTTTTGACGGAATTGCTTCGGCAAAAGCCAAAAACACCGATGTGCTGATTGTTGACACGGCGGGCAGACTGCACACAAAGACCAATCTTATGGAAGAACTTAAGAAAATCAATAAGGTTATCGACCGCGAATATCCAGAGGCGCAGAAACTTTCGCTGATTGTGCTCGACGCCACAACTGGTCAAAACGCGCTAAGTCAAATCACCGCTTTTAACGAGTTTGTGCCAATCGATGGCATTGTGCTCACCAAACTTGACGGCACAGCCAAAGGCGGAGTTGTTGTTGCAATTGAAAAGGACCTAAGTAAGCCGGTCGTTTTTGTCGGCACAGGCGAAGGCATTGACGACATCGAACCTTTCGACGCCGAAAACTTTGTGAGCGAATTGTTTTAAGGAGATAAATTGAAATTCTACAACGTCACAGATTATGGGATAAGCCAGAGTAGTGAAAATAATACGCCTGCATTGCAAAAACTTGTTGATAGTTTGAAAGAAAAAGGTGGCGTTATATTTTTTCCAAACGGAATATATAAATTCAACTCTTCACACATTCTTTTGAATAGAGGAAATATGGAAGTGGGTGTTTATTGGACAGATAACATTTCAATTTTAGGGCAGTCAATGTCTGGAACCATCCTAAAAATGTGTGGAAATTCACTGGGAGGAAAGGGCTATTCTCTTTTTTCGTATTTTGATTTAAATAGGCCTATTTGCGGATGTAAATTTGAAAATTTTACAGTTGATGGCTATGATTGCTTAGTGGAGGAATACAAGCATCAAGGTAAGGCATTTTACTTTCAAAATGTGAAAGACTGCATTTTTCAAAATTTAAAAATAGTAGGGACTCCTGCAACGGGCTTAGGGATTGATTTTCTTGACAATGTAATGATAGATAGCATTTATTGTGAGAATTGTGGTCGCTTATGGACATATAAAACCGGCCACGGTGGAGCAGGTATTGGCATTGGCACTGGTCTTTCTTCCAACGAAAACTTCATTCTTCGTAATTGCATAACGAATTGCTGTGGACATTTTGGAATTTTTGTTGAAGACCAATCATTATTTCATATTAACGATAAAAGCAAACACCCTATGGGGATGATTATCAGCAACAACATATGTAGAAATGGCAGATATGCTGGAATAGGTGTGCGAGGAGGAAAAAATATTTTAATTTCCAATAATCTTTCTTACGAAAATAATGATGCCGGCATTGAGATCGATTATATTGTAACCAATTGCCAGATAACGGGGAATGGCGTGTACAATAACAAATTTGGCATCAGAGTTTGCAATGATTCAATTGGTGAAAAAAAGAATATTTTTGTACATGACAATCAGTTTATGGACAATGAAATATGTTTTGAATTTTGCGATAACAGCGGTATATATTTATCGAACAATCAAACGGAGGCATAAATATGACTGAGAAAAACTATTGTGATTTTCATATACATACAAATTTTTCTGATGGGCAATATAGTCTGATTCAGGTTTTAAAAATGTGCGAAAAGGAGCATTTGAGTGCGATTGCTATAGCCGACCATGATAGCATCAAAAGTTGTCAGATGCTAGAAAAAATTAATTTAAATAAATATTTTTCTGGCGATGTGGTTTTTGGATGTGAATTTCGTTGTGTATGTGAAAATTTTCCCATTGAGATTTTGGGATATGGGTTTGATTATAAAAAACTTGCGCCTCAGTTAAATAAATTTAAAGTTACACTTTTAAAAGATGACAAGATAAAGACGAAATTGTTATATAACAGATTAAGGGCCCTTAATTCTGATTTCAATTTTAATATTAATGAACTTGATTATAAAAAGGAATGGTGTTACAAAAAACTTTATGAAGAGGCATTGAAAAACAGAAAACTGCAAAAGTTAATTAAAGACGAAAGCCTAAGTTCTAGCATAATGTGCTTCTTAAGGCAGGGAATGTGTAATCCAAACTCTAAATTTTTTTGCGACATGACAAAATTTTATATTTCAGCGACCAATTTGATATCGATAATCCATGATTGTGGAGGAATTGCTGTTGTTGCGCATCCTATGGAATATGGAGATAATTATACGGAAATTTTAAACAACTTAGTTCGAGAAGTTGATGGCATAGAATGTTATCATCCAAGTTCTGAGGGAAAAGAGGATGTGCTTTTAAATTTCGCCAAGAAAAATAATAAATTTATCACTGGAGGAAGTGATTTTCACGGAAATAAAGGAAAGTTAAATTCTCAAAAAATTATATTTGAAGACTGTGAGAAATTTATCAAAACAATTTTGCATCATGAGCCGAAAACTTTGTGAGCGAATTGTTTTAACAAGGGAGAACAAAAGATGAAATATGCCATTGCTTATGGGCGAAATATTGACCTCAAGAGGATGAAAGAGTTGTGTCCGCATTCTACGCTGTTAGGAAAGGCTATGCTAAAGGACTGGCAAATTGCATTTAAGAGATATATCACGCTCGAAAAGTGCAAGGGTGCACTCGTTCCAGTAGGAGTTTGGCAAATCGACGAACAAGGCGAAAAGGAACTCGACCTTATAGAAAACTATCCGATTTTATATAGTAAATCGATAATAAATATAGAGTTCGAAGGAAAAAAAGTTAAAGCTCTTATTTATCTAATCAATGACACTCATCCCAAATATCCTGATAAAGGCTACTTTAATCGTCTGCTTGTTGGATATAGAGACTTTGGCTTCGATGACAAATATCTTTATGATGCCATTGCTCGATTGCCGCAAAAAAGAGTTTATATCATTTCGGACAAAGTTCCGACTAACTACATAACAGCCTGTGAGACCGTGCAAGTGTCAGCGGATTATGGATTTGATATAGAAAAAATTGCGGAGTATGACGGCGTAATTTTTCCGGGCGGCGGAGATGTCGACCCCAAGTTTTATAACCAAAAAAACCTTTTTTGTAAAGACATTAATACTAAGCTTGACAAAATCAAATTCAAGGCTATGCAATTTTGCTTAGACAATAACAAGGCGATGCTGGGAATTTGTTTGGGAACGCAACAGCTCAATGTGTTTTTTGGAGGCTCGTTAAAGCAAGACATCCCGGGACATAAAAATGTTGTTCATAAGGTTAAGATTGAGGACAAAATTTTTAACGATTATTTTGAAAAAGAGTGCGAAGTTAACTCAACACATCACCAGTGCATCGACACTTTGGGCAAAGACCTAAATGTGATCGCTCTATCTAGTGACGGCGTTGTTGAAGGAATAAGACACAAATCTAGAAACATTTTGGGCGTGCAATGGCATCCTGAAAGAATGCAAGATAAACGCGTGTTTGAGATTTTTAAAACGATGCTTTAAAACGGGGCGGGCCTCGTTTTTTTGTTTTTAATGTAGACAAGCAAAATTCGAGTTTATTCGACATATACATCTCTCATATAGGAGAGAGTATCGTGTTTGAAAGTTTGCCACTCTTTTTGAGTAAACTCAGGTGTTTCACTGCTTTTGTCAACAACACCGAGGGCTTTCCGAAGCCTTTAACAAAAGAGAAAGAGAGGGAGCTTCTTGTAAAATATCACGAAGAGGGCGACATGGGTGCCCGAAGTGAACTTATTAATCACAACCTAAGACTTGTGTCGCACATTGTAAAAAAATATGCCGGCACTGTTTCTATCGAGGTCGACGACCTCATTTCGGTGGGCGCAATTGGACTTATAAAGGCAATCGACAGTTTTAAGTATGAAAAAGGGGCAGGGCTTGTAACTTATGCCTCAAAATGCATTGATAACGAAATTTTAATGCTTATTCGCGTCAATAAAAAGCATCGTGACACTGTTTCGCTGACAAGCAAGTTTGCCTCCGACAAGGAAGGCAACGAGGTGCTTCTTATGGACATTCTGGAGTCCGACGAGGACGAGGTGGAAGACGCAGTTTCCTCCAGTTTTATGATGGAGAAAATCAATCGCTCTATTGATAAACATCTCACGCCGCGAGAGAAGGAAATAATCACAAAGCGCTATGGCCTTAATGGCGAGAAGGTCTACACGCAAAAGGAACTGGCCGACGCGCTCGGCATTTCTCGCAGTTATGTTTCACGCATTGAAGCCAAAGCGCTTGACCTTATAAAAGACGAATTGGCTCAAAATTATTACGACAAAATGTAAAATTGCTTGACAATAAAAATTTTTTTATTGTAAAATTTGCCTGAATAGGGTTTTGGGGTGCAAAATTGCAAAAAGAGAAATTTTATTATGTCATGAACAAACTTATTCTTCCTCTTTTCACTGGCTCTTGGCTAGTCGGGGAAGAAGAGTCTAGCGCGCGCGAGGCAGAGGTGGCACTCGGCAAGCAGAACACGCTGCTTGTCAAGCCTCACAAGTCGGCCGAATATAGGCTGATTTTAAAACGCGGGCGAACATTTCAAGCATTTGAAATTGCGCTGCTAAAAAACATTATAAAAGAGATAAACGATGTTACAGAAGCGGCATATCTCGACCCAACATATGAAATGACCCTTCTTGAAAAAGCGATTGAGAAGGCTGTTTGCGACAGCGTGGCTTTGTCTGCTTCGTCCACCATGCTTGCACTTGTTAATGCACTCAGCGGCTGGTCAAATCGCACATATGAAGGCAAAAAAATTGATTTTGGAATTATCTTAAATCTCACCGAAGAGGCTCAAAACTGCTCGTTGCATGCAAGCAACATGCTCTCCAGCGACTTTTTTGCACTGCTTTCGGACGGGAAGAACTCTTTTATCGAGTTCGATAGAGACGGCTATTTAATGGGCTATGTTTCTTTGGCAAAGGTGAGAAACTATGCTTCTATCGCGCCGAATGAGTTTAACTACATCGCCCGATATTGCGGCGAGAAGAAAGTTGGAATTGCACTGACTGAAACAGGCGACCTTCTTATCTTCAAAAATCGCACACTCATGTTTTCCAAGCGTCGCGGCAAGTGGAACATCTATAGCCACGAAGAAGTTATGCAACTTTTGGCATATCGCGCCGCGCACTCGCTTAAGGAAATTCGCCGCGCAATATATCTTTCGGCCATAGACTGCTCTTTCCGATACACCGGCGGAATTATCATTTATCTTAAAAAAGACATGGCCGAGCAGGCGCTTGCGCATATTGACGCCCGCGATATTTTGAATGAAAAATACTTTGAAATGAAAAAAGAGTTGGAACTTGAGGAAGCGGACAAACTTTACAATCTCTCTTCCGCAGCAAAGACGAAAGAGTTCTACGATATGAGCTATGAAGAGTTTTTGTCGCGCAATAACTGCTATAAAGCACTCTGTCTTAAGCAGATTATCGAGGGCAAGCCTTTCCATGAGATAAATCGCAAACTTAGAGAGGAAATAATTGCCATGGACGGGGCGACCATTCTCGACTTCGATGGCACAGTTATCGCGGCCGGGGCTATCTTGAAAATCGAAGCGGGCTCGCTGGGCGGCGGGGGAAGGCTTGCGGCTGCAATGGACCTTGCAAAATATGGCGTGTCGCTTAAAATCTCGCAGGACGGCATGATACAAGGCTTCACAAGCGAAAAGAAAAATGCTAAGCCTCGACTTCTTTTCTCTGTTAGTTGACAAAGCGCGAATAATGAGATATAATCTAAAAGTCAGTTGAGCGTGTGGTCGCAGTTTGCTCGTAAAGGGCAAAGTGAGGAAAGTCCGAGCATTCTAAGACAATGGTGCTGGTTAACGGCCAGTGGAGGCGACTCTAAGGAAAGTGCAACAGAAATAAACCGCCTATGAAAATAGGTAAGGATGGAAAGGTGAGGTAAGAGCTCACCGGGGCTGTGGTGACACGGCTCGCTCTGTAAACCCCACCTGATGCAAGGCTAAGTGAGAGCAAATGCGTTGTCTTACGCGCTCTCCAAAAACGCCGCTTGAGCCTTTTGGCAACAAAAGACCTAGATAGATGACCACATAACACAGAACTCGGCTTATGCAAAACTGACACATCGAACTCGTTTAACGCCGGCACGGGCAGAGCCCTGACGGCTACTCCTCGGTTTTCCCCACGCGACCCCTTTCCCATCACTCGCCGCACCCCGGGTGCTTGCGTCGTGATAGAAGGGTTCGCAAATTTTTTTAGCCGGGCACAGCCCTTCTCCTAAAAAAATTTGACTCCAAATTTGAAATATTGAACAACTTTATCTTTTCATAGATGTGCAAGTGAGGCACATTTTTTTTGTTTAATATGGCAAGAGAATGTTAAAACTTATCTCATGAAAAGAAAAGACTATATTTTTAACATGACAAGTTTGATATTAAATCGGGTGAAGTTTCACGCGCCGCTTGCTGAAAATGGCATAAACCTTGAAAAAGTTATTGCAGAAAATGTTGACCCCACTCTGCCAGTGTTTATCTTTGAGAAAAAACTTTCTCGCCTCATGGCAAAGTGTTTTTCTAACGCGCTTAAAGTGTTTAAGTTCAATCTTGTTTTGCCCAAGTTTCAAAAGCGTGGTGAAAAACTGGGGGCAATCGTCTCAGACTGCGAAGAGGTGAGAAAACTTAATGTTAACTACAAGTCCGGTCTTAAATTTGAGCATAAAGACAGCAAAAACTTTATTGCAATAAACTCACAAATTCCCCACCGCGCGCTATCAAACTTTTTCCTTGAAAGTTTCGGCGAAAGCGAGGGAATTAGTTATTTCACAAGGGAATATATGCTCTCTGGTCACAACATAACAATGGAATTTCTAAACACCACAAACGAAGCGAAAAAAGCGAAATTTGAAATAAATTTTCTGTTGCCAAAAGGCTATTTCAGTTTTCAGAAGCAGCCTTCGTGTGTGCTTATCACAAATCTTTTCACCTTTGAAAAGCAATATTTCAATTTTTCTTGCTTGAACGCGAGATTTAGTTTTTCGTGTGTTGACGGGGTGGAAAACTCCTGCTTTTCCAGAATTTATTTGTGCGGCGAAATCAACCTGAAGCCAAAGCAGAAGAAAGAACTCTTTTTCAATCTTGGCAAGAACAAGTTTACCCTTAGAAATAGGGAGGAATTCGATTTTTTCTCACAACTTGCAATAAAGAAAAACAGCGAGATTTTTAACACACAAATCACCTCATTTGACAAAGAAACAGAAAGAAAACTTAACATCATGCTGCCCGAAAAAATTTATTCGGCTTGGCTGGAAGGAAAGTCGGACGAAGAGAGCGAAAAAGAATATGGCGCGCTGAAAGAGCGCTTCGCTGTCAAGGGCAAAGACTGCTTTATTCTAGGTGACTGCTCCGACCTTTCCGAACTTCGGCTGTTTAACGGCGAGAGTTTTAGGCGCATACTCATTATCGGCGGCGAGCCGCAAGGGCAGGGGCGATATTTGCAGATTGGCGCGACCAAATTCTTTGGCAAAACCAGCCTTAAACTCACCGAACTTTCGAAGAAAAATCAGCAAATTTTGCTTTGCAGTTAAAAAAATGGCGCTTTCCCTTTAAAATAAAGGCGAAGCGCGTTTTTTTGTTGAGATATGAAAAAATGATACTTTTTTCTTGAAAAATTTAATAAAATGTGATATACTCCTAGCATGAACGATTTGAAAATTCCACTTGCTGAGAGGATGCGACCGACCTCACTCGACGAATTCTTTGGGCAAGAGCATATTGTTGGAAAGGGCAAACTGCTGAGACGCGCGATTGAATATGGCAATGTTGGCAGCATGATTTTATATGGCCCGCCGGGCACTGGAAAAACCACGCTTGCGCAAATAATTGCAAAGACGCTGGACGCAAACATCGAAAAACTTAATGCTGTTGCAAGCGGCGTGGCAGACGCCAAGGCTGTTATCGAAAAAGCCAAGAAGGACAAACTTTTGTTTGGCAAAAACACTTATCTTCTGCTTGACGAATGTCACCGCTGGAGCAAGAGCCAAAGCGACTGTGTGCTGGAGGCAATTGAGAAAGGAAACATCTTCTTCATTGGCTCGACCACCGAAAACCCTTACACCTCAATGACGAGAGCGATTGTTTCAAGGTGCAGAGTGATTGAACTTAAGTCGCTTTCAAGGCCGGAGATTAAAAAACTTATTCTGCGCGCACTTTCAGACAAAGAAAGGGGGCTTGGCGAACTGCCAATTGTGCTGGAAGACAAGGCACTTGAATATTTGGCCGAAACTTCGGGCGGCGACGCGAGGGCGGCGCTGGGCGCGCTTGAACTTGCCGCAGGAACGACCCCGAGAAACAAAGACAACAAGATTGTGCTTGACGAGGCTGTCATGAGCGAATGCCTCGACCGCAAACCGCTTTCGATTGGAGTTGACAGTTATTATGACATTCTTTCCGCATTCTGCAAAAGTTTGCGCGGAAGTGACGCGGACGCTGCGCTTTTTTGGGCATATCGTCTGATCGAAGCGGGCTGCGACCCACTTGTTATCGCAAGGCGAATGATAGCACACGCCTCGGAAGACATCGGAATGGCTGACTCGAACGCTCTACTTTTAGCGATAAGTGCGCACTATGCCGTCAGCCACATCGGGCTGCCTGAGGCAATGATAAATCTCTCGCACGCGATTATCTACATCTGCGAAGCGGAGAAATCGAATTCGGTTATAAGGGCAATGGAAAACGCGCGCAAGGACGCAACAACGCTTAGGGAGGACGCAGTTCCAAATCACCTTAAAAATCACCCGACAACGAACGCCGACGGCCATGGCAGATACAAATATCCGCATAGCTACGGCGGTTACTGCAAGCAGCAATATTTGCCGGACAAAATTAAAGACCGCATATATTATCAGCCGAGTGAAAACGGCAGGGAAAAGAATATGCAAAGAAAAAAGTTTAGAGGAGAAAAATAATGTTTTCAAAACGCAGCGACGGAGTTAAAGTTAAAGGTCTCGACCCGGTCACAAAAGCCGCACCGTTTTTTATGCCGGGAAGAATTGGCGCGCAAAATTTCATGAAAACGCAGTTTAGATGCGAGCCGATTGACGAGTTTTTGTCAAGACAAAGAAAACTTGGAAACACTTACACCTACACGCACCTCATGATTGCTTCACTTGTGAGGCTGTTGTATCTTCGTCCAAAACTTAACTATTTCATAAACAACTGCGTGACATATGAGCACAAGGACATCACAATCTGCATGGTGGCTAAGAAAAAGCTCACCGACGAGGCCGAAGATGTTGACCTTAAATTCCACTTCACCGGCAGAGAAAGTTTGCAGCAGATTAAGGAATATGTTGATAAGACAATCGCCGAAAATATCACCGAGGACAGCGTTTATGGCACCACAAAAGACGCTGACATTTTGGGCAAACTTCCGGCTTGGCTCTTCCGCCTTGTTATGAGAATAATTCGCTGGATGGACAGGCATAACTGCATGCCTAAATCGTTGATTGAGGCAAGTTGCTTCCACTGCAGCGTGTTTTTAACAAATCTTAAATCGATTAAACTTGATGCTATTCAGCACCACCTTTATGAATTTGGAAATGCCAGCCTCTTTGTTGCAATGGGCAAGGAGAGAATGAGCCCTGTTGTTGAGAAAAACAAGGAACTTAAACTTGGCAAAGTTATGAACATCGGCATCACCATGGACGAGCGTGTGGCAGACGGCTTCTATTTTGCTAAATCTCTGAGGCTTTGGAAGGACATATTTGAAAATCTTGACTGCCTTCTTGCGCCAATGCCGGAAGACGGCTCTAAGAAACTGACCATTAAGAAACGCAAGAAATCGAAGGCGAAAAAATCTAAAGTTAAAACTGTGAAAGCAAAAAAAGAAAAGGAAAAGAAACAAAAGAAAGAAAAGCCCGATAAAAAACTTATTCTCCTTGAAAAACAGCACTTGAAAGAGGAAAAGGAAAAACTTAAGGAAGAAAAGGAAAGAAAGAGGGAAGAACTTCGAGAGGAAAAGAAAATTCTTAAATTTGAAAAGAAGAATAAAAAGGTGGCTGAATGAAAAGGCTGATTTATCTTATTCTCTCGATAGGCGTTATCGCCTACATAGGTGTTATGATATATGTGGCAGCCGTGCCTAATTTTGAGGCGCTTGGCGCTTGGGGCAAGGCGCTTAGATACATTCAAATGTATGGCGGTGTGGCACTCTTGTTCGGCTTTGCTATCACCAATTTTACCGGAAATATATTTAAAATTGTCCTTTTAATTTTGCTTATTTTGGTGACAATTTTCTATATCGTTGTTGTGGCTTGTCCCGACTATTTTGCAGGGCTGTTTGGTCTTGCAAAGTCAGTGATAGGCATGTGAATTTAAGTGCATTCAAAAGATTCTTCGGCTTTGCCTCAGAATGACAGACTTCGTCCGGTTATAGACAGGTGACAATAGTAACCCGTGTGCGGGTCATTTTGAGCATTAGCGAAAAATCTTTTAGACTTACTTTTACTTCGCACGAAGTGTGGAAATATTCTAGAACCTAATTATAAGGAGAGAAAATATGAACAAAATTCTTTTGATAGACGGCAACTCGCTTGCCAATCGCGCATATTATGCTCTCCCTTTTTTGACCGACCCGTCGGGCAGAGTGAGCGGCGCCGTTTTTGGCTTTACAAACATTCTTTGCAAAATCATTTCGGAGGACAGGCCAAAGGGCATTATTGTTGCTTTTGACCACGCTCGAAAAACTTTCAGAAACGCGATATACACTGAATATAAAGGCAATCGTAAAGAGACGCCCCCTGAACTTATCAGCCAGTTTCCACTTATCAAAGACCTTTTGCAAAAAATGAACATCACTGTTGTTGAGCGGGAGGGAATTGAAGCAGACGACATTATTGGCACTGCCACAAAAGTGCTGCAGGGCGAGAAGGTTATTCTCTCGGGAGACCGCGACCTTTTGCAACTGATTTCTTCCGAAACAGAGGTGTGGCTCACCCAAAAGGGCGTGAGCGTGCTTAACAAGTTAAATGAAAAAGAAATTCTTGCGCAGTTTGGCATTTCACCCGACCAAGTTGTGGAACTTAAAGCGCTTATGGGCGACAGTTCAGATAACATTCCGGGCGTTGCAGGCATCGGCGAAAAAACAGCACTTAAGCTTCTTGGCGACTATCGCACAATTGACGGAGTTTACAATAATCTTGACAAAATCACCGGCAAACTTAAAGAAAAACTGGAAAGCGGCAAGGAAATGGCATATCTTTCTCGCACGCTTGCAACAATCAAGACGGATGCGAGTATCGAAGGTGAAATTCAAGATTTTTCATATGACTTTCCTTTCACAAAAAAAGTGCGAGAGGCATTCAAAGAATTCGGCTTTGGCTCGCTTCTGAAAAGGGAAGACCTTTTTGGTGGAGAGGTGATAATCGAAGAGAAAAATCGCAAACTTATCGACGATTTAAGCGTGCTTTCCGGCTTTAAGCAAATGGCTAAAGACGCAATTTGCTATAATCTTGAAAAAATGGAGTTTTCTTGCACTGCAGGCGATATTTATTATATCAGCCCAAAATTTGACATGTTTTCTTCCAATCTCACTCTCGAAGAAGTGCTGATTGAACTTAGAGAATTTTTTGAAGACGAAAAAGTTCTCAAAATCACAACCTCGGCAAAGTCCGACATGCACAAGTTAAAGAGTTTGGGAATAAAGTTTAACAATTTCTTTGATGTTAAACTTGCTTCATATTTAGCGCACGCTGGCGAGACGGCGGCACTTTTGCCCGAAAATTGCGACGAATATTTTGCGCTTAAAAACACACTCACAAAAGAACTTGAAGAAAACAATCTTTTGGAGTTATACAATAATCTTGAAATTCCTCTCTCCAAAGTGCTTTTTGAAATGGAAGAAGAGGGCTTTAAGATTGACCATGCAACACTGGAAAAACTTGGAGAGGAGTTTACTGAAAAACTTGAGAAACTCACAGGCGAGATTATCGCTCTTGCCGGAGAGGAGTTTAACATCAAAGATCGGAAGAGCACACGT
>CAOQYA010000002.1:0-106163 GCA_948514155.1 uncultured Eubacteriales bacterium | reverse complement strand
TATTTTGTTTGAAAAACTGGGGCTTGTTGCGTGGAACAACAAGAAAAATTCGACCGGAATTGATGTTTTGAATGATATAAAAGAGGCACACCCGATTGTTGAGAAAATTATCGCTTATCGCAAATTTCAAAAACTTAAGTCAACATATGTGGATGTTTATTTAAGAATTTGCCAGGAGAAAGGCGACATCATTCACACAAATTTTCACCAGGCTTTAACAAACACCGGCAGAATTTCAAGTTCTGACCCAAACCTTCAGAACATTCCGACCAATGACGAAGAAGGCAAGGTGCTGAGAAAAATTTTCATTTCAAAATTTGAAGGCGGAAAACTTATCAGTGCTGACTATAATCAAATTGAACTCAGACTGCTTGCCGATATGTCGGGCGAGGAAAAGTTGATCGAAATTTATCTTAGCGGCGAGGATGTTCACACCATGACCGCCTGCCAAATATTCGGGGTTAAAAAGGAGCAGGTCACTCCACAAATGCGCCGCGAAGCAAAAGCGGTCAACTTCGGAGTTATCTATGGCATCAGCGACTATGGGCTTTCGCAGAGCATTAGGGTGACAAGAAAAAGCGCTAAGGAATATATCGACGCATATTTTACAAAATATCCAAAAGTGAAGGAGTTTTCCGACAACAACATAAACTTTGCAAGGCAGCACGGCTTTATCACCACAAAATATGGCCGCATTCGCCACATTCCGGAAATCACCTCCTCAAATTATAACCTGCGCACCTTCGGCGAGAGGGTTGCCATGAACATGCCACTTCAAGGCACTGCATCGGACATCATTAAAATGAGCATGCTGAATGTCTCACGCGCACTTAAAGAGCAGAAATTGAACAGCCGCCTTATCCTGCAAATTCACGACGAACTTGTTTTGGATGTTTTTCCTGGCGAAGAGGAAAAAATTGTCAACTTGCTTCATGAAGGAATGGAAAACTGGCTTAATCTTAAGGTGAAATTGCCAATTTCGATAAATATGGGTAAAAATTTGCTGGAATGCAAATAATCTTAAACAAATCGTTTGCCAAATTGTGAAATTCTTGATATAATCATGCTTGTGATAAGAAACGATTGCAATAGGCACATGGGCATTGATTTTGGCGGAAGAAGATTAGGAATTGCCTTTTCAGACTTGTCGGCGACCATCGCTTCAGCATTTAAGGTGTATGAAAGTCGGGGAGAAGAGAAGGACATAAGTTATCTTCAAAGCCTTGCACTAGAGCGGGATGTTAAGAAGGTGGTGTTTGGGCTGCCGCTTAACGCCGATGGAACTGAGAGCGAGCAAACGCTTAAAACAAAAGCCTTCGCCCAGAAGTTCGCCGATAAAACGGGCATCGAAATTGCTCTTGAAGACGAACGCTTCACCTCGATGGAGGCGGAAGAACTTTTAAAAGAGGCCAAAATGAATTGGAAAGAGCGCAAAAAAGTGCTCGACATGGTGGCGGCTGAAATCATATTGCAAAACTATCTTAACAAAATAAAAAAAGGGGTAAAATAATGAGCGCTGTTAAAAAGAATGATGTTAAAAAAGAGGAAGAAATTGTAAGGGTTGACCTTTTGGATGTTCTTCTCGACGAAAATAACACTGCACCAATTTATATGTATGACGAAACTGGCAGACAACTTCAATTCGAGCAAGTTGCTGTTATTCCATATGGCGACGAGGACGACCTTTATGCTATCTTAAAGCCAATCACCAAACTTGACGGAATTGCAGACGACGAGGCTATCGTTTTCAAAGTGGAAGAAGACGACAAAGGCGAGGCTGTGCTTAGAGTGGAAGACAAGGAAGAAATTGCAATTGCAATCTTCGACCAATATTACAATCTTCTCGAAGAAGCAGAGAAAGAAAAGAAAGACAAAAAGAAAAACAAAAAGTAAGTTTTAAGGTGTATATTTTTTGCTGAATTGCCCATCATATTTTTACAGGGAAACCTGAATAATGGGAGGTGAAAACATGTTTGGCAAAAAGAACGCATCTAAAAGCAAGAAGGCTACAAAGAATTGTGGCGCTTCAAGCAGAAATGTAGAAGCTTCTAGCGAGAACAAAGCTTCTTCAAGCTCAACAAAGAGCGAGAGAGCTAATTCTAGCAAATAAAGCAACAAGTTTTGACTAACTGGGGAAGGAGACCATTAGGTCTCTTTTTTCAACCCTCAATTTAGTTGCTTTTTTTAAGATATCATTTTATAATATGCCCATAATGAAAAACAAAAGCGAAAACATCATAAAAAGATGGCACAAACTTGCCCAGCCGCATAAAGGCTATTGGTTTTGGCAAATTTTCTTTTATTGCGCATATGCGATATTTTTAACAGTGCTCACAATCTTTGCTGCACGAACAATCAACTGCATGTATGCGGGTGACTGGACGGGCGCCTTTATCAATCTTGCAATTGAACTTGCAACGATTGTTTTAAGAAACATCTTTCAACATTGCCAATATCATTTCTATGGCAAGCAGATAAGACACATCGAAAATGTGCTAAACAAAAAAGTGTATAACAAAATTATCAACTGCGACAGCAAAAGTTTAAATAAAATAAGCAAGGAAAAGATTATCAACATCGTGCTTGGCAATCGCGATAACATTCGAGAGTTTCCAGATGTTGTCTCAAGTTTTATAGCATATTCCTTGCAGGTTATTATCACACTTGTGACAGTATTTATCGCCAACTACTTGGCGGGAATAATTGTTTTGGCGCTGGGAGTTGTCAACTTTTTCGCATATTATTTCTTCAATAAAAAACTTGGCAAAATCTTGCTCCAAAGGCATGAGACAAAGGACGAGATGTTTAAGTCCTATTCCAAAGTGTTGGACGGCAAGGAACTTATTAAAGGACTTGGCGGAGAAGTTGACTATGAGCGCGAGATTTTAGAAAAGACCAAAGACTTTTCAAAAAGTTTCACGAAATATTACACAGTCTCCTCTTGGAAGACCAACATTTATTATGCTGTTTGGAATGTGATTGTCTATGCTATCGCAGCACTGATGCTCTACTTTGTTTCAAATGGGTCGCTGGAGATTGCAATCTATCTTATTATTGTGCCATATCTTTCCACTTGCACCGAAAAACTTAACACCTTGTTTGACAAGGCGGGGGTGATTGAAAGCTTGCGTGTCGATGTTGACCGCATGAACATCATTCTTAACATGACAGACAAAGAACTTGTTAAATTTGGCTCTTTCAACGAAAAGGCAGAAGGCTATAACCTTGGCTTTATCGATGTAAGTTATAACCCCGAAAAAACTTCCGACTATGCCGGAAAACTCACAGGCGCTGACATATCTTTTAAGATGCAAGCGGTGAACGTGATTAAAGGTGAAAAGGGCAGCGGCAAAAGACATATTTTCAACATGCTGCGCCGATACATAAAGCCAGATAGCGGAATGGTGCTGCTTGATAATCTTAATTTATTTGAATATAACGAAAAGACATTCAAAAATCATATTAACTATTGCTCTTCGCACCCAACTTTCTTAAATGGCAGCATCAAAGAAAACTTGCTCCTTAGCGAGAAGAATTTTGATAAGGTCAAAAATATGTGCAAGGATGTGGGCGTTTTAGAGCAAATCGAAGCGCTGCCGGGCGGCTTTGATTGTCCTATTTCTGAAGTTAAATCAAGCGGCACACTTTTCCTTATAGGTCTTGTCAGGGCGGCACTTTCCAACTGCAAAATCTTAATGATATATGAAATTCCCGAAGACATGCCGAACAGTTTCCACAACAAGGTTAAAAATCTGATTAAAAAGAATGAACTGAATAAAACCTTTATTCTTTTCACTCATTCAAACGACTATGACGACATCTCCGACCTGACATATGAGGTCAAAGCCGGCAGAGTTCGTCCGGCTGTGCCTTCAAAAGCAAAAAAACAAACAAAATAATCTTTGGCAAAATTCCCCAAAATCGCTTAGAGTATTTTTTAATCTATTGCATAAAATACTTCTGCATAGGAGCGGTTTATGTGGGAATTTTCTATTAATTTACAATCTGATAAGGGCGAACTTGCTTCTTCGATTTTTAATATCTTAAGAAAACAACTTTCTCCGCTTAAGGCTATCGTTGCCAGAAGCGAGGAGGGAAGTTATATCTCGGTGGTGATTGCTGTTGAGCGGGCGCTTCGCCCCGAAGCCGAGGTGATTTTGCTGCGAACAATCACGCTTGCAATCTGCCAAAGTTTTAAATCGGACTTTCTAGACAGACACCTTCACCTTCCAAATCAAGACGAAATCGGAGTGACCGCCTTTAAAAAAGCGCTGATAAATTTTGACAAGGAGACGGACTATTTCCTTATCTCCAAGGCACTTAACTTCAACGAGTTTTTATTCCTTGAAAGTTTTTATCAATTCAAACTGACAAAACTTCGCGATAAGTGGGGCGAACTTATTCGCCTTGCCAACGAAAATCGCGACTATCTTGTTTCCAGTGAGGCATTTTTCGACCTCTTGAAATTTTTAATCGACAATCTTGACATCTGCAAGGACGAAATCGATGTCTTAGAAGACGAACAGGGCTATTACATCTGCGAGGAGGGGCAAAAGAGCGCGCCGCTTTCTTCGTCGGCACTTGTTTCCAGCCTTATCGACCTTTCGCCGCAAAAAATCAATATGTATTACAAGAGCGAAAATCGGGCGACCGACCTTCTTAAACTGATTTTTGACAGGCGAATAACCTTTCTTTCTGATAAGGAAGAAAGCACAATTGAGTTTAAAAATTTGAATTTCCTTTCAAAATAGTTGACAATTTGTTTTGAGAGTGCTAGAATTTGGCCATAAATTTGAATAGCAGAGCAGAGGACAAGTAGATTTCTTGCAAGCGCACAGAGAAGGGTTGGCTGGTGAAAAACCTTGGCGGAGAGAAATGCGAAACCACCTGTGCGTTGAAGCAACAAATTAACTTGAGTGGCGAAGATTTTTCGCAATTAAGGTGGAACCGCGGTTTTTTAAATCGTCCTTAAACTTAGGGGCGATTTTTTTCTGCCCGAAAAGGAGAGAATATGGAAAAGAAAATTGAAATTGACGAAAAACTTAACATGATGCGTCACTCGCTTGCGCATGTGCTTGCAAAAGCGATTGTGTCGCTCTATCCAGAGGCAAAACTGACAATCGGACCTGCGATTGAGGACGGATGCTACTATGACATCGACCTTGCCGAGCCTATCACGCCCGAGAAGTTTGCCGCCATTGAAAAGAAGATGGACGAGATAATCAGAAAGGGCGAGGAGTTTAAGCGCGAAGTTGTTTCAAAAGCAAGGGCGCTTGAAATGTTTAAGAATAACGAATACAAAAAAGAACTTATCGAAGAACTGCCACAAGGCGAGGAGATTTCCCTCTATTATCTTGGCGACGACTTTGTTGACCTCTGCCGCGGCCCGCATGTAGAAAGCACTCGCTCTCTTCAAAATGCGGCATACAAAATTCATGCCGTAAACGGCGCATACTGGCGCGGAAATGAGAAGAACAAAATGCTTCAGCGCGTTTATCTTTATGCCTTTAAAGATAAGAAAGCGCTTAATGCATATGTTGCCATGCTTGAAGAGGCAAGAAAGCGCGACCACAACAAGTTAGGACGCGAACTTGGGCTTTTCACCACAGTTGACTATATCGGACAGGGCCTGCCGATTCTTCTTCCAAAAGGCGCGAAGATTATTCAACTTCTGCAAAGATTTGTGGAGGACGAGGAGGCAAAACGCGGCTGGCAGATAACAAAAACACCTTTTATGGCAAAGAGCGACCTCTACAAAATCTCGGGGCACTGGGACCACTATAAAGAGGGGATGTTCGTGCTTGGCGACGAGAAAAAAGACAAGGAAGTTTTTGCGCTTAGGCCAATGACCTGCCCATTCCAATATCAGGCATATCTTAACAAGGCGCGTTCATACAAGGACCTTCCGCTTCGATACAATGAAACATCCACACTCTTTAGAAACGAATCAAGCGGAGAGATGCATGGGCTTATTCGTGTGCGCCAATTCACCATTTCGGAGGGCCACCTCATGTGCACACCTGAGCAGCTTGAGAGCGAATTTAAAAACTGCCTCGAACTTGCAATTTATATGCTTAAAACGCTTGGCCTCTATGAGGACGCATCCTATCGTTTCTCGCAATGGGACGAAAACGACAGAGCAAAATATATTGGCACAAAAGAGCAGTGGGACGAAGCGCAAAACAGCATGAAAAAAATTCTCGACCATCTTGACATTCCATATGTTGTTGGAGTGGGTGAAGCGGCGTTCTATGGGCCTAAACTTGACATTCAAATTAAGAATGTGTTCGGCAAAGAGGACACTCTTATCACCATTCAAATCGACCAAATGCTTGCTCCGCTCTTTGGCATGGATTACACCGATAAAGACGGCAGCAAAAAAAGCCCTGTGATTATTCACCGCACAAGCATAGGCTGCTATGAAAGAACACTTGCATATCTTATCGAAAAATATGCGGGAGCATTTCCGCTGTGGCTTGCGCCGGAGCAGGTGAGAGTGCTTCCAATCACAGACAGAAATCTTGAATATGGCAAATCGCTGCTTAACGAACTTGAAAAATATGGCATTCGCGCAAGCCTTGACGACCGCAACGAAAAGATCGGCTACAAGATCCGCGAAGCGCACAATGAAAAAATTCCATATCTGATTATTGTGGGCGACGAGGAAGGGGCAAATGGCACAATTTCCATTCGCGGCCGCGGCAACGAGAACGCAAGTGGTCTAAAAATGAAAGATTTTGTCGAAAGACTGCTTGAGGAAATTTCAACAAAGAAGATTTAAATAGTAAAAACGCTTTGAGAAAAGATTTTTTCATGATAGAATGCTTTTATAAATCACAAATCAACTGGAGGAAAATATGTCACTTCTTCTTGCGCTTGACGCAACACAAATTGTTTTAATCGTTTTAATCGGGCTGCTCGTTATCGCTTATCCGCTGCTTATGATGCGCAAAAACAAAAAAGAAAATCAGCGCATGACCGAGCAGACAAATTCGCTTAAAAGAGGGGACAAAGTTCTCACAACAAGCGGCGTTTATGGCAAAATTATCGACATTAAACTCGACGGCACTGCAAAGCAAATCACCATTGAAACTGGCTCTGATAAATATAAAAGTTATATGACAATCGACGCATATGCAATTTATCAAGTGATTAAAGACGAAGTGCAAGTGGCTAAAGATGTAGCCGAGAAAAAAGAAGAACCTAAAGAGGTTGAAGAAGTAAAAGCCGAAGAACCTCAGAAAGAAGTTCAAACGGCAGAGGTTAAGCCGGTGGAAGAAAAGCCAGCCGAGAAAAAGCCTCGCGCAAAGAAAGCAAAAAAAGAAAACGCAAAATAAAGTTTTTAATTTAAAAAAGGGCGCTTGCCCTTTTTTTCTTCATATTTGAAAAGCCTGCGGCATAGAGATACGATATAGACAAGCCTTAAAAAAAGTATAAATTCGGCTAAAGGAGGCAAATATGAAAATGAGGGCAAAAAGAGTGGAGAAAGAAAAACGCGGCGGCGGGGTTCTACTCTCCATTGTTAAAGGCTGCTTGATTGCGCTTTGCGTCAGCCTTGTTGGAATTTTGATATTCGGATTTTGTCTTAAATTCACCTCGCTTTCAGATAAGCTTATTACGCCAATCAATCAAGTGATTAAGGGTCTGAGCATATTTTTGGGCGTGCTGTTTGGTCTGAAAAAACAAAAAGAAATGGGGCTTGTGAGTGGTCTTTTAATCGGCATAATCTACACAATGCTTGCGTTCGTTGTTTTCTCACTTTTAAACGGCAGTTTCAATTTTGACAGAACTCTTCTTAACGACGTGATTTTTGGCACGATAATCGGTGGAATTTGCGGCATAATCTGCGTAAATATCAAAAAATCAGCCAGGTAATATCAAAAAACGTTTGACAAGAGCCCTCTATTGATATAAAATGTATAGGTAACTAGTTTTTAAGGGGTTTTAATGTCTAAAAAGCGTTCAATCTGGAAATTTTCACTGCTGGGAGTGCTTGTTGTTATCGGACTTGTGCTGACCTTTGCATCTTTCCCAGTTGCAGGAACATATTTCAATTATAACGGCTTTATCAATTCTATTCCTCTCGGCCTTGATTTGTCGGGAGGTGTTTCTGCTGTCTATGAAGCGTCTCTTTCGGGCACATCCAACACGAAGGACCTTAATGGCGCAGTCGAAAGCACCATTTCTCGTCTTGAAAACATGCTCTATGACGAAGGCTTTTCGGAAGCAACAGTTGTCCGTCAAGGCGAGAGGCGAATTCGCATTGAAGTTCCAAACCTCACAGACACCAGCGAACTTTTCGATATTATCGGCAAGCCTGCATCTCTCTACATCACACTTGATAAAAACTTGAATGTAAACAAGGTCTCCGAATATGAAGGGGACATCCTTTCTGGAGCGAACATCACCGCTGTGAATGTGCAATATAACAATCAGGACAAGGTCTATGGCGTGTCGGTCGACTTTGATAACGACGGCGGACAAACTTTCACTAACATGACCGATAAAGCGGCGCAAGGCGACAAGAAGATTTATGTTTACATCGGAAATGACGACCCGCTTGAACTTACTTGTGAAAGTAAAATCACCGGCGGCAGCACCTTTATCTCGGGCGGCTCAATTGCCGACTATGACAGCGCAAAAGAATATGCCACAAGGCTGATGTCTGGCACTTTCAGCGCTTCGCTTGAACTTATCGACAACAGCGTTGTTTCGGCAACACTTGGCAAAGACGCTCTTCTCTATGGCCTTATCGCGGCGGGCGTTGCAATCTTTATCGTTATGGTGATTATGTATCTTCGCTATGGACATTTTGGTTTGCTTGCGAACTTGTCGCTTGTGATTTATATCATTCTGACAGTCTTCTTCCTTCAAGCAATTCCTTTTGTGCAACTCACGCTGCCGGGAATAGCCGGTATAATTCTTTCAATCGGCATGGCGGTTGACGGAAACATTATCATTTTCGAGAGAATTAAGGACGAATATGCCTCCGGCAAAAAAATTCCGCTCGCCGTTAAGAACGGCTTCAAAAAGGCATTCTGGCCAATCTTCGACTCCAACATCACCACAATTTTCGCTTCGATTATCTTGTATATTCTTGGCACAGCCTCAATCAAGGGCTTTGCTTTAACTTTGCTTATCGGCGTGGTTCTGTCAATGTTCTCCACACTTGTTGTAACAAGATTTCTTGCGAAATGGTATCTTCCACTTAACTCCACAAACGCTAAGCGTCTGCGCCTTAAGAGGTCGAAATATCTCGCGCAAGAAGTTGAGGGTGCTGAAATTGTGGGCGAGGTGAGCGCTCCGGAAGCCGAAATCGTTGTAAGCGAGGAGGTGACAAATGAAAAAGTTTAAAAAATCTCGCCTCTCTTTCGACGAGAAAATTGCTTCGTCAAAATTTGATTATTGCAAAAATCTCAAATGGTTTTTGATTGCTCCGGCTGTAATAATTCTTGTTGGAATAATCTTATTGTGCACAGTGGGCTTCAATCTTGGAATGGACTTCACTGGCGGCTCAATCATGACCGTTTATTCCAATCATGGCGGAGAGATATCAGACGCCAAAGTGTATGACACATCAAAAGAGGGCGATTATAAAGAAATTCAGAACAAGATAAATGAAGTCCTCGCTTCGCACGGACTGCATGCCAGCGTTTATCAGACCACCACAATGACAATCAACGAACTTGATGTCTACGACGGACAGGGTGTTGTTGTTAAATATCAAAATGCTGACGGCGCTTCCTCTCGCGAGATTGAATTGACTAACGCCGAAATCAGACAAGAACTTGCAGAGGCTTTTGGCTATGACGGGAATGTTAACACCATAAAAGCAATCGCATCCAGCGGAACGGTGACTGCATCGGCAAGCAGCGAACTTATCATGAACGCGTTTATCGCTATGATCGTGGCGCTTGCACTTATTCTTATCTATGTGGCAATTCGCTTTGAGTTCACAAGCGGACTTGCAACAATTCTCGCGCTTTTCCACGACCTTCTAATCACGGCTTCATGTGTGCTGATTTTCAGAATAACAATCAACGCTTCCTTTATCGCGGCACTTGTGACAATTTTGGGCTACTCAATCAATAACACAATCGTTATCTTCGACCGCATCAGAGAAAATGACAGAAGCGGAAAGTATGAGAAAATGCCTAACTCGGTGATTGCAAATTCTTCCGTGAAGGAGACAATGACCAGAAGCGTGTTCACAACACTGACCACTTTTGTGACAATCGGACTTGTTGCGATTATCGGCGTTGCGGACATCCGCGACTTCGCAATTCCTATTGTTGTGGGAATACTTGCAGGCTTCTATTCTTCTGTGTTTATCACTCCGGGACTTTGGGCAATCGCTTACAAGCCAGGCAAGCGTAGAAAGAAGAAAGAAAAATCGTCAAAAGACAATCAAAAAGCAGTTGTTTAACTGCTTTTTTATTTAATTTTTGCAGATTTAGTTGCAATAATTTTTTGTGTGTGATATACTTATCTTTGTCATTGAGACAAACTAAGCACCCTTGTCCTATTTTCCCATTGTTGCCTATGTGCTTAAAGGGTCAAGCGCAGGTTGTTGGGAAGAGCCAAAAACGGAAGGGGGAAGACTAAAAACTAAAGGAGGAAAAATACAATGTCGGTTATTTCAATGAAACAACTTCTTGAAGCAGGCGTGCATTTTGGTCACCAAACAAGAAAATGGAACCCAAAAATGAAGCCTTACATTTTCATGGCTAGAAATGATATTCATATTCTCAACCTTGAAAAAACAAGCGACCTTATCGACCAAGCATATGTGTTTGTTCGTGATGTTGTTGCTTCAGGAAAAAATGTTCTCTTCGTGGGAACAAAAAAACAGGCTCAGGAAGCCATTAAAGAGGAGGCTGAACGCTGCGGAATGTTCTATGTGAACTCTCGTTGGCTTGGTGGCTGCCTTACAAACTTTAGAACAATTTTGAAGAGAATTGAGAGACTTAACAAACTCAATCAAATGGAAAAGGTTGGCGAATTTGACCTTCTTCCTAAGAAAGAAGTTGCTATTCTTAAAGCAGAGCGCGACAAACTCGAGAAAAACCTTGGCGGAATTAAAGACATGCGCGAAATGCCAGGTGTTATCTTCGTTGTAGACCCATCAAACGAACACATCTGCGTAAAAGAGGCAAAGTCCCTTAAAATTCCTATGGTCGGCCTTGTGGACACTAACTGTGACCCATCCGGAATTGACTATGTTATTCCAGGAAACGACGATGCAATTCGTTCTGTGAAACTTATCGCTTCTGCAATTGCCGATGCAGTTATCGAGGCTAAGGAAGGCGTTTCACTCAACAAAGAAGAGGAGGCTTCTGAAGAAGAAGTTAACCTTGAGGAAGCACTTAAAGACATCAAACTTGACGATGTTAAGCCAGAAGACAAGGAAAAGAAAGCCCCTAAAAAGAAACCTGCTGCTAAAAAGCCTGCTGCACCTAAAACTGAGGAAGTGAAGGAAGAGGTTAAGGCTGAAGTTGAAGTTAAAGAGGCAAAGGCACCTCGTGCAAAGAAAACCGAAGCAAAAGGAGAATAATTATTATGGCATTTACAGCTAAAGATGTTGCACAACTTCGTGCAAAAACTAATGCCGGCATGATGGACTGCAAAAAGGCGCTTGAAGCGTGCGATGGCGATTTCGAAAAGGCTATTCAATGGCTCAGAGAGAAGGGAATTGCTGCTGCTTCTAAGAAGCAAGATAGAATTGCTGCTGAAGGTGTTGTTGGCTCATACATTCACATGGGCGGAAAAATCGGTGTTCTCGTTGAAGTTAACTGCGAAACAGACTTCGTTGCAAGAACAGAGGCTTTCATGCAACTTGTTAAGGACATTGCAATGCAGATCGCTGCTGCAAATCCTAAATATGTGACAAGAGAGGAAGTTCCTAGTGAAGTTCTTGAGAATGAAAAGAACATTTTAAGAGCACAGGCTCTTAACGAAGGTAAACCTGCTGCAATCGTTGACAAAATGGTTGAGGGCAGAGTTGTTAAGTTCTACAAAGATTTCTGTCTTCTTGACCAAGAGTATGTTAAAGACTCTTCAAAGACAATTCAAACAGTGCTTAACGAAGCAACTCTTTCAATCGGAGAGAAAATCAGCGTTCGCCGTTTTGTTCGTTATGAAATGGGCGAAGGTCTTGAAAAGCGCCAAGACAACCTTGCAGAAGAAGTTGCAAAGATGTCCGGAAATAAAGACAATAAGTAAATTAAAAAGACCTCGGCTTTCGAGGTTTTTTTGTGCTAAAACTAAAAACTTTAAATCTTGATATTGACATGTGCAAGTTTTTGTTGTATGATTTTCATATAACAAAGGAGAAAATATGTCCATTCAACTTGAAAACAAAGATATTATAAATCTTGCCCACATCTATGCGAAATTAAAAGAGCCCGATTGTAGCAAACACGAAAGAATGATTGAAAAGCATTTAAAGATTTGTGAGAAGATATATAATTTGGGATATAAGGACAACACTATTAAGGCGTTTACATTTCTAAGATTGTGCCCTGTTCTCGCAAAAATAACGAGCAATGCCATTGAATTGATTGACGAAGGGAAGAAGACTGTGCTTGAAGTAATTTCTAACGAAGAAATTAAACTTGCCGTTACTGATGTTGTTAATCTGACAAAGGTTATTGAAGTTGAAGGCGAGTATACAAAAAATCAGTTTATAGTGCACACCGCTTATCAAATTTGCAAAGAATGTCGAAAAAATAAGCGCCTCGCGAAACTTTTTGAAAAAGACGAGTTCGCGAGCGATATGCCATCAAAATTGCTCTATTCAAAAGATAAATTTGACGATAATGTGAGAGAATTAAAAGAAAAGGCAAAAGAAGGACAACAAGCCAATAAACAAAAAATTATAGACATAGATGTTTCATGTTCAACTTACAGAGTGGAAATCAAAAACAATGAATACAAAATATCACGATTAAAAAATAAAATTCAAGAATGCGAAGAGAAGATTGAAATCAATCAAAGAAACATTGACCAAGGAGAAGAGAAAATTCAGTCAATTAAAGACGAGAACAAAATGCTTCGACAGTTCATTATGGACAATAATTCGCTTGAAATATCAAAATAATGAGAACCTTATTCCAGGTTCTTTTTATTTTTCATTTCTTGGCATTTCAAAACTATTGGCAAAACAAATAAATTGACTTTGTCCGTCGTTTTTATTTGGAAAAAGGCGACAAAATATGTATACTAGCCCTATAAGGAGAAAATATGAACAAAGATTTAATCGACGAAAAGTTTTTTGACTATGAGGCCGAGCTTGACAAGGCCCTCACACACCAAACAAACGAATACCTTGTAATCCGCGCGGGAAGAGCGAACCCGCATATCTTAGACAAGATTTCAATAGATTATTATGGAGTGCCAACTCCTATCAAGCAACTTGCAAACATTTCAGTGCAAGAGGCTAGAATTTTGTGCATTTCTGTATGGGACGCAAGCCAAGTTAAAAATGTTTCAAAGGCTATCGCAGCTTCTGATATTGGCATCACTCCGTCAGACGACGGCAAGGTTATTCGCCTTGTTTTCCCACAACTTAACGAGGAAAGAAGAAAGGAAATCGTTAAACAAATCAAAAGAATTGCTGAGGACACAAAAGTTGCAATGCGCTCGGCAAGACGCGACATCATGGACTTTTTAAAAGACCAAAAGAAAAACGGGGAAATCTCGGAAGACGAGTCAACTTCGCTTGAAGCAGATGTTCAAAAAATGCTTGATAAATACACAGACAAAGTCGACAGTCTCTTTGCTGCAAAAGAAAAGGAAATACTGGAAATTTAATAGGAGTTTTTTATGGAAAACCCAAAACACATCGCCTTTATCTTAGATGGCAACAGAAGATGGGCAAAAAGGCGGGGCCTTCCGTCTCAAATGGGGCATAGAGAGGGGGTTAAAGCAATCGAGCGCACCCTAAAAGCCCTTTGCGGAGAAAATATTCCTTTTGCCACATTTTACTGCTTTTCCACCGAAAATTGGAAGCGAAGCAAAGAGGAAATTGACGGGCTAATGAAACTTAGCGAAGAATATTTTTCAAAAGGGCTCGGCTTTTTCTCTGAACTTGGCATAAGAGTGGAATTTTTCGGAGACAAGCGCGCTTTTTCTAAGGACTTGCAAGAAATCATGAATAACGCCGAAGAAAAAACGGCTAAAAACACTCGTCTTCGTGCCGGCTTTTGCCTGAACTATGGCGGGAAAGAGGAAATTGTGCGCGCTGTCAACCTTGCGCTTAAAAGCGGCAAGAACGAAATTGTGGCAGCCGATATATCACAAAATCTTTACACCAACGAATTTCCCGACCCAGACCTTGTTGTGCGCACGAGCGGGGAAATGCGACTATCAAACTTCCAAATTTGGCAAACTTCCTATTCTGAACTTTATTTTCCGCGTTTGATGTGGCCGGATTTTGACAAAAAACAACTAAAGAAATCGCTGAAAGTTTATTCTAAACGCAAGAGGCGATTTGGAGGAAACTAATGAAAGCAAGACTTTTAACTTCACTTGGAATTGTCCTTTCAATTGTGCTGATGTTTGTGCTTAAAGTGTATGTCAGCCCATACTTTTTTGATGTGTTCTTCGCAGTAGTGGCCGGCTTCGCCGCTTTTGAAATGACAAAACTTTTGTCTCGAACGGGCAGGGTGAATAATAGTATTTTAATCTCCGCTTTTTCAGGAGTTATGATGCTTGCAACAGTTCTTGGCATATATTTTGGCCTCGGCTTTGGCTGGACAATCCTAATCGACCTCGGCCTTATTCTTGCAAGTGGAATAATTGCATATCTTTGGAGCCTATGCACAAAATCTAGAGTGCTTAAAGAGATGCGACTTCGCGGAGTGCAAACCACTTTTAACAAATTTTCTTTCAAAAAAGCACTTAACACACTTCTTGGGCTCATCTATCCAACCTTTCTCTTTCTTTGCATGCTCTTTCTCAATCATTTCGACGAAATCGGAGTGGAGAGCATCGCAAACTATGGCGGAGCGCTGTCACTTGTGATACTTATTTTTGCCTTCCTCATTCCAATGTTCACAGACAGTTTTGCAATGCTTTGTGGCATGCTGTTCGGCGGAAAGAAACTTGCTCCTAAAATTAGCCCTAATAAGACAATTTCCGGCTCAGTTGGCGGCACAGTTTTTTGCATTTTGCTCTCGGCTTGTGTATACTTAATTTTAGGCGCAATAGACTATTTCGCTGTTGCATTGAATACACTTGAGATATGGAAACTCTTGCTAATCGTTGCTGCGGGCTCAGTTATTGCTCAGTGCGGCGACCTTTTCGAGAGCCACCTTAAAAGAAAAGCAGGCGTTAAGGACACAGGCAAAGTCCTTCCTGGGCATGGCGGCATGCTTGACCGAATTGACTCCTACATCTTTGTCAGCCCAATGCTGTTTTTTGCTTTCTACTTAGTGCTTATTATCTAGGGGAATAATGGACATTTTAATGGCGGTTGTGTATGTTATTGTGGCGCTTGTGGTGCTGCTTTTCATGGTGCTTATTCATGAACTTGGCCACTACATCGCCGGTCGCATACTCAAATTTAAAATTGAAGAGTTCTCGATAGGCTTTGGCAAAGCCCTGTTTTCTCGCACAAACAAACGAGGCGAGAAAATCTCTATTCGCATGTTTCCGCTTGGCGGCTATTGCGCATTTAAGGGTGAGGGCGACGATAACGAAAAGCCGGAGCCAGACTGCTTCAACGCACAAAAACCTTGGAAGAGAATTATCGTCTTTCTTGCAGGCGTGACAATGAATTTTCTTGCGGCGGTGTTATTTTCGCTTATTCTTCTTTGCACTATAGGCTATGATGTGCCGCAGATTAAATCAAACACGATAACTTTCAACGGCCTAGGCAATGAACAAATCACGTATGTGTCCCAGCTTCAAGAAAACGACATTGTTGTCAGCGTTGCGGGCACGAAAGTTGATTTTGCTTTCGGCGAAACCTTTCAAAATCTGATCGCTAAAGAGCAAGCAGCTGCAGAAAAATGGGTGGAAGACGGCAAAAACATTGAAGACTTTTCTTTTAAAATGACTGTTAAAAGAAATGGCGAATACGTTGACCTTGACATGGGCCTTTTCAATGTGGTCGAATATAAAGAGGACGGGGAGACCGTGTCTTCAAGAAATTATCTTCTTGGCGTGACATACAAGCCATATGTCTACTCATTTTGGGAAGCGCTGGGAAGATGTTGGGAGTTTGCGTTCGGCCTTGCGTGGGTTGTTTTAAAATCGCTGTGGATGCTTATCACATTCCAACTTCCAATCAGTGCCGTCGGCGGCCCGATAACAACAATCACCTCGATTGCCGGCGCGGCGCAAATGAACTGGCTCAATCTTCTCATTTTAATTCCTATGATTTCTGCCAATCTTGCAGTGTTCAACTTGCTGCCAATTCCAGCACTTGACGGCTCGCATGTTATCTTCACACTGATTGAATGGATTCGCCGCAAGCCGATAAATCGCAATTTAGAGGCGAAAATTCACTTTGTGGGGCTGTGTATTCTGTTTGGCTTTGTTGTTCTGATTGACATTTTGCATTTTGTCTTGTAAAATAGGGTCATGGACGAATTATCAAACAAACTATATAATTTCGAAAATGGAAAGTTCAGTTTTCTCAGGCTGCTAAGCGTTTGTCTTGACAGAACGCTAGGCCTGTGCGAACTGACTTTTTTATATCCCGAAAACATTGACATCTCAGACGACATTCGCGCTGAAATGCAACAATTTTGCGAAAACAATTTGAAAATCAATTCGAAAATCAAAGTCAAATTCAAAAAGAGTTTCCTCGACGAGCGACTTTTAAGAAAACAGATTTTGTCCTTTTTCGAAAATAACTATAAATCTATTTCCGCGCAACTTTCTGAAAAACAGGTGAAGATTATTAAGGAAGAGGGGAAAGTTAAAATTTTCCTTCACATGTGCCAAGAGGTTATCAATCTGTTTGAAAATCTGTTTGCCAAAAAGGCGCTGCTGGGCGAACTTGAAGATAACTTTATCGCCGAGTTTGAAATTGAGCCGGTTTTAGACGAGAGTTTTAATATCGCCGATATCGTGCCAGTTGTTCCAATCAAAGTGCCGCCAAAAAAGGTGCTTAGATATGAAGTTGACATCGTGAAGAACTTGTTTGGCAAAGACATTGCGCCGCATCCGGAACTTATCAAAAACAACAACGCGCCAAAGCCAAGCCTCATTCTTTTTGGCACAATTTCAGGGGTGCAGAAAAAGACCTTTATCGCCAAAAACGGGAAGCGAAAGGGTGAAGAGAAAACTTTCTACACTTTCAACCTTAACGACGGAAAAAGCGTGGAGTGCGTTTATTTCTGCTCTAAAACTAACGAGAAAAAATGCGAATGCCTCACTGACGGCATGACCTTTCTCTGTCTTGGCGACCTTAAAATGGGGCTGGGCGACAAACTGACCTATTACATATCGGCTATGACCTATGCACAAATGAAAACTCCGCCAGAGGAGGAAGAGCCGCAAGTTTTCGACCGCAAACTTGTTGCCACAGTTGAGGACTATAACGACCACCAGCAGCAGAATTTGTTTGTTAAAAGTCCGACCTACAAAGAGCCAATTTCAACTCGCGACATTGTTGTCTATGACCTTGAAACAACGGGGCTCAGCCCGGAGACGGACGAAATTATCGAAATCGGCGCTGTAAAAATCGAGCGCGGCAAAATCACCAAGAAATTTTATTCATTCGTGAAGCCTTTGCAACCAATAAACAGTGAAATCACAAAAATAACTCACATCACAAATGAAATGGTGGCAAACGCGCCAAAAGTGGAAGATGTTATTGTTGACTTTTATAACTTTGCCGACGGCTGCATGATAGGGGGATATAACAACACCGAATTTGACAATAAATTTTTGCGCAAGGCTGCACAAAAAGCGGGCGTGAAGTTTAATAATGACAACATCGACGCCTTCCAGATTGCCAGAGTCAGCCGCCTTAACACGCATAATCTCAAACTTGGCACAGTTGCGGCCGCGCTTGGCGTTGATTTAACCGGCGCGCACCGCGCTTATAACGACGCTATCGCCACAGCAAAGGTGCTGTTAAAACTCTGTGAAGAATAAAAAAAGTTAAAAATTAAGGAAAATTCCTTGATTTTATGGCAACAATATGATATACTCAAAATGACTAGAAGATGCGGGGAGTGAGCAAGCGATTGCTCACTTTCTTTGTAGAAGGAGGATAAATGGCTAAGGTCAAAGAAATCTGCGAGGAAAAACTTCGCGGGGTTATCGAAAATGAAGGATACGAACTTTTGGAAGTTTCCTATCAAAAGGAAAGCACCGGCATGAACCTTGTGTTCACTATCGACTGCGACAATGGCGTGACGATTGAAGACTGCGAGAAAATTCACAAGATTATCGACCCAATCTTAGACGAAATTAACCCAACAGACGACAAGCCTTACATTCTGTCCGTCTCTTCTCCGGGAATTGACAGGCCGCTTAAGACGGAGCGCGATTTCAAGCGCAATCTTAATGGCGAAATTGAAATCACACTTTTTCAAAAACTTGACGGAAAAAAGAATTTCAAAGGTCTGTTAAAAGCCTATTCGGAGGACGAAATTGAAATCGAGACCGAAAAGGGCAGCATCAAACTTCAAAGAAACAAAATTGCACACATTGTGCCAGTAATCAAATTTTAAAGGAGAAAAAAATGATAAATAAAGACTTCTTCCAAGCACTTGAAGACTTGGAAACAGAAAAGAAAATTGATAAGGAGAAATTTATTGAAGCGCTCGAATTTGCTCTCACATCCGCATACAAGAAAATGTATGGCGAGGCTAAATCGGCAAGCGTTAAACTCAGCCCAGAGAAAAACACGATTAGAATTTATTCTTTTAAGACAATCGTTGACGAAGTGACCGACCCGGATAAAGAAATCTCTCTTGCAGAGGCTAGACTTATCAAGAAGTCTTATAAACTTGGCGACGAAGTTGTGACCGAGGAGTCGACTAAAGATTTCGGCCGCATTGCCGCACAGACAGCAAAGCAGGTTGTTATGCAGCGCCTTAAAGAACTCGAGCGCGATATGGCAGTTTCTGAAATCTCCGAGAAAGAGGACGAACTTCTCACCACCATTGTTCGCAGAATTGACAATGGCACAGTGTATGTTCAGATTTCCGGATCGCATGTTGAAGGCATCATGCTTCCAACCGACCAAATTCCCGGCGAGAAATACGAAATAGGGCAGAGAATTAAAGTTTATGTGAAAAAGATTAAAGACTCCTTCCGCGGCCCGCAAATTCAGGTGACAAGAAGCAATATTGGCTTTGTTAGAAAAGTTTTCGAACTTGAAATTCCTGAAATCGCAAGCGGCGATGTGATTATCAAAAACATCTCGCGTGACCCGGGCAATCGCTCCAAAGTTGCAGTTTACACCGAGAAGCCGAACATCGACCCAATCGGCGCGTGCGTAGGAAATCACGGAATAAGAATTAACACAATCGTCTCCGAACTCAATGGCGAGAAGATTGACCTCATTCTTTACAGCGAAGACCCACTTGAATACATCGCTCGCTCACTTAGCCCAGCAAAAGTGCTCAGCGTGGAGACCAACGAAAGTCTTAACGCATCTCGCGTTATTGTGCCAGACGACAAACTTTCACTTGCGATCGGCAAGAGCGGACAAAATGTTCGTCTTGCTGCAAGACTTACAGGCTGGAAGATTGAAGTTAAGCCAGAGTCGTCTCTTGGAAAGCCAATTGAAGAGGCGCCTAAAGAGCCTGAATATGAACTGACCGAACTTGAGGACGAAGAGTCATTTGCAAGTTTTGACGACCTCGAAGAAATTTCGGGAGAGGAAAATGAATAAGCCCAGCCCAAAGCGAATGTGCATCGTTTGCCGAGAGATGTTCGACAAGAAAGAACTTGTTCGCGTGGTGAAAAATAAAGAGGGACAGTTCTTTGTGGACGAGACCGGAAAACTTGCCGGCCGCGGCGCCTACATTTGCAAGAATGAACAGTGCCTTAAAAATCTGCAGAAAGCTAAAGGGCTTAATCGTGCGTTTAAGTGCGCCGTGCCCGAACAAATCTATGAGGAGTTAAGGGAGCATGCAAAAAGATAAACTTGCATCATATATTGGCATTGCACTGCAAGCAGGATATGTTATCGAAGGCAGCGACAAACTTTCGGGCTATGACAAGAAACTCTATCTTGTGCTTATCGACACCCTTGCCGGCAAGAGCAGCCGAAAGATATATGACCGCCTTGTAGAAAAGGGAATTGAGGGCAGAGAGGTTGAAGGGCTTGGCACGCTCAATCAAAAAACATATAAACTTATCGGAATTAAAAACAAAGGACTAAGCGAAGAAATAAAAAAATATCTTGATTAGATAGTAAGGAGAAAAATTTGGCAAACCCAGGACTTAACAATCTTAAAACAATTCATAATCTGCAAAAAGAGGGAAGCATTCTCGAGCAACTTCGTGAGATTAGAGCGCTCAAGACTCAACTCGACGAACTGGCACGCAATATGCAAACTGCAAAAAAAGCAGCCGAGATTGCGGCGGCCAGATTGAAGCAGGAAGAGGAGAAAAAAGAGGCTGCCGCTGCAGCGCCGACTTCACAAAACAAGAAGCCGGAGAGTTTTTCTCGTCCAAATTCTCCTTCACAGCCACAAAACAACTTCCGCAGATTTGACCAAAATCAAATTGGCGCAACCGGAAAAGCAAATCAAGATTTCAGAAGAACAAATGGCACGAACTTTCAACAGCAACGCCCAAACAATGGGCAGAGGCCATTTAATAACAACAGACAATCTAATTTTGACCCTAATAGAAAGCCGCCTTTTGCAAACAACAACAGGCCGGGCTTTAGTCAGAATAAAACAAACTTTGTTTCCACAAAAGTTAACAACTTCCGCTCTTTCGCGGGTAATGAGCCGGAGCCTATCATTGCGCAGCCGGAAAGAAACTTTGGCAATAAGAACAAATCGCCAAAGAAAAACATTGTGGAGGAAAAAGCACGCCCAACACCTAAGAAAGGGCTTGACAATCGCCGCAGCATAATCACAATGAGCGAGGACGGCTTTGAAGAGACCACCATGGGCTCAAGAAAACTTGCAAACAAGAATAAGAAAAAGCAAGATACAATTATCGCGCCAAAAATCACACATGTTGTTCTTTCGTCGAAAGAAATTTCTGTTAAAGAACTCAGCGAAAAGACGGGCAAGGCTGTTGTTGAAATTGTTAAAAAACTTATGATACTTGGCATTATGGCAACAATCAACTCAAACATCGATTTCGACACCGCTGAACTTGTGTGCAGCGAGTTTGGAATAACCTTGGAACTTAAGCTTGATAAGACCATGGAAGAAAAACTTATTGACATAAGCCACGAAGACGACGAGAAAAATCTCAGGAAGCGTCCTCCAGTTGTTACAGTTATGGGCCATGTCGACCACGGAAAAACATCACTTCTCGATGCGTTTAGAAAGAGCAATGTTGTTGCAAGCGAAGCGGGTGGCATCACTCAGAAAATCGGCGCATATCAAATTGTTTTCAACAATGAAAAAATAACCTTTATCGACACTCCTGGTCACGCGGCATTCACTCAGATGCGCGCGCGGGGGGCGAAAGCGACCGATATCGCAATTCTTGTTGTTGCCGCAGACGACGGCATCATGCCACAGACCATTGAGGCTATCAATCACATTAAAGCGGCCGGCGTGCCTATGATTGTTGCTATCAACAAAATCGACAAACCGGAAGCGAATATCGACCGCGTTAAACAGCAACTTGCCGAGCACGATGTGCTGCCTGAAGAGTGGGGCGGAAACACCGTTGTTGTGCCTGTTTCGGCTAAGACCGGACTTGGCATGGACGAACTTAAGTCTATGATACTTCTTGTTGCGGACATGGAAGAACTTAAAGCCAACCCGGACCGCACCGCGACCGGCGTTATTTTGGAAGCGGAACTTGACAAAAATCGCGGACCTGTTGCCACAGTTCTCGTTCAAAACGGAACACTTAAGGTGGGCGACAGTTTCCTTGCCGGCATAACCTATGGAAAAGTTAAAGCTATGTTCGACGAGCACGGAAAACCTGTTAAATCGGCAGCGCCGTCAACTCCAATTTCAGTTCTCGGCTTCTATGAAGTTCCTTCTTCGGGCGACGAGTTCTATGCCGTGAGCGAAAGCCTTTCGAAACAGGTTATCGAAGAGAGAATTGACAAAATCAAGAAAGAAAAAGCGCTTAAGACCTCTGGCGTCAGCCTTGACGGCTTCATGGACAGAGTTCACGAGGGGACACTCAAAAATCTTAATGTTATCATTAAAGCCGACACTCAAGGCTCAGTGGAAGCGCTTGTTTCCACACTCACGCCAATTTCGAACGAGGAGGCAAAGGTCAATGTTGTTCATGCTGCAGCAGGGCCTGTCACCGAAAGCGATGTTGTGCTTGCTGAAACAACAAAGGCAGTTATTATTTCCTTCAACCTTAAAGCGGGCGGCAAGGCAAAAATTCTTGCTGACAGAGAAAAGGTGGAGATTAAGGAATATAAAATCATATATGAAGTTGTTGACGACATCACTCGTGCAATCAGCGGCATGCTTTCGATTAAATATGAAGAGCAATATATCGGAAACGCTGAAATTCGCATGGTCTTCAAACTCTCCACAGCCGGAAAAGTTGCAGGCTGCATGATGAAAGACGGCAAAGCCACCAGAAACTGCATCGCCAAAGTTAAACGCGGCGAAGAAGAGATTGGAGCAACGACCGTTGAAAGCCTCAAAATTCTCAAGGACGAGAAAGCAGAAGTTGTTAAAGGTTATGAGTGCGGAATTAAACTGCACGACAACCTTGACTTTAAAGAGGGCGATATAATCGAATTCTATATCAGCGTTCCAATCAATAGGGGGTGAAAATGTCAAACAGAATAGACAGAGCAAATGCAAAACTCCAAAAAGCGCTGCAAGAGATTGTGGCGTTTGAAATGAACGACCCTCGCATCGACGCCTTTGTTGGCGTTAATGATGTTAAAGTTGCGCCAGACTTCAGATATGCAAAAGTCAAAATCGCGCTAACCGATGGCGACTACTCGCGTGCACCCGAAGTTATGAAGGTGCTGAAAAGGTCCGAGGGCTTTATCAAGGCAAAACTTGCTGAAAAACTCGACCTGCCGCATATGCCAAAACTCGATTTTGCGTTTGACAAAAACATGCAAAATGCAATCAGAGTGGAAGAAATTTTAAAAGGGCTGGACATTCCACCTCAAGAGGATACAGAAAATGACAGCGACCCAGAAAACGACTAAGTTTCAAAAAATTTCAGACAAGATTAAAGCCGCAAAAACAATTGCGATTTTTAGTCATATAAACCACGACCCGGACGGACTTGGCTCCATGTTTGGACTTGGGCATTTTCTTGAAAGACAGGGCAAAAAGGTCGATTATTTTCTCGATAGCAAAATCACAAGTTCAGACGCTCGATTTTTTGAGACCGATAAAATAAAAAATGAAATTATTTCCGAAAACTACGACCTGTTAATCATGGTGGACAACTCCACAGCCGCAAGACTGGGCAAATATTGCTCCGCTTTTAAAAACCACCCAAACACAATGAGGCTTGACCACCACCCAGGCATTTTCAATGACGCAAAACTTGAACTGACTCTTCCATACACTTCGGCTTGTGAGGTGATTTTGGAGTTTATCGAATTTATGGGCAAAAAGCCAGACAAAACTGAGGCCAAAATCCTGTATGGCGGGCTGCTTACAGATAGCGCAGCCTTTACAATCGACTCGGTTAATGCAGACACTTTCAAAAATGCAATTAAACTTATCGAATGCGGGGCAGACACCGTTGAGGCCAACAATGTTTTACTTAAATCACAATCTTTATCAATGTTTAAACTGCAAGGCCGCATGATTGAAAAACTGGAAATCTGCGACGATATCATTATCTCTTCGCTCAATGCCCGAGATTTTAAGCAAGCGGGAATGGATAACTACACCACTGAAGGCCTTTCCAACAAACTTCTGTCAATTGACGGAGTAAACATTTCCTGCCTTATCAAGCAGCAAGAGCCACACACTTTTTCTTGCTCGTTTAGATGCAGGCAAGGCTATGATGTTTCAAAAATAGCAGCGCACTTTGGCGGGGGCGGGCATGTTCAAGCGGCCGCTTGCAGAAACTTAAAGGGCAGCGAAAAACAAGTTAAACAACTTGTGCTCAAAGCGATTAGGGAGTTAAAATAATGACCGGAATTGTTCTTTTAAATAAACCTCGTCGTCTTTCTTCCAACACTGCTGTCAATATCGTGAAGAGGGCGGCGGGCGCAAGCAAAGCCGGCCACCTTGGCACGCTGGATGTTGAAGCGGAGGGCTTGCTGCCAATAGCGCTCGGCTCTTGCACAAAGCTGTTTGACATTTATCTTAATAAGAATAAAGAATACATCACAACCTTTAAGTTCGGCGAGGAGCGCGACACTTTCGACCTTGAAGGGCAAATAACAAGAACTGACGATAAAAAAATATCAAAAGAAGACATTTTAAAAATTTTGCCAACCTTTTTAGGCAAGCTTAGTCAGATGCCGCCGGCTTATTCAGCAAAAAAGATAAATGGAAAAAAAGCATATGAACTTGCTCGGGAGGGGAAAGAGCCAACTCTCAATCCTAAAGAAATTGAAATATACAATTTTGAACTTATCGAAGAGAAAGAAAAAAACCTCTTTGTTTTCAAAGTTGCGTGTTCGTCGGGCACATATATTCGTGCGCTCTGTCGCGATCTTGCGGCGAGTTTATCAACATGTGGCGTGTGTTATGATATAATACGCACAAAATGTGGAGATTTTAAACTTAAAGATGCATTCTCGCTTGAAGATGTGAAGGCAGGCAAATTCAGCGTTATTGCGCCCGAAGACCTTTTTAGTTTTGAAAAAGTGGAAGTTTCGAAGGAAAATGAAATAAGAATTTTGAATGGTCAGATTTTGCCATGCAAGTTAAAAGACGGACGATATAATCTTTTTGGCAGCACCTTTCTTGGCTTGGCGGACGCAAGAGAGGGCAAACTCAAACTCGAAATAAGGCTAAATTAAATATTGATTAAAATATGCGACATCCAGCTTTGTCGGGGAAGGGCTTTGCCCAGCGACAACCGAAAGAAATTCATTCATGAATTTGCTTGAGGGAAAGCTGGGTGAGCCCCGCCAGTGGAGGGAGATTGGGAGGGAACCGACCGAGTAGCGGTTAGGTTAGCAAAGCACCGTGCCCGCGTTAAACGAGGTCGGTGCCTCCCCAGGAGGAATTATGCAAACACTTTTCGGCCCTGCGGGCAACAGCGAAAGTTTTCATGCTGAAGGCAACAAAACAACCTTGCAGGCCCCTAAATGGCTGAAGGCAAGGGGGCTTGACGCATTCGAATATTCTTTCGGCCGCGGCTACATCATGCCAACTGAGACTGCAAGAAAGATTGGCGATGCGTTTAAGGAGGAAGGCATTGCGCTTTCTCTGCACGCGCCATATTTTATCAATTTTGCCTCGCCTGACGAAGTGCTGCTGGGAAAAACCAGGGGCTACATCACGACGGGCATTAAATTTTTGAGGGCTTTTGGGGCTGACAGGCTGGTCTTTCACCCGGCTTCCTGCGGCAAAGCCGAAAGGAGCGATGCCTTCAAAATCGCAAAGGAGCGCATTTCAGAACTTGTGAACGCACTTGATAGTGAAGGGCTTTTGGAGGGAATTTATCTCTGCCCTGAGACAATGGGCAAGCAGATGCAAATTGGCACATATGAAGAAGTGCTTGAAATCTGCGCCGGCAACGCCCACCTTATTCCGACCTTCGATTTTGGACACATCAACGCGCTCACTCAGGGCTCGCTGAAAACTAAGGACGATTTCAAGAAAATTCTGCAGCGCTCGATTGATGTTATCGGCTATGAGAAAACAAACATCGCACACATCCACTTTTCCAAAATTCAATTTGGCGAGAAAGGCGAAATTCGCCACCTGAATTTTGACGACGAAATCTATGGCCCAAACTTTCAGCCGCTTGCCGAGGCTCTTGTCGAACTTGACCTGCATCCGCGAATAATTTCGGAGTCGGCAGGGCATATGGCAAAAGACGCCGCAGAAATGAAAAGAATTTACAAAAAATTGCTTGCTAAGACGCAATAATTGTGCTAGAATAGCAAAGTAAAATTATTTTAAGGAGACTATACATGATTACAGCTGGAGAATTTAGAAAAGGCACAACTTTTGAAATGGACGGTGCAGTTTACACTGTTATCGACTTTTTGCATGTTAAGCCGGGCAAAGGCTCACCATTCGTGAGAGCAAAAATCAAAAATGTTATGACAGGTCAAGTGAAGGAACTCACTTTTAACCCTTCCGATAAATTCCAAGTTGCAGTTATCGAGAAAAAGGAAATGACCTATCTTTACAGCGACGGCGAACTTTACTACTTCATGGACGCAGAAACATACGAGCAAATTCCACTTAACTATGACGCTGTTGAGGAAGCGCTTAAGTTTATGGTGGAGAACATGAACGCAACAATGTATTTCTACAAAGGAACTCCATTTTCAGTTTATCCTCCAACATTTGTTGAACTTGAAATTGTTGACTGCGAGCCGGCAGTGCAGGGCGACACTTCAAAGGCTGCCACAAAGCCGGCTAAACTTGAGACGGGATATGTTATCAATGTTCCACTTTTTATCAGCCAAGGCGAGCGCGTGAGAATTGACACCCGCGACGGCTCTTACATGAGTAGAGCATAAGTTTAAAAAATCGGACGGCAAACTTGCCGCCTTTTTTTGTTTTACATCTTGCAAATGCGGCGCAAGAGTGATATAATGAAAGCCATGTTTAAAATTGAATTAGAAAATTTAAACACTTTTGGAAAAGGTCGCTGGCTCAGTTTTGCGTCCAAAGAACTTGAACCTCTTCATTTTGAAGAGAACTGCGCAAGGCTTTTTTCATACACAAAAAACACTTACATATGCCTTAACAAAATGGCAATGGTCGAGGACTTACTAAATGCAAATGTTGTGTTTATTTTTGTTGACAACTTTAATCAGTTGAAGATTGTCGGCCACTGCAGCGGCGTTGGAGCGCTTTGCGGCTTTAGAGGCTTATCGGACGGCAAGGAGCAAAACATTGAAAGCGCATTCTTTGATGTTGCAAAAGAGTTCTTCGATAATAACTCTCAACTTTACAAATCTGCCAACTGGAAAAAACAAGTTGAATGGCTTGAAAGTTTGAGGCAAACCAAAGCATTATTCCAGCAAAAGCGATATGCAGAAATCTCGCCACAAAAACTGATTGATGATCTTTCATATAACGGATATGACCTGCTTTTTGAAGGAAGAAATGACCTTGAAAATGTTAAGACGATTTACTATCCGGCTGCCAAGCGTGAACTCTTATCTGAGCCGATGCTGAAGCCGCTGTTAGCAGAGCATTTAGGCTGCAGGACAAGCGAACTGCAAGTGGGAAAATACAATGGAAATTGCAAGGGTGTGAGATTTGTTGTTGGCGATTTAATTTCGCAGCATATTTGTCAAGACTGTCCGCTTGAAAAAGTTTTTGGAAGAATTTCTATAGAAAACTATAAAGGCGACTTCAACATTTTAAACACACCTTCCACAGTCAATAGCAACATATCATTTGATCAATATTTGGACATGGAGAATTTTTCTAAAAGCACAATATTAGAAAATGTTGTTTCCATATGAAGTGGCAGCCGCCACTTTTTTTATCGGCATAATTCCTCCTTTTTCTTCTCATGCGCAAATAAAGCCAGGGCATATATTTTGCTAAGGAGGCGGCTATGCTTGAGGGAATATTGCCCGATAAAATCTTTCTTCCAATCAAAAACAGGGTGGGCTTTGGGGCGCTTAACGAAATTAGACTGCGCGCCGATAAGCCGGTGCTTCTCTCTTGCATGGGGCAGAAGTTTTTTCTTAATGACGAGGGAAAATCCCGCAATCTTTCGGGCGCAATATATGCCACCGCGTCAATGATTGAAGAGATTATCTTCCGCGCGAGCGAATGCTCCATCTATTCTGTCAACGAGCAAATCAAAAAGGGCTACATCGCCACTCCAAACGGCATCCGCATCGGCATTGGCGGCAACATGATTGAAGAGGCGGGACAAGTTAAAACTATGACTGGCTTTTCCTCGGTCAACATCCGAATTCCTCACGAGGTGAAAAACTGCTCGCTGAAAGCATATTCCAGCATCGTGAAAGAGGACGGCGTTTACAGCACGCTGATAATCTCGCCGCCGGGCGCAGGCAAGACCACATTTTTAAGAGATTTTGTCTGCCAACTTTCGGAGAGAAATCTTGCTTTCAATGTGCTTGTGCTTGACGAGAGAGGCGAACTGAACATCGGAAAAGGTCTAGGTAATTTTAGCGACATTATCAGTTTTGCCTCCAAGAAAATCGGCTTTGAAAACGGCATCCGCTCGCTTGCTCCGAACATAATCGTCACCGACGAATTAAGCGAATGGGAGGATGTGGAAGCGGTAAAGTTCGCCTGCAATTCGGGTGTTAGAATAATTGCTTCAACTCACTCTGACAGCATCGAGAGTTTCCTTAAAAAAGCGGCGTTTAGGGAACTTATCGACGAAAAAGTGTTTTCCCGATATGTTGTGCTTTCGATGCGCGAAGGGCCGGGCACACTTGAAGGAATTTATGACGAAAACTTTTCAAGACTTATGAGGTGGTGATATGAAATGGATTATTTTGGCAGCGCTATTCATTGCGTGCGTGACAGTTGGATATGTTTTTTCAATCAAATATAAACGCCGAGTGCAGTTCTATTCGGCGCTTATCCTCTTTGCACAGAAACTGGATGTTGAAATCAACTTTTCACGCGAGCGGCTGAAAAAACTTATTGAGGGCATGGACGAAAAGACAAAGAAAAGTTTGTTTGGGCTTGATAAGAACTTTCTCAGTTATTTGGAAGGAACTGAGGAACTTAGCGAGGAAAAACTTTTCAAAAACTGTCCGCTTCTTAAAAGCGAAGAGAAGGAAATGGTGTTTTTGTTTTTCAAAAGTCTGGGACGCAGCGATGTGCTGGGGCAGACCAAAGAAATTCAAAACTTTCTAAAGCGCTTCGACGACAGCCTTTCTAAATGCGCGGCAGAAAACAAAAAATATGGCTCTCTATGCTTCAAACTGGGAATTATCGCTGGGCTCTTTGCCATTGTGATTTTAATTTAAGGAGGGGGCTATGGGAGTGGAAATAATTTTTAAAATTGCAGCAATCGGACTGCTTACCGCCGTCGTCACACAAATTCTTAAACAGACCGGAAAGGAAGAAATTGGCACATTTGCCACACTTGCAGGGCTGATAATCGTTATCGTTATGGTGCTGTCGCTGATTGGCGACCTGTTCGGCACCATTCAAAAAATGTTCGACTTTGGGCTGTAGATAGAGTAGGGAGAGAGCATGGAACTAATCTTCAAAATCATGGGAATAGGGCTGATAACCTGCATCGCCGCACTGATTGTTAAACCGGTGCGCAGTGATTTTGCCATGATTATTTCCATGGTGGGCGGCATTGTGATTTTAATCATGGTGCTGTCTTCGATTTCCGGCGTGCTTTCTCTTGTGGGCTCGCTTGCAAACAAGACGGGGCTAAATGGAAATCTTATTGCCGTCGTGTTTAAGATAATTGGAGTGGGATATCTGACCGAATTCACCGCCAGCCTTTGCGCCGACACGGGAAATGGGGGACTGGGAGACAAAATCCTCCTTGGCGGCAAGATAATAATTCTTGTCATGTCGCTGCCTATCGTGACAAGCATTCTTAACATTGTTATGGAACTCTTGCCGACATGAGAAAGTTAAAAGTTCTTGTTTTATCAATCTTTATGCTGCTAATCTGCCTGTCTCCCATTTTAGCGGCAAACTATACGCTGCCACAAATTTGTTTTGCGGCAAGTGCAGAAGAGGACCTTTCAGACAAACTTGACGATGCCGTTGGTGACCAACTTGGCGACCTCGACCTTTCCGACCTTGAAGACATTTTAAATAATTCCGGAAATGCGGCCGACCTTTTTCAGGGCAAGAGTTTTCTTGAAAAATTGGCCTCGATAATAAGCGGCGATTTTGCAAATGACTCAACTTCCATTTGGCAGGCGCTGCTCAATCTCATATTTGATAATCTGCTTTCATTTTTGCCGATTATTGCCACCGTTATTGCCGTTGCAATTCTAGGGGGAATGATGCAGAACTTGAAGCCCAACTTCGGAAACAAGTCGATGGGCTCAATTATTCACTTTGTCACATATGGAGTGGTGGTCATTCTCATTTTCTCGGTGATAATGCGCATGATATCGGTCACAACTTCGACGATTGGCTCAATCAAGGCTCAAATGGATGCCGTGTTTCCAATTCTCTTAACAATGCTGACTGCGGTCGGTGGCAGCGTGTCCGTGTCTGTCTATCAGACGGCAATGGCTCTTCTTGCCAGCCTTATTATCAACATTTTTACAATCTTTCTTATGCCGCTGTTTCTTATTTCCACAGTCTTGTCACTTGTGAGCAATCTTTCCAACAATGTCAAACTTGACAAATTTATTTCCTTTATCAACTCAATGTTCAAGTGGGTGATTGGGCTTGTGTTTACTGTGTTTATCGGCTTTGCATCCATTCAAGGAATTGCAGCCGGCTCGATTGACGGGCTTTCGATAAAAACGGCCAAGTTTGCAATTAAGAGTTATGTGCCTATTGTCGGGTCCTATATCTCAGACGGATTATATATTGTGCTGGCTTCGTCAAGCCTTATCAAGAACGCTGTCGGCGCGTGCGGAATGCTGCTGCTTGCAGGAACGATTATCGCACCGGTGATAGAACTGATTATCTTCATGCTTGCGCTTAAACTTATGGCGGGAATTATCGAGCCGCTAGGCGACGGAAAGATTGCCTCGTTTGTGAGCACTCTTTCCAAAAACATGACTATGCTTATTTCCATGATTGTGGCTGTGTCGTTCATGTATGTGATTTTAACTGGGCTTGTGATGTGCAGTGCGAACATCCTATAGCACTCGGGGCAAGGACAAGTGGGGCGACGCAAGCAAATTTCGCCGGAGGCGAAATTTACAGCCCTCGGGCGGCTCGCAAAAATACTTTTTGCGCTTGGCGCCCGAGGGCGGGGGCGCGCGCTACGCGCGCGCCGATTGCGTCGCCCCGTTCAAGAAAAATCTAATTAACAAAAAAGGAGGACGAAAAGATGTTTGGCTCTGTTTCTGCGTGGATACTTTCAATCGCCGGCATAATCAGCCTATCGGTCATTGTGGAACTGATGCTGCCGGAAGGTCAACTTAACAAATATATTCGCAGCATATTTTCATTCATTGTTGTGCTTGTTATAATCGCGCCGCTCCCTGGCCTAATTGGCAAAAACTTCTCCTTTTCCGACATTTCCATATCAGATAACTACACGCTCCAAGAAGACTACATCTATCAAATGAATGTATATAAGACGAAAGCGATACAAGAGGGCATTTCACTCGACATAAAAAAAAGTGGTTACAATAATGTTGAAGTGTCAGTTTCAGCCGAAAACTTCTCCACAAACTTTAAGATTAATGCGATATATGTCGAACTAAGGAATTTAGTCATAACAGAGAATGCCAAACATAAAGATATTTTAGACATCGAGCACGAAATACTAGAGATAGTGATTGCTCATGCAAAAGTCGAGGCGTCGGAGGTGCATTTTGAAAGGTGAGTTTTTGGACAAGCTTAAAAATCTTGGGCGAAGCATAAAGGAAAATCGAAAACTACAAATAGGACTGGCCATCCTAGTTATAGGAATGTTGATATTATGCTATTTCCTTTTCATTCGCACTCCGGCGAAAAGCCCGCAAAAAGAGACCGACACATCAATATCAGCCTCTGACGCCGAGGCTTACGCCAAAGGCTTGGAGGACAAGCTTGAGGGCATTCTCAGCCAAGTCAAGGGTGCTGGCAATGTGAGTGTGCTGGTCACTCTCGGCAGCGGCTTTGAATATGTCTACGCCACCGAAGAGACGGTCAAAGAAAACTCGTCCGGCTCAACAACGACAAGCAGCATTATCCTCGTCTCGGGCAAACCTGTGCTTGTGAAGGAGATATATCCCGAAATTAAGGGCGTGCTGGTGTCGGCGAGTGGAGCAGACAACATTTCGGTGAGGCTCAACCTCGTCACAGCCATACAAACTGTGGTCGACATTGCAAATGAAGATATTTTGATATTAACAGGTGCATAAAAGGAGAATGAAAATGAAAAAGAGAACAAAAATCATTATTCTTGCGGTCATGGTGGTGCTGTTGGGCGTGACAGGTTATCTGAATGTGGCTCTCAACAATTCTGTGAAAGACAATGTTCCAACTCAAACAACAACCGCAAGTTACTTTGCTTCCTATCGTCAAGACAGGGAAGCAAGACGCGACCAAGAACTTCTTTACTATCAAGCGATAGTTGAAAGTCCGTCATCATCAGAAGAAGCAATCAAGAACGCCGACCAGGCAAGAATAAATCTTATCGCACAAATGGACAAAGAACTTGTTGTTGAAGGGCTGGTTAAAGGCCTTGGCTTTAAGGACTGCGTTATCACCATGTCAACAGCAAATGTGAATGTGCTTGTAGACGCAGCAGTTCTCACAGAAAACGAAGTTGCACAAGTTGTTGCAATAATTCAAGAGCAACTTGGCACAGAACTTAAAAATATTAAAATAATTCCTGTTGAATAGTTGTTAAAAAAGATAAAAGTGTGCTATATTTAATATATATAACTTAAATTAGGAGTGAATATGGCAGACACAAAATTATACAGTGAAGACGGAAAAATCACTTGCGACAAAAGCATTTTATATTCAATCGTCAGCCTTGCCACCAAAGAAATCAAAGGTGTGGCAAGGCTTTCGAACGCTAACCTGCCTTGGCATAAGAAAATTTTATCTAAACAGGACTATGAAGGGGTGTGCATCCATTTCGACGCTAATGGCGCACTGAAAATTGATGTGTATGTGGATGTGTATATCGGCGAAGCCGCTCCCGATCTTGCATACAGAATTCAGGAGAACATCAAAAACAACCTCTCCGGCATGGTGGAAATGAAAACATCCAACATCAGCGTTCACATCATGAATGTAATCTGCAATCGCATAGACACAGGAATGTAAAATGAGAAGAGACGCACGAGTGCTTGCATTCTCGCTCGCTTTCGAGAGGCTTTTTAACTCCAGCCCTTGCGACGACGAGATGTGGGAGCAAATTAAAGATAAAGACAGAGCCTTTGCCGAAGAAATCTTCTCGGCATACTCTTTACATAGAGAAGATATTGAAAAAAAGATAGAGGGCATTTTGGTCGGCTACAGCCTCGACAGAGTTCATAAAATCGACCTCGCTCTTCTTTCTGTCGCAATCGCCGAAATCGACTATATTAAAACGCCTGCGCCCATTGTTATCAATGAAGTGGTGGAAATGGCGAAAGTCTATTCGTCGGAAGACAGCCCTAAGTTTTTGAACGGGGTGCTTTCCAGCGCAATCAAAAAAGGAAGTGAAAATGCTTGAAGCGATAACCGTTTCGCAATATAACGGCTACATCAAACAGATATTTGACGCTGAAGAGCTTCTCCACAATATAAAAATTGTTGGGGAAGTTTTTGGCTTGTCAAGCGCAAGGAACGCCACCTATTTCTCGCTTAAGGACGAGGGCGGCATGATTTCTTGCGTCACCTTTATTCCTTTTGCAATGAAGGATATTAAAGAAGGGGACGAGATTATCGTCACCGGCTCGCCAAACTATTATTCCAAGGGCGGAAGGCTATCTTTCAATGTTCAAAAAGTGGAAAAATCGGGGCAGGGCGATTTGTTCAAGCAGTTTCTTTTCATGAAAGAAAAACTCGAAAGCGAGGGCCTGTTCGACGAGTCTCGCAAAAAGCCAATGCCCGAAAACATCAAAACAATCGGCGTGATAACCTCTAAAGAGGGCGCAGTTATTCATGACATAATAAATGTCGCCACCCGCCGCGACCCAAGCATAAACATCGCGCTCTTTCCGGTGAAGGTGCAAGGAAATGGCGCAGAAGTGGAAATTGCTAAAGCGATAAATCTTCTATCAACTTTCGACGAGATTGATGTTATAGTTGTGGCAAGAGGCGGAGGCTCGCTCGAAGACCTCGCAGCATATAACACCGAAGTTGTTGCTCGCGCGGCTGCCGCATGCGAGAAGTTTTTAATGAGCGCGGTCGGCCATGAAACAGATTTTACCATTATCGATTTTGTTTCCGATATGCGCGCGCCAACGCCGTCAGCCGCGGCCGAACTTCTAACAAAGAATAAAGGCGAGCGCGTGAGCGCGTTAAAGCACCTTGAAGGCGCGTTCGAGAGCGAACTTAACAGATTTATCGCTTCCAAAATTTCGCCGCTTGAAAGGGCGGAAAACAGACTTGAAAATTTGACAACAAGTTTCTTCACGGAAAAAGACTATCAGCTTGGGCTGATTGAAAATTCGCTTTCGAAACTTAATCCACTCGACATTTTAAAACGCGGCTATGCCCGCATCGAGCAAGGGGGCAAAGTTGTTGACAAGGCTCAAAATATTGTGTTAAAATCTGAGATAGAAATCAAGTTCCACGACGGCTCTGTGCTTGCCGAGGCAAAAGAGGTGAAATCATGACATATGAAGAGGCGATAAAAAAACTGACCGAAATTGTTGATAGGCTTTCAAGCGAAACTGTGCCGCTTGCAGAGGCCTCGGGGCTGTTTGAAGAGGGAATGAAACTTATCAAATTCTGCTATGGCCTCGTGAAAGAGACAAAGGGCAAAGTTAAGCAAATCAAGCAAGAATTGTCCCAACTTAAAATGGAGGAATGCAATGAGAATGAGTAAACTTTTGGGGGAAAGATTTAAAAATCCTCCAGCAGACGCAACAGCAAAAAGTCACATCTTCCTTTCGCGCGCGGGCTACATAAAACAAGTGGGCGGCGGAATTTTCACACTTCTTCCTCCGGCTGAGCGAATTAGCAAAAAAATTCAAGCAATCATTCGCGAAGAAATGGACGCAGTAGGCGGACAGGAGTGTCTTTTCCCGGTTGTTATGCCTCGCGAACTTTGGGACATGAGCGGAAGATATTCTTCAATCGGACAAGAGATGATGCGCTTTAAAGACAGGGGCGGTCACGACCTTGTTATCGGCATGACCCACGAAGAGGCGTCTGTGCATGCAGCCATGGACACAATTAAGAGTTATGACCAGCTGCCATTTATGATTTATCAAATTCAGACCAAGGTGCGCGACGAAGCCCGTCCAAGAGCGGGACTTATTCGCGTGCGCGAGTTTCTTATGAAAGACGCATATTCCTTCCATGAAACGCAAGAAGATTTGGAAGAGTATTATAAAAAACTCTATGACGCATATTTTAAAATCTATCGCCGCATGGGGCTGAAGAAGGTTATTGCTGTGCATTCGGACGGCGGAATGATGGGGGGCAAGGTTGCCGACGAGTTCCAACTTCTTACTGAAATAGGCGAGGACACAATCATAATCTGCCCAGACTGCGACACGGCTTCCAACATCGATGTTGCAACATCAGTTATGGACGAAAACGACCACATCTTCGGAGTAAAACAAGAAGTTTTCACCGGCGAGGCAAAGTCTATTGACGAAGTTTGCTCCAATCTCAATAAAAAGCCTTCTCAAGTTTGCAAGGCGGTCTGCTATGCTGTTATCGGCGACGAGAAACGGGTTGTGATTGCTTTCCTTAGAGGCGACAAGGAGGTTAACGAAGCAAAACTCAAACTCCTCGTTGGCGGCGACATTGCAATCAAAAATCTCGAAGACAGCGGCCTTGTTAAAGGCAATATCGGCTGCGTGGACCTCAGTGTTGAGGGCGCAGAAATCTATTTTGACAAATCGCTCGAGGGCTTAGAAAGTTTCGTGACCGGAGCAAACAAAGAAGGCTTCCACTATCAAGGCGTGTCAATCTCGCGCGATGTTAAGCCGGAAAAATTTGTTGACATCTCCAAAGTTTCAGAAGGCGAGCGTTGCCCTAAGTGCGGCGCAAAACTTCTCGTTAAAAAGGGAATTGAAATCGGCAATATCTTCCAGCTTGGAACAAAATACACAAAGTCTATGGGCATGCAGGTGCACGACAAGGACGGAAATCTCTTCAATCCAATCATGGGCTGCTATGGCATTGGCATTGGCAGAAATATCGCCGCAATTGCGGAAGAGAATTCGGACGAGAAAGGCCTTGTTTGGCCTATGAGCGTTGCGCCATGGCACATCTATCTTTGCCCACTCAGAATGGACGACGAGAAGGTGAGAGAAGCGGCTGAGAAGTTGTATAAAAAACTTGTTGCCGAAAACTTTGAGGTTTTGTATGACGATAGAAATGCGTCCGCCGGTCTTAAACTTACAGACAGCGAACTTATGGGCATTCCAGTGCGCATTGTTATCAGTCCAAAAACGCTTGAAAACGGCACGCTTGAAATCACCATTCGCGCCACCGGCGAAAAAATCTTCGTCTCGGAGCAAAACCTCTCAAAGAAACTCGACGAACTTATTGTGTATTAGAGAAGAAAAAGGTCTTGACAGCAAGCCCTTTTTTTGATACAATAAATCTAATTAAAGGGATATTATGAAGAATAAGCAAAACACACGATTAAAAGTAAAATCTGTTTTTAGACTTGCGAGTATTGGCTTTGTGCTAGCAAGTATCGCAACGCCACTAGGACTTACGATTAAATATTATTCTAGTTCTCACAAAACTTTAACCACTTTCAAAAGCACAGACATGTATAAAACTCAGATAGAGAGCGAAATTAAATCGATAGAAGAAGAGTTCTCAAAATATGATTTTAATATCAACACCGACCAAGAGTTTTTTAATAAAAAGCAAATAGAATATAAAAACAACTTAAAATATGCAAACAGCAATGAGCACGCTTTAGATTTAATGAAAAAAAATAGTGCAGAACTGACCGCGCTGTATAATCAGGCTGAAAGCAACGCCGAGAAAGCACTGATTGCCCTTGCTTTAGTTGTAGTAGGTGAGTTAGGTCTTGTCCGTGTATTATCACTTGGAAATAATGAACTTAAAAAACAGACTGAGCAATCGCCAAAAGAAGAGCAAATTGAAACATTGCCTCCATTAGAAAAACCTACTGAGGCGCAACTTCAAGCTGTAAACCAAATGGACAATGACTTAGCGGTCAACCCGCGCGAAAACGAGATGTTGCACAGGTAGGAATAGCCCCCAGCACCCGCGGGGTTTTTTCATATAATCTCAACTTTAAAAATATACTACTTCTATGAAGCGTAAAAAGGACAAGGTTAAGGCGAGCGCGGTGGAGATTAGGCATTATCGATGGGCATTTAAGATGTTCATTGTTTCTATTTGTCTCTCTTCGCTTTTTTCACTTCTCAGCCACAGCGTGCTCTCTTCGCTTGGCGCGATAATGGCCTGCGCAATGATTGCACTCTTTATCTTTCTAAGCGTCGTGTTCGACATGATAGGCATCGCGGTCACCAGCGCGGACGAAGACTTTTTTAAGCGCGCCGTCGAAAAGGGAGAGCCCGGGAGCGAGGTGGCTTTAAGGCTCAAAAAAAATTCCGAAAAAGTCTGCTCCTTTTGTGCCGATGTTGTGGGTGACATCTGCGGCATTTTGTCGGGCGCGGGTGGGGCATGTGTTATTCTTTCAATCTCACAAAACATCTCTCAGCCAAGTGTTGTGATTATTATCTCCACGCTTGTAAGTTCGTTGATTGCGGGGCTGACCATTCTCTTTAAAGCGCTCATGAAAGGCAGGGCAATCAAAAATGCCGACAGGCTGATATTAAGGCTGGGGAAAATTCTTGATAAAATATTTTTCTATAAACGCAAAAAATCTGAAAAAACAGTTGACAAGAAGTAAAAAAGTGTGCTAATATTAACACATCGAAAGCAGAAGTTTCCACTTCTCACCGGTCAAACGCTAGGATTTAGGCCGTGTTAAAAAACTTTATATCAAAATAAAATAAGTTTTTTGGTGGAAGCAATTTGTCTTTCACCAAATTTTTTATAAAAGGAGACAACGACCATTTTTAAGGAACTTTTAATCAACGATCAAATTTCTGCTGACGAGGTGAGGCTGATAGGCGACGCTGGCGAGCAACTTGGAGTGATGTCACTTTCAAAAGCGCTTAGCGTGGCGGAACAAAAAAATCTTGACCTGGTGCTTATGAACGGCTCTTCAAAGCCGGCCGTGTGCAAACTTATGGACTACGGCAAATATAAGTTCGATGCAATCAAGAAAGAAAAAGAACTCAAGCGCAATCAAAAGATTATTGAAGTTAAAGAAATTCAACTTTCAATGACAATCAGCGACCACGACATTGCTTATCGCATAACAAACGCCAAGAAATTTCTTTCAGAAGGCAACAAAGTTAAGGTTTCACTTAGAATGAGGGGAAGGCAACAAGCCTATGCCAAAACATGCATAGAAGTTGTTAAAAACTTCGTTTCTAAACTCGAAGATGCCGGCACAACAGATAAAGAGCCGGAAGTTAACGGACGAAACATAATCGTCGTTGTAAATCCAAAAAAAGCATAACAGAAAAGGAGAAAAAATATGCCAAAACAAAAAACACATAGTGGCGCAAAGAAAAGATTTAAACTCACTGCAACTGGCAAAGTTAAATATGCACGCCCAACAAAAGGTCACTTCTTGACCAACAAATCACAAGCAAGAAAAAGAAAACTTAGAAAGGGTTCATACATTGCAGGAAAGAACTCTGACAACATCAAGTCTCTTCTTGGTGCAAAGTAAAAGGAGCGCAAAATGAGAATTAAAAGAACTGTTAACGCTGTTAAAAAGCGTAGAAAAATACTTAAATCTGCAAAAGGCTATCGTGGAGCAAAATCTAAACTCTACAGAACTGCACGCGAGCAGGTTATGAAGAGCGGAATGTATGCTTACATCGGCCGCAAACAAAAGAAAAGAGACTTCCGCGCTCTTTGGATCACAAGAATTAACGCGGCTTGCCGCCTTAACGATATCTCATATTCGAGATTTATTGCCGGACTTAAGTCTAAAAACATCGACCTTAACAGAAAGGTGCTTGCAGACATCGCTGTTCGTGACCCAGAAGCATTCAAAGCACTTGTTGCAGAGGTTAAAGCCTAGTGAATAAGGCAAGTGGAGAACTTGTTAAAAAACTTAAAAAGCAAAAAAGAGAAAACAATTTTTTGCTTTTTTTAGATAACCAAAAAATCATTAATGACGCCGTCGCTCAAGGCGCAAGGCCCATTGTCGCTCTTGCCACAAAAGAAGAACTGCTTCCCGAAGTTGAGTGCGAAAAATATTTAACTTCGCTCGATATCATTCAGTCGCTTTCCGATGTTAAAACACCGCGGGGAGTGGTTGTTATGTTAGAATACACACAACATGTTGTGGAAATTCCTAAAGGGAACTTTCTTGTGCTTGACGGAATTCAAGACCCCGGCAACGCGGGAACACTCATTCGAAGTGCACTTGCTTTTGGAATGGAAAGCGTGTTTATATTAGATGGAGTAAGCCAAACAAACTCGAAACTTGTGCGAAGCACTGCCGGAGCAGTGTTCAACATTCCTGTTTTCAATCTTTCGCGCTCCGAGTTTATCGAAATGGCAAAAAAAGAGGGCTTAACTCTCGCAATCACCGATATGCGAGGCGAAAATGTGTTCGAATTTAAGCCTAAAACGCCGCTTGGAATTGTTGTGGGCAGCGAGGGCCAAGGAGTGAGCGACGAAATCACAGCGATTTCCAAAATTGCGCTAACAATTCCTATGCACGAAGGCATTGAAAGCCTGAATGCAGCGGTGAGCGGGTCTATCGTAATGAGTTTGTTGGGAAGAACTAAGCTTTAAACATGCTAATCACTTTGAAATCTCAACAAAACAGTATAAAATAGACAGTGTATTAGAAAGCATCGCGGACTTTCTTAACAATAATCTGCGAAATCCAGTTTTGGAGGGGAAGGGCTGTGCCCGACCAAAAGTTTAAAATTAAAAAACGCAAAAGTTGGTTTTGGAAGGAAGGGCAGAGAGTTCTAATTCCAATCTAGCGTATGTCTAACTTTTTGGTGGAAGGGCTTCGCCCGGCCAAAAAGCCGAAAAGTTTACTTTTCGAGCGTAGTTAGACTAGCCCATCTATCACGACGCAAGCACCCGAGGTGCGGCGAGTGATGCGGAAGGGAGCCCGCGAGGGAAATCCGAATTTTAGCGGCCAGCCTTTAGGCGTGTCCGCGTTAAAAAATTTGGTGTCCTTCGCGAATTCAAGGAGGTTTTTATGTCTGGTCACTCAAAATGGCACAATATTCAAGCAACGAAAGGCAAAGCCGACGCTGCAAGAAGCAAGATATTCACAAAAATAGGCAGGGAAATCGCTGTTGCAGTCAAGCTCGGCGGCCCTGACGTTAACTCTAACTCAGCACTTCGCGCTGTTGTTGCAAAAGCAAAGCAGAACAATATGCCAAACGACAACATAGATAGAAGTATCAAGAAAGCGTCGGGAGAACTGGGAAGCGTTAACTATGAGTCTATCGTGTATGAAGGCTATGGCGTGGGCGGCTCGGCAGTTATTGTCGACTGCTTAACTGATAACAAAAACAGAACGGCAGGCGATGTTCGTCATGCTTTTGATAAGCACGGCGGAGCACTTGGCTCTTCGGGCTGCGTTAGTTATCTTTTCCAGAGAAAGGGAATTATCATTATCCCACGCGAGGAGGGGCTTGATAGCGACGCACTTATGCTTGACGCCCTAGAAGCGGGAGCAAAAGATGTGATTGAACAGGACGACGAAATTGAAGTTATCGCAGAGCCAAACGAGACTGAAAGCGTAAAGAGCGCTCTCGAAAACGCGGGCTATCATGTTGTCATGAGCGAGGTTAGCCTCGTGCCGGACATGTATGTAGACCTCGACGAACAAAAGCTGGCAACATTCACAAAAATGCTCGGCATTTTGGAAGACCTCGACGATGTGCAAGAGGTTTATCACAATGTAAATCTTCCAGAAGAGGCCGAAGAATAAGAGGAGAATATGAACTATAAAACTAACGACCTTTACATTGTTACACTAGCGAAAAAAACTAAGCACGAGGACGGAGTAGTTTCATATCAAGAACTTCCAGAAAGACACTTTGCCATAGAACTAAAACGAAACATCTCGATATCGCCGCAAGCGCGAACTTTTAGGCTTGTGACAAGCGACGAGGTGTTTTCAAACGATTATATATACAAACTTAGCGGCCAAACTTTTGTGCTGAGCATATGCAGCGCTGTTAGCCAAATTCATGAACTGGCACAATTCAATAGGCTTGATAAAAAATACTTGGCAGATGTGGAAATGTCTGTCTTAAACGCAGACATAGAGAAAACAACTCCAAAAACTTCCTCTTTCAATGTTCAAAGTTTGGAATATCTTCATTAAAAAAACGCGCCAAACGCGTTTTTTTAATCGATAAAAAATGTTTCAAAAGATTTTTTTATACTAACAATTTTCTTTTCTTCGTTCCAGTCGGCCTCTTTCACCATTTCTTCGATAGGGGTGATTTCGCTTGAATGCTCTTCTTCAGTTTTGTCAACAACTTCATAACAGGAGAGTAATTCTTCCTGCTCAAAAATCTCAAGTTCTTCTTTTGCTTTGACAAGGTCGTTTTCCGCAAAACACAAATCAATTTCTTTGTCTGTTTCAATTTTAGAAAGTTCTTGCCAGGCTATGAGTTCACCTATTTGTTTTTGAGTAATAGGCCTTTTTTGTTTTGCAAGTTTTTCCTTTAGTTGACATGTTTTAAATCTCGCTCCAGCGGCTCTGTGCATCTCCACGCTAAGGTTCATTTGAGCATTGCTCAGCACTGCCTGAGCATTTTCTACATTTTTTAATAAGCCTTCTCTAATTTTAACTTTTTCTAGCATTTCCAAAAATTCTTGTTTGTTCATTTATCACTCCCTAATTTAGGTAAATTTTAGCACAAAATCAAGAACTTGTCAATGCGCAACAACTTTTTTTGACACCTCGTTTTCATTTGACAAAATTCTTGCAAAACATTACAATTAAAACATGAAAATTTTAGGAATTGACCCAGGTTATGCGATAATCGGCTATGGAATTATCGACACAAATGCAGCGCGCCAAGTTGTTGATTATGGCGTTATCACAACGCCCAAAGAAGATAGCATTGCGGTGAGGCTTTCAAACATCGAAATTGCTTTAAGAGAACTTTTCGAAACATACAAGCCAGACGCCGTTGCTATTGAAGAACTCTTCTATTTCAAAAATCAGAAAACTGTTATTCCTGTCGCTGAAGCGAGGGGAGTAATTTTGCTTGCGGCGCAAAAATATTGCGGCAACATTTTTGAATACACGCCTATGCAAATCAAGCAAGCACTCACCGGACATGGCAGGGCAGAAAAGGCTCAAATTCAGTTTATGGTTAAAAATATACTTGGCCTTAGCGCCATTCCAAAACCGGACGACGCGGCCGACGCGCTCGCTGTGGCACTCACTCACGCGCAAACAAGTCCAATGCTTAACACCAACAAACTTTAAGGAGAAGATATGATTTCATTTTTAGTTGGAATAATAGAAGAGAAAAGCGAAAACATGGTGTCGCTCGATGTGAACGGCGTGGGCTATGAACTTGGCATTTCGCACTCAAGTTTTATCTCGCTTCCGGCAGAAGGTGAGAGAGTTAAACTGCTCACTTACATGTCGGTGCGCGAGGACGGCGTGTCGCTATTTGGCTTCACCACAAAAGAAGAGAAGGAAATGTTTTTGAAACTCACTCAAGTTTCGGGCATCGGCCCCAAAGTTGCAATCGGCATTCTTTCAGGGCTGCCGCTTTCGGAACTTATTAAAGCAATCATTAACGAAGACCTTAGGATGTTAAGCTCAATCAAAGGCCTTGGCAAAAAGACGGCTGAAAGGCTATGCCTGGAACTTAAAGATAAGGTCTCGATGCTTGGCCTTGCACCGAGTGAAAGTGCGGCAACGTTTGAATATAACGAAGATGCCGTTTCGCTTGCCACCGAAACACTTATTGCGCTCGGCATAAACAAGAACGAGGCATATCTGCTGGCAAAATCGAACGCAACTGCCAATTCAACTGCGGAAGAAATCATTTCAAAATCGCTTAGGGGGTATAGAAGTTAATGGAAGACAGATTTATAACAAGCACCAAAAACCTGACCGATGCGGAAATCGAAAACTCGCTTCGTCCAACCTCGATAGACGAATATGTGGGGCAGAGCAAAATCAAAGAAAGCCTTTCGGTCTACATTCAAGCGGCTAAATCAAGAAAGGAAAGCCTCGACCATGTGCTCTTGTATGGGCCGCCGGGGCTTGGAAAAACCACTCTCTCGCACATTATTGCAAACGAACTTGGCTCGCAACTTAAAGTGACATCCGGCCCGGCAATTGAGCATGCGGCAGACCTTGCGGCAATTCTCACAAACCTTAACGAAAATGATGTTCTCTTTATCGACGAAATTCACAGACTCCACAAAACCGTGGAGGAAATTCTCTATCCCGCAATGGAAGACTTCGCGCTCGACTTTATCGTCGGCAAGGGCCCGTCCGCTAAAAATATGCGTCTTAAAATTCAGCCATTCACTCTCATTGGCGCGACAACAAGAGCCGGCATGCTGACAAATCCTCTTCGCGACAGATTTGGAGTTATTTGCAGACTGGAACTCTACACAGTGGAGGAACTGCAAATTATCATTAATCGCTCGGCCAAAATTTTGAATATTGCAATCGAAGACGAGGCCAGCCGCGAAATTGCAAAACGCTCGCGCGGCACACCTCGAATTGCAAACAGACTTTTGAAACGCGTTCGCGATTACGCAGAAGTGCAGGGCAGTGGAACAATCACTAAACAAATTGCCGATAAAACACTCGACATCATGGAAATCGACGACCTTGGCCTCGACTTCATCGACAGAAAAATTCTGCACTCAATTATAAACAAATTTGGGGGCGGTCCCGTTGGCTTGGAAACTCTTGCTGCAACCATAAGTGAAGATGCATCCACAATCGAGGACGTTTACGAACCGTATCTTCTTCAACTTGGCTTTATCTCCCGCACACCCCGCGGCCGCGTTGCCATGCTTCCGGCCTACGAACATCTCGGCTTGCAGGGGCAAAATAAATAATGCAAAAGATTCTTCGTTAAAGCTCAGCAGACTTCGTCTGTAACTAGACACTTTCCCAAAGTAACCCGCGTGCGGGTCACCCTGAGCACAGCCAAGGGTCTTTTAGAAAAATTAAAAGGTTAAAGACTTGGACTTACTTGATAAAAAAACTTATTATTATGATTTGCCTGAAGAACTTATTGCCCAAACTCCGCTTGAGCCGCGCGACTCCAGCCGGCTGCTTGTATACGATAAAGAAAGCGGAAAGATTGAGCATAAGGTTTTTCACGACATAACAGACTATCTCAAAAAAGGTGATGTGCTTGTTATCAACAACTCACGCGTGCTTCCTGCAAGGCTCTTTGGCTATAAGGACACAGGCGCAAAGATTGAGATTTTATTGCAAAAACGATTAGACCTAAAAAACTGGCAGTGCATTGCCCGTCCAACAAAAAGGTTGAAAGTAGGCGATAAAGTCACATTCAGCGAGCATCTGAGGTGCTTCATAAGAAAGATAGGCGAGTACGGGCTTGTGGATGTTGAATTCGAGTTTGAGGGTGTGTTCGAGCACCGCCTTAGCGAAGTTGGAAATATGCCGCTTCCGCCATACATCAAAGAAAAACTCAAAGATAATGAACGCTATCAAACGGTTTACTCTAAAATAGAGGGCTCAAGTGCCGCACCAACAGCCGGATTGCATTTCACGCCAGAGCTTCTAGACAAAATTAAAAAAATGGGTGTGCAAATCGTTGAAGTAGTGCTTCACGTTGGCCTTGGCACGTTTAGACCTGTGAAAGAAGATAACATCTTAAAGCACGATATGCACTCCGAGTTCTTTGAAATGAGCAAAGAGAATGCCGAAATATTAAATAAGGCAAAATCGGAGGGAAGAAGAATTATTGCAGTCGGAACAACAAGCGTTAGGGTGCTTGAAAGCAGCTGCAAAGACGGTAAATTTATGCCAATGAAAGAGGAAACAAAAATTTTTATCTATCCTGGCTATAAATTTAAAGCCGTTGACTGCCTTATAACAAACTTCCATTTGCCGGAAAGCACACTAATTATGCTTGTTTCAGCATTTATCGGCAGGGACGAGACAATGCGAGTGTATGAAACAGCAGTGAAAGAAAAATATCGCTTCTTTAGTTTCGGCGACGCTTGTCTTTTCAAGTAAATCAATATAGGTGGGCTATTACGAAATAAAACATACTAGATATAGAGGTATTATGAAAGAATTTAGTTTTGAACTTATCAAAGAATGTCCTAAAACTGGCGCGCGCGCTGGAATTTTCCACACGCCGCACGGCGACATTTTAACTCCTGTTTTTATGCCGGTTGGAACACAAGCAACTGTTAAAGGAGTGACGCCAGAAATGCTAAATGAACTCGGCGCACAAATCATTCTCTCAAACACCTATCACTTACATTTGCGACCGGGTGAAGAAATTGTTAAAAAAGCGGGTGGACTTCATAAATTCATACACTGGGATAAACCAATTCTAACTGACAGCGGCGGATTTCAGGTGTTTTCGCTTTCCAAACTTCGCAAGTTGACTGACGAAGGCGTAGAATTTTCTTCACACCTAAACGGAGAGAGAAGATTTATGTCGCCTGAAAAATGCATTGATATTCAAAATGCACTTGGTTCAGATATTGTTATGCAACTTGACGTTTGTTCAGAGGCAGGCGCATCTTATGCAGAAGCAGTTGAAGCAAAACGACTAACAAAAATATGGCTCGAAAGATGTTTTGAGCATCAAAAGAACCCTAAGCAAATGCTTTTCCCGATTGTTCAAGGGAATGTATTCAAAGATCTTCGTCTAAAATGTGTCAAAGATTGCATTCCATATGCAAAATGCGGTATTGCGATCGGCGGACTTTCTGTTGGCGAGGAAAAGAGCGTTATGTACGACATTCTCGAAACGCTTCATCCAGTTCTCCCACACGACCAGCCACGCTATCTTATGGGTGTAGGCTCTCCGGACTGCCTCGTTGAAGGCTTTGCAAGAGGAATTGACATGATGGACTGCGTACTGCCAACACGTATTGCGCGAAACGGCACAGCTTTCGTTAAAGAGGGAAAACTTGTTGTAAAAAATGCTAAGTATAAGGAAGATTTCCGCCCAATCGAAGAGGGTTGCGATTGCTATGCTTGCCGTCATTACACGCGCTCTTACATTCGCCATCTTATGAACGCCGGCGAAATGCTTGGCGCAACACTTATTTCCATTCACAATCTGCATTTTCTCACTCATCTTGCAGCCGATTGCCGCCAAGCGATCCTCGAAGACCGCTTCCCAGAGTTTAAAGATAACTTCCTAAAAAACTTTGTCTATTAAAAACAGATATTGACAAACACCCAGCTCTTTGATAATATAATCTCATAAGGAGATAGGAATGAAATTTTTTAGTCTTTCTTTGCCGACTATGGGGCAAATATATGAGTCTAAAATATACAAACTTTTTGGCTCAAGCGCACAAGCCACGGACACAGCAAAAATCTTAGGTGTAGGAACCCTAGATAATAACAACGATAAAGGTTGTGTATATAGAACAGGCTCAATTTCTTATAAATCGCAATCGAGTACTGTATGCATTGGAAACAACGGAGAAGCATGTTATTTTTCAATTAAAAGTAGGGTTCCAGGAATACGACCTGTAATCAAATTTAAATCGCTTGATTATCTTCCAAACCCAGCACCAATCAAAAACGGCGTTTATACTTTCACTCTCGGCAATTTTATAACAAATCTGGCTGAACCAGAAATCGCTAAGGAACTTTCAGAAAGGGAAAATGATCTTGAAATTGTAGATGGCGCTTATGAATTCGACAGTGTCGACGTTCAAAACAGAGAGACTTTTCAATTTTACGACCCTAGATTTTTCGTACATTTCTCATATAAGGGAAACACTTATGTTAATATTGAATGCTTGTCAAATCATAATGCAGTACTTTCTAACGGAGAACAAACGGAATATGGCAAAAGCTACTGGGTTAAAGAGGAACCAGTTGTTTGGCTTGCAGACAGTAAACTTAACTTCGCTATAACTCGCGATATAATTCTTGGTGGACTTTACCTAGATAGTAAAAAATATACTGGAAATTTGAGCGTAACAGAGTTAGGCCACTATTTGACAAATCAATTTGAATCTAACCTTCTTTATAATTGTGATGAAATCTCTTTTAAAAATCCAGGGCAATTTATCAAAACGGAGAGAGAAGCATTCAGCAATGAAATAGAGCCAAATATTGAAGCCATTTCTGAAAGCCTTAAGAAATACTCAACCTATATGGAGTATGGAAAATCAATCAATTTTGATATTGCGGACTCCGACTGGCAAATTTCGCTTACCAAAAAACCTGGTAGCACCTCATTTGACAGATAAATCTAAGTGGCCCAGCCACTTTTTTATTTTCTCCTTTCACAAAATCATTTGACTTTAGTTTAGAATATGGGGTATAATTTGGAGGTAGGGCGGAATAACCGACTATCAAATTATTTTAAAAGGAGCAAAAGTATGAGCATAAGCATAATCGGTGCTATTGCTCCTGCGATTGCCGTTGTAATTGCACTCGTATGTTTCGTTGTCGGAATTGGCGGCGGAATGGGATTATATATCTTAATTGCAACAAAAAAACTCGGTAAAAGTAAGTCGAACGCTGTTCGCATTATCGAGGAGGCATATGCAGAAGCAAAGACCATTAAAAAGGAGGCTTCGCTAGAGGCCAAAGAGGCCAGCCACAAATATCGTGACGATGTTGAAAGCGAATTAAAAGAGCGTCGCAATGAAATTCAGAAATCGGAAGAAAGGCTGACCGAGAGAGAGAAATTTATTGAAAATAAAGAACTTTCTCTTGACCGTAAGAGTGAGCAAATCGAAAGCGAGAAAAAACGCATAGATGAGACCAAACAAAAATTAACTGCACAACTTGAAGAGCAAGAAAAAATCAAAGAGGACATGCTTGCTAGCCTCGAAAAGATTAGCGGCATGAGCAAACAGGAAGCAAAAGCAAATCTTGTTTCTTCGATGACAGAAGATGCCAAGAAAGAGGCAGGCCAAATCATCAAGAGAATTGAAGACGAGGCTAAGGAAGAGGGCGACAAGCGTGCAAGAAACATCGTGGCTTCGGCTATCCAAAAATGCGCGACCGACCTTTCCACAGAAATGACAGTTTCTGTTGTTCCACTTCCAACTGACGAAATGAAGGGAAGAATTATCGGCCGTGAGGGAAGAAACATCCGCGCAATCGAGAGCGCGACCGGCGTTGAACTTATCGTTGACGACACTCCGGAAAGCATCACAGTTTCGTCATTTGACCCAATTAGAAGAGAAATCGCAAGGCTCAGCCTTGAAAAGCTTGTTGTTGACGGAAGAATTCACCCAACAAGAATTGAAGAAATTGTTGAGAAGATGACCAAAGAAGTAGATAAGGCAATCAAAGAAGCCGGCGAAAAGGCTTGCGAAGAAGTTGGCATTTTCAACCTTCATCCGGAGATTGTTAAAATCTTGGGCCGACTTAAATTCAGAACAAGTTATGGTCAAAACGCACTTAAGCACTCAATCGAGACAGCAATTCTTGCTGGTCAAATTGCAACAGAGCTTGGCGCAGATCCAGTTATCGCAAAACGCGGCGGACTTCTCCACGACCTTGGAAAAGCGCTCGACCACGAAATTGAGGGCACCCATGTTCAAATTGGTGTTGACCTTGCAACCAAATACAAAGAAAATCCGGCAGTTATTCATTGTATCGAAGCCCACCATTTTAATGTGGAATTCAAATCAGTGGAAGCAATTATCGTTCAAATTTCAGACGCAATTTCTTCCAGCCGCCCAGGCGCGAGAAGAGAAAGTTTTGACGCATACATCAAGCGTCTGCAACAACTTGAAGAAATCTCTAACAGTTTCAAGGGTGTTGACAAAGCCTATGCTCTGCAAGCTGGAAGAGAGGTGCGAATTATCGTTAAGCCAGACGAGATTTCGGACAACGACGCAATGTTCCTTGCAAAAGAAATTGCAAAGCGCGTAGAAGATGAAATGCAGTATCCTGGACAAATCAAAGTTAATGTTATCCGCGAAAACCGCTTTGTAGAAACGGCGAAATAGCTGGGGAGCAGAGATGCCTTTTTGAATTTTAAACTTAAGCATTATAAAATGGACTTAATTATATTAAGTTCATTATTAAGTTCATTTTTTTGTTATTGATTTGCAAAACAACATATAATTTGCTATAATACAAGTGAGGTACTATATGAAAATTGTAAAAAGTGAACAAAGAGAAAAATGGGAAACAAAAACATGTAAAGGTTATGAATATCCATTTGGCCTAAAAAATATTGATTGCGCAGTTGTTGAAATAACAGGTAGGCATCCGCTTAGTGGCTGGTATAGAAATACTAAAGTAGACGAGATGATATACTGCAAAAACGGAACGGGCAGGATAATTTTTAAAGATGGTGCATACGATTTGAAAGAAGATGATGCTGTTTTCATAGAAAAAAACAGATGGTATTATTGGGACGCCAACACCAAAGGAGTTTTTGTGCCCATGTGCAATCCTGCATGGTCGTCTTCACAAGGCGAAAACAACAACACAATTTCATTGATATATAAAAAAATTCCAAAAAAGGATAGCAAACAACTGTTTGATTTGATTGATACTGTCTTAAACAATTTAGAAAATCCTGCATATTTTATTCCATATGAAAAGTGGGAATATGAGAGTATGTTTGACGAAGAAAACTATGCCCCATTATACGGAGCATATGACGGAGATAAGCTTGTAGGAATGGCACAATTATATGTTTCTCAAAATATGCTTGCGGATTTTAAAAAAGATTTTGGATTGAAGCCAAATATTAAAGTTGCAGAACTAGGAGGAAATCTTGTCTTACCAGAATATAGAGGGCTTGGGATTACTACAACATTACAAAAATTGGAACTTAACATTGCAAAAGAGCGAGGGTTCGACTATCTTATTTCTATGGCTCATCCCGACAATATTGGAAGTTGCAAAACACTTGAAAAAGTTGGGCTAAAATTTGTGAATGAACAAAAAGTTGCAAACGGCTTTTTAAGAAATCTTTATATGCTAAACTTAAAATAACGCGAAAAACATAGAAAAATAAAAGAGAAATACTAAAACTTAATAAAATTATTCAATCTTAAATTTATACTTCGATTTACAATTTTTTAAAAGCACGACGTCATCACTGTGCTCGTTTTTCGTGCGCATATTTGCAAAACATGTCGAATAAACATACTCTAAAGAGTTAAAAAGAGGTGCTTATGCTCGAGAGTTTTGCAGAATTTTTCGCTGATAATATCTGGCTGGCGGTGATTTTAATTTCCCTTATTCCCACACTAGAGGGAAGAATTGCACTGCCATTTGCGCTAAGCGTCAGCCTGCTTGAAAATAACACACTTCCGCCATATTTGGCGCTCATTTGCGCCTTTGTCGGCAGCGTTTTGCCGGCGCTGCCAGTTGTTTTGGCAACACGGAAAATAAAAAACCGATTTTTCACCGGCTTTGTGCAAGAGCGATATATGAATAAGGTAAACAAACTTTCAACTCAAAAATCCACTTTCAAGAAGCTTGCGCTACTGTGCGGCTTCGTTGCAATTCCGCTGCCAATGACGGGAGTTTGGTCGGGGAGCGTGGTCGCCGGCTGCACAAATCTCAAAATCTGGCAAAGCCTTGTCGCAATCGCGATAGGCAGTTTAATTTCCTGCAGCATTATTCTCGGCGTTTGCCTGCTTTTTGCCGGCAGTGAACTTGTTATTCTCTATATTTCAGTAGGTCTGCTCGCACTGTTTGCGATTTACGAACTGGTTGTGAGGTTGATAAAGAAAAAATCAAAACGAGACAGTATTTGAGTATGAAAAATAGTTAGTTTATGCTATACTCTCTATATGGAAAATATTGATTTAGCAAAAATCGAAAGATTAGTTTCAGAAATTTTAAGTAACGACAATTCTGGTCATGATATGGAACATATAAAAAATGTCATGGCATTATCTCTTAAATTTGCAAAAGAGGAAAAGTGCAACAAAAGCCTCGTCGTAGCAATCGCGCTTTTACATGATGTAGATGACTACAAATTGTTTGGCATTAAAAATCAAAATCAACAAACAAATGCACATAATATATTAAGTCAAATTGAAATCAATAACACATCAAAAAATTTAATACTAAATGAAATTTCTAAAATAGGGTATTCAAAATATTTAAAAGGTTGTCGCCCTAGTTCTATCGAAGGCCAAATTGTTTCGGACGCAGATATGTGTGAATCAATAGGTGCTAACGGAATACTTCGAACATTAAAATATTGCAGCAAACACGACAAACCTTTTTTTAACAGGGATGCATGGCCATTAGAAGATATAAACCCAACCACTTATAATAGGCCTTGTTCAGAAAGTGTTGTTTGCCACTTATTCGAAAAAATCCTTAGATTAAAATATATTATGTTGACACAACCTGGCAAAATGGAAGCAAAGATTAGACATGACTTCGTTGTTAATTTTTTAAGGCAGTATTTTATAGAGGTGAATACGCCTGAATGGGACGACTACCTTAGCCAATTTATAAAAAAAGAAGAAAACGAAAATGATGTAGTTGATAACACGGTCAAATGTTAAAAACAGCGGTTCGTTTTCCTCTTTATTTATGGCCGCGGTTTTCACGACCTATTAGTATCATGTGCAGTTTCAGCGCTATTATTCACACATTATTTTAAATTTTTTCTACAATGCAATCTTCTCCAAAGTTTCGACGAAACAGCGGCTTGATTGCTTCTTTTATTGATTTGTCTTTATTCTTCGTTGCACATAGCGGCCAAATAAAGTAGGGCCGAATGCCGTTATCAAAAAGTTGAAATGCAATGGCTAGAATGCAAGCGTCTATATCTGTGCCGCATAGATACATTTCTTTAAGTCCCATGTTTTTTAAATATGCAATCTGCTCTTTTGCGAGGGAATATGTTTCTTTTGGGAATATAAAACTATCTTCAACACTATCAACACAAATATCAATTTCGTCTTCACTAAGCATTTGTTTATATTCCAAAACAGAGTAGAACAAACTTTCTTCGTGATTGAAATAGCGCGTATAAAAAACATTTTCAAACTTGTTTTCATTTAAATATTTGTTAATAGAAGAAATGAGGGAAGAATTTCCTTCTCTCATTTGTCCTTTTTGCATATCTACAATGATTAGATTTCTCATTCAGTTTTTTCCTTGTTAAGTGAGTTGATTGCCCCCACAGCTCTATTTCCACCATTTTTTATATGCGAAAATTTGAATGTAGTAAATTCCAATCGTCGCGCAGCCGGCTGCAAACACCGGAACTAAGATTGTCGAGAAATAGGAGTTAATTTCATTAAACGGCATGCCACAAACATAGTTAAGAAGGAAGATAATCGCAATCAGGCAGGCAAACATACTCCAAACAATCGCCGGATGCCATATCTTAGTTGGAACTTTACTTTGAGTTGTTTTATAGTTATAGAAATTATACAGTGCAAACACGGCCGCAATGATAGGGAAGAGATAATAAACAAAGTTTGTTGCCGCACTTGTCAGGCCGCAAAGGCTGAAAATGAGATACATTATCGCGCTGCCAACCCCCACAATGCCAAGCATTGCAAGGCTGATGCAAAGTTTAAGGAAGTTTGTGTTATGCTTTGGTCGCTTCGCCATTTTTTCATACACTTTAAATTCAACTTCTTGCGAAGCAAAATATCTTTTAAGGTCGTCATAGTTCTCAAAGTCGTTAACCTCATAAACAGGCTCTTTCTTGACCTCTGCCTTGGCATAGAGGCTTTCAAGTTTTGCCTTAACATCACTGCAAGTTGGGTCAACTGCCACATTTCGCTTCGGCGCTGGCAGTTTTCTATCATAATTTTGAACTAAGATGTTAAGTCTTGGCGGGTCAATGCGCTTTGGCTTTGGAATGGCGTCCTCTGAAAGTCTATCAGTGATAAATCTGCCGTCGTCCTCGCGTGTTTCCTCTTTGATAGGAGTAGTTTCAGGCGCAGCAGCAGGCAAAGTCTCCTTCGAAGCCTCGTCAATTGTGACCAGCGTCTGCTTTGGCTCTGGCACTTTTATTTCTTCATAATGGCCTTGACGGGAGGAGAGGAGTGCCGACTTAAGTTCTGTCAAATCTTGCTTTACAACTTCTTCTGAGCGAGCAGGAGAGGTAGAAAGAGCAAGTTCAATCTGATTTTCAGAATATGAACGCTTGTTTTTGTTCTTAGAAAAATCTTTTGCCGCGGCATATACTTTCTGATTGTATTGCTGGGCTTCTTGCGACTGCTCTTCGCGTGCAGAGTCAAGTTCAGCCTCTTGAGGTTGCTGAACTTTTATTTCAACAGAATTTTCTTCTCGTTCAATCTGGTCAACAGCAATTTTTTCTTGCATAACAAAACTAGGCGCCTTTTCTTCCTGCGCTTCTTGCTTAGCCTCTTCTTCATTGTCTGAAAAAGAGAAATAGTCGTTATAATCGTCGCTAGGGTTTTCCTCTTCAATAGGGGACGCAGGAGGAATATATGCGCCAAAGAGCGCTCTCGTAAAATCGTCAACTTCCGGCTCCACTTCTTTTTTAGACTCTGGCTGAGAGAAACTTATTCCACTAAACTCTTTTTCAAGTTCTTCCAGTTCTTTGCGTCCGGCCTCGGTGATACTCGAATATGAGCATTTGGGGCCTTTTGTGCTTTCTTTCAGATATGAAGATATGTATTTAAGTTCCTTCATTCTGTTAATGTTAGAATATAAACTCGGAAGTTTAATTTCTCTTCCGTAACGCGCTTTAATTTCATCTATAAGTTCAAGGCCATACATGTCTCTGTCGCTAAGGCAGGAGAGTATCATGTATGAGAGTTGCCCCTTTGCTAAAACTTCCATATTTTTCACCCTCTATAGGCATTATATCTCATTAGAGTAGGCGATGTCAAACAAATTAGGGGGTATTATGAAGACATAATAACAATTTTTAAAACACGCGTATCTATGCGCAAAAGACAGGTTTTGCGCATAGATAGTGATATAATACTCTGAAAAAGAGAGATATTATGTTATTTTTATATAACTACAATATCTCTCAATTTTTCAATAAAAGTTTTTTCCGGTATTATGAAACATGTCTTTTTTTAAATTTGATTAGCGAAACAAACTAATTTATTTCATTCAAAGAACCTAAGAATTTAACGAATGCAATTTGATTTGATTTTGTTGCCTTATCCTCTGATATCTTCATGTCTGCATTCAAAATACTTTTAAACTGGCTGACATCAGTCATGTTAAGGAAATTCACGATTTTTATAAACACCTCGTAAATGTCGCTGCCTTCAAACAATTCGTCCGGAGTGTTATATAACAAACTTTCAATAAAAATCTGATTTGGAATTGAACTGTTGCGCGTGTTTCTGAACATGGTGTTTAAGATTTTAATCATTGAAAGGAAATTCTCACCCACTTTCTCCATTTTTTCATTTAGGAACTTCACTCGATTTTCAAAGTTTATTGTGTAAAAGCCTTTTTTGCGGCTTATGAAAAATTTGAAATCGTTGCCGTCCATAATGCATGGATAAATGTAAATCTGCGTCTTCGAGCCGAATTCGTCTCGACCGATAACTCGAAGATAGCGCTCTTGATTGTAAACAATGCTTGTTGTAGTTAAATTTTTAACAAACGCTTTTTGCAAATCTTCCTTGAGTGCGCCCAGATTGTATTTTCCCGCATCCTGATATTCATATGCAGTCACGGCAAGTTCTTGAGGCTCGCCTTTTTTCCTTCTTTTCTTTTTCTTTTTGCGTTTTGAGGCGTTCCAAGCGTAGATAAGCCTTTCTTTAAACTTCTTCCAGCCGTCGTTGTATTGAACGCAGTTAAGTTCAATTTGAGGGCTTTCAAAGCCAAGAAAATAGATAAATTCACTGTCAGGAGTTATTGCGCCGTTAAAAGTTTCGTTCACAGGCTGCAACAAACAATTCTGCACGCTGATAAATGGCACCGTTTTTGAAAGGTCTTCAACAGCAAGCGAAACAAGCGCAGCAACCTTTTTTTCGGTCTCTTCAGCGAACTGTTCATTTTCACTTTTGGCGATTGCTTCGATAAGTTTCTTTGAAATTCCTTTCATTTTTCCTCCATTTAATTCACATATCCGCTTTGCGAGTTAGTTTTTAACCTCAATCTTATCTTTCCCGCCCATATATGGTCTTAAAACTGGCGGAATATATATGCTGCCGTCTGCGTTAAGGTGATTTTCGATAAACGCAATAAGCATTCTTGGCGGCGCAACAACAGTGTTGTTTAAAGTGTGCGCATAAACATTGCCCTGCGCTGTTTTAAATCTAATTCCAAGGCGGCGCGCCTGAGCGTCTGTGAGATTTGAGCAAGAGCCAACTTCGAAATATTTCTTCTGTCTTGGGCTCCAAGCCTCAACATCGAGGCTCTTGTATTTAAGGTCTGCAAGGTCGCCCGTGCAGCAAGCGAGCGTTCTGACAGGAATTTCCATGGAAACAAAGAAGTCCACGGTGTTTTTCCAAAGTTGATTATACCAATATTCGCTCTCTTCTGGCTTGCAAATCACAATCATTTCTTGTTTTTCAAACTGGTGAATTCTGTAAATTCCGCGCTCTTCAATGCCGTGTGCGCCCTTTTCTTTTCTAAAGCAAGGCGAATAACTTGTCAGCGTGAGCGGAAGTTTGTTCTCGTCAATGATAGTGTTCATGAACTTGCCAATCATGGAATGTTCACTTGTGCCAATAAGATAAAGGTCTTCGCCTTCGATTTTATACATCATGTTGTCCATTTCGTCGAATGACATAACTCCGCTAACCACATCAGACCTTATCATGTAAGGCGGAATAACATATGTGAAGCCGCGGTCAATCATAAAATCTCGTGCATATGTCAGCACCGCCGAGTGCAGTCGTGCGATGTCACCGGTCAGATAATAGAAGCCTTGTCCGCTTGTTCTGCGGGCGCTGTCAAGGTCAATTCCGCCCAGTTTTTCAAGAATATCAGTGTGATAAGGCACATCAAAAGGCTTTTCTTTTGCCTCTAGAAATGTTTCAAGTTGCACATTTTCGCTGTCATCTTTGCCAACTGGCACATCAGCCGCAACAAAGTTAGGAATTGTCATCATTATTTGCTTAATGCGAGCAGAAATTTCCTCTTCCTCTTTCTCAATTTCAACAATTCTTTGATTGTTAGCCGAAACATCCTTCTTGATTTCTTCTGCTTCTGCCTTCTTGCCTTCACGCATAAGAAGCCCGATTTGGCTGCTAAGCGAATTTCTCTTACTCCTACGCTCGTCGCCCTCTTTCTTCAAAAGCCTGTTTTTCTTGTCAAGTTCGATAACTTCGTCAACGAGTGGAAGTTTTTTGTCTTGAAACTTGCGTTTAATATTCTCCTTCACAAGTTCCGGGCTGTTTCTAAGCACATTGATATCAATCATTTTTTCTTCTTGCCTCCATAATTTATATCTTTAAACTAAAGTTTAAAACAATTGAAAAAATATGTCAAATAAGTGAGATACATTTACAATTTTTTTAAACATAATACTAAGTGTTATGTCATAATACACACAATATCTTGTATATTAAATCATTTTACAAAAACTAGTGGATGTTGTATAATAAGAGCATGAAAACGCTTTCCTACTTTGAAAAAAGAGATTTAACAAATCAGAGGAAGATAAGGCAGCGCACCGCAGAACTGCCGGATTTTTGCTATGACTTCTTTATCGGCATTGAAAACAACTCCTCTTCGCTTACAAGGCTCAACTACGCAATGGACCTTAATATCTTTTTTGACTTTTTAGCGGAAAACTTACACAAAAAAAAGAGCGAAATCTCGCTTAATGACCTTAGCGGTCTAAAATCGAACATAATTGAACAATTTCTTTCCCACCTTTCCTACTATGAAATGGAAGGGAAAATCATTAAAAATGGCGAACGCGGCAAAGCAAGAAAGCTCGCAGCTGTGCGCAGCCTTTTCAAATATCTTTTCAATCACGACCTTATCTCTTCAAATGTGGCGAGCAAAGTTCAGACTCCAAAACTGCACAACAAAGAGATTATTCGCCTTGAGCCCGACGAAGTTTCCAGAATGATTGACGCCGTTTCTGCGAATAACACATTTTCGAAGCGCCAAAAAGCTTACAATGAAAACACAAAAGAACGCGACAACGCCCTTGTCACCCTTTTTCTTGGCACCGGCATTCGTATTTCCGAGTGTATCGGCCTGAATATCGAAGATTTCGACTTTTCACAAAATGCCTTTAAAGTCACGCGAAAAGGCGGAAATCAAACAGTGCTATATTTTTCCGAAGAAGTTGCCGATGCGCTTAAAATCTGGCTTAAAAAGCGGGCAACACTTGGTCTTGACGAAATTGAGCATGCCATGTTTGTCAGCCTTCAAAAGAAACGCATATCAACTCGAGCAGTTGAAAATCTTGTTAAGAAATTTGCCAGAGAAGCAACTCCCCTCAAAAAAATTTCTCCGCACAAACTGCGCAGCACATTTGGCACTAACTTGTATCGTGAAACAAAGGACATTTACATCGTTGCCGACGTTCTTGGTCACCGCGACGTCAACACCACAAAGAAGCATTATGCAGCAATCAGCGAAGATATGCGAAAGGATGTGGCAACAAAAATTAAAATAAACTAATGTGAATAAAACTTTAACTTCTGCACATATTAAACTTGTGAAGGAGATATGCTTCACATTAGACGAAAAAAGAGGCTTTTCAATCAGACCTCTTTTTTTGTTTTTTAATGTTTCGCCGCCAAATCTTCAAGCATCGTTTTTTGCTCAGCAAAAAAACCTTGTTTAAGAAGTTCTTCGTTCATATTGTCGGCATAATATTTAGCACGATTGCTGTCCACACATTCGCATATTTTTTGACAAGAGCCATCAAAAAATTTAGCACAAAAATCAGCATCTTCACTTTCAAATCTTTTTAACTTTTGAAGGTTTATAACAGTTTCAGAGAGCATCCCAAGCCCGCCCCATAACGCAGGCTCATCAGATAATCTTTCTTGCCAAATTTGCAATACATGATTTGTTTCCTTTAACAATATTTCAGTATCAGAATATGCTTTATCATCCAACAAAATTTTTTCGCCACCGGACATTTTTGCAACAACTTTTGAGTTTGTAAGTAAGTCGTCTTTTTCATAAACAATGCAGTTTAAATTTTCAATTTCCGCTTTAACTCTGTTTATATTCTCTTCTATATACACAATAGGCCTCCACACTTGAAGTTATAATATCACACCCGAATAACAAAGTCAACGCAAAAGAAGTTCGAATTTTCGAACTTCCACTACGCTTCATTTGCGACCATCCAATCAGAATAGACTCCATAGCCTTTGGTCGGGTCGGACATAAACACATGCGTAACCGCGCCAACAAGTTTTCCATTCTGAATTATTGGGCTGCCGCTCATTCCCTGCACTATGCCGCCAGTTAGTTCTAGCAGCCGCTTGTCTTTCACACGAAAGACCATGCTTTTGTCGTCCGCCTTAGCCTGATAAGAGGCTTTTATAATCTCAATCTCGTATTCCTCACGAATGCCACTTACACTTGAAACAATATATGCCTTTCCCGGGCTAACAGAAAGCCTGCCGCCAAGTTTTAGCAGTCGATTTTGGTCAACGAGCCCCTCTTTATCTGTGAGTTTTCCAAATATTCCATACTTGGTGTTTTTGTAGATTTCACCCTTAACATCGTCGGTCGTTAAGAACATGCATCTCAGTTGCCCCGGGTCATTCTTTTCACCTTTATCAATTCCAAGCAGCCGCGCATCATAGACCTTGCCTTGAAAAACATCTACACTATTGTCATTATCTGTAATCGCATGTCCCAATGCTGCAAAAGCGGAAGTTTCTTTATTGACATATGTCAGCGTGCCAACACCGGAAACATCGTCGCGCACCCAAAGACCCAACTTGAATTTACCCGTCGCGACATCCCTCTCGCCTTTAATAATGGCTTTGTGGAGTTTATTTTTTCTCTTGTAAGTTATTTCGAAGTTTTCATTTTCGCTACTTTCAATCACTTCGCACAGCTCGTCTAAAGAGGAAACTTTCACCCCGTTAACAGCGGTCACAAGGTCGCCCTCACGAAATCTTTCGCTTTTATGAGTGTCTTTAAAGCCTTCCTCTGTTTCCACCATTTTTTCGTTTATGACAATTGCACCAGAAGTTGAAATGGAGAGTCCAATCGGCACGCCTCCAACATATACTTCGTCTTCATTCGAACAGATAACGCTCATTTTTCTGATTGGAATAAAGCCGAAAAGTTTGAACACGATTGTTCCTTCAGACGGCGAATTAGTGGCCGCCTCTTGGGAGGAGCGCTGCATCTGGGCGGAAACTAAGGAACCAAAAATGCGATTGTTGTTCGCACTCTCAATCTCGTCATATGTGGCCAGAAAGCCCTCCGGAAGCGAGAAAATTTGTTTAAAGCCAATGTTGCCGATAATCAACATCACTATTGTAAGCGATAGCCCCGCGACCCACATAACTTTACGCTTCATTTTCCCTCCATAAAAAAACTATTTCGCTAGGAAATAGTTTCTTTCATATTGCCAAAATTATGCGTCTCTTCTGCCGCGATTGTAAAGTTGGTGGGCGTTTTCAAGCATAACACTTGTTAAATCTTTGCCGCCAATCATATGCGCGATTTCTTTTATTATCTCATCGCCGCAAATAGGCGTTGCCTTGCTGAATGTGCTTCCGCCTTCAACATATTTTTCCGCTTTTATGAAGCGATCGCCAGCGCTTGCAACTTGCGGAAGATGCGTGATTGCAATCACTTGGTCGCGAGCGGAAATGCTTTGAAGTTTGATTGCCATCATGTTGCCAACTTCGCCGCTTATTCCGCTGTCAATTTCGTCAAAAATCATCGTCTTTTGGTCGTCCGGCCTAGCAAACATGTTTTTCATGGCCAGCATAATTCTGCTGCTTTCACCGCCAGAGGCAGTTTTGGAAAGGTCTTTAAGTTCTTGCCCCTTATTTGCAGAGAAAACGAAACTAACTTCATCCGCGCCGTCCGCACTTGGCGTTTTCGAAGCAAAGTTCACTTCAAATCTAACACCTTTCATGCCAAGGTCGGAAAGTTCTCTTTCAAGCCCAGATTTCACAAGTTTTGCGCCCTCTTCGCGCTTTAAGCGAATTTTCGAGCAGACGCTAATAATCTCGCCATTGCACTTTTCAATCTGTTTTTGAAGTTTGGCAAGTTTATCGCCACTGTCGCACAACTCGTCATATTCATTTCTCATGTTTTGCAGACTTTCAAGCACAGCCTCTATCGAGCCGCCAAATTTGCGCTTCAGACTTTTGATTTTTTCCTTGCGCTCATTAAGGCGCTCAAGTTCGATTGGGTCGGCTTCAGCGTTTGCAAGAAACTCTTTAATTTCAGAAGCAATATCATCAAGTTCAATTCGTGCGCTTATCATGCGCTCAGCAAGAGTGTCAAGTTCGCCTATATTCGATAGTTTGGAAAGCAGCCTCTCACACACAGCAAGATTTCTAATCACCCCGTTGCCGCCGTCAAGAAGAAGCGAACTTTCACCTAACGCTTCAGCAATCTGCTCGCTGCTTTCAAGCAGTTTAATCTTATTTTCCAGTTCTTCATCTTCGCCAAGTTTAATCTCAGCCTTTTCAATTTCAGAGATTTGATACAGCAAAATATCCTTGCGCCTTTCGCGCTCCTCTTCGCTTCCGCCAAGCGCGCTAACACGGGCTCTAAGTTCTTTCAAATCGCAAAGTTTGACGCCCAGCTCTTCCTTTTCTCCTTCCAACCTACAGAACTTGTCAAGATATGAAAGGTGATTTTTGCTTTTTAAAATGTCAACACTCTCATGCTGCATTAGGCTATCAACAAGCATGGCTCCAAGTTTTTTAACAACTGCCTGTGGGCACGGCGAGCCGTTAAGTTTTGTGGAAGTGCGCCCGTCAGAATGAAGAATGCGAGATATGATAAGTTCGTCATCTTCAAGTTCAAGTTCTTTAAGAAGATTTTTCACCTCTTCCGAAAGCGGAGAAAATTCAGCGTCAACACGCATAGTCTCTTCTCCAGTTCTCAGAAGCGATTTATCCGTCCTAATCGACAAAACAAAAAAGAGAGCGTCAAAGATTAAGCTTTTTCCTGCGCCCGTTTCTCCCAAAATAATATTCAGCCCCTTGTCAAACTCAATTTCTTGACTCTTAATAAGGGCAAGATTTTTTATCGAAAGAGTTCTAAGCATTTTCCACCTTAACTCAGCATTTCGCTAAGTGCTTGCACAGCATCTGAAGCAGAGCCGGCTGTTGGGAAGATTAACATCACCGTGTCGTCACCATTAACAACGCCAACAAGGTTTGTGAGATTTAGTTTATCGATAAAGCCGCAAACGCCGCCGGCCATGCTCTTAAGTGTTTTAACAACCGCAATGTTAAGCACCGCCTTAACAGAAATCACTGCCTCGCGGAAGATTGTTATGTATTTATTCGAAATCTGCTGCTCGTCCGAGCCAACAATCGCATACTTATATTTGCCCGAAGAAGTTAAAATCTTGGTCAGGCCAAGTTCTTTGATGTCTCTTGAAATAGTGGCTTGAGTTATCTCGAAATTTGCATTGCGAAGTTCTCTAGCAAGTTCGTCCTGCGTTTCAATCTCCTTTGTGGAGATAAGTTCCAAGATTTTCGATTGTCTTGCACTGCGTGCCATGCTCTTCCTCCTCAGCGGCTATTCTCCTTTAAAATAAAGGGATGTAGCGTTTTTGAATATTTATAAATTTATATTTATAAGTCGAGTTTCGATTATTATACAACATAATTTATATTTATGCAAGTGTTTTTTGAATATTTATTCACCGAATTTTTATAACAATTTAGGTTTATGCAAAATTATAAATTTCGTTTTTATAAATATAAACGAGTATGCATAAGCCTAATTTCGGCGCAGATTTAATGATAGCACTCACCCAACCCAAAATAAAGAGAATGTGCCAAAAATTTTGATATTAAAAACATCGCCCCTCTTCGCACGAGAGCCGCGGCAAAATCGCGTGGCGATTTTCGTTTGGCCGCGAGTAGGCGAACATGAACTGCCCGCGCGCAGCTTTTCGAGCCCCTTCGAAAACAAGCAACAAGTTCATGTTCGCCCAGCGCGCCAAAAAAAATTTTTGGCGCAAAAAAAGCCGCAAGAATTTGCGGCTTAACAATTAAAGATTAAAATTTAATATCAACAACCTCCTCGCCTGCCATTGCCTCTGCGATAAGCGCTTCAATATCGAGATTCCTTTCCTCCTGCTCGGCTTTTGCAAGTTTTGGCTTGATTACTGGGTTCTTTGGCAAGAATACAGTGCAGCAGTCTTCATATGGCAAAATGGAAGTCTCAAAAGTGTCAATTTCCTTCGCAATCTTAACAATATCTTCTTTGTCCATTCCTATGCAAGGTCTAAACACAGGCAAACTCTCCACCACATTCTCAGTGACAGTCATACTTTGCATTGTCTGGCTTGCAACTTGCCCCAAACTTTCACCGGTGACAATTGCACCAAGATTATTTGTAAGGCAAAGCCTCTCAGCAATGCGCATCATAATGCGGCGCATAATTGTTATCATAAACTCCGGCGAGCAGTTAGCATGAATTGTCTCTTGAACTTTCGTAAAAGAAATGCAATGCACTTTTATTTCGTCAACATATGGCGTCAGTTTTTTTGCAAGCGTCAGCACCTTTTGCTTTGCCTCCGGCGAAGTGTATGGGTAACTGTGAAAATGCAGCGCCTCAAGTTTAAGCCCTCGCTTTGCCATAATATAGCCGGCCACCGGACTATCAATTCCGCCAGAAAGAAGCAGCAGCGCTCTTCCCGATGTCCCGAGCGGCAGCCCGCCTTGGCCTTTTATGACCTTATCAAAAACATATGCCTTTCCGTTCTGGCGAATATCAACCTTATATATATGTTGAGGCCTATATAGTTCAACAAACGCGTCTTTGTTATTATCTAAAATAACGCCACCAAGTCTCGCCGCCATTTCCATTGAAGTCACAGGAAAACGCTTGTCCGCGCGATTAACATCAACTTTAAACGCGCCAACAACATCTGTATATTTTTCAAAGTATTTTTCAAGCGCCTCCACACTTGCCTCAACTTCGTCAGCAACGCTTAAAGAAGTCAGCCCAAAAACTTTTGAAAGCCTTTCAACAATTTCGTCTTCATTATCAAAACTCGTGACAAGCACCCTTCCTTGAGTGCGCTCGATTTTGAAATTCAACCCCGACAATTTGCGGCGAATATTTGTTAAAAGCACATTTTCAAAAACATATCTGTTCTCGCCTTTTAGGAAAAGTTCTCCAAGCCTAAGCAAAACAATTTTTTTCATTTTAACCTCTCAAGCAGCTCAAGATAACGCTCTTTTATTATTCTTGCCGCTTTTAAAATTTCTTCTTCTGCCTGCATCGGGTCAAAACTCGCCCGAACTGCACCTTTAATATCTTCCAGTCTTATCCCCATAGCCTCCAGCACATGATTACCCGATTTTTTAGAAGAGCAAGCACTGCCGCGACCGACAACAACCTCATTTTCCAGCACTCTAACAAGTGTTTCACCGTTAATGCCCGAAAATATCATTAACAAGATGTAAGGCGAAGTGTTTTCGCCCACAAAACGAATTCCCTTCACGCTTTCAAGTTCTTTCATGAAGATACCTTTAAGATTTGACACTTTTTCAAAATTCTGTCGCGGCTTCATTTCATTTGCCGCCTCGTTCATTGCCATAATGCCGGCAACATTCTCCGTTCCCGAGCGAACACCAAACTCCTGCCCACCTCCAAAAACGATATTTTTAAGCGCCGCCTTATTTTTCACATACAGCGCGCCAACACCTTTCGGGCCATGGAACTTGTGCGCACTTATCGAGAAAAGGTCAACATCCAGTCTATCAAGCGAGAATTCAAGTTTTCCAAACGCTTGCACGCCGTCCACATGCAAAAGCGCAGTCGGCGACTTCTTCCTCATTATTCTCGAAACTCTTGCAATATCGTTTATCGCGCCAGTAACATTATTGACAAACATCACGCTAACAAGTCTCGTCTTTGGAGTGAGCGCTTTTTCAAGTGCTACATAGTCAATTTCTCCCGTCTTTTGCAGCGGAATAATTGAAATGGTCTTGCCCTCTTTTTCGAGCGCATGGGCAAGTTCTATCACCGACGCATGTTCGCCTGCCGAGAAAATATATTCCCACTTTCCCTCGCGCGCACTGCCTAGAATTGCAAGATTATTGGCTTCGGTCGCCCCGCCGGTAAAAACAATATCACCCTTTCTCGCGCCGAGAAGGTTTTTCAAGTTTTCTCTCACCTCAGAAAGTTTATTTTTTATCTCCACCGCTTGCACATATGTGGCGGAAGGGTTAAAAAAGTCAGAGCAGGAATATTTCACAAACTCTTTTGCCGCATTTTCACTTAGTGGCGTTGTCGCCGCGTTATCTAAATAAATCACCTTAAACTTGCCCCATATCTAAACTTGAGCGCTTTGAGCACTCTTGCCATAACATCGGTCACTTCTTCGTCTGTAAGCGTTTTGTTTTCGTCCGAAAGTTTGATGTTATATGCCATGCTTTTTACCCCTTGGCCAAGCGAAGCACTTCTATAGATATCAAATAGTCTCACCTCATAGAAAAGTTTGCCGCAAGCCGATTTAATTGCTGCCATAAGGTCGCCATTAGAGATTTCTTCTTTAACAACAACAGCCAAATCTCTTTCCACGATTGGGAACTTGGAAACTGGCTTAACATTAAATTTCTTCTCGGCAAAAGGCAGAATTTTATCAACATTCACCTCGCCATAGCAGGTGTTTTTGGAGATATCATAGTTCTTTGCAACAATCGGGTGAATGCGACCAAAACTTCCATAAACTTCTCCCTCGTCGTCAACAATATCAGCCGAAATACCAGGATGCAGATATCCCTCCTTCGAGCGGACAAGTTTATATTTAAGCCCAGTCTCGGCAAGCATAGCAAGCACGCACGCCTTAAATTCTGCAAAGTCCATTTCAGTGGAAACAAGCGCAATATAATTTGTTTCAACTGGAAGTTCAGCCATTGGCAGAGACTTAGGCTGATAAGTTCTTCCCGCCTCAAAAAGATTTATATTCTTGTTGCCCACGCTTTCGTTATATGCCACATTTGAAAGCAGCGAGTGCGCCATTGCGCTGCGTAGACATGCAACTTCCTCGCTTATAGGGTTTGCAATTCTCACCATAAAGCGGCGATTATCACTGATGTTAAGTTTTTCGCAGATGTCCGGCGGACAAATGGAAAAATTAAGTGCCTCAAAAAAGCCATTGTGCATCAGCGAGTTTTTAAGTTTGCGCTCAAGCGCCGTTCTTGGGTCTAAACCACCCTCTGTGACCGTGGAATTTTCAAAAAGTTTGGTTTCCGATTTATCGTAAACATCGTAGCCATAAATTCTGATTATTTCCTCAGCAAGGTCATATGCGTTTTCGATATCCTCGCGATATGGCGGAACAAGAGCAGTAATTTTTCCACCCTCGATTGTTGTTTCAATTCCAAGACCATTCAAAATGCGCGACATCTCTTTTTCAGGAATTTTCACGCCTAAAATATCGTCAATTTCTTTAACTTCGCATATGGCAACTCGCGCTTTTGGCGCAGGCAGATGCTCGTCGATAAGCCCCCGGCAAATATCGCCAAGTTTAAGCGCGCTCACAAAATGCAAAAATCTCTTAATTCCATTTTCGGCGCCGGAGAAATACACGCCCTTTTCGTAGCGTGCAGAAGAGTCCGTTCTCACGCCAATTTTCTTGCTTGTGAGGCGAATTGATTTAAGGTCAAAAACCGCCGACTCAATAACAGTGTCTTTGGTCTCGTCTGTGATGCAAGATCCCATTCCACCGATAACTCCGGCTATTACCATCGCTTTTTTAGCGTCCGCAATCACAAGGTCGCTTGGGCTTAGTGAATAGGCGTTATGATTTAAAACTTCCAGCCTTTCACCCTCATTAGCCTGACGAATGACAATCTTATCCCCCTCAATCATTTTCTTATCAAAGGCATGCATCGGCTGTCCCATTTCGATTAGCACATAGTTTGTTAAATCGACAATTGTGCTGATAGATTTAATGCCAACGGCAAACAGCCTTCTTCTGATAAAGTCCGGCGATTTTGCAATTTTAACATTTTTAACGACTGCCGCCATATATCTTGGGCAAGCATCCGATTTGCGCTCGACTGAAATATAGTCAGTCACTTTATCTTGCGATGTAGAATAATCAAGGCTTGGCTCTTTGAACTTTTTACCATAAATAGCACACACCTCACGCGCAATTCCAATCACACTCATGCAATCCGGCCTGTTTGGAGTGATGCCGATATCTAAAATAACATCGTCGAGTCCGAGTGCTACATCAATATTCTCGCCAAGCGTGAAATTTTCCGGCAAAATGAGAATGCCGTTCACCGACGCTCCTTCGACATAACTATCGTCAATGCCAAGTTCTTCACCCGAGCAGAACATTCCGTCGCTATCCACGCCGCGAAGTTTAGATTTTTGAATTTTAACGCCATTAACAAGGTCAGCGCCCGGCAAAGACACTGGCACAACCGCACCCTCAAAGATGTTTGTTGCCGAGGTTATAATCTGAACAAACTCGCCGCCCAAATCAACCTTGCACACCTGCAACTTGTCAGCTGCGGGATGTTTTTCGATTTTGACAATCTTTCCCACCTTAACATCATGAAGATGCTCGTTTTGATAGATAAGTTCTTCCACCTCAAAGCCAGCACTTGTCAATTTTTCAGCCAAGATTTGCGCAGAGTCTTCAATATCCACAAAATCTTTCAGCCATTTATATGTTACTTTCATATTTTCTCCTCGAATTTAATTATGCTTATATAACATAATAGCATTTTTTAAAGTCTATTTTGTTATAATTTAATAACAGAATACTATTTCATTTGTTTTAAGAAACGAATATCATTTCTAAACATCGAGCGGATATCGCCTATTCCGTCTTTGACCATTGCCACACGGTCAACTCCAAAGCCGAAAGCAAAGCCGCGATATTTCTTGCTGTCTATTCCGCCCATTTCAAGCACTTTTGGGTTGACAATTCCCGCTCCGAGCAGTTCCAAGAAGCCGGTTCCCTTGCAAATGCGGCAGCCCTCGCCGTGGCAAGTTGGGCAAGTTACATCAACCTCGACAGACGGCTCGGTGAATGGGAAGAAGGACGGACGGAAGCGAAGCTCAGTGTTTTCGCCAAAAGTTTTGCGCATCAGCGAAGTCAGCATGCTCTTAAGGTCGGCCATAGACACATTTTCGTCCACAACAAGCCCTTCCATTTGGTGAAAAACCGGCGAGTGTGTGGCGTCGCTATCATTTCTGTAAACTCGACCGGGTGAAATTATCTTAAACGGCGGAGTGAGCGACTTCATTGCACGCGCCTGCACAGAAGATGTCTGCGAGCGAAGAAGGAGATTGTCGGAGATAAAGAAAGTGTCTTGCATATCCCTCGCCGGGTGATTTTTTGGCACATTGAGCGCTTCAAAGTTGTAATAATCAAGTTCCACCTCTGGTCCGTCAACAACTTTAAAGCCGATGTTCACACAAGCGTCAATCAGAGTTTCATAAACGCGAGAAAGAGGATGCAGAGCGCCCTTTTCATGACCTTTTGAAGGCTCCGAAATGTCAATGAAAGAACTTGCAAGTTCTTTTTCAAGTTCTGCCCTTTCAAACTCCCTTTCTTTTGCCGCAACAGCACTTTCGATTGCATCGCGAATTTCGTTGACAAGTGCGCCAACTTTAGGCCTGTCCTCCGGCGAAACTTCGCGCATCCCCCTCAAAACTTCGGTCAAAGCACCCTGCTTGCCCAGAAATTTAACCTTGTAAGCGGCAAGCGTCGCCTTATCGGAAACACCCGAAAGTTCAGCACTCGCATTTTCTTTAATTTTCTGCAATTTTTCTATCATGCTCTCTCCTTTTAAAAAAACTCCCCCGCCACATTAGGGCGAAAGAGTTCTCTTTCACGTTACCACCTAATTTCAGCGCTTTTTGTTGCGCCCTCAAGTTGCGATATCACGGTCGCACCCGACCCAGCCTACTTAAATTTTCAGCCGGACAGCTCGGAAAGTGAATTCACCGAAATTGCAACAGTTTATCGCACCAACCTAAACCTCTCTGAATTTGCAAACACTCGGCCATGTTCTTTCGTCATTGCTTTTTAAAACTATAAAAATTCTAGCACATTTCTTTTCTTTTTGTCAAACGATATGCTATACTTTTTGCGTGAAACATTTAACTTTATTGCCAAAAAAGGACTATACAAAACTATATTTCCTCTTAAAGGACGAAGGCTTTTCCGAAAGCCTGATTTCTTCGCTGCGAAAAGACAAGGACGCAATGAAAATAAATGGCGCGCCGGCAAACATGCGCAGCCTAGTGAAAAACAACGACATTGTAGAAATATTTTTTCGCGACCAAGTGGCAACAAAGGTGGAGCCGTGCGACACCCCGCTCGAAATCTTGTTCGAGAATGAAGATATTTTAGTTGTCAACAAGCCGTCGGGACTGGCGACAATTCCCTCTCGCAGCCATTTTTCAGAAAACTTGGCGGGCGCGATTGTTAAATATGTTAAAAACGAAAACTTTGTCTTTCGCGCGCTTGGCAGACTTGACAAGGAAACATCGGGCATTGTGATTATTGCAAAAAATCAATATGCTGCCGGCATGACCACTTTTAAAAAGACATATCTTGCCATTTGCGAAGACACAATCGAAAAAAACGAATTTTGCATTGACGCGTCTATTTCAACAGATCAAAAAGACGGAATAAACGAAAGAAAACGCACTCTTTCAGAAAACGGAAAGAGCGCGAAGACTTTTGTTAAAGTTCTTGAAAGAAAAGAAGATAAGAGTTTACTTGAAATCTCTCTCGAGCAAGGGCGCACACATCAAATTCGAGTGCATCTTGCTTCAATCGGACACCCGCTTGTGGGCGACAGCGTCTACGGCAGCGGCGGTGCGCCGCGCACCATGCTGCATGCTTGGAAAGCGGATATCGTCTTGGCAAACAAGGAAAAACTGGCAATCACCGCCCCCATTCCCGCTGATTTTCTAGAGTTTTTCAGCCAAACAAATTGCCATTAAGATAAATTTCTGGCACTTTGCCAACGATAATATTCTCGCAAATAAGCACTTGCGTAATAAAGTCTATATGCTTTGTGGTGAGCGGAAGAATAACACTGATTGTGATGTTAACATCGATATACAGCGCATGCTTTGTTTGGTTTATGCCGCTTGATGTGAAAGAGGAACTGAAAGAAGTTATCACCGAGCCGATAGGCATAATTCTAACTTTAACTTTTGGGCCGACGCCGGAAAGCGCATTTATTCCGGTGAAAGTGCCAAGCGGAACATTGATGCCAAGTTCTGTGATAGAGTCAAGTTCAATCTGCGCCTCAGTGGAAAGTTCACGCGCAAATTTGTTAAGCTCAATCGACTTTGCCGCAATCGAGGAAACATCTCCCGAATTGTTATATTTAATTTCGATAAAGTCGTCATATTTATAATTTTGCTCGAGCATCACCTTGTAGATTGCGTCACTAATGGCAGTTGTGGCAACGGAGTCGACTTGTGCATGCGAGACTTCCACCACCAGCGGTCCCACAATCAAAGTCAAATGCAAAAATGCAGCAATAAAAATCAAAAAAAGAACGCCAAGACAAACGAGAGCCTTAGCTTTGAGGCCTAATCTTTTGTTCTTGGCTTTTTTCATATTAAATTTATATGCTCAGTCCCCGCTTTTGTTGAACAAATATTAAAAACATGTAAGATAACATGTAAGATGCTTGATTTTAGAACATAGCCATTATCATAAAAAACCTACGACGCAGCCGGACAAGCCAACATCAAAAAACCAAGGCTATTTTAAATTTTAGTCTACATCTTGTGTGTTTTATGACATAATAGACACAAGATATTTACATCGGATAATTTTCAACCGTTGCTTCTCTTATTTTATATCCAACAATATCTCGACCAAATTTATACAACTCTTTAAAATCTTCGTCTCGGCTGTAAATGACAATAAATTTTTCAGCCTCTAGTTCACTTAACTGAGTTTCAAAGCAAGATAGAATATCTTCTTTTGTATGTGTAAGCCTTCCCCTATACTGAAAAAACTTTACACCCTGCCCGATTAACTCATTCTTTAATGCCCTTAATTCATTTCTCACCGCCTTGCGTTGAAGATAATAATCAGGCTGATAGAAGAAAAGAAAAACAATTTCGCAAATCATGTGACCTCCACAAATAAATTTTATACGAAAATATTTCGTATGTCAAATAATTTACGAATGTTTCTAGTAAAATTTTAACATGATAGAAATTGGAAAGAAAATCAGAGAACTCAGAAAACAATGCAACCTCACACAGCAAGAAGTTGCCGATGCTTTGTTTGTTTCTCAGGACACTGTGTCGTTGTGGGAATGCGAAAAAATACATCCTAGCCTTGAAAGTCTTGTTGTCCTTTGCGACCTCTTTGATGTTTCGGCTGACGAACTTCTTGGCAGGGTTAAATGGTAAAAAATACGCGATTTTTTCGTAATTGAATTTTTATGGGCTTGTTTCTTTAAAATTAAACTATGGAAATAATATCGAAAAGACTGATTGAATTAAGAAAAGAGTTAGGGCTATCTCAAACAAAACTTGCTAAAGAGTTAGGCGTGTCGCAAGACACAATTTCTTTATGGGAAAGAAACAAAAGTTATCCAGATGCTGAAATGATAATAAAACTTGCAAAATTCTATAAAGTTTCAAGCGATTATATTTTGGGCTTAGAAGATTAAAAAAGTTGTCAAACGACAACTTTTTTTTATTTCGTCCTTGATTTGAAGATAAGCGAGAAGAGGAAGGCAAAGCCGACGGCGGCGGCTATTCCTCCGGCTGTGGCTTGCAATCCGCCGGTGAACGCGCCAAGAAGGCCAACCGACTTCACCGCGCCCATTGCTCCTTTTGCAAGCGACGCGCCAAAGCCGATAATCGGCACATTTACTCCTGCTTTTGCAAAGCCGGAAATTGGCTCAAAAAGTCCAAACGCTTGCAGCACAACACCAATCAGCACAAAGGTGACGAGAATGCGCGCAGAGGTGATTTTTGTTGTTATAATCAGCACCTGACCGAGCATACATATCGCGCCGCCTATTAAAAACGCCCAAAGAAAATCAATTCCCATTATTTCCTTCCTCCCGCTTCGATAACTATTGCATGGCTGACACCCGGAATACTTTCGCCCTGCTGCGAGGCAGTAGTCGACATCAGCGCACCCGTCGGCACGAACAGTACTCGTTTGTATTCGCCTTTATTCAACTTCTTTACAATGTAGGAATTCAGCACCGACGCGCTAACTCCGCAGCCGCTGGCGCCGCACATCGTGTCTTGATTGCGGGTGAAATAGCTGTGACCGCAGTCGCTGTAACTCGGCCCCAGTTTGATGCCTTTATCTTCCAGCAGATCCACCAAGATTTCCGCCCCGAGTTTGCCGAGGTCGCCGGTGACGATAAGGTCGTAGTCGGTCGGCTTGCGGCCGGTGTCTTCAAAATGCGTGTGAATAACAGAAGCGGCGGACGGCGCCATTGCGGCGCCCATGTTGTTGACATCCACAATGCCAAAGTCGACCACCTTGCCAAAGGTGGCCATTGTTATTTCGGGACCCTCGCCTTCCAGCGAGAGCACCGACGCTCCGGCGGCGGTCACCGTCCATTGCGATGTCGGCACACGCTGATTGCCAAGTTCGAGAGGGAAACGGAACTGTCTCTCGGCCGTCGAAAAGTGCGAGCCCGTTGCGCAAATCACATTTCGAAAATGTTTGCCGTTTACAAGCGTTGCGCCCACAGCCAAAGTTTCTGCCATAGTGGAGCAAGCGCCAAAAAGCCCGAGATATGGAATGTTCATATCTCGCGCCGTGTATGAGGAGGATATAATCTGATTTAACAAATCCCCCGCAAGCATCAGATTGATATCGCCGGTGTTTAGCCCCGCCTTTTCGATTGCGCCTGTGATAGCGTGCTCGAACATCTTGCGCTCGGCAAGTTCATATGTCTTCTCGCCGAAGCTGTCGTCTTTCATGACATAGTCAAAATACTCCCCGAATGGCCCTTGTCCCTCTTTGGGGCCGACTATCGAGTAGCTGCCAATTATTTTTGGTCTATTGCGAAATTCTATCGTCTGCTTCATTTTAAAAAAGTCCTATTATCCAATAAATTATTCCCACCACCACGCTCGCGACGACGCCGACAACAATAACCGGCCCTGCGATAGTGAACATTTTGACGCATGTGCCATATATGATGCCCTCGTGCTTAAACTCGATTGCGGGCGAAGAAATGGAGTTGGAAAAGCCGGTGATTGGCACAATGCTTCCGCCGCCTGCAAACTTGCCGATTTTGTCATACACACCCACGCCTGTTAAAAAGGAAGCGAGGAAAATAAGCACAATAAGCGTCCACGCCCAAGCGTTTTGCTCCGATATCGAGGGGAACCAATAGAGAATTAGTGTGTCAATCGCCTGCCCCAAAAGGCAAATCACGCCGCCCACCCAAAAGGAATTAAAAAGTGACGGCCACGGCTTTGTTCGTGGAATTCTGGCTTCAACATATTGATTGTAGGCCTCGTTTCGCTGATTGTTGTTCATCTTTTCTCCTGATAGGCTGAAAAATGCGCCTTCACACAACCCTATTTTTTCCAAATTGCAGGAGAATAAACATCCTTTTATTGCTCAAACTAAGTTTACTTTAGGAGGAACTATGAAAAAATCACCTTTTATTATCGGCCTTAGCCTAGCAGCCATTCTCACTCTCACCGGCTGTGGAAACAACACCTCAAATGACGCGGCGGTCATTGACAAACTTTCGGGGCAGCTTGACAGAGTTGTTAACACCGTGAGCGCGGTCACAACCTTTAAGGAAGGCGACATTTCCGTTGACAATGTTTCTAAAAAAGTGACAAACAATATCTCACTTTCCAAACTCTCCGGAGCATATCAGTCGGCAAAGCGCATCTCGTCTAACATCGAAACAAACAAGCAGTCTGTGCTTAAAAAAGTCAAAATGATTAAGCGAGACATCGCCGGCGGAGTGAAACTTGGAAATGAAAACGCACGCGCAATTTCCGAACTGACGAGCGCGATGCAGCGCTACACAACAAATCTCAACAAAACAAAGAGTGACTATCGCAACACCGTGCGCAGCATCTCCAAACTTTCAAATTTCGAAGGCAGCGAAATCGACGCAAAAATCACCCGTCTAAGTTGCTGTATGGAGGCGCGCGACTGCTATATGAACAACATCCTTTCAACCCTTAACAACATTCAGAGCATTCTTGACGGACTCGACAACGAAGAAGAGGCGCCTAATGAGAAAGTTGAAGTGCCAAATGAGGCGGAAGACAAAATCGAGCCACCAATCGAGAAAAAACCTATGGACGAGAACAAGGACTATCTCGATATTCACGACGACGGCAATTTCCTCGACCGCCACGACGGCGAAACCGGAGACATCAGCGCCGAAGTTCCTCAGCCTGCAATGCAGCCGGGCTACAACATGAATGGCGCAAACGGCCGGAACGGCTATCCAAATAACGGCTGGGGCTATAACGGCTACAACAACGGCGCATATGGCAATGGCGTGTTTAACCCCAATCGCAACACCGACACTTATGGTCCTGGAATAACCAACATCGACACTTACAGAAACTTTGGAAACGGCATGTATGGAAATGGTGTGCAAGGCTATGGAAACGGCAGACATTTTGGCGGGTCGAACGGCGTTAATAGTATGAGCGAGCCGGAGATAAAAGAAGAGCCTATCGCTATCGAGGAGCCGACCGAAATTGCGGCAGCAACGATGGAAGAGCCTATCGAAAACGCTCTTAAAGAGGCTCAAAACATGGCGCACGATAAAACAGAAGTTCAAGCAGCCAAGATTTTCGATATCAAAAAGCCAATTAAAGAAAACAGAACGCTTTCCCCTACAGAAAAGCCAATTGTGCCTTCAAAAGCGCTTGATAAGAAAATGGACAAAGATTTAAAAGTTAAGTCGGTGCAAGCGGACAACGAAACTAACGGCGAAGAGAAAGTTAAAGGCCACACCCAAACAGTCTCCTCTCTTGCCGACGTAAACGAGACGATTGAAAAACTTATAAAAGAATAAACAAAAAAAAGCCCGCATGGGGCTTTTTTGCTAATATTCTTAAAAAACAAACATTTTAATTTTTGAAAATCGTTTGTTTATATCAGATTTTTCTGTTACACTGAAATTAAGGGAGAAAAAATATGAAAGGAATATTTAAAGTGCTCAATTTTTGGGCTAATCTTAGATTTAGATATGACACAATCGCCAAAGACCCAGAAAGAAAAGAAAAATCGATTTATTTCGGAGTAAGGTCAATCATTTCCTCCATTTTCAGTGCAATTGTTATTGCACTTTCAGTTTGGGGCATCTTTGCCTGCTCCAATGCAATGAACGCCGATAGCCTTAACGCCATAGTTGCTTGGGTTTTCATTGTGCTGCTTGCTGTTATCACCTTCACGGCGCTTTGCAACGGCTTTGTATCGGCGCTTATCTCAACCGTCTATCAACTGCGCCTCAACAAAAAGCCAATCGGCTGGGTGGCGCTCGCAATCTTGATAGTCTCATTTGTCGGCGCAATTATTGCCGCACTGCTACTTCTTAAAGTGTTTTAGATTGAATAGAAAAAGCCCCTCACGGGGCTTTTCTTTTTTATCTGTTTATGAAAGTTTCTTCTTTAAGCCGTCGAGGATGCGATTTTCAAGTCGGGAGACTTGCACTTGAGAGATTTTAAGCATCGACGCGATTTCACTCTGCGTTTTATCGTAGAAATATCGCATCAGAATTATTGTGCGGTCGCGTTTAGAAAGGTCGCGCAGCATTTGGCGAATGGTGATTTTATCGAGAAGGCTGTCGTCGTTATGCTCGCTGTCCACCCTGTCAATCACAAGCAGACTGTCACTCTCGCCCTCCTCAAACGGCGCATATAGCGAAACTGGCATGCGCGCAGAGTCCATTGCCATAACAACATCGCCCTCGTCCACCGAAAAATGCTTTGCAATTTCTGCCACCGACGGCTTTTCTTTTTTCTCCATGTAATAAGAGTCAACAAATTTGTTGATTTTAAGATTTAGCGTTTTGATTGCGCGAGAGACCTTGATTGCTCCGTCGTCACGCATATATCGTTTAATTTCTCCAATCACCATAGGCACAACATATGTTGAAAACTTGACATTAAAGTCGGGATTGAAGTTTTTTATGGCTTTAACAAAGCCAAGACAGCCAAGTTGATAGAGGTCGTCATATTCAAGACCTTTGCCCTGAAATCTTTTTATTATGCTTTTTATTAGCGGCGAATTTTCGGCAATCAGCGCACTCTTTGCCTCTTCGCTGCCCGCTTGCGCCTCTTTGACCAGCTCTCTAACCTTTTCCGAGTCTAACACGAGCGCTCGGCTTGTGCGCAAGATTTAGAGTTCCCAATCGTTTTGGTCATGGTCAGTTTCACGCCTTTATTTTCGTTATTCTCAAGCATGAGAGAGTCCATAAAAGTCTCCATGATTGTAAAGCCCATGCCGCTGTGCTCCTCAAGATTATCTGCGGTCGAAAAGAAGGGTTCGCGTGCCTTATCAAAGTTTTTGATGCCCACGCCGTGGTCGCCGATAACGACCGAAATCTTATTCGTTAATTTATCAAGCGAAACATTGATATCAACCTCGCAATCTCCCCACTTTTCGGGATAAGCGTGTTCAACAGCATTCGTGAATGCCTCCGAAACAGCGGTCTTTAAATCTTGAATATCGTCAAGCGTCGGCCCAAGCGGCAAAGCAAAAGTGGCAATCGCAGAGCGCACAAAAGGCACATTTTCAGGCAGCGCTTTTATCTTCATTTCAAAATAATTTTCATTATTCTTTTTCATTTTTCCTCCTAAACAATTTTGGGCATAAGTTCATACAGCCCCGACAATTTAAATATTTTTTCGGCTTGTGAAGACGGATTGCAGATAAAAATTGGAATTTCCCTGTCCTTTAGTTTTTTATATCGACCGATAAGCACTCCTATACCCGTCGAGTCCATAAACTGCAGTTCAGACAGGTCAATGATAACTTGCTTAAAAATGCCGCTTCCAAAGACTTTGTCCAGTTCTTCTCTTACATAACCGGCCGAGCAGGTGTCAAGTTCACCACACAAAAGCACATACAAACTGCCATTATATATTCTTGATTTAAGTTTCACGCTTTGCCTCCTTGCACACAATTTTAAAGCATGTAAAATCAAAAAAAACAGCCTCTTTTAGCGAAAAGAAGCCTTTTATGCCGAATGCAAGTTATTATCAAAAATATATGAAAAAAGCAGCGAATTTGCTGCTTTTGCCAATATATTGTGCGTTTTATGAAAGAATACTCGCTAAATAAGCAGTCCGCCGCTGACAACAAGATTTTCACCTGTGATATACGAGTTCTCTGCAAGAAACAAAACTACCTCTGCAACATCGACAGGCTCACCCATTCTTGAGAGCGGAGTTTTTTTGACAAGCCACGCTTTTTCCTCTTCCGAGAACTCGGCGTTCATTTTTGTGTTTATGTAGCCCGGGCTGATGCAATTAACTCTTATTCCCATTGGCGCATATTCTTTTGCGAGCGACTTTGTAAGAGTGATTATCCCACCTTTTGACGCAGCATACACGGCTTCACAACTGCAGCCTTGAACTCCCAAAAATGAGGAGATGTTAATAATGCATCCGCCTTTTTTGAGAACTGACGGAGCATGTTTGTTAACAAAGATTGTTCCGTTCAAATTAACAGATATCACCCTTTCAATCTCTTCGTCCGCGCGGTCGATAAGCATCCCTTCTTTTTCCGCAATTCCGGCACAATTAACAACGAGGTCAACTTGGGAAGCAGAAGCTTTGATATGGTCAAAGGTCTCTTCAACTTCTTTTGGCGAAGATATATCAAAGCGCATTTCCCTATGCTCGGTGCAAATGTTATCTAGCGAAAATTTGCCTACATGCCCACATAAAAGAAGATTGTAGCCATTTAGTGATAACTTTTCGGCTACAACTTTTCCAATATCACCCGTCGCGCCAACGACTAAAGCGAGTTTTCTTAACATATATAGCAAACTCCGATTGCCGGACCGATATGCGCAGCCACAACAGGACCAAGTTCACCCTCATATATTGTTGCATCAGGGAAAGACTCTTTCATTTTTTCATGAAGCATATCAAAATATTTAGTGTTCGCAATGTGAATGGCGAAAAGACGCTTCACATTTTTTGGTATCATTGTGATAAGTTCTGTGATTGCCTTCGCCACGCCAAAGACCTTCTTTGCGCAAAGCAGTGTTCCCTGCTTAAAAGTTAAAATTGGCTTAATTTGCAAAAGCGAGCCAAGAACAGCACTCACTTTGCCAATGCGTCCGCCATTCTTAAGATAATCGAGACTATCTGGCACAAAACAAATTTGGCTGTTCACTTGCAAGGTTTCAATGTATTCGACAATCTGCGCCCTACTCCAGCCTTCTTTTGCCTTTTCAATCACTTCCATGCAGTAGCCCCAAATGTTTTGGCCGGTCGACTTAGAGTCCATAACGGTTATTTTACTTGGGTCTTTGCAACTTTCGCGAGAAAGATTTGCAACAGAGTTTGTTCCCGAAAGCGAGGCAGAAATTGTGAACACAATCGCCTCGTTGCCCTCGTCTATCACCTTGTTGTATGCGGCGATAAACGCCTCAGGCGACGGCTGCGATGTTTTTGGGAAGATTTTTGTTTTTGTGAAAGAAGCAAAAAACTCGTCAAAAGAGCCCGGGAGACCCTCCTCAAACTCTTTATCTAAATATAACACGCGCAGTGGCACCACTGCAATATCGTTTTCCTCTATAAACTCTTTAGGGATGTAAGCGGTTGAGTCTACAATAATTTTTATCATTTTCCCTCCATGTTAGTCTATTCTAACATAAATATATTTTTTTTCAAAGGTTTTTATCATTTTATTTGACAACAACTGCATTTTAGACTAAAATCTTGAATATGAAACGCACGATAAATGCAATTATCGACACAGACCTTTGCAACGATGTTGACGACGCATTCGCCCTTGCCTATGTTTTATCAACTCCTGAAATCAATCTTGAACTTGTAAGCCTTGCCCCTTTTTCTGCCAATTTTAAAAGGCTTTCACTGAAAGACGCAATGATAGACGCCGAACTGGAAGCAAAGCGCATTTTTATGAAATTTGATAAAAAAGATTTCAGCATAATCAAGCGCGGCAGCACAGATTTTCTTCCCGCAGAAGGAGGATTATCCTCGCCGGCAAGCGAAGAAATAATCAGAATTGCCAAGAAAAACAAGCACACAACTTTTATTGCAATCGCGCCTCTTACAAATCTTGCTTCCGCTCTTCTTAAGGAGCCAAAAATCGCAAAAAAATTGGATGTGGTTTTTCTAGGCACCCAGCATATTTTTAATGACAAATTCACTGATTTTAACTACTCAAAAGACAAGCGCGCATTTGAAATCGTGGCTAAAAGCGGAGTTAATTTCACCATCATTCCAAGTTCTTCAGTTAAGCAAATTGTAACCAGCATATATGAAGCCCGTGCACATCTTTGCGTGAATAAAGTGGGCAGATATCTCTATCAAACACTTAAAAATTCTCAGTTTCTCATTCCTAGCCGCGGCATCAAAATTGTGCAAGACCTTGCCCCGATTGCATATCTTCTGCATAAAGAATGGTTTAAAGAAAAAGTTTTGCCTGTAAACGAAATTTTAAAAGAGCAGCCAAAAGTAAGCCAAGAGCAAATGATAAAATATGTCTATGAAACAAATTGCCGAACAGAGATTTGGCTTGATTTTGTCTCCAAAATTGAAGCACTGGACCTTGCATCAAAGACGCATATCTTCTTTATTTCAGACACTCACTTTTCATCCAAAAGAAAATTAAATTTCACCCTAACCCCTTTTGATAGCGTCGAGCAAATGGACTATGAACTCGTCAAGCGCTGGAATGGCGTTGTTGGCAAAAACGACACAGTCTATCACATGGGCGATTTCGGCGACTATAACTTCGTAAAAAAACTTAATGGAAAAATTGTGCTTATCATGGGCAACTACGAAGAGCGCGATGCAGGCAAAGATGTTGAACTTTTCAGACAAAAACTTTTGTCACTAGGCTTTAAGAACGTCGTCAAAGGCGGCATAGAGTTAAACTCTCCCTTGCTTAAAAAAAGTGTGTATTTAACTCACAAGCCTACTAATTGTAAGAAAGGGCGCATAAACTTGTTTGGGCACATTCATGAACTTTCGCCAATCAAAAAAGCAGGTTTTAATGTTTGTTGCAATTACAATAATTTCGCGCCTTTCAGTGAAAAAGAGATAAATCATTATATAACTTTTCTTGAACACGGCGACAAAGATGTATTTATGCAATAGAAGGCATATCATGCCTTCAACAACGGGGTGTAGCGCAGTTGGTAGCGCGCTTGGTTCGGGACCAAGAGGCCGTGGGTTCAAATCCCGCCACTCCGACCATGGGAAATTCTAAGCAAAAGTTGAAAATTATAAAAGTGAAAACGTGGATTTGAACGGGCGGCAGAAAAAGTTGCCTGTGCGCAAGTTTTTCCCGCCCCGGCGTGATAGCCGCACAAGCCTCTTCGCGCAAACTTCACAGCGGAGCAAATCCCGCCACTCCGACCACAGGAAATTTCTGCGCTTTTGCTTGTTTTTGAGTAGACTCAAAAATCTGCGCCTTTACGCTTGAAATTTCCCTTTTCGCGGCCAAACAAAAATGCTAAAGCATTTTGCCACGACTCTCTGCGAAGCTGAAATTCTAAGCAAAAGAGGTTGAATGTCATGAAACTTGAATTTAAAGATTTTGAAAAAATGGAACAAATCGACCGACAATATTTCCCTATCGAGAATATTGCACCCGCTGAAGAATCTTACAAGTGGTATATTGCAAACCCCAATTCCTGTGTTGTCGTAAAAGAGAGCGACGAGGTTATCGCATACATAAACATTTTGTCTTTAAAAGAAGAAATCTATAACAAAGTGAAATTTAATAAAATGAACGAAAGCGAAATCGTGGTTGAAGATTTGGAGCTAAGAGGCGACAAATATTTCAATTACATCTACTTCCCAGTTATAGTAATCGACAAACAACATAGAAACATTAAAACGTTGAGAAACTTGTTGAATGCAACTAAAGAGCATATGCAAACGATTTTAATTAAACACAAAATCATCGAGGTCATGGCGGACTGCTCCACAAAAGAGGGTCAAAAAATCACTCAAAGAATACTTAAGCTTAAACCTTTCATGAAAACCTCACACAACTCGACCATTCACATTTGCGACGGAGACACTTTTATAAAAAATCTGTTTACTTAGGAGAGACAATGCAAAGAGAAATTACTAGCGCACAACTAGAAAATTTTAGAGAAAAATATGACAATGTTAGGAACACAAAACTTGAAAATAGTTTTAAAACTCGCCCTATTGTTGATGTTTGCTTTAATAAAAAAATCTTTGATGAAAACAAATTCGAATTCAATATTGATCTTGAAGAAGGAAAAGTTTATAATCAGCGAGCGTCTTTAAGATGTTGGCTATTCTCATGTTTGAATTTGATTAAAAATGACGTTGCTCATAATCTCGACATGAATTTAAAAGACTTTGAACTCTCTGCTAATTTCTTATCATTTTATGACAAACTTGAAAAGTCCAATTTCACATATCAAACAATCATTGAGCACAAAACAAATCTTGACATCGTCAAAATGAAAGATAGGTTTTTAGCCGAATATCTAAAAGACCCAGTTAGAGAAAACGGCAGACTGGAATATGCTCGCGAACTGATAAAAAAATATGGACTCGTTCCCTATGAGGTCATGCCGGAAACACCAGACAGCGTTAATTCCGAAACCTTAATAAAAGCGTTTTCACAGAAAGTTCGCTGCGACCTATACGAACTTATCGCAGCAAAAAAAGAAAAAAAACGGGAACTTTACGAAATAAAAAATCGCATGCTGGAAGAGAACTACGTATTGCTGAGCACCCTATTTGGTCAGCCACCAAAAACTTTCAATTTCTCTTATTTTTCCAAAGACGGCAAAAAACACACTCTCAGAAACATCACGCCAATTGAGTTCTATCAAAAGTTTTGCTCAATCAATCTTGACGATTTTGTTTTACTTGGGAATGTGCCACAGACCAGCAAACCATTTTTTAAGAAATACAGGAAGTTATATAAGTGCAACATTATTGACCGAGCAGACTCTCAATTCGTCAACCTGCCTATTGACACGGTGTCTGATTTATGCGTGAAACAGTTGCAGTCAGGCTTACCCGTTTGTTTCTCGTGCGACAACAGAAAATATCGTGCCAGCGACAACAAGGTTTTAGACACAAGATTATTAGGCCTCAAAGAAATACTGAACATTGAGGACTTAAACAAACAGCAAGCCATGGATTGTTTTGACTCGATTATTAGACACTGGATGATCTTTAGAGGCGTGCATGTAGAAAACAAGCATCCAATTAGGTGGAAAGTTGAAGACAGCAAAGGCGATGAAAACGGGTTTTCGGGCTACTATGTTATGAACAATAATTTCTTTGAAAAATGCGTGTTTAATGTTTGGATACATAAAAAATTTATCCCAGAGCATATCCTAAAACTGAATAATAAAAAATCGATTTTATACGGCTACAGCGACAGCATTTAATTTTGTTGCTTTGCATGTATGCGAAAACAATGCAATAAAAAAGAGGGCCTGCCCCTCTTTTTTAGGCTATTTTTGTTATCACTAGATAGCGTTCAAATAGAACAAGGATGATTAAAAAAACAATTTGGCATTTTTACCTACTATTATTAATACAGTAGAAAAGCCCTATAAATTCAATATGTTGTGTGTATTATGACATAATAGTCCAGGTATACAGAAAAAACAAGCCGATGGCTTGTTTTTTATTTGCAAAGGTCTGCTAGTTTGTCTAGAATTTTGGACGATGTCTGCAAAACATTATCTTTTTCTTTTTGCAGCAACTTTTCTTTTCTTTCGACAGGTATTTGCGGCTTATTAACCCCAACGAGTTCCGCTATCCCTGGGCAGTTATTGATAAGGTGTGCAAGTTCAGACCTACTTCCCACCTTCAATATGCGAGCAGCATTCCTCTTCTCACATTCCTCTAGTTCCACACTTTCTCCGAAACAAAAAATTGACTGATTGAGCATTTTGAAATTGGCACCAGCATCACATTTTTTTGCTACAACTTCCATGTTTAACTTAACGCAATTAGACCTGATAATTTCCGCATATTGTTGGTCATCTATGCCACATTTTACAAGGCCCAACTTTCCATAAACTTCACATATAGAAACAATGTTATGACTTTCAGCACCTTTAAATTCTTTCTTGCTTCTGCTAATTTTTAGCACTGCTTCTGTTGAAAGTGAGTGCATTTTTGCAATATTAGACATACTGTTTACAACATAGTTCTGAGCAAATATAAATTCATTAAAAAGCGCCCATACGGCAGCCACATTCAACTCCTTAACTGTCTTAAGCATATACTCAAAAAACTCTGGGGAGTATCTAGCAAAACGATAAACATAGTTTTGAGAAAACTCGCTATCTGTTTGCGACAAAACAATTTTGTCACACTCTTTCAAAAAGTTTTCTTTTTCCGATTTCATCCTATAATTATCAAAATCTTTGCAAGCGTCAAAGATAGTATCCAAGATTTTTGATTGTTTATCTGTCATGTATTCATCTCCTGCGTCTAATTATTTTAACATATGCGTCTTAGCATGTCAATAGCCCCTCAAAAAAAACTTTGCAAGTTTTTATCTTGCAAAGCTTTCTTTTTTATTTTACAAATTCTCTAATTCCTTTCAAGAAATTTTTTGCTTCTTTGTCTACTTCCGCTTTGTAATCCTTAGCCGCGTTTTCTTCTGCCTTCCTTGCCGCCCAAGGCGTTACAATTCCATAATCAGCATAAACCATTTCTGGATACTCACCCATCCAGTCATTTTTATTTGCCATATCTTCCAGCATACGCTTCTTGGCTTCAGCAAATACTTCTTCAAAGTCCGCGTCTTCCTTCTTCCATAAGATAGCATTATAATTTGCTAATTTGTAAGCACCTTTCAATTCCGAATATTTAAGATTTAATTTTGCAGAGCCTTTTTCACGGACTTTATCAGCATATCTCGAAGCAGGCAAATAATCAAAACGGCTCACCACATCATAAATCTGTTCAGGTTCGGCTATTTTGGCTATTCTAGCAGCATTGCTCTGGCCACATTCAAAATATGTATAAGTATCTTCAAAATACTCCTCACCCTTTTCAAGCATGTGCAGATTTACCTCATAGTCACCCAACTCTGCGAGAACATCTCTGTTAATATTTATTGCCATCCCAAGCATATCGCACTTGTCCTCAGATGTTATTTTGAAATCTTCGCGATTTGCAGTTAATTTTTTAACTTTAGTATATTCACCACACAAGTCTGCAATTATCATTGCGTCATCATGTGTTAAAGTTTCCACAGGAAATAAAGCAGACCGGCTAAACAAAGACAAAATCGAATATCCTGTCGACTTATATATTTCTCTTATATCTGCAATGCCGGTCTGTTCATAACTGTTTTCGGCATTAACAAAATGATTGTAGACATCTCTCAATGTTGCTATGTAGTTCTTCTCATCTCTCATTTTAAAGATGTTTTTGTGAATATTTTTGAAAAGAGCAATATCGCGTCTATTAAATCGTTTTGCATAATCAAAGACCAAGACAAAATTGTTCATCTCAGCACACTTTGCATCAACCTTTGCCAAAAAAGCCTCTTTTGAACCAGTTGCTATACCACCAGCCTTTTCATACTTGCTTATTATGTCTTCAATCTCGTCGACGAAGTCATATTTTGATTTTTCCATATTCCCTCCTTACTTAATGCCAGTTTATCATATACAAACACGAGTGTCAATGCAAATAAAAAAAACTTTGCAATAATTTTTTCTTGCAAAGTTTATAATTTTTACTTTGATAACTCATTGGTATTGGAAAGTCTTTTCAAAATTGCCTCTTGTTTGTCTCTTAACTCCTCTCTCAAAGCATTGTCTTCGTCTATTTTATCCTGCTTTACCGCCCAAGGTGTTTTGATACAATATGCCGCATATACATTTTCAATTTCTTCACCGGCGAACTCATCAGTTTGTGGAAGATTTTCAATTAGAACCTTTTCTACTTCTTCAACGACTTCTCCGTTATACACATTAGCTGGCATTGTTAAAATCTTCATGTAATGCTTATATTTATCTGCATCCGGCAACTTTGAATAATCTAAATTTAACTGAGCACTACCTTCAGTCAAAACTTTCTCATCATAATCTTTTGGGTCTAGGAAATCAAACTTCCTTACGATTTCAAATATACCTTGTGGAGATAAAAATGAACATAGTCTTGTCATGTTTGCTTTTGCGATTTTTTCATAACCCTCGCCAAAAATATCTTTCGCATTCTCAAGCATCCTCAAGTTTATTCCATGGTCGCAATATGTAGCAACCAAATCGTTAAGTTTAATGAATGACTCCCTAGCAGACTCAACTAATAACGGGCACGCATTAGCTGCGAGTTTTTTGTATTCCTCAAAAAGCGAAAAAATCTTTTCTTCATTTTCCATGCAGCTACGCTTTATATCTTTTTTCGCTATAGCCTCAGCAACTCTTTCGGCTACTGAAACCGTTGATTCAAGTGAGCAACACCAAGCAGCCGCTTTAAAATGAAAATATGAATCTACCAAATTTTCAACAGAAACCTGCTGTGATAGCTCGATAATTCTGTCAAACAAACCTTTGTAAAATCTACCAAATAACTTTGCGTATTCAAAAGTTTCTTGAGGGTTTATGTATTTGGCATATGCTTCGTCGCACTTATCTAAAAACGCATCTTTCTCTGCTATTGCCTCATTTGTTCCAAGTTTCCTATAGCCTTCAACAACTTCTTCGATTTCTTTTATGTTTTCAAACTCTGATTTTCCCATAAATCTCTCCTTCGCTTTAACTTTAACACATATGTCTGCGAATGTCAATATCCAAATAAAATTTAATCCAAAAGATTCTTCGGCGTTGCCTCAGAATGACTTGGATTGTGGCTATCAAAAAGATTCTTCGCTAACGCTCAGAATAACCCGAGCGCGGGCGACTATTTGGGCGTGTCTAGTAGCAGACGAAGTCTGTTCAAAAGATTTTTCGCTTCGCTCAGAATGACAGAGAATATGACTCTCAGGATGACAAACGAGATTTAATAGAACAAACTTACAAGCATGCCGGAGGCGATGCCGAAGATATAGAGGAGCGAAATGATTGAAATATTTTCAAGTATTTTCTTTTTGCCGATGTTTTTAGTGAAGAGGATTATAAGCCCGACACCCGCCCCTACGCAAAGTCCGGCAAACATCGCGGAAAAGGCTATCCCTCCGTTGATATAGAGTTCCACAAGAAAGACCGAAGATGCGCAATTTGGAATAAGGCCAATAAGCCCCGCAAGCAAAATTTGAATATACACATTTCCACCAAACCATGATGTGAGAGCGTCCATTCCCACCGCTTCAACGATGATATTGATTATCAGCGTTGCAAAGAAAATGTAAAGAGCGATGTTTACGGTGTGATGAAGAGCGTCGAGGAAGATATTCTTTTCGCTGCAATGACCTTTATGGTCGCCATGCCCGTGGCAAGCACAATGGTCGTGACCATGCTCGAGTTCTTCGGCCAAGATTGGCTCGGACTCTTCCTTTTTCTTTCGACGAGCAAAAAGCGAAATTGTAACGTCCACTAGATAGCCAAAGGCCACCGCAAAAACAATCTTAAGCCCGATTAAAATTAAGAGGTCGACAATAAAGTTGGGGTTTGCAATTAAAATTGGCAGGGCTTCGTCTGATGTTGCGATAAACACCGCTATCAGAGTGCCAAGAGTGACAGCACGCCTAGAATACAAATCGGACATGACAGAAGAAAAGCCGCATTGTGGCACACAACCTAAAAAAGCACCCGCGAGAGGGCCGGCCTTTTTTGATTTATTCAAAAAGCGAGTAAACTTCCCGCTTTTCGAGTGCGAAAAATATGCGACTAACAGATATGCGAGATATAAAATTGGCAGCACTTTAAGGGTGTCGAGAGCGGCATCTGAAAGCGCCGATAAAAACACTTGCATTCCTTCCCCTATTTAATCGTCGTTTTCTTCGTCCTTGTTGTTTTCTTAACTGTGACCTCTTTTTCAGCCTCCGCCTCGCCAGCATTTTGCTCGGCCACTTTTTCTTCAGTTTTCTTAACTTGTTTTTTATCAAGTTCAAGTTTCATTTGCTGAGGCTTTGGCTTTTCCAGCTCCTCCGCCGATTTCATAAGTTCGGCCTTGTTCTTTTTGAACTCTTCCCTTCTTTTTTCGCTCTTATCTGGGCTATAGAGAATAAGTGCATTCGGGCACATGTATTTAACAGAACCTTCCATGTTTGCCGAAATCATACTTGAGCCAAGCATCTCGCTAACCTCACCCTTATTGAGAGTGGAGATTTCGGCGTTATCGGCAATCAGCCCGATCTGACCATTATTGATTGTTCCGATTTTAGCATCATTGAGTGAGTAAGTCACTTTACCGCTCATCATGCTTACAAGTTCAGCGTTATCTTCAATACCAGTGATTTCGCCGTTGATGAGAGTTACAACTCTTGCTTTATCACGCACGAACATGATTTTGCCCTCTGTCATTGTGGCAAGTTCTGACTTCTCATCCAAAAACCTAATATAACCACTGTTCATAGTGCCGATCTTAGCTTTACCCGATACATAATCAATAACGCAATCGTTTATTGTTGTGATTTTGGCTTTCCCGCTAACTCTACCCACGAAACCGCTTTTAAGCATGCCGATTTTGGCTTTCCCATACAAGCTGTCTATTGAGCCAGCATCAAACATTTGAATGAATGCTTTCCCACTCACCTCTTTAAAGTGAGTGCCTATTGCTTCCAAGATAACCGCTTTGCCAGAAACGCTAACATTCTTACAATTACTTAAGATATGCACACCCATTGAAATATTGATATTTTCTTCCTCGTCGTGAATTGTTGGGTCTACAACTTTCTCACTTTTGAAAAGATTAAATGCCATGTTTTCACCTCATATGTTTTTTAGCAAAAGTTTGCTTTCATAGAGATAATATATCACATCACATTTAAAAAAGAAAAACGATTTCGCGTTTTTTATTTGACTAATTTTGGCGGGAAGCATATACTTTAACTATGTCAAAAATTTTCAGGGCTTTTAGAGCCAAAGATTGGATACTTTTAATAGCAGCCTTAGCACTTTTGGGGCTGCAAATTTATTGCAACCTCACACTTCCAGAATACATGGGCGCTATCGTTGGAACTCTTCAAGCAGGCGCAATGGCGGGCGACCTTAATCTGTTTTGGACGGAGATCTTAAAAAATGGCGGATTTATGCTGCTGCTTGTGGCAGGTATTTTTATTTGCACCATTGTTGTTGCCTATTTAAGTGCGCGCGTTATCACCAATGTTATGGCCAGAGTGCGTCGAGATGTGTTTAAGAAGGTTAACGAGTTCTCTATGACCGAAATTAACAAATTCTCGATTGCTTCACTCATCACCCGCTCCACAAACGACATCACACAACTTCAAAATGTGCTTATCCTTATCATCAATTTGGGTCTAACCGCACCTGTAACTGCGATTGTGGCAGTTTTTAAAATTATCAACCTGTCGGGACAGATGTCTATCGTGACCGCCTGCAGCGTTGTTGCTCTTCTTATGCTGGTGCTTGTGATGTTTGTTTTTGTTGTGCCAAAATTCAAGAAGGTGCAAACACTCACGGATAAAATTAACCTTGTATCTCGTGAAAACCTTACAGGAATTAAAGTTGTTCGTGCAAACAGCGCAGAGGACATCCAAGAAGGCAAATTCAAAGCAGTTAACGAAAAACTTTCTAAGACCGACATATTCATAAATCGCGTTGCTGGCATAATGGGCCCTGGCATCTCGCTTATCATGCAAGGAACTTCTCTTGCACTCGTTTGGCTGGGCGCTTATCTTATCTCTGGCGGCTCAATTGGCTTTGAGACACTTACAAAATTTACACAATATTCGATGCAAATCATCATGGCGTTTATGATGGTGTCTATGCTTATGGTGATGATTCCGCGTGGCATTGTTTCTGGGCAGAGAATTAAGCAGGTGTTAAATTCCAAGTCTTCGATTTCGGACGGCGAAAACTTGCAAGAGGAAACAGAGATTGGAACTATCGAATTTAAAAATGTTTCCTTTAAATATCCGGACGCCGACGACTACGTGCTGAAAAACATCTCGTTCAAGGCTCACAAGGGCGAAACTGTTGCATTTATCGGCTCGACAGGCTCGGGCAAATCGACGCTTATCAATCTTGTGCCTAGATTTTACGACTGCACCGAAGGCGAGGTGCTTGTTGACGGCAAAAATGTGAAAGACTATAAAGAAGCCGACCTTCACGACAAAATCGGCTATGTGCCGCAAAGAGGAGTGCTTTTCTCGGGCACGATTGAAGAAAACATCAGATATGGCAACCCAAACGCGACCGACGAGCAGATTGAAAGAGCAATCAAAATCTCACAATCGAAATTCGTCTATCAAAAAGAGGAGGGCTTGCAGTCACACATCGCCCAGGGCGGGCACAATGTTTCAGGTGGACAGAAGCAGCGCCTTTCTATTGCACGCGCTATCGTGCGCGAGCCGGAAATTCTTATCTTTGACGACTCTTTTTCTGCGCTCGACTACAAGACCGACAAAGCACTGAGAAAATCGTTAAAAACTCATGTTAAAAACTCCACACAACTTATTGTTGCACAGCGCATAGGCACAATCAGAAACGCTGACAAGATTATCGTGCTCAATGAGGGTGATATGGTGGGAATGGGAACTCACGACGAACTTATTGACTCCTGCCCTGTTTACAAGGAAATTGCGCTCTCACAACTTAAAAAGGAGGAAATTTAAATGCCGCCTTTTGCAAGACCTAATTCAAACTTAAACAAAAGTAAAAATTTCAAAAAGTCAATTAAATTTCTGCTGGCAAGTTTAAAGCATTATAGATTTGCCGTTATTTTGTCGCTTATTTTGGCGGCGCTTGGCACGGTCCTTTCGATTATGGGCCCTTATGTGCTCAACAAAATGATGCAAGAGATTGTTGTTCCTCCTTTCAACTTTGACGCAATCACTCGATTTGGCATTATGCTTGTTATCATGTATGCGCTCGCATTTGGCTTTTCTTACATTCAGAATTTTGTTATGGCCAAAGTTTCCGCCAAAGTTTCGCAGAATTTCAGGCGCAAGATTATCGAGAAAATCAACAAACTGCCTCTTTCCTACTATGACAAAAACTCATATGGCGATGTGCTCTCCAGAATGACCAACGATGTTGACCTGCTCGGCCAAACACTCAACAACTCGCTTTCGGGGCTTATCACCTCACTGACCATGATTATTGGCATCCCTGTTATGATGTTCACGCTCAGTTGGGAACTTACTCTTTTCACGCTTATTGAAATTCCGCTCGCTTTTGGGCTGATTATGCTTATTGTCAAGTTCTCACAAAAGTATTTTGTGCGTCAGCAAAAGTTCCTTGGCGACATCAACGGGCACATTGAAGAAATTTATTCGGCTCACAATGTTGTTAAGGCGTTTAATGGCGAGGCCAAGGCGCTTAGCGAGTTTGACGATATAAATAACAAACTTCGCGTTTCTGCAAGAAAAAGCCAATTCCTTTCCGCACTTATGATGCCAAGCATAAACTTCATTGGAAATGTCATTTATGCCGGGGTGTGCGTGCTGGGCGCATGGATAGCAATTTCGTCGAACAATCTGTTGTTCGTCACATCCATTGTCACATTCACAACATATATCCGCATTTTCAATCAGCCGATTGCGCAACTTGGCAGCATTTTCTCCACATTGCAGTCCGCTGCAGCCGCCAGCGAGCGTGTTATGGAATTTCTGGCCGAAGAGAACGAAGCGCCAGACGCACAGGCTAAGACGATTAAAAAAGTTAAAGGCAAGGTGGAATTTAACAATGTTTCCTTCGGCTATGAAGAAGGAAAAACAATTATCCACAACTTCTCCTTCACCGCCCAGCCGGGACAGAAGATTGCCATTGTTGGGCCAACGGGCGCGGGCAAGACTACGCTTGTCAACCTTTTGATGCGCTTCTATGAAACGGGCGAAGGCGACATAACTGTCGACGGCGTAAGCATTAAAGAAATGTCCCGCTCCTATGCAAGAAGTCTTTTTGGAATGGTGCTTCAAGACACCTGGCTGTTTGAAGGCACGCTTAGGGAAAATCTTAAGTTTGGAAACACAAGCGCGACTGACGAAGAAATGATTAAAGCCTGCAAAATGGCAAATGTTCACCACTTTATCACCACCCTGCCAGGCAATTATGACATGATTTTGAAAGAAGACAGCATGGTCAGCCAAGGCCAAAAACAACTGCTGACCATTGCAAGGGCAATGATACAGAACTCCCCTATGCTGATTTTAGACGAAGCCACAAGTTCAGTTGACACAAGAACGGAAGTGCTTATTCAAGAGGCTATGGATAGGCTGACAAAAGGGCGAACAAGTTTTGTTATTGCCCACCGTCTCTCCACCATTCGCAACGCCGACCAAATTATTGTCATGAACAACGGCCAAGTTGTGGAATACGGCTCGCATGACCAGCTTATGGAGCAAGGCGGCTTCTATTTCACACTTTATTCAAGTCAATTCGACGAAAACAAAGAAATGAAGGAAGAATAGAAGGGAATTGAAACATTTTCGGAGAAAATTATCATATAAGGTGAAATATGAAAGAAAAAGAAATTGAAATTAAGCATGTCTACAAGCACTATCCTGTGGCAAACAAGGAAGTCTTCACCGCTCTGGCTGATATTGACATCAGCTTTCAAAAGGGTGAACTTGTGTCTATAGTGGGCGAAAGCGGCAGCGGAAAAAGCACACTCATGAACCTTATTGGTGGGCTTGACAGCCAGTTTGAGGGCGACATCATAGTTAGCGGCATGAACTTGCGCGGACAGAATGATAAGGCGCTCGACAAATACAGAAAAAACACTGTCGGCTTTGTTTTTCAATCGTTTAATCTTATTCCTCACCTTTCCATTCTTGATAATGTTACGATTGCTCTCACCCTTTCAAATGTCAGTGAAAAGGAAAAAGTGGAAAGGGCGACGGCCATTCTTTCGAAGTTAGGCCTGGAAAAACAACTTAAGAAAAAGCCAAATCAACTCTCTGGCGGGCAGAAACAGCGTGTGGCGATTGCCAGGGCGCTGATTAACGACCCCGACATTATTTTAGCAGACGAGCCGACGGGTGCACTTGACAGTTCCACCACGCTGCAAATTCTTGATATCATGAAGGAAATTGCGGACGAGGGAAAGTTGGTGATAATGGTTACCCACTCCGAGAAAGTCGCTGCCATTTCCTCTCGCGTTGTGGAAATTTCAGACGGAAAAATTATTCGTGACGAGAAGAATAAGAAATACAAGAAAGCCAAAGTCAAAAAAGACAAGTCACTTGAACGGGCGCACAAAGGCGAGAAGCAAAATCTTTCAATTTATTCGGCAATTAGGCTTGCTTTTCACAACATGTGGGCAAGCAAGACAAAAAATCTTTTAATGAGTTTTGGAGTTGCCATTTCAATTGTAGCGCTTGTTATCATGCTTTCCTTCGGCTCGGGACTTAATGGCTACATAGACGGCGTGTCCAACAGTTTCACTAACCCTAACATTGTGACTATCGCCAAAAAGGGTGACGATTTACTAGGGGCTTTTGTGCACAAACCTTTTACGCCCGAAGAGAAGCTGCAACTGATTGACGAACTTAACGGCGCACTTGAAAAAAACGAATTTGATTTTCGCGTAACAAATGAAAATCTTAAACCCGGCTTTTCTTCGATAACCGGAATGGGCATCACTGCCGGCTTTAAAATTGAGGGCGTGGAAATGGAGACTGAGAATGTGTCCTACATCTACACCACCCCGCCTTATTACTCGGACGCTAACCTTGTGGAAGGAACTTTGAGCGGAAATGACGAAATCATGCTCACCCCTGCCGTGTATGGCACCATGCAGCGGCTGACCGGCGAAAAAGACATCGTGGGCAAGAAGGTGACACTGACCGTGACAATGAATGGGCTTGAAATTGTTAAAAATGTGACAGTTTCTGCCGTTATTGACACTGCTGTTATTCAAAGCGTGCTTGCGGCCTATATAGACTATGACTATCTTAAAGCCATTTGCATGGAAAAAGGAATGGCTGAAGAGGCCTTCCCGCAATCGGAATTCTACATCGACACAGATGTTGACACAGCCGCTTTTCTTAACGACTACATCCGCGCAAGCGAGAACTATTCCGGCTCAGTGGAGGACGGGCTCACTTCAATGTTTTCCGAAATGTCCAGCACAATAAGCATTGCACTTGCAATCATTGCCTGCATCTCTCTTGTTGTGAGTGCAATCATGATTTTAGTTGTCCTCTACATCTCTGTCAGCGAAAGAACGAAGGAAATTGGAGTGCTTAAATCTATCGGCGCAAGACGCAAGGACATAAGGCGAATTTTCACCTCCGAAAGTTTCCTTATCGGCCTTCTTAGCGGAGTTGTTGGCATCGTGCTCTCACTTGCCATCTACGGCATTTTTGTGGCAGTGTTAAATGCAGTGCTCGGCTTTGCTCCGTTGTCGCTTAAGTGGTGGTATTTCGTGCTGTCGCTTGGGCTTAGCGTGGGGATAAGCATGCTTAGCGGGCTCTATCCTTCGGCAAAAGCAGCAAGGCTTGACCCTGTTGAGTCGCTTAGAAGAGAATAGACAAAATTAGATATGAAAAGGCTTTGTAAAAGCCTTTTTTTGTGTTACAATTTTCAAAACATTAAAAGGAAAATATATGAAGGCAATCATTCTTTGTGCCGGCTATGGCACCCGGCTTTATCCACTGACGAAAAACACACCTAAGGCACTTTTGAAGGTGGACGGCAAGACTCTGCTTGACCTTCTGATTGACAACATAGAAAAAATCGACGCGATAAACGAAATCGTGATTGTTTCCAACGCCAAGTTCTATGATAAGTTTGTTTCGCACGCTGCCACGTTGAAGAGTTCGAAAAAAGTAACCATTCTTAATGACGGGTCTATCTATCCAGACGACATGTTAGGCGCGATTGGCGACCTTAAGTTTGCGCTTAATATGACAAGATGCAAAGAAGACATTATGGTGCTTGCTGGAGATAACTGGTTCGATTTTTCGCTCAAAGATTTTTATAATTTCTATCTTGCTCACGGCAAAAGGAATGTTGTTTTCGGGCAAACAAAAACAGACCCCGAACTTCTTAAAAAAGGCGGGGTTGCAAACTTAGGCGAGCACGGCAGAGTGCTTTCAATGGAGGAAAAACCTTCAGAGCCGCAAGGAAATTTTGCAGTTGGGCCGTTCTATATCTACAACGCATCCACAATTAAAACAATTTATAAATATGTAAGCGAAAATGAGTTCAATAAAGTTGCCATCGATGCGCCAGGGCGCTTCCCTGCTTGGCTGTCAAAACGCGAACCAATTTACGCTTATGATATTGCACCTAAACATTTTATCGATATTGGCACGCCAGAGGCATATTACACGATAAATGATAAGATTGAAGAAATTAAAGCGGATAAATTCATTTTAGATTAATTTAATCTCTCCGAGGCCGGCAAGTCGGCGCGCCGCAGGCGCGCCCCGCTCGCACTGGGCCGGGCTCTCGCCGAATGGCGAAAGCCCGGCCTCAGTGCGAGCATAAATTTTGCTTCGCAAAATTTGCCTTGCCGGCCCCCTTTGTTCAAATTTAAATCAAAAATAAAACATCGAAAAATCGATGTTTTTTATTCGTCGTCTTCAGATGGCGCTGCGTTTTCAGCACTATCTTCTTGCAGACTTTCAACAATATTTTCTTCCGTGGAAGGCTCAATATCTGTCTCGACACTTTCCTTGCCAGTTTGATGCTTTTTACCTTTTTCAAATAATTTATGCTTAACAGAAAACTCCTTTTCCATTGCCCCAATAAGCAGATTTTTCTTCGTCCACTTGCTTAAGAGATAGTGGAAGAAGAATAACATCGCTCCGCCCAAATTGCAGCAAATATCCTCCATTGTGTCGGTCACAAGCGGCGCGCCGAGTCCCTCAACTGGAACGCCTTGTGCTGTTTGGCCGGCAATATTATCAACCGTCCACTCGCACACCTCCCAAATGGCCTCCACAAAAAGTGAGAAGCAAAGACAAAACAGTGCCACAAGAAGATAGTGCATTTTTGTGTTATGTTTTGTGCGGCAAAGAATAAAAAGCCCAAGTGCGGCTACAAGATAGCCCATGATTATGTGAACAACAATGTCAAGCCACGAAAATATGTTATATCCATTCAACGCCGCGCCCAAAAACCCAGCAATAAGAAGATAGATGTTAAAAAGCAGAAAAACAGTGTTTGGAATTTTCCCGCGAGAAATCAGTTCATATGCAAAAGGAATAAGCCCAAAGCCGAGCATGCCAAGACTTGCAAGAAATCTGTTGTTCGGGTCGCCAATTTGTTTGTAATAAATCGCCATTGCAACGCCAGCAAGCATGATAGCAAGGTCAAATGCTATCATGCACCAGCGAAAAATCTTTTCTCCCTTTGTGGAAAGAGCAAACTGTTTTTCTTTTTTCATATAACCTACTTTAACTCTTCAAGAAGTTTTTTATTCTTTTCAAGTTTTCTTTTTTCTTCTTCAACAAGCGCCTTTGGAGCCTTCTCCACGAAACGCGCATTCGAAAGCATCTTTTCGCTTCGTGCTATCTCAAACTTGAGGCTCTCAATTTCCTTTTCTCTTCTTTCGCGCTCTTTGTCTTCGTCAACAAGTTCCCCGATTGGAAGGAATGCAGTGGCAAAGTCACAAACGGCTTTCACAGTTTTTTCCTCAACATCGCCTTCACTGAAAACAACCTTGATTTCTGTGCCGAAGCCCAGTTTTACAATTCCGGCAAGAAGTTCGTCGTGCGCCTTCCCGTCAGCAAAATGAACGAAAAGTTTTGTGCGTTTATTGTCAGGAACTTTATACTCCGCTCTCAGCGCCCTTATTGCTTTAACAATACTAGCCATTCCCTCAAACTCTTTCGAACTTGAAACCTTATTCTTAGCCTCCGGAAAAGCCGAGCGCATAATCGTCTCGTCATGAACAGGCAATGAAAGATAGATTTCTTCTGTCACAAACGGAATAAAAATGTGGAACATCTTTAAACAATCTGTCAGCACTTTCAAAAGCACATTCTTTGTCGTGAACTTCGCTTTTTCGTCCTCTCCATATAAGTCAATTTTAGCAAGTTCGATATACCAATCGCAGAACTTGCCAACAAAGAACTCCATAAGTTCTGCAAGCGCGCCCGAGAGATTGTATTTGTCCATGCATCTATTGAAATCTTTAACAGTTTTATTGAGATTATACAAGATCCACTTATCTTTTTCGGTCAAAGAGCCAATGCTTATTTCACTTAAGCCCTCTGTTGCAGATATAACAAACTTACTTGCATTGAAAATTTTGTTGATAAAGATTTTTGCGTCCTTAATTCTATCTTCGCTATACTTTAAATCTGTGCCCATACTCATGCCATTTATCAGCGACATTCTAAGCGCGTCAGCGCCATATTTTGCGATCATTTCCATTGGGTCAATGCCGTTGCCAAGATGTTTGCTCATTTTAACTCCATTCTTATCGCGCACAATACCGTTGATAAGAACATCTTTAAAAGGCACATCTTTCATAAACTCAAGGCCTGAGAACACCATTTTTGAAACCCAGAAAGTTATAATATCATAACCGGTCACAAGCACATCGGTCGGATAATAATATTTAAGTTCTGCCGTCTGTTTTGGATAGCCAAGGGTTGAGAACGGCCAAAGCGCGGACGAGAACCATGTGTCAAGAACATCGTTATCTTGTCTCAGATTTTTGTTGCCGCAATGTGGGCAAACGCTAGGGTCTTTCTCCTCCACTATTTGTGCGCCGCACTGGTCACAATAGAAAACTGGAATGCGGTGTCCCAGCCAAATCTGCCTTGAAATGCACCAGTCTCTAATGTTTTCCAGCCAGTTGAGATATTGTTTTTCAAAGCGTTTCGGCACAAATTTAACTCTGCCCGTTTTCACGGCCTCGATTGCCGGCTGAGCAAGTTGTTGCATTTTAACAAACCACTGCGTGGAAATTTTAGGCTCGGTCATTGAGCCGCAACGCTCGCAAGTGCCAACTTTATTCTTGTATTTTTCCTTTTTAACAAGATATCCCTGCGCTTTAAGTTCTTTCTCAATCGCCTCGCGCGCATCAATTCTATCAAGCCCAGCAAATTTGCCGGCTGCCTCGGTCAGTTTTCCGTCGTCACCTATGCAAACTATCACATCCAGATTGTGTCTAAGCCCAATTTCATAGTCGTTCGGGTCATGCGCTGGCGTAATTTTAACCGCGCCCGTTCCAAACTCCATTTCGCTGTAGTCGTCGCCGATAAGTTTGATTTTTCTTCCGGTCAGCGGCAGAATAAGGTCTTTGCCAATGCTATTTTTGTATCGAGCGTCTTTAGGGTTAACAGCAACTGCGGTGTCACCAAAAAGTGTCTCCGGACGCGTTGTTGCTATGATAACCTCTCCGCTGCCGTCTGCAAATGGATAGCGAATATGCCAAAGAAAGGTGTTTTGGTCAACATAAACATTCTCATTGTCAGAGATTGTTGTGCGGCAGGACGGGCAATAGTTGACCGAGCGCTTGCCGCGATAGATGTAGCCTTTTCTATAATACTCCACAAACGCGTGGCGAACAGCGGCGCAAAGATTATCATCCATTGTGAAAGCCAATCTGTCCCAATCAGGAGAAATGCCAAGTTGTTGAAGTTGCAACTTGATAAGGTCGCCATATTGACCATACCACTCAAAACCGCGACGCAAAAATTCCTCTCTGCCAATTTCGTCTTTCGAAAGCCCCTCTTTTCTTAAAGCCTTGCAAAGCACCTCCTCTGTGGCGATTGCGGCATGGTCTGTGCCCGGGATCCAGAGCGCTTCGAAGCCTTGCATTCTTTTGCGGCGAACGATGGCGTCTTGAATGGTGTTATTAAGAGCGTGACCAACATGCGCCTTGCCTGTAACATTAGGCGGCGGCATAACCACCGAGAATTTTGGCTTGTTTACATTTGGAAAAGATGCAAAATATTTTTTCTGCATCCAAGTTTGATATATTCTGTTTTCGAAGTTTTCTGGCTGATATGTTTTATCCATAATAAAAAGTCTCCTAATTCTTAAAATTATATAAAAAATGTTAAAAAAAAACAAGCGAAATGGCTTGTTATTTAATAATCATGACTATAAGCGAAGCGAGTATCACGACCAGTGCGAATGCCTTCAAAGATAGGAGCACTTTGTCGTTAGACTCAACCTTTTCCGACTTTCTAACCAGTTTTGTGATGCGCTTTGCAAAAATTGCAAATAACACGCCAACAATAAGAAGAACAATTCCGGTGATGACGTTAGGTTGTGCTAATCTTTCCAAGATGTTGTTATCTAAAAGAAGTGACATGTTTCCTCCAAATTACTACCCTATTCTATCATATATGTTTGACATTGTCAACCCCCTTTTTTCACCAACTTTGATTTTTTTTCATAATATGATGTTTGTAAAAGGAGGAAAAATGAAAAAATTTAAACTTGCCCTTGCATGCACCCTTTGTCTGATGCTGGCACTGTCAACCTCGCTGATTGTGGGCTGTGGCAAAAAGGACTTTAGCACTATCGAACTCAACGAGGTCACTCACTCTATATTCTATGCACCACTTTACGCGGCTATTAACCTTGGATATTTTGGTGACGAAGGCCTGACAGTTAATCTGACCAACGGCGGCGGCTCGGACACTTCTATGAAAGCGCTTGTTTCTGGCGCGGCAGACATCATTTTGGCTGGTCCTGAAACTGTTGTCTACACCAATCAAGAAGGCATCTCCGACAAGACCAAAGTTTTCGGTCAACTGACCCAGACAGACGGCTCGTTTATTGTTTCCAAAAAGAGCGGCGAATTTAAAATCTCAGACCTTGTTGGCGAAACAATTATCGGCGGAAGAGCGGGCGGCATGCCGGCAATGACACTGCAATATGCGATTGAAACTGCAGGTCTTGAAATTGGCACAGGCGCAAATCAGGTCAACTTAAACACCAAAGTTGCCTTTAACGCTATCGCCAGCGAGTTTGTTAACTCTGACGCAAACTACTGCACACTTTTCGAGCCTAATGCTTCAAATCTGATTGCAGAACACCCGGAATATCACATTGTTGGCGCTGTTGCTGACCTTGTGACCGAGAATATTCCATACACATGCTTTATCGCTAAAGACAGTTATCTACGCGACCACGACGACGTTGCAGAAAAGTTTTTAAGGGCTGTTAGAAGAGCATATGACTTCTTAAAAGACTGCTACGAAAACGACCACCTTGAGGATGCAGCAAAAGCGCTTATCAAATCTTTTGACGGCATGACCCTTGAGGATATGGAAATTGCAGTTGAAGCATATTATCGCATCAATGCTTTCTCGCAAGACATGGTGATGAGCGAAGAGTCGCTTGAAATGCTTTTAACAATCACCGAAAACGCGGGCATGACAAACGGCAACAGAAACTATGAAGAAATTGTGACAACTGAAATTGCAAATCGCCTTGCAGCTTAAATTTAAAAAAAAGGGCTTAAATTTTTAAGCCTTTTTTTATTTTGCTATAACGATTGCAATTGCAACATCTTCTGTGTGCGAGATTGAAAGTTCAATCTCAGAAAGTTTAAATTCTTTAAAACGCTCCGCGGCTTTGCCAGAGAGTTGCAGCGTTGGCCTGCCGCTTTCTTCATGCAAAACTTCGATATCTAAAAACGAAAGGTCTGTGCCGAGCGCTTTGACAGCCGCCTCTTTAGCACACCACAGCGAAGCGATATGTTTCTTTTTTTCTGAAAAGGAAGAGATATATTCTATCTCTTTAGCAGTTGCAATTTTTTCAAGCAGTCTTTCGCTAATGCGGCTGATGTTTTCGATATCAATTCCAACTCTCATCTTTCACCTCATTAAGCACTCTTGATATTACATCGCTCTCAAAGCCCTTTCCAGCCAAATGAGCATATGCCTTGGCTCGCAGTTTAGCGTCCATTTCTCTTGATTTAAGATATTTCTTTAAGAGTTTTCGGCAAGTTTCAAGGCTATCGTCTTCTTCTAGAATGTCGTCAAGCGCCTCTTCTGCAACATCGGGTTCAACACCCTTTGTGAGGAGTTCAAACTTAAGTTTAAGTCTGCCCTTTCTTTGCATATATGTGCGAATGTAACTCTCGGCAAAAAGGCGGTCATCTATATAGCCATATTCAGAAAGTTTGCCGATTGCTTCGTCGATACTCTCTTCAAGATAGCCCTTTTCGCGGAGATAGTCGCGGAGTTGTTTCTCTGTGCGCAGACCTTTTTCAATGTAAGAGAGCGCTCTTGAAAAAGCGGCAAGTTTTCCATTTTCGAGTTTTATTTGCGTCAGCCTTTCAGGCGAAATTTCTTCGCCAGTTTTAAGTTTTTCGCGCACCATAGTTTCGGCTTCCAGCGTGCCATTAAAAATGCCGTCGATAAATATCGAATATCTCTCGCCTTTGCCAACTTTTTTAATTTCGGTGATTATCAATTTTCCTCCGAACTCAGCGCCAGTGATGCGCTTTTAGTGTAAGCGCGCACAAGTCCTCCCGCGCCCAACTTTATGCCGCCGAAATATCTGACCACAATAACGCCGACATTAGAAAGTTTCTTCTTTTTTATAACCGACAAAATTGGGTTTCCCGCCGTGCCTTTAGGCTCGCCGTCGTCTGAGCACTTTTCTTCAAAAGGTTTCTCAAACGAATAGGCATAGCAAATGTGTGTTGCCCTTTTATGCTCGGCTTTTATCTTTTCAAGTTCGCTCTCAAAATCGGCGATTGTGCCGCCAATTTTAAAATAATAAAACTTAGACTTATTTATCTCTAACAGTCCTTCGCGCTCTCTCATATGCCCTTAACTTTTATAAAACTTTTCTTGCCTTTCTTTATCAGCGCGCCCGAATTTACCTTTGCGTCAATGGAAGAAATCTTTTCTCCGTCCACGCTCACGCCGCCACCTTCAATAAGCCTGCGCGCTTCGCTTTTGGAAGAGCAAAGTCCCGTTCTAACGAGCGCATCCACAATATCTAGTGGGAATTCTGATAGAATACACTCAAATTCTGGTGCGTCATTGCCGCCTTGAGTGAAAAGATTTTCGCTCATGCGCTGCGCCTCGATTGCGTCCGCCTCACCGCGAACAAACTTGGTCACTTCAAAAGAAAGTTCTTTTTTAGCCTCAACAATGTTATTTTTTATCTTCGATCTCACCTCGTCCATAGCAATGTCTGTAAAGAGTGCAAACATCATTTCCACGCATGCGTCCGGAGTTTGATAAACACCCTGATAGAAATCATATGCCGAGATTTTATCTTTATCAAGCCAGATTGCCCCGCGCTCCGTCTTGCCCATTTTTACACCTGACGGAGTTACAAGCAGCGGATTTGTTGCGCCGATAAGATTGATGTTCGTCTTGTTTGCGAAGTTGAGTTTTCTTTGCAGTTCCACGCCCGCAACAATATTTCCCCACTGGTCGCCGCCGCCATATTGGAGGGTGCAGCCATAGTCGCGATTGAGGCGGATAAAATCATAGGCCTGCATCAGCATGTAGCCCATTTCAAAGAATGTCAGCCCACCCTCTTCGATGCGCTTAGCGTAGATTTCGTTGGAAAGCATTTTGTTAACATTAAAATGCACTCCGATTTCGCGCATGAAGTCAATGTAGTCATAGCCGGTGAACCAGTCGGCGTTATTGACAATTATCGCTGGGTTTTCGCCCTCAAAATCGAGGAAGATTTTAAGCGAGTTTTTAATTTTTTCGATGTTGTTTGCGATATCTTCTTTGGTCATGACATTTCGCATTTCACTTTTGCCGCTAGGATCGCCAATGCAAGCGGTTGCGCCGCCCATAAGCAGAATAACTTTATGCCCAGCTTTTTGGAAACGTCTTAAAATGCAATATGGGATGCAATGTCCGATATGGAGGCTGTCCATTGTCGGGTCTGTGCCTTCATACAGTGAAATCGGAGTGCCGGACTCAAGCGCTTTTTTAAGACCCTCCTCGTCGGTGCACTGATATAACAAGCCACGCTCTTTTAAGATGTTATATAAATTTTTATCGGTCATGTTCTCTCCTTTTCTAGCCTTTAAGTGCGTCTTTTCCTTTATAAATCGCCTTTTTGGCAAGCGCTTCTTCAATGCGAAGAAGTTGATTGTATTTTGCCACTCTTTCACTTCGGCATGGTGCGCCAGTTTTGATTTGGCCGCAGCCGAGCCCTACAACAAGATCTGCGATGAATGTATCTTCCGTCTCGCCGCTTCTGTGTGAAACAACTGCAGTCATGCCATTTTTTCGGGCAAGTTTGATTGCATCGATCGCTTCTGTGAGCGAGCCGATTTGATTAACTTTAACTAAGATTGATGTTGCAACGCCATTCTCAATTCCCTTTTTAAGGCGAGCGGTGTTGGTCACAAAGAGGTCGTCGCCCACAAGTTGAATTTTCTTGCCAAGCGCTTTTGTGAGACGTGCCCAGCCCTGCCAGTCTTCTTCCGCAAGCCCATCTTCAATTGAAACGATAGGATAATTTTTAACAAGGCTCTTGTAATATTCGATAAGTTCGTCCGCCGAATAAATTTCGCCCGTCTTCCAGAAATAATAACTGCCCTTTTTGCCGATTTTTTCGGCTTCGTCAAACATCTCTGTTGCTGCCACATCAAGCGCGATTGCAACATCTTTGCCAGGCTTGTAGCCCGCTTTTTTGATTGCCTCAACAATAAACTTCAAAGCGTCTTCGTCACTTTTCAAGTTTGGAGCAAAGCCGCCTTCGTCACCGACAGAAGTTGCAAGGCCGTTTTCTTTAAGCACGCTTTTAAGGATGCGATAGATGTTTGCCGACCACTCAAGCGCTTCCGAAAAAGATTTTGCGCCAATTGGCATAATCATGAACTCTTGGCAGTTGATGTTGTTGTCCGCATGCTTACCACCATTCAAAATATTTAGCATTGGCACAGGAAGAATTGTCTCCTTGCCAAGAAATTTATATAAACTCTTGCCGTCCGCTTTAGCTGCAGCCACCGCACATGCAAGGCTGACGCCCAAAATGGCGTTCGCGCCAAGCACTGCCTTGTTATTTGTGCCGTCAAGCGCAAGCATAGTTTTATCGATATTTTTTTGGTCATAAACATTCATGCCAACAACGCTCTTTGCGATTATGCTGTTAACATTTTGAACTGCTTTAAGAACAGACTTGCCGCCATATATTTTTTTGTTGCCGTCACGAAGTTCGCATGCTTCAAATGCGCCGGTTGAAGCGCCGGACGGCACTGATGCTCTGCCCACAACTCCGTTTTCAAGCGTCACATCAACTTCCACTGTTGGCTGTGCACGCGAGTCGAGAATTTGTCTTGCGTGAATAGATTTTATTTTCAAATCTTTCATATTTCACCTCTTAGCCTCGATTATATCAAATTTTCGTGGCAACGCAAAACATATTTGCTTTTTTAACAAAATTGTGATATTGTTACGTTAGAGGAAAATATGAAAATACGAAAGAGTTGGCTGGAACTTTTAAAAAGCGAAACCGAAAAAGAATATTTTATTAAATTGCAAGAGTTTTTAAGAAACGAGCGCGGAAAATTTGACATCTATCCCGAGGACGACCTTGTGTTTAACGCACTCAATTTTGTGCCATATGACAAGGTTAAAGTTGTGATTATCGGGCAAGACCCATATCACGAGCCGGGCCAAGCCCACGGCTTAAGCTTTTCGGTGCTCGACCCCACTCCGCTGCCACCGTCACTTGTCAACATCTATGAAGAGATTAAATCAGATATGGGCTTAGAGCCGGAAAAATCGGGCGACCTCAGCCGCTGGGCAAGACAAGGCGTGCTGCTTCTTAACACCACGCTCACTGTGCGAAAACATGCGGCAATGAGTCACAAAGGCAAAGGCTGGGAAGAATTCACCGGAAAAATCATTGAACTTCTTGCAAAGCGCCAAGAGCCTATGGTGTTTATGCTTTGGGGCTCACATGCCGGACAATTTGCCCCGCAAATTCCGTCAAGACACCTTGTTTTGCGCGCGCCGCACCCTAGCCCACTCTCAGCATATCGCGGTTTCTTCGGCTGCAAGCACTTTTCAAAATGCAACAACTTTTTAAAAGCCCACGGCCAAGAGCCGATAGATTGGAAATAAAAAAGACGAGCAGAATTGCTCGTTTTTTAATTGAAAAGATTTTCGCACACTTCGTGTGGGAATGTGCCATAAAAAAGCACTAATTCAAAAGATTCTTCGCTTGCGCTCAGAATGACAAGAAAAAGCCAAATCTTTAAGTTTTTTTAATATTGGAGTCAAATTTTCTTATGAGAAGGGCTATGCCCGGCTAAGAAAATTTGCGAACCCTTCTACCACGACGCAAGCGCCCAGGGCGCGGCGAGTGGTGGGAAAGGGGTCCGCGGGGAAAACCGAGGAGTAGCGGTTAGCCGAAGGCGTGCCCGCGTTAAGCGAGTTGGTTGTCCCCGCGAGTTTTAATAATTCACCTCGATAAGGCCGAACTTCTCGTCCTTTCTTGTGTAGAGCACATTCACCTTCCCTGTTTCTGCGTTAAGGAACACAAAGAATGTGTGGCCAAGGCGAGTGATGTAATCTTTCGCATCCTCAACAGTGATTGGCTCAAGGTCGAATGCCTTTTTCTTATAAACATCAGGAAGCTCTTCCGCCGGTTTTTCCTCTATAAACTCATAGGCGTTAACTTCTTTCACCCTCGACTTTGCGATTTTTTTATCTTTATGTCTCACAATCTGGCGCTCGATTTTTGGAAGAGCAAGGTCGATATTGCAGAACATTTCGTCGCTTGTCACCTCGCTGCGATACAACACGCCTTTATTGACGATTGTAAGTTCCAGTTTCTGCGCTTTGTTTTGTTCGGAGCACACAACTTTGGCTTTTGCGCCGGTTCCGAAATATTTTGAAAGTCTTTCAACTTTTTCGGTGATAACTTCTTTAAGTCTGTTTGAAATTTTATAATTTCTTTCTACGAATTCAATTTTCATAAACTTTTCTCCTTAAGTTAATTGTAACAAACTCGGCAAAATTTTCAAACTAAATTTAAGCGTTTTGCGAAGTAAATTCAAGTTCTTGTCCATTAAAGTCAATTTCAATCACGCCGCTTTCTTTCAGCTCGCCAAGAAGAATTTTTTCAGCAATTCTATCTTCCACCTCTTGCTGCAAGAAGCGTTTGAGCGGACGAGCCCCATATTCGGAGTTAGCGCCCTTGCTTACAATAAAGTCAAGAGCCTCTTCGGTGATTGCGATCGAAAGATTTTTCTCTTTCAGCCTTTTATTTATGTTAGACATGAGGAGTTTTGCGATTTTAACAAGTTGAGCGCTTGTAAGCGGCTCAAACACGCAAATCACATCAATTCTGTTGATAAACTCTGGCTTAAACTTGGCTTTCAGCGCGTGCATATAGATTTCTTTGTCGGCAAGCGGCTCTTCTTCGTCCCCGCCAAAGCCGAGTTTTTTATTCTGATGCACTTCACTCGCACCAACATTGGAGGTCATGATGATGACAGTGTTTTTAAAGCTTACAGTTCTGCCCTGCCCGTCGGTCAAGCGGCCGTCATCTAAAATCTGCAACAGTGCGTTGAAAATGTCCGGGTGCGCCTTTTCAATTTCGTCGAAAAGAACGACAGAATAAGGCTTTCTGCGCACGGCTTCGGTCAGCTGTCCACCCTCTTCATAGCCCACATATCCCGGAGGCGAGCCGATCAGTTTCGACACCGAATGCGACTCCATGTATTCCGACATATCAATGCGGATGATGTTATTTTCGTCGTCAAACATCGCTTCGGCGATTGCTTTAGATAGTTCCGTCTTTCCAACGCCCGTCTGTCCGAGGAACAAGAACGAGCCGATTGGGCGTTTGGAGTCTTGCAAGCCCACTCTTGAGCGGCGAATTGCTTTCGACACGGCAGACACCGCTTCGTCTTGACCAATCACCCTCTTATGCAAGATATCTTCAAGATGCACAAGTTTTTCCTTTTCACTCTCGGTGATTTTTGTCACTGGAATGCCCGTCCACTTGGCAACAACGGCAGCAATTTCGTTCCCGCCAATCGCGCCCGTCGACTGCTTTTTAGGCTTAATCTTGTCCTGCTTTTTCTTGAGTTCTTCTTCAAGTTTTATAATCTCCGACTGCAAGGACGCCGCTTTTTCATAATTGCGTTGCAACGATGCGTCATCTCTTGAAGAAGAGAGCGCCGCAATCTTATCTTCCAAGTCTTTTATCGGCTGAGGTTTAACAGAAAAGTTGACTTTTGCCTTGCTGCAAGCCTCGTCGATAAGGTCTATAGCTTTATCAGGCAGGCTTCTGTCCATGATATATCGATCGGAAAGAATTGCCGCTTGCTCAATTGCCTCGTCGGTGATTTTGATTTTATGAAAGGCCTCATAACTATCTTTGAGCCCTTTAAGAATTAAGATTGTGTCCTCCACTGATGGCGGAGAAACTAAGATTGGCTGGAAACGACGCTCTAGCGCCTTGTCTTTCTCGATAAACTTGCGATATTCGTCTGTCGTCGTTGCCCCGATTGTTTGCATCTCGCCGCGGGCAAGATATGGCTTAAGCATATCCGATGGGCTTGTTTCGCCCTTTTCGGAGCCGGCTTGCGCAAGCGTGTGAATTTCATCGATAAAGACGATGATGTAGATCGGAAGAGCACACGTCTGAACTCCAGTCACA
>CAOQYA010000001.1:138604-192426 GCA_948514155.1 uncultured Eubacteriales bacterium | reverse complement strand
GACAAACACTCAAACTCAGCAGACTTCTTTCTATGTTTGCGACATCGACGACATGGGCGTGCTTGACCAGAGGGCATATCTATTCGGCCAGCAGATGCAATACACCGACTATTCAGACAACTCTTACAAAGAGTTTAAAGTGATTGAAGAAGATTTTTCAATCTCCGAGTCTGCTAATGTTACAAATCTAAAATCAGAACAGGTCTCTAAAGAACTTTTCAAAGATTGGTTACTAAAAAACAAAACACCTGTTTCCACAAATCAAACGCCGATTAAACTTGTGAATAACTCCAGCATTTCCAGCATTACACTTTGGAAACTAAATGATGGTGTTTGGAAAAAAGACCCTATCTCAGACTTCAATGTGACAACAAACATATCTGACCCAGGCACATATTTCCTTGAGACTACATACAATTTCGCTTCTTTCACAAACGCTTCGGGCTCTCAAGACACAGAGACGACATTCAATGAATATTTCTACTTCAAAATTGAAAAGACCACCCCTGAATTTAAAGTGTTCGCACAAGAGGGGAAAAATGAAAGCGGCGAGCCTGTTTACAGCGAAAGCGAACTCTACTCTGGCAAATTCACAAATGCCGGCAGTGTTAAAATTGAATTTCCAAGTTTTGGCAGCACTTTCAACTCGGATGTTAGATTTAAACTTGTGAGAAAGAACTTTGACGGAGCCGTGGTCTCTGAAAGAGAGATTATGACCGCGTCCGGCGAGGAAATTGTTACAGACGAAGGCAGTTACACAATCTATGTTTATTATGGCAAGCAAGATTTGCAAGAAAAGCCTATCGAAAGAAGATTTGTTATCGACCGCCAAGCTATCAGCGGCCTTAGCGCATATTCTGTAAATGGCTCGCGCATAGTGACGCCAATTTCCGGCAGCACAAATCAACCTTTTGCTTTTGCGTGGGACAATGTTAAGCCAAGTGGCGCAAAAACATTCGGCTATTACAAATATTTCTCACTGGAATATCTAGATTACTATGCCGGCCTTAGCGAACTTGACCTTGGCACACTGCTTCTTCAGCAGTTAAACAATCACAACATGCTCTCCGCCGACAGGCAACTTATGCTCTTGGGCGGCTCATGGATAAACTATCTTAACTCGCAATCTTTCTTAGGCGGCAGCAATCTGCCTTCAAACAGAATTAAAGAAAGTGCGGGACTGTATGTTTTCGAGGTGTTCGACGAGGCGGGCAACAGCGCGACCGAGATAATTCTGCTCGACGACGCTAAGCCAGTGTTTGCACTCAGTGTAGCCGGCGAAGGCCTTGGCCTTATCAGCACGCATCACACACTCACCTCTGACGCAACTCTGCGCTGGGCGCAAAACAAAGCAATCTTAATTAAGGGCGAACTTGATAGCGAAAACCTCTTCTTAAACAAAAATGGAGACGCAGACGAGTCTTTGCAAAAGGCGTTTGAAAAGTTTAAGCGTTCAATTATCAGCGTCAACGACCTTAGCCTTAGCGCCAAGAACGGAAACTACTATCTTGTTGCAATCGACGGCACATATGGCTACAAGGACCGCTCCTCCGACAACACAGTGCTCGAAAATGGCTTTGAAAAGGTTCTCACCTTCTCATATTCAGTTCACTACACGCTTAACGGCTCCAGCCCGGTGTTCTACTTCTCCACCACACAGCACGAACTTAGTCAGCCGCTCTATTTGAAAGTGGGAACAAACGAACTTGTCAGAAAAGATGTTATCGAGAATGCTGAGGGCAATTTGTTCGAGGCTAAAGTTTACAGTTTAAGCGAAAACGCTGCAAAAACATACTACTATGCGGCAGCCGGCTCGACCACACTCACATCGCTTAGCGGACAGATCGTAAACGGCACTTTGCAAGACGGAAAAATGACAATCAATGGCAAGGCGCTTTCCGACGAGCGATTTGTTGACATGGAAGGCGACTATAACTTCCTTATCAGAGACGCGTCGAACACCGAAGGGCTGTCACTCAGTCCGCTTCAAAGATTTTTGAACTATGCCTCGGCATATGAGTATATCAAAGTTTCGAGCGACGACTCTCGAACTCAAGTTTTCTTCACAGAGGAAGGCAAAAATGTGGAACTCTCTTCGGCATCATATTCTGTGAGCGGAACAGAAGAGGGCAACATCGACCACACCTTCAGAAAAAGTTTCTACAACCCAACTTCGCTTAACAGCGTGCTTAAGATTGGCTTTATTCCAACAAACACCACAACTTCGGGCGTTACTCAAGTTGACAAGGTAAGTCTCGAATTCTATCCATTCGAAACAAAAGTTGCAGCAAATTTGAACGCTAACAACAGCCCAAATCTTGCTTTCTATAGTTCCATTGCAAGCACTCCGCTTTTCACCACAGAGATATATAACTTTGAGCGTGACGGCGCATTTGAAGGAGAACTGATAAAGGACATCAACATCTCTTCCGGCATTACAACTGCAGGAAAATATGTGATTACAAGAGAGTATAAGTTAAACGAGAAAGAGGGCGACAACTACACTGTTGATGTGTTTGATTATTATCAAAGAACGCTGACAGTCTTTGTTGATAGGAACGGCGTTATCTCTTCCCCAAGCCCTATCTCATATGAGGCCGAGATAAGAAAATTTGAGATACCTGACAAGACAATCACTGTGACCCAATATGAAAACATTCTTGAGTTTGCTTGCAAAGACGGAAGTTTAGATTTCCCAAATTATGTGCTTAAAGTTGACGGAGAAATTGTTGATAGCACACTTGCCAAAGATAACTACGAAACACATAAACGCTACTACGTTTTTAACGCTATCGGCGAATATGAAATCTTTGACTTTTCTGAAAACAGAGTTGAGCCAACAGAAGTTTACAAAACAACAATCGGCCCTAGCCTTGAAAGCCTTGTTGGCGGAGACATCTTCGTCAGCATGTATGACGGCGTTGCTGCCGGCAGCGGAGTTATCTCTGTAACCTTCCCATATTACAACAATCTCCTTCCTTCCGGCGACAACTTCTTCACCGACGACAAGGATAATTGGGATGTTGAAAACATTTCTTCCGACACTCCTTCGACAAAACTGACAACAAACAAACTTCCTGTTAAACTCTTTGTTCCGGCCGTGAAATACACCATGTTTAACAAGGAAACTAAGACGGGCGCGAATGACGACATCTTGAGTTATGAAACAATTTTTAATAACTCACTCACCTACTTTGACGAGGATAACACCGGCTCAATCATTTCACACTACAGCCTCGACGCTCAGATTAATTTCACAGCCACAGACGGCAAGAGCGAAAAATACATATCAAATGGCTCGCAAAATGGCTTCTTAAATTTCTATGACGATCAAGGGAAATTAATAGAAAACATTTACAAGCCGGGCACATATGTTGTGACAATCACTCAAGCAATGAACGCAGACGGAAACTCCTCGAATAACTTCAGAAAGAACTATCGCTTCTCATTTGAAATTCTCTCTGAGGCGCCGGAGTTCGAACTGGCTTCTTCCGGCAGACCCCTCAAATCGCTTGACGGCGGAGAAACTTACTTCACTAACGCCAAATCAACCACCATGTCTTGGCAGGATGTAGACGACCGCCACATCGCAAACATCGACAAGGCAAACATCACTCTTTCCACTCAGGGCATGAGCGCAGCAATCTCAATCGACGAGAAAACGGGAGAGATTACAGTTAATGACAACTCGCTTACAAATGAACAGAAAAACAACTTGAAAGCGGCGCTGTCATATCAGAAGCAGGACAAGGTTAATCGCCTCACCTTCAATTTCGACAAGTTTGGAAATTATGCTAACGGACAAAGACTTTCGATAACAATGCAGTTTGAAGGCCACAGCAACGAATATTACAGCGTAACAACAAAGAGCGTTGTTATTGACAAAGAAGCCGAGCATCAAACACTGGACGGGCTTATCGAAAAAGTTTCCGCCTTTTCGCATGAGGCGATGGCACTTAATGAAAACTCGCTGAGAACATATCTCGATGTCGAGGGTCAAAACGTTGCTTCTGCAAGCGAGGCTGCTTACAACACTTCAGTTAAAGTTGGTGAACTTAAGCACTACACATATCAAGTGCGCGAAGACTTCTTCACTTCGCTTAGAGACAGAGCAAGCGAGAATGCTAATCTGGGTGCCGGCTATAACGGCGAGGTGATTGGGGCTTATTATAGGGCTGTTGCAAACCCTTTTGCCACCGACTTTGTGGAGACTGAATATTTCAGCTTCGCGGCTTCGGCGTTTAACAACATGAATGACGACCTTGATATCAGCCCGCGCACCTACTATGAAATTGTGGAGCAAGACCTCGCGGGCAACCTTACAATCTATCTTGTATATTTCGAAGAAGAAGACAATGGCGCCGGCTTCAGCGTGCTCGATATTGTGGACGGCGTAGAAACTGAAAAAACAGTTTATCAAGGCGTGCAACTTATCGACGACGAAAACGAAAAGCGCTTGAGCGACGCGCAAATTCTTACAAACAAATCAAAACTGTTCGCATCCAAGAGTGCAAGACTAGATAGCATCAACATCCTCGGCGACAGGTGGGCAAGAGTGACAATCGGGTCTAGCGAATATATGTTCAGCCCATGGCTGGAAGAGGGCGTTATCTTTAGGCTAAGCGGCAATCAAGTTGAACGTTTTAGCCTTGCAAATGTGCTCAGTCAAATCGCATCGACTTCTGCTATAAACATCCGAATTTCAGACAGGCACAGCGGCAATTTCTGCGCGGCAAGTTTGACACTGTTAGACGGCGCAGAACTTAACACTTCCATTTCGTCAACTCAAACAGAAGAATTCATTAAAATTGATTATTCAAACAATGTCTTCCCTGTCGAAGTTGAGATTTCTAATGGCTCAAGAATAATTTATTCGCAGCAGAACGACCCAAACTCACTTGAGAACTTGCAAAACGCAAATTATTCATATTTCGACCTTGCCAACTGGAAAGCAAATGACGAGATTGAAATCACTCGCGACAGCGCGCTGTCTTCACTGTATTTCACTTTCACAACTCTTCCAATGGAAGGCAATAAAATCAAATATCGCATCACCGACAACTTCGGGAATGTGAAAAACATTGTCCACATATATGGACAAAAAGGTGAAGTCGTAGGCGGCGAAGGCAACACTTACAAAACGCTGATTTCGGACGAGACGACCGATTTCAAGACTGAAACCTATCATGTAAGTTCAAGGTCGCTGACCTACACATTCAGCAGTGCGCTGCACAAAGTAACAGTTGAAAAATGGAATGGCTTTGCTTGGATAAAGGCTAATGCAGGCACAGATTACATATCTTCCGGGATAGACAGAGTCACACTTTCCTTCACAGCAAGAAACCAACAACTTGTGAATAACAAGTTCAGGCTCAGCGTTTCGGAAATCGGCGACGACGAAAGTTTGACCTTTGATAAATACATCTACTTCCACATCTATCAAATGCTTCCACACCTGCTTGTTAAAGGCGAGACGGCATCCGATTATCAGTCAATCATGAAGTTTAGCGACAACTATGGCGAAAACATTTCCGGCGACATCTTCACAGACAACACTCCTCAGCGTGTTATGATTGGCGGCCAAGCATATACGATAACAAGTTCGGGCTCCACCTTTGCAAGCCGCGTCACCCTCACCTATTCAGACTCAACAAATTTTGACTATCCTTTCAAAGCATATGTCTATAAGGAAGGCGGCGCGCATGGCTCCGACTTCGTGGCTGTGACAAGCGGTGAAAAATTCTCAGAACCTGGAGTTTACTACTTCCTCTTTAAATATGACGAGCTGCTTGAGCACGAATATCAACTCTACAAACTTGAAATTTTAAGTTCCTCGCAAGCGTTCTACAGGGTGACAAACAACGGCGTGCAAGTTGAAAAGTCCGGCCAGTTCTACTATGTGGGTGAAACAGGCTTCTCCGACTATTACATCGTGAATGTCAACTATGCAACTTCTGCTTCGCTTGTTCAAATTGTGCCTAACAACTATCAGCAGATAAAAGTTGAGCAAGTTGGGTCACCTATCTTGGAGGATGCAGGCAGCTTGACCGAAGTTGTGACCGTGCGTTATCAGGTGTTCAACTTCGACGGCGAAAATGCTGGCTCTGCGCCATCTGGCGTGACGCCATACAGCAGAACGGTGTTTATCACCTTCATTCCGCCAACGCAGACGCCTGTTGCGGAAGCAACATATTCGCTTAACTCTTCGGAGCAGGTGGACATTCTCACTTCCAGTTCGATAACGGCAGTTGTTGACAGAGAAAGCAGTGCAAATTCAATTAAAATCAGGTTTTCAAGCATTTATGGTATTAAAAGCAACAAAATCAGCATTTCGGTTTTAAAAGACGGCTTGCCACTGCCAGTTGAAGTTAAAGCTGAAACAGTCAACGGAAGAGTTTTCGGTTATGTTGAACTCGACCGCTCAGGCTCATATCAAATAACTTTCACAGACACTGCAGGCAACAAGCAAGTGTTTGCAAATGGCACATCGGCTGCATCACAAACACTTAAACTCGTGTTCCTTAAGGATGTGTCCTTCTCAATGACCTTCACTGACGCTGACGGAAAAGAGCAGACGACAGACCCTGTTCAAAAGGGCGTGTTCAACGGCGAAGTTAAACTGACAATTCTCGGTGTTAACGAGTATTACACTTCTCAGTCAATCGGAAGTGGCGCGCAAATCATATCGGCATCAAGAAATGGCGCAGAATACACCGGCTACACCTACAGCGCAGAGAAACACGAATTCTCCTTCACCGAACCTGGCTACTATGAAGTTTCATTCAGTGCAACAAACCTTTCAACAGGCATTCCAATCAAAATTCAAAACTATAACTTCACAATCGTAAATCCAAGCGAGTCTCGCTATTCCTTCGAGTTCGCGCCATTCAATGGCTACTACATTAAGTCGATTGAAAAAGACGATTTGGGAGATATAACAAAGGCTGCGAACGGAAAAGTTCCTGATAATCTTAAAGAACTCTTCGGCACCGTAACAATTGACGGACAGGAATATCTTAGGAATGTTGTCACCTCTGCCCTGTCGAATGTCACAGGCGAAGGCAAATATCGCGTGACAGTTGCCACTGCGCAAAACCTTAACAGAGACGACTACAACAAAGAAACACAGTTCTCGTTTGAATATTGGATTAACACAAAATCTGTTCCAATCGATGTTTCCATTAAGGAAGGCGAGTCTACAACAAAGAACATCAACGTTTCCTTCAATGCAGAGCGCGTGTTCGAAGCAGTCGGACAGTGCCGAGTGTTTATCGGCAGCGAAATCTTCGACGTTTCGGCTGACACACTTGCAACTCTTGGCACTGTGACGAGAGCAATCTCCGCAACTGGCACACATTTCATCACCGTGCGCTCAATCAGTGGCAACCTCCTCTACAGCTACAAAGTTGTGAAAACCGAGCCGCTCAACGCTTGGGCAATAGCGGCAATCGTTATCGGCTGCGTGCTGGTGATAGTAGCAATCATAATCATAATCAAAGTCCGAAAGCGCATCAAAGTTAAGTAACAAAAAAAATACTGCCAAACGGCAGTATTTTTTTACTGACTTCTAACAACAAAAAAACAGCCGAAAGGCTGTTTTTTAATTAACCAATTGAAATGATTTTAACACCAGGGCCCATTGTTGAGCAAATTGAAATATTTTTGAAATATTGTCCTTTTGCTGCCGCTGGTTTTGCTTTTTGAAGAGCTTCGATAACTGTTGTGTAGTTGTCAACAAGTTTATCTTTTCCGAAACTTACTTTACCAATGATAACGTGAACGTTGTTTGTTTTGTCAAGTCTGTATTCAACTTTTCCGGCTTTAACATCCGAAATAGCCTTTTTAACATCCATTGTAACTGTTCCGCTCTTTGGGTTTGGCATGAGACCCTTAGGTCCAAGCACTCTTGCAACGCGTCCAACAACACCCATCATGTCTGGAGTTGTGATACATACGTCGAAATCAAGCCATCCGCCTTGGATTTTAGCAACGATTTCTTCTGCGCCAACAAAGTCTGCACCAGCTTTGAGAGCTTCGTCTGCCTTGTCACCTTTTGCGATAACAAGAACTTTAACACTCTTACCAGTTCCGTGAGGGAGCACAACAACTCCTCTAACTTGTTGGTCTGCGTTTCTTCCGTCAACACCAAGTTTAACGTGAAGTTCAACTGTTTCATCAAATTTCGCTTTGGCGGTTTCCATCATGTGGTCAAATGCTTCGCTAACAGTGTAAGCATTATTCTTCTCATAGGTGGAAAGAGCTGTGGTCATTCTTTTACCTTTTTTCATCTTCCTTCCTCCTACTCGCTTACGGTCACGCCCATGCTGCGTGCAGCACCTTCGATCATGCTCATAGCAGCCTCAATGCTAGCCGCGTTAAGGTCTGGCATCTTAAGCTCTGCGATTTCACGAACTTGTGCTTTTGTGATATTTCCGACTTTTGTTTTGTTCGGTTTTGCCGAGCCCTTGTCAAGACCGATTGCCTTCTTAATAAGAACGGCTGCTGGTGGGGTTTTCAGAACAAAACTGAAAGACCTGTCTTGGTAAATTGTGATTACCACAGGAATGATAAGGCCAGCCTGTGCTGCTGTCTTATCGTTGAATTCTTTGGTAAATGCCGCGATGTTAATTCCATGTGGTCCAAGAGAAGAACCAACTGGAGGTCCCGGGGTGGCTTTACCAGCTGGGAGTTGAAGTTTAACAACTGCCCCAATCTTTTTTACTGCCATTTTTTCCTCCTTATGTGGTGATTTGAGCGTGTGCAGTTGCGCTCTCCCACGATTTTTTGAGGCTGCGTGCCTCTAATCCGACTAATCGGATGTATTTGAAGCGGCGATGCCGCGAAATACCAAATTAAAGTGAAACCTTTCTCATTTGAGTGTAGTCAAGATCAACTGGTGCTTCCCTTCCGAACATTTCAACAATAACTGTTGCAACGCCGCTTTCAGGGTTAACAGATTGAACTGTGCCGATTGTTCCCTCGAGTGGGCCGTCGATAACCTCAATCTTGTCGCCAACCTGAAGGTCAACTTCCACCTTGATTTTCTCAAGTTTGTTCTTGCGAACTTCCTCTTCGGTGAGTGCAAGCGGTCTTCCATTAGGCCCAACAAAGCCGGTGATGCCGCGAGTTCTTGTCACATTATGCCAAAGGTCGTCGCCATATATCATTTTAACGAAGATATAGCAAGGCATGCTCTTTCTCTCAACAAGTTTTTTCTTGCCGTTTTTCTCTTCAACAACGCTTTCCATTGGAATAATGATGTCAAAAATACGGTTTTGAAGCCCGAACTTGGTTACCACGGTCTCAAGGTTTTCCTTTGCAACATTCTCGTAGCCCGAGAAGGTGTGAAGGGCATACCATTTTGCGTCGGTGGTGTGCTCTGGAACTTGCTCGCCATTAACAGAGTTAACATTAGTTTTAACATCCGCCTCGGTCACTTCTTCCATTGCCGAGTTCTCGCTTAAAACTTGCTCTTCGTAGATTTCTTGTTTATTATCGCTCATTCTTTCCTCCCTTAGGTCAAAAGCCCGAACAAGTAGCCGAGAAGTGCGTCAAGTCCGAACAAAACAAGCCCGAAAATAACAACAACAGAAAGCACAATTCCTGTTTTTTTGCAAACCTCTCCGAAACTTGGCCATGTAACTTTTTTAAGTTCGCTGACCGTTTCCTTGGCCTTTCTTGAAAACTTTTTTTCCTTAGGTTTTTTTTCTTTTTTGTTTTTGCCGCCCTTGAGTTTGTCCGAACTTTTATCTTTTCCACCCTTTGCGGCTTTTTCTTTTGCAGGCTTAGAAACGCTCTCGTCAGTTACGACAACAGCGTCTTTTGTCTCTTTAGTTTCAGAAATCAAAACTTCTTCTTGTAAGTTTTTTTTCTTAGACATTTCTCCTCCCTGCAAAATTATTTTGTTTCTTTGTGAACAGTTCTTTTTCCGCATCTTGGGCAGAATTTTTTGATTTCAATTCTCTCAGGATTTGCAGTGCTGTTCTTCGAAGTAGCATAATTTCTCTCTTGGCACTCGGTGCAAGCAAGAGTGATATCTTTGCGTTTTGGTGCTGCCATGATAATCTCCTAACAAAAAACTAACACCCCGATTTGGAAGTGTTAGTGTATTCTAACATATTGCCTTTCTCTTGTCAAGAGAAAATGAGACTATTTTGAACTTTTTTTGAAAGCCTTAACATCTGCCGGCGCGATGATAGCATCCACCAAAAGCGCCATTTCGTTTTTGCCGCACTTGGCCGCAACATCGGCGATGTCCGACGGAAAATTAAAGTCGAAATCATTGGTCACAACATACATGAAATAGGTTTTCAAAAGCGCCTTTGCAAAAAGATATGCGTCGTCATAGTTCTTTCCCGAGGTTGAAATGTCAAGGTCTGGGAAATAAACTTTTGTCTCGTCTTCGTCTATGTAAAAAATAGCCGGGTAAATAAATTGCTGCATTTTTTTCTCCACTACCACTATTTTAACACATTGTTTACGATTTTAGCAAATAATTTGACATAAAAAAACGAGCAAAAGCCCGTTTAAATTAAATTTATCTAGCCATTCCTGCTTCTTCTGTTTTTGTTTTTGCTTGAATGGTGGCTGTTTTTTCATATGAAGAAACTGGGTGTCTTGCAATAACGATTGTCTCTGGTTCGATGTTCATAAATTTGAATTCTGGCATGTTGTCCTCCTATTGATATCAACACTATATCACAAACTTTTCAAAATGTAAATACTTTTTTGAAAAAATTTTTAAATATTTTTTCGCCTTTATTGACAACAACAAACAGTCCGCAAGTCCGTTTATTTTAAAGGGTTTTCACATCTTTTCAGGCACTTCAATGCCAAGGATTTCGCAGCCCTCTTCAAGGCTTGAAAGGACAAGTTTTAGAAGCGTTAGGTGCGCAGATTTTTTCTTTTCGTCCTCTTCAGAAAGTATGTGGCAAGAGTTGTAAAATGAAGAAAATGCACTTGCCGTGTTAAACAGCGCTGCGCAAAGGGAGTTAAGACTTTTTTCGGTAAAACTAGTCATATAACTAGACCAAAGTTTGTTAAGTTCCAAAACGACCGCCCTATGCTCTTGCAAGAAATTAAAGTTATCTTTAAATCTTCCAGCTTTTGCAAGAATGCTCTTGATGCGGCAAGCAGTGTATTGAATATATGGACCCGTCTTGCCCTCGAATGAAAGCATGCGGTCGATATCAAAACTATAGTCCTTTTCCACGCTGTTTGATAGGTCAGCAAACTTAAGCGCCGCATTGCCAATCTTGCGTTTAAGGTCGCTATCAAAATTTGTGCCGTTAGAAATCAGTCTCTCCTCCGCTTTTTCATACAGCATATTCAAAAGGTCGAGAAGTTGCATGTTTCCGCCGTCACGGGTCTTGAGCGCCTTGCCGTCCTTGCCGTTGATTGTGCCAAAGCCGGTATGCCAAAGCTCTTGTCCTTCAAAGGAAATTCCCGCTTTTTTGCATGCACGGAAGATTTGCACAAATCTCTGTTTTTGGCGAACATCTGTGAAATAGTGAATGATGTCCGGTTTGTAGTTTAGATTTCGCATATAAATTGTTGCGATGTCGGCAGTGGCATACATATCTCCGCCATTGGACTTTTGCAAAATGAGCGGCGGCATAGGGTTTTCATATCTCTGCACTTCGTCGGGACTTTTCTTCGGAATTGGAATTTGTTCGCCCTCTTCGGCAACCTCAACAATAAGCGCGCCGTCAGAAAGGGTTGCAAGGTTTTTGAATTTGAAAATATCAAGCACAGTTTCAACATAATCTGTTGCACTGCTCTCGCCGTTCCAGAGGTCAAAATCAACATTTATAAGAGTGCAAACTCGTTTAATCTCGCTGACAGAGACATCGCGCAGACGCTTCCAAAAGCCATAATATGGCTCCTTTTTCTTTTGGAAGGAAAGTGTGAGTTCTTCCGCCCTTGCCTTAAAAGTCTCGTCCTCAGCCTTTCTTTTGCTGCCTTTAGGATAGGCTTCGTTCATAACGGCAAGCGATAGTTCTCTCTCGCCCGAAATATATTCGTCAAGCGTGCCTTCAAACTCGAGTTCAGCCATGATAAGCCCCATAGGCATGCCCCAGTCGCCGAGGAAAATGTCGCTGATCACATTGTAGCCAAGTTTTTTATACAACCTCTTAAACGCCTCGCCGATGTTAAAGGAGCGCATGTGCCCAATGTGCATCGCTTTGCCGATGTTTGGCCCGCCGTAGTCGATATACAAACTTTTGCCTTCGCCAGGCTGAGGGAGTTTGCCATTTGCAATTTCTTTTGCAAGATGCGAAATTCCTTTATCTGTGAGTTTAACATTGATAAACGCCGGCCTTGCCACCGAAAACTCGAACATATCATTTCCTTGAAGGTCAGAGACAATTTTATTTGCCAAATCAAAAGGATTTGATTTAAGTTCTTTTGCAAGCGCGAAGGCGCTGTTGCTTTGAAAATCACACAGCCCCGGCATCGCCGAAAAAGAAACCGAAAACTTTTCCGGCATGTCTTCGATTTTTGCTGCACCATTTAATAGTTTTTCAATCTGTTTTCTTATCAAATTTCTTTTCTTCCTTCCATCGCTTTTGAAAGCGTGATTTCGTCTGTGTATTCAAGGTCGCTGCCCATGGCGATGCCTTGCGCAAGCCTTGTCACCTTGATGCCCATAGGCTTAAGAAGTTTAGCAACATACATTGCAGTTGCGTCTCCCTCAACATCGGGGTCGGTGGCCATTATCACCTCTTCGGTGCCAAGTTCTTTAATTCTGTTAAGGAGGCCGCGAATGTTGATATCATTCGGCCCCTTGCCTTCAAGTGGACTGATAAGCCCAAACAGCACATGATAGACGCCATCATAACTTTTAACTTTTTCCATGGAGATTATGTCTTTTGGCTCTTTAACAACACAAATCACCTTGCCGCTTCGTCTCTCGCAGATTTCGCAGACGGGCTTGTCCGTGTAGTTGCCGCACTTCGAGCAAAGGCCAATTTTGTGTTTGACCTCCTTTATCGCATCTGCAAAGTTGTCGGCACGCTCTTCAGAGCCCTCGATAATGGAATAAGCATAGCGCTGGGCTGTTTTGTAGCCCACCCCCGGAAGTGACCTGAAGTATTCAATAAGTCTTTCAATCGGCTGGTCGAACTTAGCCATTACATCATTCCTGGAATTTGCGGAATAGACTCCTTCTCCGCGATATCGATCTTAGCCATAACATCGTTAAAGGCGCTAACAATAAGGTCCTCAAGCATTTCCACATCGTCTGGATCAACGCAATCTGGCTTAATTTTAATCTCCTTTAATGTTTTGTTTCCAAGCATTTTGATTTCCACCATGCCGCCGCCAACAGAACTTACAAACTCTCTTTCGTCAAGTTCTGCGCGAGCACGCTGCATATCCTGTTGCATTTTTTGGGCTTGACGCATCAGTTGTTGCATATTTCCGCCGCCAAAGCCGCCACCAAAACCATATCCCATATTAACTTCCTTTTAATCTATCGCTTTAAATTTTTTTCCGAACATTTTTGCAAGTTTTGCCTCGTCCTCCGCCACCAAGGAAGGAATTTCTTTCTTCTCCTTTAGCGTTACACTAAGTTCCAGCCCCTGCCAACTGAGCGCGCGTTCGATTTCGCGCTTGCCATCTTCAAGCATCGACATTACAGTTTTGTCTGGGATAGTGATAACAAAGTTGCCGCCACTAACTTCCACTTCTGTGATATCTCCGCAAGCAACATGCAAAGCAACATGCCTATGCTCTTTAAGATAGAGCACCACCTTGCCCCAAATGTCGCGAACATTTCCGCTTGGAGCGGCCTTAATCAGTTTTTTTTTGAAGTTTCTCCATTTATGCAGGCTATCGCCACGCTTTCAAGCAGCAGTCTTGTGGAGAGCGCATATCTAAGTTCTGTCTCACTGGAAGCAAAATTTTGCATGTATGCAATCAATTGCTTATCAGTCGCCTTTTCCGACTGCGCAATGTATTTTTCCAGCACATCGGCCGGAAAATTTAAAATCTCGTCGGGACGCTGACAAGTTTTGCAAACAAGAAGGTCTCTTGCGTGCTTTGCCGCGTCTTTAGCAAATATCGCCAAATTTTTTCCCGAAGCGTCGATTTCATTGATTAATTTCAGCACTCCGCCGATGTCCTTATTTATGATGTTGTCGAAGAAATTGATAAGCAGGTCATGGTCTGTTGTGCCAAGAACTTTTAAAACATCCTCTTTGGTGATATTGCCGTTTGCATATGCGTTTATGCTGTCCGCAATTGAAAGGGTGTCACGCACGCTGCCCTCGCCGCTTGCGGCAATAAGTTTGATTGCCTCCGGCTCGGCTTCGATTTCTTCCGCCTCGAAGACATTTCTTAACACTTTTGACAAATTTTCGATTGAAAGCAGCCTAAAATCAAATCTCGAGCATCTTGAAAGAATTGTTGCCGGAAGTTTGTGGACTTCGGTTGTCGCTAAAATGAAAATCACATATTTAGGCGGTTCTTCAAGTGTTTTTAGAAGTGCGTTGAAAGCGCTGTCTGAGAGCATGTGCACTTCGTCGATAATATAGACTTTATATTTTGCGCCAATCGGGGCAAACTTAACTTTTTCGCGAAGTTCGCGAATATCGTCCACGCGATTGTTCGACGCTGCGTCGATTTCAATCACATTTATGTCGTTTTCCTTGCTAAGCCTCTGGCAAGCCTCGCATTCTCCGCAAGGCGAGCCCGTTTTATTGTTCTCGCAATTGACCGCCTTTGCAAATATCTTTGCAACACTGGTCTTTCCCGTTCCGCGCGAGCCTGTGAAAAGATAGGCGTGCGAAAGTTTGCCGGCAAGAATTTGATTAGCCAGTGTTTTGGTGATATGCTCCTGCCCAATAACCTCTTCAAAGGTGCGCGGGCGATATTTTCTGTATAGTGCAAGGTGATTGTTCATAACTCTATTATACACTTTTTCCTTTTGTTTGTCTATCACTTAATTGAATTAGCAATGTTTAAAAATGCGCTATAGTCAAGCGAAATCCCGCCAAACAGCCCCCCGTCTATGCCGGGTGTGTTTAAAAGTGCTGGGGCATTTCGCTCGTTAAGGCTGCCGCCATAGATAACTTGAATGTCGCGGCTGGCTTTTTCGGAGAAGTTTTCGTAAACAACTTTTCTTATCACTTTAGCCGCCTGCTCCACCTCTTTAACAGAGGCGTTGTTGCCAGTGCCTATAGCCCAAGTCGGCTCATATGCGATTACCACGCTTTCAAGTTCGTTTTCATATAGCCCCCGCAAGCCCTCTTCCAGTTGCTTGCGAATAACTTCTTGGCTTTTGCCCACATTCTTGTCAAGTGCACCCTCGCCCACGCAAAGAATGCATTTAAGCCCTGCTTTAAGCGAAGTTTTAATTTTTTTATTGATAAGTTTGTCACTTTCTTTAAATTTATTGCGTCTTTCGCTGTGGCCGACTATCACATATTCAGCACCCACGCTTTTTAGCATCTTTGCGCTCACTTCGCCGGTGAACGCGCCGGCATCTTCGTCGCTGACATTCTGCGCGCCAAGTTTAACGGCGCTGTTTGCAGTTAAGAAACTTGCAAGCGGCAGGCTGACATATGACGGGCAGATAATCACATCCGCTCTTTCGCCCGAAAAGCCGGCAACAAACTTTGTGAAATAAAGTTTTGTCTCGCTTGGGTTTTCGTTCATTTTAAAGTTTGCTATGAGAAGTTTTTTCATACATATTTCTCCTGAATAACATCTATTGCCGGAAGCGCAGTCCCCTCCAAAAGTTTGAGCGTTGCCCCGCCGCCGGTCGAGATGTGATTGATAAGTTTAACGCACTTTGCCTGCTTAACAGCGCTCACGCTGTCGCCTCCGCCCACGATTGTGTAGGCCGAGCTGTGGCCAACAGCCTTGGCAATTGCAAATGTTCCCTTCTGAAATTTATGGTCTTCATATTTTCCAAGCGGCCCATTCCAAAGAATTTGCCTTGCTTTTAAAAGTTCTTCCTCGAAAAGTTTAATTGTCTTCGGCCCGATGTCGCAGCCCACCATTTCACCCGATAAAATTTCGGTGACAAAGGTCTTTTCTTTCTTGTCGCCAAACATGTAAGCCACATGGTCAACTGGCAGCACGATTTTTTTGCCAAGGCGCTCGGCTTCCGCCAAAATCCCCTCGGCCACCTTCACGCTGTCGATGCTTGCAAAACTTCTGCCCACCGTCTGGCCTTTTGCCATGATAAACGAATAGGCCATTGCTCCGCCAATCAGCACCACATCTGCCGTTTTTAAAATGTTTTTAAGCGCGCCGATTTTGTCTTCCACCTTTGCTCCGCCAAAGATTGCCACGAACGGCTTTCTCGGCTCTTCAACGGCGTTAGTGATAATCTCGATTTCATTCTCAACTAAAAAGCCAACAGCGTTTGGCAGCAGTCTTGCCACTCCAAAAGTTGAGGCATGTTTTCTGTGTGCCACGCCGAACGCGTCGTTAACATATATATCGGCAAGCGACGCAAGTTGTTTTGCAAACTCTGGATCGTTTGCCGTTTCTTCTTTATAAAATCTCACATTTTCAAGCAGCAAAATTGAGCCATTGGTCATGCTTGCAACCTGCTCTTGAACCTCGCTTCCCAGAACTTTGTGTGCAAACTGCACCTTGCCAGGAAAATATTTCATAAGCATAAGTGACACAGGCCAAAGTGACAGCCTAAAGTCAAAGCCCTTAGGCCTGCCGAGATGGGAGCAAATGATAACTTTTGCGCCGCGTTCAACTAAAAATCTAATCGTCGGCAGTTCGTTAATCAGCCTTGTGGAGTCTGTTATTCTGCCCACTTTGTTAATTGGAAGATTAAAATCTGTTCTTAAAAAAATTCTTTTGCCTTCGATATTGACAAGGTCTTTTATGCTTCTTTTCATGCTTCCTCCACTTTCAATATACACTTTTTGTCTTACTTTTCAAAATGTTTCGCCGCGATAGATAACAGTTTCAAACTTTCGTCAATATTCGTCTGAAGCGCAAGCGCTCTTTTAATTTCGCTGCCCGCTTTAAATGTCGCAGCATATGCAAGAAAATGCTTTCTTAAATAGAGATTAAGATAGTTTTCGTCAAAGGCAGCTCTTAAAATCTCCACCTGCTTTTCAAGGCACTCGAAAGGGCTAAGAGCGGGAGAAATGTTTTTAATTTCACTAAAAACCCATGGCCTGCCCACCGCGCCGCGGCCGACCATAACGCCGTCGACGCCCGTCTCTTTCATTTTAATATAACTTTTCTCGTCCACGACATCGCCGTTTCCGACAACTGGAATTTTTGCAATGCTTTTCGCAGTTGCAATTGCTTCATAGTTCACTTCGCCCGAAAATCCTTGTGCCGTTGTTCGGCCATGAACGGTGATAAAACTTGCGCCCGCATCTTCCATTGCGCGCACAATCTCACGAATACAAATTTGGTCGTAGCCCAGCCTCACCTTCACGCTAACAGGCCTGTCTGCAACTTGAACGCAAGAGGAAACAATCTTATGCGCAAGTGGGAGATTTTTCAAAAGTGCCGAACCCTCGCCATTTTTGACCACCTTGTGCGCAGGACAGCCCAAATTGATGTCGATTCCCTCAAACTTATCGAGCATAGGGTTTTTAACGGCCTCCGCCATAACAGCAGGGTCATGACCAAATATCTGCGCAAAACAAAGCCTCTCGAGAGGCGAGCGAAGCGCCAAATCTTGCGTCTTTTTATTTTCATATTTCATTGCTTGCGCCGAAATCATTTCCGAAAAAGTGGCGTCCGCGCCCATGCACGAGCACACAGCGCGAAAGCCCACATCACTATATCCAGCAAGCGGCGCCAGCAAAACTGCTTCTTTAAAATCAAGTCCCTTAATTTCCATGGCTATATTTTATCAGATTTATCGCATCTTGCAAACAAAATGCGCCTATTCAATCTCGCTTCCGCTTTCCTTTTCGGTCTGGCGAGTATGAATAAACTCTCTAAAAATCTCCGAGGTGATTGGCAGAGTGAAAAACACATACACCGCTCCGCCCATTATCACACCCGAAATGAGCGCCAAGATTGGCGAGAGGTCAAACTTAGAATAGAATAGCGCGATAGAAAGCGCCATTGCACAGGCGGAAAGAAGAGGCAGGGTCAAATCAAAAACGCCCACCGAAATTTTCTTCTTGTTTTTGATAAGTGCCATAATTGTCACCGCACTTGAGAGCACAATGTTGCCAATCACCACTCCATATATGTTTATCTCCCTTATGCTGCAAAGGGTGACCACGCAAAGCACCTTAAGTGCGCCGCCCACAAGATATGAGACCATGCAAAAGTTGAAATGACCTTTGGCTTGCAAGAGCGCCACAAAAAACTGCATCAGCGCGGTGATTGTTGTTGCAAGAGCGCCAAAATATGTTAAGTTAACGGCAAAATTTAGTAGTTCCGGCGAAAGCGAGGGATAGACAATCATATACAGTGGACGGCAGACTGCTGCAATGCCGAAGGAAAGCGGCATCAGCGTCAGCCACATGATTTTAAGAGACTTTGCAATCGCCCTTTCGCTTTCGCCGGAAAGTTGCGCCTCCATGTATGAAACAGAAGGCAAGATTGCCATTGAAATGGAGGTGGAGAGAATGAGTGGAAAGTTGAGAATAGCGCCCACAACACCCGTCTGTAAGCCGAAAAGCGCTGTTGCGGCCTGCGAAGAAAAGCCTGCAAGGCTGAGGCGAGAGACGACGATAAAGCTATCTATCGCCCCAACAAGCGGCAACACTGATGCGCCGAGTGAGAGTGGCAGCGCCGCCTTTAAAAATGGAAGTTTGATATTCTTCTCTGTGGCGGAAGCAAAATTCGTTTTAAAGTGCATATATATGGAAAGAAAAATAATGGCACACAGCTCGCCAAGCGTCACGCCCAAAAATGCGCCAAATATGCCCGCGCTCATTCCCGACTTTGCAAAAAGAAAGGCAAAAAGAATGCCAAGCGAGAACTTTATCGCTTGCTCTAAAATCTGGCTGACGGCGGTGGGAAACATGTTTTCGTAGCCTTGGAATATGCCGCGCATGGCAGCAATAACCCCGCCCAGAGGAATTAAAAGCACCATAAGGCGATAACTCAGCGCTCCGGAAACCGCGCCTTGCAAAGATGCAATCGGGCTCGCGAAGAAAAAGAGAACAATTCCGCCCAAAAGTCCGAACAAGAGCGTGTATGTAAGCGCAGTGCGAAGAAGCGCCCTCACCTTGCCATAGTCGCCCCTTGCCCGCGCTTGCGAAACAAACTTAGAGAGTGCACTTGTAACTCCGCCGCTTGTCAAAATCAGCGCAAAAGAGTAGACGCTCATAACCATTTGAAACACGCCTATTCCCTCAATTCCAAGAATATTTGTAAGCGGCAATCTGAAAAAAGCGCCGAGCAGTTTGCAAATAAGTCCGCTCGCCACCAAGATTAAAGTCCCCTTTCCGATACTTTTACTCATAAAAAATAGTCTAAACTATTTAAAAAAAGTTATACAAAGGGTATTTACAAATCAAAAATTGTGTGTTATAATTTAGACAAACTAAGGAGCGAAATATGAACAAATACATTTGCCAACTGCCTAACACGTCTTCTCCTGCTATACTGGAGAATGAAAAATATACATTTTTTAATTTAGTTTATGGGATTGTTTACATTTATAACTTAAATGAAGGCGAAAATATTGAGCCTAGTGTTGAAAAGTGGCTAAAAACGGACAGCACAGATATAACCATAACTTTTAAAGAGCAAGAATGCAAAAGATTTTTAAGAGAGTTTAGAAGCAACTTTGATAAATACAAAGATTTAAATTGCTTCAAAAATCTTAGAGGCTTCCATTTTGATGCTAAAAACGCAGAAATGTATTCTAGCAACAACGAAGACCTAAAAATCTTCGACATCAATGCTTATCTTGATTTTGTGTCCGTTAAAGTGGGCGATAAGAGAATTTTAAAAGACGCTTCTCTTCTCAGCGATACTTCACAAGACACTATAGATATGTCGAATGCCCTTGCAGATTTCGAAGTTGCTCTTAGACGCAATTATGCTAAAACTTCAAACATAATTAGAGATTAAAAAACAAGTCGATTGACTTGTTTTTTTATCTCGATAAATTTATTTCGTCTGATGCTTGTGCAACAAACAACTTTCTTGTTGGGTTTCCCTTAGTCCAAATTGATACCTCTTGCTCTTCACCCTTTATTATTCCTCGACTGGCAAACATTGCAAATGTTGATTTTGGAGCAACTTTAACTTCATCTTCTCTTGGCTTCTCTTGCGCTGGCTCTTGTTTTACAGGTTCTTTCTTTGGCGGCTCGGCTTTTGGAGTTTCGAAAGCGTCTTTCTTTTTCTCCTCTTTGTATTTGAGCATGATGTCGTCTTTGGCTTTATCTTTCGCCTTTTTTGCATCCTTGCCGGCTTTGGCCTGATAAGGTGCTTTTGGTTTGGGAAGTTTTGCGCCTTTTGCTGCTGCCGCCTTCTTCTTTGCGGCAGCCGCTTTCTTCACCTCTTTAGGCTGCGAAAGCGCATCAAGACGCTCGGAAATTCTGTCATATTCCTTTACTGGTTTTGTGAAAACCAATGTTGTTTTGATAAACTTAGGGTTTTCTTTAACAAGTTCATTGAAGCCACCTTCGGCGATTATCATTTTGTCAAGTTCATGTCTAAGCCTAGTGAACATCTGGCCTTTATTAATCAGTCCCTTCTGCTGCTCATACAGGGCGGAGAACTTTTCATATATTCTCTGGCACATTAGACCGCCGTCTTTTAAAAGTTCCAGCATTTCCATAACGAAATATTCAGACTGAAGTTCCACAACAAAACATCTTTCGTCATATTTGCGTGACATTTCCTCGATAAGTTTATCAATCGTCTCGGCGAACTCGTCGCTGAAATCTTCAATGTCGTTAAACACGCTGAACGCTTTTTTGACCTTTTCAACAAAGCCTTCTTCCGCTTGACCTATGTATTGCGCCACAAAAGACACAATTTCACTTTCGCCGGCGTGCTCAATCATGTAAAGGCTGGCAACGCCTTCGTTTTCAACCTTCCAAAATTTAATCTTAAATTCTATCGTCTTGTGCTTCAATTCGCTTTGGCAAACGATAACATCCTCTTGCTTTTCGGTGAGGCGCTTTTTTACTTTGACGAGCGGCATTTTAATTTCTTCGGGCAAAACATACTTCCCCTCGGCGTTGTATTCACCGAGAAGTTTGTTTTCGTATTTCTCGTCCAACCTGTGGAGCTTGTAATATTCGATAAGGTCGCCGTTTTCCAGCACCTCTCCGCCTTCAACCGTCCACATCGGCTTTTGCGGCCGCTTTTGAGCCTCGTCCTTTTTCATAGCCCCATTATACAATAATTAGAGCCAATTTGCAATAAAAGAATTCTATTTTTTCAAATATGTTAAACATGCAGGCTTTGCTCGATAGTCGTTTATCGTTATACCATTTGCCACGCACTTGCCCTCGTGATTTAATATGCATTTTGCGCAGCATTCAATCTCGATAGCCTTGGAGTCGCGTTGCGGGCTGTATTTGGGAGTTCGGTCGAACATGTGTTTGGAAGTGTCCGGCTCCTCTTTGCTTTCGTCTTCAATATATTGGCTACAAAGCGCATTTTTTGTTACTGTTATTCCCCTTGCCTTGCAAGTGAAGTGGTCGTTAAACGCACACTTGAGTTTTCTGCATCGTATGTCCATATTATCTCTCCTTAGAGAAGAGTTTTGCCAATTTGTTTGACTTTTAGCCCATTTTCAGATAAAATTTTCGTTAAGAGGTGAAAATATGAAAATTGTGCTTTTATCCGATGTTCGCGGCTGCGGCAAGAAGGGAGAAATCAAAAATGTGGCAGACGGCTATGCACACAACTTTCTTCTTAAAAACAATCTTGCACGCGTGGCCGACAACAGCGCTCTTTCCGCTCAGGCTCAAAAAAATTCTGCAGACGCCTTTCACAAAGCCGAGGCGCTTAAAGCGGCGGAAGAACTTAAGAAAAAACTTGAAGAGCTCAGCCTTAACATGCAAATTAAGTGCGGCGAAAATGGCAAAAGTTTTGGAGCTATAACAAGCAAGGAACTTTCCGAAAAACTCTCCAGTCTTGGCTATGAAATTGAAAAGAAAAAAATCAACTGCCCTTCGCTTAAAGCGGCGGGAGCATATAGCATCGAAATCAAACTCCACCCGCAAGTTTCGGCAAGCATCAAGGTTATGATTGAGGCGATATAGCACTCTGTGCATGTTTAAAGGCGAATTTAGTTGTTTTTTAGCAAGCTATTTTGTATAATTGATAATATATTAAGGATAATATTTTTGCAAAGGAGTAACATGAAAAAAGTAACCATACTCACAGACTCAAACTCGGGCATCACCCAAGAAGAAGGCAAGGCACTTGGAATTAGAGTGCTCCCAATGCCATTCACGATAAATGACGAGGAATATCTTGAAGACATTAACATGACACAAGAAAAGTTCTTCGAGTTCCTTGAAAAGGATGCAGATGTTAAAACATCGCAGCCTTCGCAAATCAGCTTGGAAGAAATTTGGGACGAAATTTTGCAGACAAGCGACGAACTTGTTTACATTCCAATGTCCAGCGGGCTTAGCGGCACATGCGAAAATGCCAAGGTCTATGCTCAGAAATATGACGGCAGAGTGCAAGTGGTGGACAACCTTCGCATATCAATTTCACAAAAAATGAGCGTGTGGGAAGCCATTGAAATGGCTAAAATGGGCATGAGCGCAAAAGAAATCAAAGAATTCTTGGAAAAAACAAAAGCCAAGTCTTCAATTTACATTGTTATGGGCGTGCTCAAATATCTTAAAAAAGGCGGACGCATCAGTCCTGCCGCGGCAGCGCTTGGCGACATGCTTAAACTTAAGCCAGTTCTCTATTCCAGAGGCAAGAGTTTCGAAAAGTTTGCAACAACAATGTCTTTAACACAAGCAAAGAAAAAGATTTTGCAAAAGTTCAGGTCGGAACTTGAAGGCGAATTCAGCGACGAATATGCTAAAGGCCAAATGGTGTTTGGAATAGCGCACACACAGTTTAAAGAAGAGGCCCTAAAGTTCAAAGAAGAAATCGAAAAAGAGTTCCCTAACATGAAGGTTGTTATGGTGGACAATCTTTCCCTAAGCGTAGCCTGCCACATCGGCCCCGGCTCACTCGGCGTGGGAATATTTGCAAATCACTTCGCAAAATAAAAAACGAGCAATTGCTCGTTTTTTTATTCTCCACTTTCAAGTTTTTCAGTGCGGTCCTTTAATATCAAAGCGTCAATGAAGAGGTCGATATTGCCATTAAGCACCCCCTCAAGGTCATAGGACGACACATTCACTCTGTGGTCTGTCACCCTGCCCTGTGGATAGTTATATGTTCGCACGCGTTCGCTGCGGTCGCCCGTTCCCACTTGCGCGCGGCGACTGTCCTTAAACTCCTTGTCTTTTTCCGACTGATAGAGTTCGTAGAGTTTACTCTGCAAAATGCGCATCGCTTTCTCACGATTTTTGATTTGGCTGCGCTCGTCTTGGCAAGTGACCACAATTCCGGTCGGAAGGTGGGTCAATCTGATCGCACTGTCCGTTTTATTGATGTGCTGACCACCCGCGCCGCTGGCACGATATGTATCAACACGAAGGTCGGAGTCGAGAATTTCAAAATCAACTTCCTCAACTTCGGGCAGCACTGCAACTGTGGCTGTGGATGTGTGAATTCTTCCCTGAGACTCGGTTTCCGGAACGCGCTGAACTCTATGCACGCCCGCTTCATATTTTAGGCGACTGTAGGCGCCTTTTCCTTTAATGAAGAATGTTGCTTCCTTAATTCCGCCAAGTTCGGTCTCGTTCACATCCGAAATTTCCATTTTCCAGTGGTGGCTTTCGGCATAATAAGTATACATTCTCATAAGTTCTGTTGCAAACAGTGCCGACTCTTCGCCGCCCGCCGCCGCACGAATTTCCATGATAATGTTGGCATCGTCGTTCTCGTCTTTTGGAAGCAGCAAAAATTTGATATCTTCGCAAAGCCCGTCAATTTGTTTTGTTAACTTTTCGCATTCCTCTTCAAACATTGCCTTAAGTTCGTGGTCGTGCTCGTTATCGCGGTCGCGCTCACAAGCGGCTTTGTCAGAAATGGCTTTTTCAAGTTTTTCGGACGCCTCAACAATTTCCTGTAAAGAGGAATGCTCTTTTGCAAGCGCCCTCCAAGTTTTGTTGTCGGCAATAACAGAAGGAGAAGCGATTTGCTCCGAAAGTTCTGCGCTTCTGTTTCTAATCTTTAAAGTTTTCTGTAAAATGTCATTTGCGTTTGTCATGTTTTGCCCTTACAATTCTGATAATTTTTGAATAGTCCTTTTTGTTTGAAACATCGCTCCAGCCGTTGTCCGTCAAAATTTTTTCCACATCTTTAAATTGACCTTGGCCAATTTCAAGGAAAAGTTCTCCGCCTTTCTTAAGATATTTATGCGCTTGTAAAGCAATGGCGCGATAATAATCAAGCCCGTCCTCGCCGCCGTCGAGTGCCTGACGCGGGTCGAAGTTTTTAACTTCTTCGTCGAGGCCCTCGATGTCAAGCGAACGAATATATGGAGGGTTCGATACGATTATATCAAACTTTCTGCGATTTTTCAACTTGTTAAAGAGGTCTGACTCAATAAATTCCACTTTCACGCCATTTTTTTCGGCATTTGCCTTGGCCACCGAAAGCGCCCCCTTCGAAATGTCGATTGCCGAAACTTTCGCTTTTGTGAACTTCGCAACGCTGATGGCAATCGCGCCGCTGCCTGTGCCCACATCCAAAATCTCCACGCCTTTTTTACCCGACGAGGCTTTAATCACCTCTTCAACAAGAAGTTCCGTCTCCATTCTTGGGGCAAGCACCTTCTTGTTGACATCAAACTTGAGGCCGTAAAATTCCACAAAGCCAAAAATTGCTGAAAGCGGCTTTCCGCTTGCTCTGGCGGCTGTGGCTTTCATGATATCGCGATATTCTTTAGGCTGAAAACTTTTAACAAGTTTGGCCTCAGCGCGGGATTTATTTAAAACTGTGGCAATAATCCACTCCACATCGCTTTTTTCATATTTGCCTGCTTTTTCAAGTTCCGTCTGCATTTCTGCAAGCACACTGGAAAGCGGCACCTCTTTTTCTTTCACCTTTTCCTCTCCCGTAGAAAGTTTGGCCTCGTTGAGCGCCACCCTTGCAATTTCGTCATGAGTTATGTTCGGCTTGGCGCTCACAAAAAAGTCGGTCACAACTGCCAAAACTCTTGTCCACTTGTTCTTTTCTGCAAAATAGCAAATCTCAAAACTAACTGCTGCGCAGGCAAGAAAGATGGCAAGATTGACTAAGATGTTAAAATGCCACGCCAAACTTATTCCCACACATGTTATCACAAAAATACTCAAAAGAAAAGTAAAAACAATGATGTTAAGCACATTGAATGGCGTGTGGTGGTCAAGTTTATCATTTTTTAAACTGCTGCCCTGCCTTAGGCGCACCTGATTGCACGCGCCATTAAACTTGTATAAATCTTGCATTGCCGGAATAAAGCGGAGAATGAGAAGAATAACAAAGAACAAAAAAACTTTTGTGAGCGCAATCAAAAAGTTTCTGAGCGCAAAATTCATGCTCATTCCAATTAAGAGAAATGAAAGTTTCGACGGAACATATCCAAAAAGAAAGAGCGAGATAATCAAACTGCTCACAAGCAAGAAGCTTATCAGCACGCTTTCTTTTTTAACATTGAGTTTGCCCGAGATTTTATCGCCAACGCCTTCGCCCACGGTCGGGGAAAGTTTTGCCGCATCCCAAAAAGCAGACAAAAGCGCCCAAATTCCAAGAAAGAAATAACTTATTCCCCTAAAAATCGGGAAATTCCAAAAAACAATCTTATTTTTTGTCCTACCGCTTCGAAGACGCTTTGCCCCACGCTCGTCAATAACCGCAAGCGCGTATCGCTCTCTCGTTTGGCAGCGCACCCCTATCGAACAAGGAAAGAAAAAAAACTTCATGCCTAGATTTTTGCCCAAAGCACGAAGTTTTAATCAGTCTATCGTGGCGAAACTTCCTCACTCCTAAAAATATAACCTGCAGATTTAAGTTCTTTCTTTTGATAGTTTGGAAGCGTTCCCGCTGTGTTTAGCGTATTTTTCTTACTCAGCCACTTGCCAATCGCCACATCTTCATAGCAGCAGTTATATCCAATGTCATTTATATTAATGTGATCTTCTTTGCACTTTCTTTTAACTATATCTAATGTTTCATAGAAAAGCACTTCGTTAGTATCCCACCTAATTTGCCTTTTTTCAAATTCTTTCGATTGATAGTCTGGAAGTTTTCCTTTCTTATATAGGACCTTTTTATCAGCAATCCAAGCGCCAGCAGGAAAATCTCCAATTTTATATGTGTAAACTATCTCGTTTATCGTTATGCCTTTTTCCTTACATTCATTATCTATAAGATTAAGTCTATTATAAAAGTCATATTTCTTAAGATCCCAAGCAATATTTCTCTCTTCAAGGCACTTTACTTTATAATCCTCAAGTGTGCTTTTTTTGTAACTTACTCGCTTAGTTCTAAGCCAAAGCCCAACATTAAAATTATTCTCTTTGTCAACTTCCGTGCGAGAAATTTCGTTAATGTTCTTTCCTGTTCTTGCGATATATTCGTCGAGTTTTTTAAGGTCGTCGTAAAAAGAAGTTTCCCTCTTTTTTGACCAAACAATTCCTCTTTCTTCAAAAGCCTCGAGAAGCGGCTTCCAAATGGTAGATTGTTCTTTTCGGCTTTTAGCGCTTTCTATCCATTTGCCTAGTTTAAATCCCTTGTATTCAACACTTCCCGCCACATCATTGATAGTGCACTTGTTTTCTTTAATATACATATCCAGAACTTTGATCTTGTCCTTAAGTTTAGCCAAGCGAGAGTCATACACCATTCCGATACTATCCAAAAGTTTCTTTCGCTCGTCGTCCAACGCGCCGATTTTATTTAAGGTTCTCTGCGACCCTATCCAGTTGCCCAGTCTGTTCCCATTTTTATCCACATACTTTCTTGGGACGAGCAGATCGCCTTCACGCTGATAATATTCCTTAGCGAGTTTAAACCAATCATGCCATGTTTGTTGAGTAGAGAGGTCTACACTTTCAATTAAGTCACGCAAATTCTTAAATTGGTCAACAAGTTGAAAATTACTATTGAGTTTTTTGCCTTTCTCAGTTAGCAGATCTTTATATTCTTCATATAGTGCCACTCCTTGATTTCCCGCTTGATAGTTATCCGCAAAGTCAAAGACCAGTGGCTGTTTATCGTTCACGCAAGTTAATGCGCGCCCAAGTTGCTGTCTATATAAGATTGGTGAAAAAGTGTGCCTGAACATCATAACTCCGTCGACGCCGTTAATGTGCACTCCTTCGTTAAGTTTGTTTACAGAGAATAAAAACTTTAAGCCTTCAGATTTATCTTTTTCAAAATTTGCAATCGCTGCTTGGTTATCTTTTTCATCTTGAGCGGCTGAAACACAGAAAAGTTTGGGCTTAGAAAGCCCGGCCTCTTCACACCAAACCTCTAAAATGTCAAATCTTGCGATCATAGCATCAGTATCTTCACAAAAGATTATGAACTTGCCATTTTTCGGAGCATATTCTTTTATAAGTTCAGCGGGAGTTTTAAGACCTTTAAGTTCCTTGCTTGCTTTATCCAGATTTTCCAAAAGTTGCGACTTTTCTGCGCTTTGAACAAGTTTATTAACTTTATTCCTGTATTTTACAATTTCGTCCTTACAAGTAAATTGTGAGCAAATGTAGATTGGGCATGGCAAAATCTCTTCGGCCATTGCTTCCTCGAGCGTCATTGTTGAAGCAACAGCGTCTTTAAAAAGAATGTCCGCCATGTCTTTTTGATTATCAAGCACTCTCACCGGAGTTGCAGAAAGCCCAAGAATTTCGGCCGTTTTATTGTTTTCAAGAATACTGTTGACAGTTTCACCCCAGACTGGCGCGCCGCATCTGTGAAACTCGTCAAGCACAATTTTATCAAAGTGAGTGTTCTTGAGAACTTCTTTTTTGCCTTGGTCATAAATGGCAGTTCGAAGAAAAGGGAAATCGTCTTCCGTTTTGCCAAATGCTGCAAGTGTGTTTTTAAACTGGTCGATAATTTCATAGGTTGGCGCCATGAATAAAAAACTTTCGCTCGGGTTATCAACAAGCCACTGCGCCGCGATAAACATCTTGCCCGTTCCAGTTGGGTGAACAACTGCCGCTCGGCCTTTTTCACTGAGTTTTTCTAACACTTTTCTGTAGGCTTCTTCATTATGTTTAAAAAGTTTTGTTTCCATATTTTAATTATATCATTCCCCGATGTTTTCGTCAATATTTAATCAAAATTTTAAATTATCTGCACAAAAAAAACGCCAAATCGGCGTTTTTTATCTTTTTTTTAATCAAGTCCGTATTTTTTCTTGAACTTATCAACTGTTCCGCTGGCGTCAACAATCTTCTTCTTTCCTGTGAAGAATGGGTGACATTTGTTGCAAATATCAACGCTAAGAGTGTCGCCTTTAACGGTCGAACGAGTTTTGAATGTGTTTCCGCAAGCGCAAACAACATTAACCTCGTGATATTCTGGATGAATGCTATCTTTCATATTCCCCCTCCTTAGTCCCCAACGAATGGAAGAAGTGCCATATTTCTTGCGCGCTTAATTGCAACTGCAAGTTTTCTCTGGTGGTGAGAGCAAACTCCTGTTTGTCTTCTAGGCAAAATCTTTCCCTTCTCGGTGATAAATTTTCTTAATTTTGCAACATCTTTGTAGTCAATTTCTTTTTCGCCGGCAACGCAGAAAGCGCAAACTTTCTTTTTGGAAGGTTTACGGAATTTCTTAACCGGTCTTTCTTCAGCTTTAACTTCGCTCATTTTATACTCCTTTTAGAATGGAAGCGAGTCGTCATCGATTGGCTCAAGTTCAGCAACTGGCTTGGAAGGTTTTTCACTTCTTGCCGCAACTGGTGCCTCAGCGTCGTCTCTTCTCGATCCCACAAATTCAATGTTATCTGCAACAACTTCTGTTACATATCTTCTTGTTCCGTCCTGTGCCTCATATGACGAAGTTTGAATTCTTCCGTCAACAGCGCACTTGGAGCCTTTTCTCAAATACTTGTGGCAATTCTCGGCCTGAGCACGCCAAACAACAACATTGATAAAATCTGCTTCTCTTTCGCCGTCGGCGTTTTGAAATCTTCTTTGAACAGCGATTGTAAATCTGCAAACAGAAACTCCGCCGTTGGTTGTTGAAAGTTCAGGGTCTTTAGACAAATTGCCTATCAGTATTACCTTGTTCATATTTTTTCTCCTTGGGCTTAAGGGCCCTCTCAAATTTTAGTTTCTAACAAATTGGTGACGCATAATGCCTTCGGTGATGTTCATAAGCTTGCTCATAGCATCAACCTCAGCTGCAGGCATTTCCATTTTCATGAGCACATAGAAACCTTCGCTCTTGAAATTGATTTGATAAGCAAGTTTTTTCATTCCCCACTTGTCAACGCCTTCAATTTTGCCGCCCTTGCCCTCAACATAAGCGCGGAACTTAGCAATAAGTTCTTCCCTTTTTTCTTCGCTCATATCAGGTGCAATGATATACATAAGTTCGTATTTAGGCATGTGTTTTTCCTCCTTTTGGACAATTTAGGCTTAAATTTCACTCAATTTAAGCAAGGATTTTTATCGACTGACAAATTATAGCACAAAAAACACTCTTCTGCAAGTGTTTTTAAAGATTTTGTCCTCTCAAAAATAAATTCTGACTATTAATCAGAATTGGAGAATTGATAGCATTAATAATTTAAAATTGGGTTATGAAAATAAATCTAATCGCAAAAAAAATTAAAAAATTAAGAAAAGAGGCCAAACTAACGCAACGAGAACTTGCAAAGTTCTTACACGTCTCGCCAAACACGATAAGCAGATGGGAAAACGGCGACGGCAAAATTTTAGTTCCTTACGTCTACAGAATTGCCCACTTTTTTCATGTACGCAGCGACTATCTTGCCGGCATTTCAGAAGAAAAAAGCCCACGAAAGTGAGCGCCTTTTAAATCTGCGAAAGACAACTTTGCCGGAGAAGGGCTGTGCCCGGCGGCAACCGAAAGAAACTCGAAGAGTTTGCTTGAGGGCAAGTTGACTTCGCCCTTCTACTCGCAGAAAAATGTCCGTAGGAATTTTTCAAGAGTGCGGAAGGGGGCTCGCGGGGGAAACCGAAAAAACGCGGCTAGCAAACCATATTTGCGTGACCGCGTCATTTTTTTGGTGTCACCCGCGCTGTTGTCCGCAGCAGTTTTTGTATTTCTTTCCGGAGCCGCATGGGCATGGGTCGTTGCGGCCAACCTTTGGTATGTCGTTTACAACAGTTTTTTGAACGACAGGTTTTTTCTTCTCCTCCGCCTTCTCTTGTGGCATAGGCTCTTTGCGGGCAATCGGAGTGAACGTTGGTCTGTTCATAGGTCTTGGCTGAGGCGCCTCAACTTGAACATGACTTGCAAGAAGCAGGCGGCAAGTTGTTTCCCTAATCTTTTCAATCATTTTTTCGAAAAGTTCGTAGCCGTCTTTCTTGTAGGCAAGCACAGGGTCTTGATTTCCAAAGCCGCGAGCAAAAATCTCGTTTTTCATGATTTGCATGTCGTCGATATGGTTCATCCAGTTAGCATCAACAACTTTGAGCATAACAAATCTTTCTATCTGCTCGAAATCAACACCCACCTCTTTAGCTTCTTCGCGACGCTTTTCATATTCGGCCTCGATAATTTTGAGAAGTTTATCAATCACATCTTGAACATCGCAATCTTCCACAAACTTTTCGTCAACAATGTTCGAGCCTTTTTCTATCCACCCTTTTTCAAGGTCGGCGTTAATGTCGGATAAATCCCACTCAAAATATGGCTTGTCTTCGTCGAGATGTTTATGCACAATCTGCGAAATAATGTCCGGGAACATGCCCATGATCTGATCATGAACAGGCAAGCCCTCAAGCACTTTGTTGCGCTCGTCATATATGATTGTTCGCTGCGCGTTCATGACATCGTCGAACTGAAGCACTGTTTTTCTGATTGAGAAGTTTTGAATTTCAATCTTTTTTTGTGCGGAAGAAATCTGCTTTGTGAGCACCTTCAACTGAATTGGCGTTGCTTCGTCAATCTTAAACAGCATTGCAACCCTTTGCATTCTCTCTCCGCCGAAACGCTTCAAAAGGTCGTCCTCAAGGCTTAGGAAGAACACGCTGGAGCCCGGATCGCCTTGACGCGCAGCACGGCCGCGAAGCTGATTATCAATTCGCCTAGACTCGTGCCTCTCAGTGCCGATTATGTGAAGTCCGCCAAGCGCAACAACTTCTTCTTTTTCCTTGTCGGTCTGGGCTTTAAACTCTTTGTAAAGTTCATGATATCGCTCGCGCGCCTTGATTAACTTTTCGTCGTCCACATTATTAAATGCCGTCGCATATGAAATCTCTTCGTCGGTGAACTTCTCGTCTTGCATCTTTTTCTTAGCCATGAACTCAGCGTTTCCGCCAAGCAAAATGTCTGTTCCACGACCTGCCATGTTTGTGGCGATTGTCACCACGCCCTTGCGGCCGGCTTGTGCAACGATTGCACTTTCCTGCTCGTGATTTTTAGCGTTCAATACAACATGCTTAATTTTCTCGCGCTTAAGCGCTTTGGAAATCTCTTCCGATTTTTCAATGGTGATTGTGCCAACAAGCACCGGCCTTCCAAGTTCATTTAAGCGCTTAATTTCCTCCACGATGGCCTTGATTTTGCCGGCATAGGTTGTGTAGACAATGTCAGCCTCGTCCTTTCTCTTATTTGTGAGATTTGATGGAATTGTGACAACATCCAAATTGTAAATTGTTCTAAACTCGCCCTCTTCCGTCTTCGCCGTTCCCGTCATGCCCGAGAGTTTGTTGTAAAGGCGGAAATAGTTTTGAAATGTGATTGTTGCAAGAGTTTTGTTCTCGTCCTTAATCTCCACCCCCTCTTTGGCTTCAATTGCTTGATGCAAACCGTCATTAAAGCGTCTGCCCGGCATGAGACGACCAGTAAATTCGTCAACGATAATCACCTCGCCGTCTTTGACGATGTAGTTTTCGTCCTTGAACATGATAAAGTTCGCTTTAAGAGCGTTGTTGATGTAGTGATTAAGTTCAAGGTTGTCGATGTCCGACAAGTTTTCGACCGCAAAAAATCTTTCGGCCTTCTGCACGCCGCTGTCGGTGAGATTTATCTGTTTTGTTTTGATGTCAATTTCGATGTCTTTGTCTTTCTTAATCGTTCTTGCAAACTTTTGTGCACTGATGTAGTCGTCACCCGACTTGCCGCCGCGCCCGCTGATAATAAGCGGCGTTCTTGCTTCGTCGATTAAAATCGAGTCCACTTCGTCCACAATCGCAAAGTTCTGGCCGCGCTGCACACGCCTTTCCATCGAAATTGCCATGTTGTCACGAAGATAGTCAAAGCCAAGTTCGTTGTTTGTGCAATATGTGATGTCGGCGTTGTATGCCACTCTTTTTCTATCTTCCGGCATGTTTGCAACAACAACACCAACGCTGAGGCCGAGAAATCTATACACCTTGCCCATCCACTCTGCGTCACGCTTTGCAAGATATTCGTTGACGGTCACAACATGCACGCCCTTGCCCGAAAGCGCGTTAAGATATGCCGGCAAAGTTGCAACAAGCGTTTTTCCTTCACCCGTCGCCATTTCGGCAATTCGGCCTTGATGCAGTGCAATTCCGCCCAAGATTTGCACATAAAAATGCTTCATGTTGAGAACACGCCATGCGCCCTCTCTTGCAACAGCAAAAGCGTCCGGCAAAATGTCGTTCAATGTTTCGCCGCTTGAAAGACGCTCCTTTAAAACACCTGTTTGAGCCTGAAGTTCAGAGTCAGACATCGCCGCATATTTATCTTCGAGCGCGATAACGCGGTCGGCAATCTTTTTCAATTTTTTAACTTGTGATTTATTTTCGCTTCCAAAAAGCCCCATATTAAAATTCTCCTATTTTCTTAGTTTACTAAATTTGCAAATTTAGTCAAGTATATTGGCCCGCGTAAAATGTCTATAATTAAAATTTAAGTTTAATCTTCTTGCAAAAATTGACTTTTATAGCAAAATGTGTTACATTAAAATAAGAAAAGTGCGTGCCGCTTTTGTAACAAAGGAGAGAACATGGCAGATCCAAAAACAAAAAAGGTGGACATTGAAAATCTTGATAAAAAACCCACTTCTGTGCCTTTCACAAGTTTATATAAATCGACCAAAGACGGCGTTAAAATATTCGAGCAAAAAAACTCTATCGAACTGACTGACGAATATCTTTTTAAACTCAATTTGGGCGACACATCATATTTGACAGGAAAAAAAGAAGTGGGCAAAGACGGCAATGCTGCAAACTTTGTCTATCTTGATGCAAGCGTGCTAGACGATAAAACAGTTGCTATTTTTGAAAAGACTCAGGCGGCTGAAAAAGTTGAACTTGACGGCAAAACTTGCTTTAGGCTTAAAGCCGACAACATCACTATGATGGATGTTGGACAAAAAGAACGCGGCTTTCAGATAAGCATTTTTGAAGGGGCAGAGAAAATCACCATAAACGCAGGCGCGAGAGGCTTCATGCTTTCACAAGACGGCGCAAGGCTTATGAGCAAAGCCCCCGACGCAGAAGAATGCTTCAGTTTTGCACTTTCCGATAAGTTTATCGAAAATCTCTTTGACGAAAGAGAACTTGACTCTTCTATTCAAACAACAACCGGCAATGGCTTTAAAAACTATTCGCCGGAATTTATGCTTGCAATTGCAAGAATTCCAGAGCTTAGAAAATCGGGACTTAGCCAGCCATATAGCACTCACACATTTGGCAACTTTGAATTTTTCAGCGCCGAAGGCGTGAAAGGCAAGGGCTTAAACGGCAGCGAAACAGTGAACAATCTTGTTTTTGTTCGCGACACTCAAACGAGCGACCTTTTTGTGCTTAATAACAATAAGTTCGCCCCTGTTCAAGGCGTGAACTACACCTATGCAAACACGATAAACGGCGAAAAGAATGTTGCTCTTTCTCTTAAAGTTGGCACAGGCAGCAAAACAAGTGCAGTTCGCGTTCCAATCACATTAGCAACAAAAATCGCCGACGGAAACACTTCCTACACCGAAGGGCAAAACTTTCAAGTGCTTTCTGGCGTTGCCAAGTTCATTAGCGGCCAAGAAACAGAAATTAATCACGATTTTAAAATTGAAACAGACGGAGCAATGCGAAAGATAAATCTTAATGGCATCGTGCTCAACCCTCATGAATATGCGGCGCATTCAGACATTCAAACAAACGCAATTCGCGAAAACATCGTAAATCTTGACGAACCGAATATTATAGAGCCGCAGCAACCTCCAGTTGAAACACCTCCGGCCGAAGTTCCTCCTATTGAAACTCCTTCAGTTGAAGAGACGCCGCCTATCGTAGAAACCCCGCCTTCAAATGGAAGCGCGCCAAAAGATAACACCTCTTCTAATAACAATGCCTCTAACGACGCGGGAGTTATAACAAGAAAACTTAACTTTGGCCCATTCTCCGATTTCTGCAAAGCGGCGGGTCCGCTGCTTGTTATCGTGGGCGTGGCGCTGGCTTTTGCTTCCATTTTCATGCCTGCCCTTGCAATTCTTCTTAATGTGGGTGCAGGTCTTTGCGTGGCTGGCCTTGCAACATATTGCGCGGGAAAATCGACCGAAAAATTTGAAAAACTAATTGAATATCCAATCAAAGCACAACAAAAAGCGAAAAAGGAACGCAAAAAGGCAACTGAGAAATATCGCGAGCGCACAAATGAAATTCAAAAATTAAAAGAAGAAGCAAGAGAGGCCACTGGCAAAACTAAGACGAAACTTGAGAAGAAAATCTCTAATCTTGAAAAAACCAACTTTGAATTGCTCGCAAAGGGCGATATTCGTCAAGTGCGTGCGATTATGAAAGACATTCAAGAAAATGCTTCTAACTATCCTCAAAATGTGCGCGAAAATTTCTTTAAAGACAATATTGGTGCGATATCCCTCACCGTTATGGACAACACTAACAAAAAGGTGACAAGAGATTTTCTTGGCTCGCTATCGAAGGAGCAAAGAGAACAAATAAACATAGCAGCAAATGAGATTGGCAATCTTAAGCCGGAGCAATTTGCTGAGGCTCAAACTAAAGAATTGATTGGACAGAGCGGCGCGAACTATCTTGAAAACAAACATAAACGAGACATCGAAACGCAAATCAAACAAAAACAGGACAGGTTGACAGAAGTTGAAACAAAGAACTTACAAGTGCTGGACAAAAATTCCTACTTGTATCAAACTTTTGCAGCAGAAGCTGAAAGCCTAGCAAAGGAGATTACTGCTCTTAAAAGAACGGAAAGCGATTTAAACTTACACGCAACCACTCTTGAAAAAGCTATAACTCTTAGAAACAGAGAGAAAAATGCCGAAGAGACGGCTAAACTCATTGAAAACATAAACGCGGCACCTGTTGCGCAAGCGCCAGGCGCTGAGCCTATTCAAGAAGAAGCAACACAAGAGACAGTGGCACAAAACACGTAAGAGGCAAGAAGCGAAAGCGGATACACCGTTGAAGATTACACCCCTATTTCAGTTCCTGAAGCGGTGTTCGACGACAAAGATTTGCAATCAGAAGCAGAGGAAGACGCCTCTTTAGACCAAGAAAACAATCAAACTCATGGCGGCGTAGAGCCAACTTCAAATTCTTCAAATTCCGAAGACGAAGAGGAAGACGAAAACGAACGCAGCCGCTAAATAAAGGACTTAAATATGAAAATTGGAGTTGTAGGCTTGCCAAATGTCGGCAAAAGCACACTTTTTAACGCAATCACGGAAGCCGGCGCGGAAAGCGCCAACTATCCTTTTTGCACTATTGAGCCAAATGTAGGCGTGGTGGATGTGCCAGACGACAGATTGCAGGAACTCGGCAAAATGTATAACACACAAAAAATCACACCTGCGAGCATCGAGTTTATGGACATCGCCGGCCTTGTTGCTGGTGCAAGCCATGGCGAGGGGCTTGGCAACAAATTTTTAAGCCATATTCGCGAAGTGGACGCCATTGTGCATGTTGTGCGCTGCTTTGAGAACGAAAAAATCATTCATGTAAGCGGCGATGTTGACCCTATTCGCGACATCGAAGTTATCAATCTGGAACTTGCACTTGCCGACCTCGAACAAGTGACAAAAAAATATGAAAAAGACTCGAAACTTATTCGCACTGGTGACAAGAGCCTGATTGAAAGCGTGGCACTTCTTGGCAAAATCAAGTTGCAACTTGAAGGCGGGCATCCCGTGCGAATTATGACCCTCACTGACGAAGAAAAGGAAATCTTAAAAGGTTTTCAACTTTTAACAGCAAAGCCTGTTATCTATGTTGCTAACACCTCGGAAGACGACATTGCCTCGGGCGGCAACGCGCTGTCTGAAAAAGTTAAAGAATTTGCAAGAGCAGAAGGCTCTGGTGTTATTTCACTCTGTGCCAAGATTGAAGAAGAACTTGTTTCACTTCCGCTTGAAGAGCGCGAGATGTTCAAAGAAGAACTCGGCATCGAAGAAAGCGGGCTGGAAAAACTTGTTAAAGAAAGTTACGACCTTTTGGGGCTTATGAGTTATCTCACAGCCGGCGAAAAAGAGGTGCGCGCTTGGACAATCAAGAAAGGCACAAAAGCGCCTCAAGCCGCAGGCAAAATTCACACAGACTTTGAAAAGGGCTTTATTAAGGCCGAAATTGTTTCATATGACGACCTCATGGAAGCCGGCAATTTCGTTAAGGCCAAAGAAAAAGGCAAGGTGCGAATTGAGGGCAAAGAATATGTTATGCAAGACGGCGATGTTGTGCTGTTTAGGTTTAATGTGTGAGAGCCGACATGAATAAAAATCTCTCACCTTTGGAAATGGCATATCTTGGCGACGCCATTCACACCATGTTCGTGCGAGAGTGGGCGCTTGAGAATTACAATCTGCCAATGAACGAACTAAACAAAGTCTGCTCCGAAAAATGCAGCGCGGTGCATCAAAGCCAGGTGCTATCTGGCCTCTCCCTAACAGACGAGGAAGCGGACATCGTCCGCCGCGCAAGAAATGTGAAATCAAAACACACGGCAAAAAACGCCGATGTGAAGGACTATAAATTTGCAACAGCATTCGAAGCGCTGGTTGCGCATTTAAAAATCACAGGGCAGAACGAAAGACTGAATGAAATTTTAGAAATTTCTGTAAAATAGAGGAAAAATATGCAAATTGAAGGAAAAAATCAAGTTTTTCAGGCGCTAGAGGCCGGAACGACGATAAATAAAATCTGGGTGGATGTTAACTATTCAAAAAGAAGAGATGAGATAATCTTCCTCGCACGCAAAAACAAAGTGCGCGTGGAGTTTGTGCCGAAAGTGGCACTCGACAAGAAAAGCACCACTTCTCACCACCAAGGCTACATCGCCGACGCTGTAGATTTTTCCTACACGCCGCTTGAAGAGTTGATTTCTTCGGCTGGAGAAAAACCTTTCTTTGTGCTGCTTGACGGCATTGAAGACCCGCACAACTTTGGTGCAATCATTCGAAGCTGCGAGTGCGCGGGCGTGGACGGAATTATCATTCCAAAAAATAGAGCGTGCGCGGTGAACGACACCGTTGTTCGCACCAGCACCGGCGCGATTGCAAACATGAAAATCGCAATGGTGACAAATCTTAAAGAAGCAATTTCTGCGCTCAAGGATGCGGGCGTGTGGGTGTATGCAGCCGAAATTGGCGGCGACGACATCTACAGTCAAAAACTTGACCGCCCTATCGCTGTTGTGATTGGCTCGGAAGGAAACGGCATCAAAAAATCGATTATCGCAAGTTGCGACGGCGTGCTCACGCTGCCACTTAAAGGCAAAATCAACTCGCTTAACGCCAGCGTGGCATGCGGAATTGTTGTGTTTGAAATCTTAAGACAAAGAGGATAAAATGACAGACGAAAAACTCGCCGCACTCGCTCAACAGGGCGACAGCGAGGCCGAACTTCAACTTTTTAACAAATATCGCTCGCTGATAAACAAATTTTCGCGTGGCTATTTTCTCATGGGCGGCGATGTTGAAGACCTCATTCAAGAAGGCATGATTGGCCTCTACAAAGCAATCAAAAATTTCTCGCCTGAAAAAGATGCTTCCTTCTTCACTTTTGCGGCGCTTTGCATTCGCCGTCAAATTCAATCGGCTGTTCGCAACGCCTCCACAAAAAAGAATTCTGTCCTCTCTTCCGCCGTGCCGATTATGGACGAAGATAACGACGACTTTGGCGTGTTCACAATTTCCGACGGGCTGGCTCCCGACAAACTGCTGATTGCAAGCGAAACACAAAATCAAATTTCTTCAGAACTGCAAAAACTTCTGTCCCCACTCGAGTTTGAAGTTTTGAAGCACTATCTTGCGGGTCTAAGTTATGGCGAAATTGCCGACAAAACGCAGCAGTCAAAAAAATCTATCGACAACGCTCTCTCCCGCATCAAGAAAAAACTTTCGTCGATTAAAGAGAAGTTATAAAAAAACAAGGCCTCCGCCTTGTTTTTTATTCTAAGTTTTCCGCAAAGAACATTGTTTTAAACTTTTCGTCCTTATCGAACAATTCGTCAAATGTGCCGGCATCGATAATCTTGCCCTCTTCAAGGAAGAAAATTTTGTCAACATCGCGAATGGTCGAAAGCCTGTGCGCAACAATCACAATTGTGCTCTTCCCTTTCATGAGGTCGATGCTTCTTTTGATGTCGCCTTGAGCGAAGTTGTCTAAAGAACTGGTGCTTTCGTCAAAAATTATAATCGGCGAGTTTCGCAGGAATGCCCTCGCAATTGCCAGCCTTTGTTTTTGCCCGCCCGAAAGTTTAATTCCGCTCTCGCCCACTTTGGTGTCGATGCCCTTGGAAAGCGAGCCCACAAACTCTGACAACGAGGCTTTGTCGATTGCGTCCATAATCTCGTCCTCGCCAGCGTCCTTGTTTGCCAGCAGCAAGTTTTCTTTTATGGTCATATCGAATATGTAAGGGAATTGATTAACAAGCGAAATGTTATTCCTTAAACTTTCTTTGTCAAGGTCATTGATGTTAACTCCATCAATCAAAATCTCGCCCTCGTCAACCTCATACATTTTGGAAATGAGATTGAGAACTGTGCTTTTGCCCGAGCCCGAGCGTCCCACGAACGCAACAGTGGTGTGCGGCTCAATAACAAAACTCAAATTCTCAAGCACCTTATTTGTGCCAACAAGTTTACGCTCGGCCTTTTTCTTTCCTTTCTTATCTTCGTCCTTAACCTCTTCAAACTCGCGATACGAATATGCAACTTTTTTAAACTGAATTTTACCTTTAACTTTTTCAAGATGCCTATCGCCAAAACGCTCACTTACAAACTCTTCTTCATCAAAAATTGCCACCATACGCTCGGACGCAACTTTGATGTCTGTCATAGACGTAAGAATATTTCCAATTCGCCATACAAGATCATACAAATCATTGTTGTTAGAATAAATAATCATAAATGTTGCCAGAGTAAGCGTGCCAATATCAATAAAGTAAATTCCCAAAATAAGCATCAAAATTCCAATGGTTTGCAGAATTACATTGCGCAAATTCCAGTAGCTAACATTGACAAGGTCAGTTTTTAGTTTTGCCTTACGGTAGTCGTCATAGTTCTGTCTTGAAATTTTACTGAGAGCATTTTCAAGGCCAAGTGCTTTAACATCTTTTTCACTGCGAACAATTTCTGTTGTTAATGAATTTATTTTATCATGCTTCTTTCTTGTAAATCTTTGATTTTTGCGCCTAGCTTTAACTCTGAAAAATTCAACAAGCATCGACAGCGCAAGCGCTCCTACGATAATAAGCGCGATGTACGGATTTAGTGTGGCAATATAAATAACGATGATCGCCTGAGATATAATCTCCATAACATCATCAACCATGTTCGCAAGTGAGCCAACAATTTGCGCGGGATCATTCACAATTCTTTGAACAAATGTGCCGGTGCTATGCTCGGCATATGTTTGCGAGGTAAGTTTAAATGCGCGCACAGCAAGGTCTTGATTAAGGTCAGCTACTATGCTGTTTGCAACTTTTTCATAAACGAAATTTAGCGACAGCCATCCGAGCCTTTGCACCAAACTAATTCCCAACACAATAAAAAGAATTATTATCGAACTTTTATAACTCTCGCTCGCAACCCCTTCAATCATTCTTGCATAGAGAAGTGTTTTAAAAACGCCTCCAATGGAAGTTAAAATTGAAATAAAAATATATGCGATTATTCCCCACACATGCTTTTTGAAATATTTTGATAAGTTAAATTGACTAATATTTTTTGTCATAAAAAACCTCCTATCTAATTTTGTGGAGGCAGGTTTAAAAATCTAAAGCAGCGGCCACCACATTTTTGAAATAAATTTTGCTAAAACGTTTCATGCTCATCGTAGTAGCGCTCCTTTTGTTAAGTTATAATCAATATACATAAGTTTTTTTAAAAAGTCAATATAAATGCAAAAAAACAAGGCAAAGCCCTGTTTTTTAATCATTCCAGTTCCAATTTTCAATTTCCGGCATGTCGACGCCATATTTTTTGATGTGCTTGTCGTGCTTTTCAAGTTGAGATTTGACGAATGCAGCAATCTCTTCTTTTTTTGCTTTTGGCATCTTGACATACTCTGCCACTTTCAAAAGAAGATGATATCTGTCGATGCCGTTTTTCACGCGCATGTCAAATGGCGTGGTGATTGTGCCCTCTTCCATATATCCGCAAACATGCAAGTTTTGATTTTTGCGATTATACACAAGTTGGTGGATTAACTGGCCATAGCCGTGGAAGTTGAAGATAATAGGTTTGTCGGTGGTGAAAAGCTTGTTGTATTCGGTGTCTGTTAAGCCATGTGGATGTGCCTTGCTGGAAACAAGTTTCATAAGGTCAACAACATTGACAAAGCGGACATTAAGTTTTGGCAAGAACTCTTTTACAAGTTTAACAAGCGCAAGCGCCTCAAGCGTTGGAGTGTCGCCGCAAGACGCGATTACAAGGTCTGGATTTTTCGAGTTGTTAAGAGATGCCCACTTCCACTCGCTTACACCTTTGGTGCAGTGAGCAATTGCTTCGTCCATGTTCAGCCACTGATATGACGGATGCTTGGATGCGACAATGATGTTAACATAGTTCTTGCTCTTCGCGCAGTGGTCATAGCAGGAAATCAGGCAGTTCGCATCGGGCGGAAGATACATTCGAACAACGTCCGCTTTCTTGTTGACCATATGGTCGAGGAAGCCGGGGTCTTGGTGAGTGAAGCCGTTGTGGTCCTGCTGCCAAACATTGCTTGTGAGTATGAGATTTAGCGAGGAAATCGGCTTGCGCCACGAAATTTCGTTGCACACTTTCAGCCACTTTGCGTGCTGCGCCACCATGCTGTCAACAACGCGAATGAAGGCTTCATAACTGTTGAACATTCCATGTCTGCCGGTGAGAAGATAACCCTCCAGCATGCCCTCGCACATGTGCTCCGAAAGGAAACTATCCATTATGCGGCCGTTTGGCGAAAGTTTGTCGTCAATTTCCAAAATTTGTGCGTTAAAAGTGCGATTTTCGGTTTCAAATGCGCGATAAAGACGATTGCTCATCGCCTCGTCAGGGCTGAAAATGCGATAATTTTTGTTGTCACGATTGAGGGTAAATAAGTCGCGAACATAGCCGCTAAGCTCCAGCATATCTTGAGTGCGGATTGTGCCGTGACCGTCGAACTTGACAGCATAATCTCGAATGTCCGGCGTTTTAAGGTCTTTTAATAAAAGTCCGCCATTTGTCACAGGGTTTGCGGCAATGCGTTTGTCGCCTTTCGGCAAAATCTCGGCTATTTCGGCCTTGAGGCGATAGTTCTCGTCAAAAAGTTCGTCCGGCTTGTAGCTTTTAAGCCAGCTTTTCAAAAGCTCAAGGTGATTTTCGCCTTGCATGTTAATCGGAATTTGATGTGCGCGGAAAGAACCTTCGATTTGTTTGTCGTCCACCACTTTTGGACCAGTCCAACCTTTCGGCGTGCGAAGGATAATCATAGGCCAAATAGGCCTTGAAGCGGGAGCACTTTTTCTCGCAGCCGATTGAATTTTCTTTATCTCTTCCACACACTCGTCCACTGCTTTAGCCATTTTCGCGTGCATTTTCATAGGCTCCTGCCCTTCCACAAAAACTGGGTGATAGCCATAGCCTCTCATCAAACTTTCAAGCGTCTCTTTTGGCAGACGCGAAAGCACGGTTGGGTTGTTAATCTTGTAGCCATTGAGGTGTAAAATCGGCAGCACAGCGCCGTCCGTTTTAGGATTGATAAACTTATTGCCATGCCACGATGTTGCGAGTGGCCCGGTCTCCGCCTCACCATCGCCAACAATCACAGTTGCAATCAGATTTGGATTATCAAGCACCGCGCCGAACGCGTGCGCAAGGCTGTAGCCAAGTTCGCCACCCTCGTGAATGGAGCCGGGCTGCTCAGGCACGCAGTGCGAGCCTATGCCACCCGGAAAAGAGAACTGCTTGCAAAGCCTTTTCATTCCTGCCTTGTCTTGCGAAACTTTTGGATAAAACTCGGAATATGTCCCCTCAAGATAACTGTTCGCCACAAAGAAGTTGCCGCCGTGTCCCGGGCCGGAGAGCAAAATCATATCAATGTCAAACTTTGCAATCGCGCGGTTGCAGTGCGCATAAACAAAATTCTGACCCGGCACAGTGCCCCAGTGTCCGACCAATTTTTTCTTTAAATCTTTTTCGCAAAGCTCGTGGTCACGCATCAGCGGATTGTCGAGAAGATACAATTGCGCCGCCGACAAATAGTTCGCCGCCCTAAAATACATGTCAAGTTTTTCAAAATACTTTTTATCAGAAAATTTATCTTTCATATCAGTCCCTTTTTACAAACAATATATTAACATTTTTTGTTTGTTTATCAAAATGAATGCAAAAAAAAGAAGAGGCAGACCTCTTCATATTTTAATCTTCTAAACCAAGTAAATAATCAGTTGTTGTTTTTAAGACGATTGCAAGATTGGCTAATGTTTCAATACTTGGGCTATTTGTGCCATTTTCATACTGAGAAATAGTGTTTTGCGCTAAACCAACCATTTCTGCTAGTTGGCTTTGATACAAACCACTTTCCACCCTAAGTTCTTTAATTTTCCGCCCCAATTCTTTTAGGTCAATATCTATCATACTAATCTTCTAAACCCAATAAGTAGTCAGTTGTTGTTTTCAAAACCACCGCCAATTTAACAAGCACATCGATTTTAGGTTTGGAATAACCGCTCTCATACTGAGTTATCGTATTAGAAGCAACTCCAACTTCTTTCGCTAAAAAATTTTGAGATAGTCCACACTCAATTCTTAATTGTTTTAATCTTTTTCCAAACTGTATATTGTCGAATTCCATCATATGGATATTTTACAACATTTTTGTTTAAAATGCTTGACAACTCCATTATATGGAGTTTATAATATAAACATCCATATAATGGACATTTAGGAGGTAAATATGAAACATTCAATAATCAAAGAAATATTTTATGGCAATCGTGGGACAATTCATGATATAACTATGCCACCGGAAGTTCGCGATGAAGGTTTAAGAAACTTGGAAATAATCAACGAGTTTTCTAAAACGCTCAGCAAAAAACAAAAAGCAACGCTTGATGAAATTTTAGATAATGAAACAAATAGAAGTGGCGACGCGGAAGAAGCGTTTTTTGTGGAGGCCATGAAAATCGGCATTCGCCTCGGCGTTGAAGCCTTTGACGATTAATGCATAAAAAAACGAAGAGCTTATTTCACCTCTTCGTCTATCCATGGTTGCGGAGATTGGATTTGAACCAATGACCTTCGGGTTATGAGCCCGACGAGCTTCCGGACTGCTCTACTCCGCGACGATGTTTTTATTATATTCATTATTAACCTAATTGTCAACAGTTATTTCAAAAAATACAAAAAAAGGCTTGTATTTAAGCCTTTTTTATATATTTTTATTCATTTTCAATTGTTTCATCAGTCTGCACCGCCTCTTCCGCCGCTTCCTCTTCCTTTTCGGCGAGGGCTACGCTGACAATTTTGGCGTCGCCACGGAGTTTCATAACCCTAACACCTTGGCTTACACGGCTGAATTGGCTGATGCTGTCAACTGGTGTTCTTATGATAACGCCGCTATCGGCAATCATGAGGATGTCCTCATCGCCGTTTGTTTGCTTAAGCGCAACAAGCTTACCAGTTTTATCGTTAAACACGCCGGCTTTAATTCCCATACCGCCGCGGCCTTGCAGACGATACTCGTCCACGCTGGAGCGTTTGCCATAGCCGTTTTCGGTGATTGTCACAATCTGCGAGCCGGCACGAACGATTGTCATATCGATAATCTCGTCGTCTTTTGAAAGCGTCATAGATTTAACACCTTGGCTGCCACGGCCGGTCGCGCGAACATCGCTCTCATTAAAGCGGATGCACTTGCCTTCGCGCGAAGCAATCAAAATCTCGTCTTCGCCTCTTGACATCTCTGTGCCGATAAGGCTGTCGCCTTCAAGCAGTGTGATTGCAATCTTTCCATTCTTGTTTATCCGCTCAAATTCGGACAGGTCGGTCTTTTTAATCAGTCCATTCTTTGTTGCCATGATAAGATTGCCCTTTGCATCCTCACCGCGCGGAATGATTGTTGTCACTTTCTCGTCCGCGTCAAGCGCAATGAGGTTGACAATGCTTCGGCCTTTCGCTGTGCGCTGTGCTTCCGGCACTTCATATGCCTTGATTGCATACACCTTGCCCTTTGTTGTGAAGAATAACAAATCGTCGTGCGAAGAGGTGATAAACATCTGTTCAACATAGTCTTCGTCCTTGGTCTTGTGTGCCGTTATTCCCACGCCGCCACGCTTCTGAGCGTGATATTCACTTGAAGACATGCGTTTCACATAGCCAAGATGGGTCATCGAGATAACAACCTCTTCCTTTTCGATAAGGTCGGCGATATCAATTCCGCCCATATCCATGCTGATTTCGGTGCGACGCGGCTGATTGTAGTCGGTTTTGATTTGTTCAAGATTGTCGCGAATAATCTTCTTCACGCGCTCCGGACGAGCCAAGATGTCTTCCAAATCTGCAATTCTAAGTTCGAGTTCGCGAAGTTCTTCGTTAAGTTTTTCAACTTCGAGACTTGTAAGGCGAGAAAGTTTCATTTCGAGAATTGCGCCCGCTTGAATTTCGTCGAGTTCAAAGTTCTCGGTCAGTTTTTTCATAGCGTCTTGCTTGTCGTCCGAGGCTTTGATAATTGCAATCACCTCGTCGATGTTTGCAAGTGCGGTCACGAGACCTTTTACAATATGCTCTCTTTCCTTCGCCTTGCCAAGGTCAAATCTCGTCTTTCTTTCAAGCACATCAATTTGGTGAGCAAGATAGCACTCGAGCACTTCCTTCAAATTGAGGATTTTTGGCGTGCCGTCAACAAGAGCAAGCATGATAATTCCACTACCCTGCTGCAACTGGGTGTGCTTGTAGAGCATATTCAAAACAACTTGAGCGTTGGCGTCTTTCTTGATGTCAATCACCACGCGCATGCCTTGGCGGTCGGACTCTTCCTTAATGTCGCTGATGCCCTCAATGCGCTTATTTTTCACCATATCGGCAACTTGGATAATAAACTTTGCCTTGTTAACTTGATATGGAAGTTCGGTGATAACAATTCTCTGTCTTCCATTTGGCGCTTCTTCAATTTCCGCTCTGCCACGAAGCACAATGCCGCCTCGACCTGTTCTGTATGCGTGCTTGATTGCCGCTCTGCCCATGATTATTCCGCCTGTTGGGAAATCTGGCGCAGGGATAATTCTGATAAGTTCGTCGATGTCGATGTCTGGGTTATCAATCAGCGCTTGCACGCCGCTAATCACTTCGCCAAGGTTGTGAGGCGGAATGTTTGTTGCCATGCCCACGGCAATTCCGTCCGCGCCGTTAACAAGAAGGTTTGGAAACTTTGCCGGCAGCACAGTTGGCTGCATGAGAGTTTCGTCGAAGTTAGGATAGAAAGGCACGGTCTCTTTGTCGATGTCTTCCAGCATAAGCGACGCAATTTTCGAAAGCCTTGCCTCGGTGTAACGCATAGCCGCTGGTGGATCTCCGTCCACAGAACCAAAGTTTCCGTGACCGTCGATAAGCGGACATCTGATTGAGAAATCTTGAGCGAGACGCACCATAGCGTCATATACAGAACTGTCGCCGTGAGGGTGATATTTACCCATAACTTCACCGACAATTCTTGCGCATTTCTTAAATGGCTTATCATAGAAGTTATTAAGTTCGCCCATTGCATACAAAATTCTTCTATGCACGGGTTTAAGTCCGTCTCTCACATCCGGAATGGCACGCGAAACATTCACCGCCATGGCGTAAGAAATGAAGGAGCGTTTTAATTCACCCACCGCATCGACTTTTTCAATTTTTGTGTTCTGTAGCATTTCCGCTAAAGATTTCTTTTCTTCTTTCATATTATTTTCCTTTCTTGTTTTGATTGAAAGTTTCAACAACTGCTCTTCCGCGCTGTATCTTGTAATCTGCGACTTTGTCTACATCTACGCTTCCAAAAAGCCTCTTCATTTGCCCCGCACATATAAGCACATCGGCAGTTTCCTCAATAATATTTCGCTTGATTTGTTCCAGTTTCTCTTGATTTTCAGGCGATTTTTGTTTTTGAGAATATCTCATAAACTTGCATAGTTCTTTAGTAAGTTCGCTCATCTCTTCTATGCACATTTGCATTTCAAACTCTTTACCCCATGTCTCTATGAACATGTCAAATGTTTCTTCGTAAAACTTCTTATCCATTGTTTTCTCCTAAACATCAAGGTCTGTTACGAGTGTTGCGTTTTCTTCGATAAACTGGCGCCTTAGTTCTGGCTCTTCACCCATAAGCTGATTAAACATTTTGTCCGCTTCAATCGCGTCTTCCATTGTGATTTGAATAAGCGTTCTTTTCTCTGGGTTCATTGTAGTTTCCCAAAGTTGTTCGGCGTTCATTTCTCCAAGACCCTTATATCTTTGAATGGTCACGCCCTTGCGGCCTCCAGCCTCAAGTTCGGCGTTAAGCTCCTCGTCTGAGTAACAATATTTTTCTTCCTTGCCTCTTGCCACTTTGTAAAGAGGTGGCTTTGCCGAATACACATATCCATTTTCAATCAGCGGACGCATATAGCGGAAGAAGAATGTTAAAAGAAGTATTCGAATATGCGCGCCGTCGACATCAGCATCGGTCATGGAGATAATCTTGTGATAGCGAAGTTTTTTCGCGTCGAACTCGTTTCCAATTCCCGCACCGAAAGCAGTTATCATATTCTTGATTTCCGCGCTCTCCAAAACCTTGTGAAGCCTTGCCTTTTCAACATTCAAGATTTTTCCACGAAGAGGCAAAATTGCCTGGAAGCGTCTGTCACGCCCCTGCTTTGCAGTGCCGCCCGCGGAGTCTCCCTCAACAAGATAGATTTCGCACACTTCGGCATTCTTCTCGCTGCAGTCGGCAAGTTTTCCAGGAAGGGTGGTGCTTTCAAGCACGCTCTTTCTTCGAGTGAGCTCTCTTGCGTTTCTCGCTGCGTCTCTTGCGCGCTGAGCATTGATGCTTTTCATTATCAGGTTCTTGGCTTCAACAGGATGCTCTTCCAAAAAGTCTCCAAAACTTTCCACCATTGCCTTATACACAATCGTTCGCATCTCGCTGTTGCCAAGTTTTGTCTTGGTCTGGCCTTCGAACTGTGGGTTTCTGAGTTTTACAGAAATCACGGCAGTGATGCCTTCGCGGCAGTCGTCACCAGTGAGTTTTTCATTCTCTTTGATAATTTTGTTTTTCACCGCATAGTCGTTTATCACCTTTGTGAGGCCGTTTTTAAAGCCGTCAAGATGCGTTCCGCCCTCCTCGGTGTTGATATTGTTCGCATAGGCGTTTATGATTTCATTATAGCCGTCATTAAACTGGAAGCAGACTTCAATCTCATTTTCAACATCGCCTTTTTCATTGCGATTGAACTTGTTAAAGTAAACGGGATTAGGAAGCACGGTTTCGCGATTTTTGTTGAGAAAATCTACAAACTCCACAATTCCGCCCTTGAACTCGAAAACCTCTTTTCTCTGTTTGCCCTCGCGCTTGTCTTCCAAAGAAATCACAAGACCTTTGTTGAGGAAAGCAATCTCTCTGAACCGGTTTTTCATGGTGTCGTAGTTAAATATCGTCGTCTCGAAAATTTCGTCGTCCGGCCAGAAGGTTATCGTGGTGCCGCGCTTGTCAGTCTTGCCCACAATCTTGAGCGGAGAAACAGTTTTTCCACGAGAAAATTCAATGATGTGATAGAGGCCATTTTGATAAACCTCCGCCACCATTTTTGAAGAGAGTGCGTTCACGCAGGAAACACCCACACCGTGAAGTCCGCCGGAGATTTTGTAGCCCTCGCCGCCGAACTTTCCGCCAGCGTGCAATTTTGTGAGCACAACTTCCACAGCGCTTTTGCCCTCTTTCTCGATTATGCCTGTTGGAATGCCACGGCCGTTATCGGACACGCTGCAAGAACCATCCTCGTTAATGGTGACAGCAATCTCTGTGCAGTATCCGGCGAGCGCTTCATCGATAGAGTTATCAACAACCTCTGTCACCAAGTGATGCAGTCCGTGCTCATCAGTTGAGCCGATATACATGCCCGGCCTCTTTCTAACCGGGTCAAGCCCCTCCAGCACCTGAATGTCGCTTGCGTCATACTTGACAGACTTTGAAAGTTCTTCGACTTCGCTGATATTTTCCATGATAAACTCCTATCGCTTCTATATATAGATATATTATATATTAATATATATTAAAAGGCAAGCAATTTAGCCCATTTTAGGCAATTTTTATCTTTCTCTAATATCTTCTCGCAGAATATTAAAAAACGCGAATTTAGCCCCTTCTACGCGGCGAGAGAAAGGCCTTCAATTCGCCATTTGTAAACTAAATAGTGTAAAATCGGCAAATATAGCCCAAAAGTGACAATCGAAAGAGCGAGGTTTGGCCACCAGAGTTTGTAAAGGGCCTTTCGCGAGCCTAAAAACTTCAAGTTCCTGCCACTTATTTTTGTGCTGAAAGAATAGTGCTCCATTTTAAGTTGGTGCGCGTGCGGGGAAGCGAGTTTTAAAGAAAAAAATGTGATTAAAAAAGCCACAACACTGGTGCGCAACGTCTCCGAAAATTTGGACTGAATGGAAGAGGGCGCAAAGCCGCCTTCAAACTCCACCTTCCGCCTCACCCAGTGGCGATATTGCGTCTGCAAAAAGAAGGTGTTGATAAGGAGAATAAGGCCATTGACTGCCCAAAACGCAAGTTGTTTTGGAAGCAGCAGCCCAAAAAAATAAAGCACTAAATTCGAGATGCTGCCAAAAATAAGCGTAATCAGCACCCAGAAGCCATATATCGCATAGGCCTGCCAAATCTTGCCTGTAAAAACAAGCCTGTGTCCGTCAATTTCAGACTGCGAAACGCGCCACCTTTCAAAGCCGCAGACCATGTATGGCGTAAGCAGCGACAGAGAAAGCACTCCGGCCAGCCACTGCAAAACTTCAAAGCCGTAGTAAGCACTCACGCTTCCCAAAAACTGCGATTTGCCCTTTGTCATATTCCCCTACTTTTTCGCAGACCTATTCTTGTCCACAAAACTGAAATTCTCGTTTTTGAGTTTGACAAAATAGGTGCGATTTTCAATTTCCAAATCGCCACGATAAAAAATTTTAGCGTTTCGCTTTTCGTTCGAACCCGCCTCGATATAGGTGATATCATAAAAGTTGTATCCAAGAAGATTAAGGAACGGGTTGATATAATAAAGCGAGTTGTTGATGTAAACAATGCCAATCATGATAAGTATTGCAAGATAGATGCAAAAGGCGCTCACGAGCGATAGGTCAAGCGGAATTGCAAAAAACACAAACAGTGAAAAATAGCCCAAAAAGTGCTGGTCGGTGATGTTGTGCTTGGAAAGAATTGTCACTTCTTTTGCTTCGTCTCGATTGAACTTAACATTCCAAAGAAGGCCAATCACACTCGAGATAAGCAGCAATATCAGTGTTGCAAGATTTAGGCTGTTGAGCACATTAAAAGAAAGATTATGGTTGAGAAGCTCGACCACAAGTTTAAGAAGCACCAAAAAATACATTGGCATGAACGCGCTGATATATAAAAGCAGGTTTTTAAGGAATTTCATATCACTATTATTCCAAAAAAACCTGTAAAATAATCAATCAATAAAACTTGTTATATGATAAGCATTAAAGCCCTCTTCTTCCGCTCGACGCAAGTATGAATGCGTGTCGTCGATAAACACAACATCTTCCGATTTCACATTCTTTTCCTTGCAGAAAAGTTTAAGCGTTTCCACTTTCAAATTCAAATCAGCCAAAAAGAACATATTCTTCTCTTTTATCTGCGGATAATGCTTCTTGAGCCAAATAAGTTTTTGGTCAATCTCGTTTTTTGTTATAATTGCGCCCAAAATATAGAGTTTGTTCGGGTCGCATTTTGAAAGGACTTTCTGCATTGTTTTAAGCGGCCGTGCTCTTAAAAATATGTCACCAAATAAAAGCTCTCGCATAGATTGTCCCCAATCGTGCTCGCTTTCCGGGTCAGCCACCTTGCCGCTCACATGCCCGTCGTATCTGTATTCACAAAGCGTGCCGTCAAAATCCACAAACACATATTTGTCTTTAAAAATGTTTTTCATATTCTATCCTTTCATTTCCATTTTGACAATCTCGATTAGTTCCGGAATTTCTTTAACACCCGACTTGCGGCCAAAATGCTCGCCATATGGAAGTTCAACAGGCGTTGAGCCAAGGCGCGAATTGTAAGCCTCGACATCTTGCATTCTCCAGATGTCGTCATTCCTATTGAATATCGAATACTTTATTTCGCAATGCTCCCTTGCCCACTTAAACTCGTTTTCGCTCGGCAAAAATGGTGTGAGATATGGAATTTGACAATCTTCTTTTTTAAGCACTGTTCCGCCCGCAACAGTGACAAGCATTTTCGCCTTTAAGTTGTGTTTCTTTAAATATTTCAAGATAAACATTGTTCCTAGGCTATGACAAACAAGAAGGGCGTCTTCGTCAATCACATCTCTAAACTTGTCCATTTCCTCTTCCCATTTCCCAAGCGTGATATTTGGATGTAACACAAACTTCGGCTCATAAATATTGAAGCCGAGATTTTTTAAGTCCTCTTTAAGTTTTGGACCAAAACAAACATCCAGGTCGGCGCTCATGCCGTGCAAAATTATTGCGTTTTTCATATTTTTTCCTCTTTTGTTATTTTATCATACTTGTTTCAATTTGCAAACAAAAAAAGACCTTTCGGAATTTGAAAGGTCTTTGATTTTTCTATCGGCCGCCGCAGCCTCCTCCGCCGCCGCCTCCGCCGGAAGAGCCGCCCCCACCTCCTCCGCCGCCGCTTCCGCCACCGGAAAAGGAGGAGCCAACGCCCATGCCGTGCACGGAGTGACAAAGGCATCCAAACACGACTGCCGTTTCAAAATCTCCACAAATCTTAGGCTCTTTAACTTCAAGTGCCGCAAACTTTTTCTGCATCTTCTTGGTGATACCGAAGATGTAGCAATATGGCAGGATATTGTAATAGTAGTCTGGGTCTGCCTCCACAAGCATGTTCAATTTATCAAGTTCGGCAGTCACAAGAAAATGCTTGAAGCCTAAAACTCGAGGGCGATATTTCTTGGCGTCTTCGTCGAGGACTTTAATAAATCTCGCGGAGAAAAAGCCCAGCAAAAATATCACAAGAATTGGCCAAATAAGATTGAGAATGTCATATGAAGTGTTTATTCCGCTGACCATGATGCCAAGCGGTGCGCCGCCAAAGCCGGCACACCAAATAATTTTAAACCACAGCGGAATTGGAGTGTAAACAAAAACAATCAATGCTATTATTGGGAAAAGCAAGATAATGGCAGACACTCCGCCCATACCCAAGCCTTGCATGCCCGCCCAAATGTTTATCAGCACAAATGGCAAAATCGCAAGCAGCGAGACAGCAGTCCTCAACAACAAAGTTTTCTTCTTATCAACCCACGGCGTTTGATATATCGCGCGAACGGCGCTTGTTAACTTTCTGTTGTATCTGCTTTTATCTTTCTTAGTGTCATATTCGTTCTTATCGGCGAAAAGCGCGCTGAAATATTCATATTCGTTGTGGTCGTTTTTTTCCATGTCCTTCAACTTTTTAAGCACAACACGGCTTTTCGACAAGACATTGATTGAAACATAGCCCTTGGCTGCCCAGTCTATGACAAGGCTGGCAAAATCTTTTGCTCGAGGGTAGCCACGATACACTTTTGCAACATCAATTGCAGAAAGGTCTTTTGGCGGGTAAAATTCGGGAACAATGACGCCCTGCTTTTTAAGTCTGTTAACAAGCACGATAACTGCAATTGCAATCACGCAAATAATAATGGAGGCAAGGCAGACCCAATAAAGCGCGCCAGGCGCATAATATGTGTCGAAATAGTCTTCCGGCAGAATAAGTTGCATGGTGAGCCCATTTTCCTTATTAAAGCCCGAGAAAGAGCAAGAAAGGGTCAAACTCTCTTCGTCCCACTTGGCATTAACTGTATCCAACCTCACAGGCGCCATGTTGTTTGTTCTGAAAGAAAGCACCTGAGAAATATCTTTGCCGTCAAGAAAAGATGCAGGGAAAGTCACTTTTGCCGAGAAATTTTCAACATTACTTCTAAAGCCATAGTCCATGATATCAAAGGTGAAATCGTCGAACTCGTCAATAAAGTCTTCGCCCATGTCGTAGAGATAGTTTATTTCATAAACATGTGTGCCCTCTTTGTAGTCATAGTCAGCGCCGGTGTTGATGTAAAAATAGTCGCCGCTTGTTTCAAGAAAGTTGTATTCCGGCAGCCCATCCATGGTCACAGAAACAAGTTCAAGTTTGTTGACTGTTGTGGTCACATATTTTTTTCCGTTCACAATTCTAGTTATCTTGTTAACACGAGAAACATTGCGCGATAAACCCACATTTATTCCGCCAAACTTGTAAGTGACAGTTATACGTTCGGTCACATTCAAGACTTTGTTTTCATTTATGCTGATAATCTTCTCAACAGAATTGTAACTTACATTGGCGTCTTTTATCGAGGCCTCTGCGCTAACTGAACTTGCAACAGGCACCCCCAAACACACAAAAAGAACAATTGCAAGCACAAAAAGTGCCGCCGCGCTAAAAAACAAAATTTTAGTAGATTTTTGTTTCATATCTCCCCTCTGTTTTAGAATTAAATAGTTTCTTCTTTTTCCAAAGTTTTTTGATATTCTTTATCAAGTTTTTTAAAATAACTTTTTGTGTAAACTCTTGTGCAAAAAGCGAAGAACTTTTTTCCAAAAGTTTTGTATAAAAACTGCGTTAACTTCTCTTCCCGTTTTTGCTTTTTATTTGCCCAACTGTTTGCAAAATGGTGAATAGCATATGTGTTTTCGGTCACTGTCAACTTTTTTGTTGTGAAATTTATCGGAGCAAAATAATCACAAGTGTAAACATCAATTCCGGCCTGCTCGTTTTTCAAAAACTGCAACTTCGCGTTTAGCTTTAGTCCAAAATCTTTGTGCATAAAATAGGTCAGATAAAATGGGTTAGGAGTAAGGTCACACTTGCCATTTTTAACAAAATGCCTAGTCTCATAGAAGCGAACTAAAGTTTCAAATAACGGGTGATTTTTTTCGCTTGCTAAAACTGCAGTTTGTGTATAAGCGTCGTTTTCAAAGC
>CAOQYA010000001.1:86827-138594 GCA_948514155.1 uncultured Eubacteriales bacterium | reverse complement strand
GGTAAACGCCCCCCCCCCCCCCTGCGTAACAGATTGTCAAATGGTTTTAGGACTTCCACATCGGTGTCGAGATAAATTCCGCCATAACTTTTGAGGACACTTACGCGAATATAGTCAGCCACAAACCCAAACTTTTTATTTTCGTAGGCCTGGCGAGCATAGTCGCAATTTGAGAAGTCAAAGTTCTCTTCATTCCAAAGCATAAACTTGTATTCGGGCATCAACTTTTTCCAACCCTCGATATAATCTTTATGCTCCTTAGGAATTTCTTTGCCACCCAGCCACACATAGTGGATAATTTTTGGTATCATATTTTTCTCCTATATTTTTCTCAACGCTATAATAAGATTGTCAATCTGTTCTTCGGTGGTGCTCCAAGATGTCATAAGTCTAACAAGATTGTTTTTCAAATAGCCGAAAGCATATTCTTTTGTAAGTTTTTCTATCTGCTTGTCTTTTAATTTGACAAACACAGCATTCGTTTGCACAGAGAATTCTGGCGTGATTTTTATACTTCGCAACCTCTTTTCCAAAATCTTTGCCATTCTATTCGAATGACGCGCGTTATTTTTCCAAAGATCATTTTCAAACATAGCCAAATATTGCGCCGCTAAAAATCTTGACTTCGAAAATGATTGAAATAGTTGTTTTTGATGCAAGATTAAATTTTTATCAAACTTCTCATTTAAGATGATAAGCATCTCGCCAAACATCGCGCCATTCTTGTTAACCCCAAAATTAGCAATGTCAACTCCAGTTTCTTCCAACATCTCCTTTAATCCACAATTAAGTTTTGCCATCGCGTTTGCGAGCCGAGCGCCGTCAACATATACATAGATGTCATGTTTGTGACAATATTCACATAGAGCCTTCATTTCCTTTAAGGAATACACAAGCCCCTTTTCCGTCGGTTGCGATATAACGGCGATTTCAAGTTTCGGGCTATGCGTTAAATCCTGATTTTTAAGCGCCTTTTCTATGTCGGCAGGAGTAAGTTTGCCGTTCTTTCCCTCCGCTCCCAAAATTTTGCAGCCCGTGATAAACTCGGTCGCGCCCACCTCACAGTCATTTATGTGACCATCTTTCAAGGAAATAATTTGAGAGTAGTCATGTTTCATAAGTTTAATAGCAAGCACGTTTGCTGCCGAGCCATTTGACAAAAGTAAAGTGGAAATTTTTTTTGAAAATTGCCCCTGCACAATTTCTTGAACTTGACGCGTTAAATCATCTTTGCCATAGCCCGTCATGTTAGAAACATTAACCTGCAAACACCTTTCGATTATTTCGAGACAGGCTGCTGCTTCTGTGTCTCCTGCAAAATCATAATTCATAATTTTCTCCATACAACTTCTTCTTACATTTTATCACAACACTCACAATTCTGCAAGAAAAAAAGAAGCCGCGAAGGCTTCTTTTTGGTGCACCCATCAGGGCTCGAACCTGAAATAAGAGTTCCGTAGACTCTCGTGATATCCATTTCACTATGGGTGCAAATCTAGGTTACGGAGTGTATTTTATCACTTTTTTATTAAAATGTAAATCTTTTTCGCAAAAGTTTTAAAAAAAATCGCCGGCGAGGCGGCTTTTGCCCTCGGGCAAAAGCCCTGCGCGCGTGGCTGCGCCCACGCGCGCCACGGCGGCCGCGACTAGTCGCGACCGCCGGCCTCGCCGCCCCCGTTATTTCGAAAAATACTTTTTAATCTCTATCGCAAGTGCTTCGTGTATGCCCGGCACAACCGAAAGTTCTTCCACTCCCGCTTTTTTAATTTCTTCCACGCTTCCAAACGCCTGCAAAAGTGCGGCTTGTTTCTTAACCCCAAGCCCCTTAATGTTATCGAGTTCGCTATGCGTCTGCGTCGTCGTTCTCACATTTCTGTGGAAGGTGATTGCAAATCTGTGTGCTTCGTCTCTTATTCGTTGCAGCATCTTAAGTTCTGCGCTTCCCGTTTTAAGCAGAATAGGCTCGCTCTGCCCCGGCAAAAAAACCTCTTCAATGCGTTTTGCAAGCGAAATCATTTCGATATCAAGTCCGCTTTCTTTTAAGATTTCTTGACAAGACGAAAGTTGCCCCTTGCCTCCGTCGATAATCAAAAGGTCGGGTTTTTCATTAAAACTTTCGCCCTCCAAATTTTTCAGTCTGTTAAGCCTGCGCCTTAGCGTCTCCTGCAAGGACGCAAAGTCGTTTGAGCCTTGAACTTTTTTAATTTTAAACTTTCGATAGTCCTTTTTCGACGGCTCTCCGCCTTTAAACACCACCATGGACGCAACTTTATTTGTTCCCGAGATGTGCGAAATGTCGTAGCATTCCATGCGCTGCGGAAAGTTTTTTAGGTTCAAGGCGCTTTTAAGTTTTTCAAGTGCGCCAAGGGTGTTTGCAAATTTAATCTTGCTCTTTTCAATGTGCTTTTCAAGATAGTCGCGTGCGTTTTCCTTAGCCATGTTCAAAAGGGTTGCGTTTACACCTTTAGGGTTATAGTTAAATTTGACCTTTCTTTTAAGGACAGAGTTTAAAAGTTCTTCGTCCTCAAGTTCATGACTTAGAATAATCTCTTCCGGCACAAGCATGTTTTCATAATATTGCAAGATAAAATTGAAAAGCGTCTGCCCCTCTTCCAAACTCGCATCGTCTGCCGGATAATTGATTACGCCAAGTATCTTTCCTCCGCGAATGACCATTGAAGTTATCACGCCGTTAAGACCGTCGGTGACATATGCAAACACATCTTTATCAACATTCTTTGGCAAGTTCGCCACAACTCGCTGCTTAAGTTTTGCCACCATTTTAAGTCTGTCGCGATACATCATTGCACTTTCAAAGTTTTCGTTCTCGGCCGCATTTGTCATTTTCTCTGTTAAAATGCTTTCAATCTCCTCGTCATTCCCGCTCAAGAAATTTATCGCCTTTTTCACACGTTCGGCATATTCTTCTTTGTTAACCCTCTTCGTGCAAGGAGCCGAGCACAGCCCAAGGAAAAAGTTGAGACACTCCCTTTTTGCCACCGAGTTTTCGGTTATTTTCAAATTGCAAGTTCTAAGCCCGAAAGCCGAGTTTGCCGTTTTAACAATCTCGCCCGCCGAAAGCCCTGCAAAGTATGGTCCAAAATATTTATATCCCGCCTTGCCAATTCTTCTTAGCACTTGAAGTTTTGGAAAGGGGTCGTTCATATTGATTGCAATGTATGGAAAAGCCTTGCCGTCTTTAAGAAGGATGTTATAGTGCGGCTGATATTTTTTTATCAGATTGCTCTCAAGCGCAAGCGCGTCCCGCTCTGAAACGGTGATAAAATATTCAAAATCGTCAATGTTATCCACCATCGCCTGCACCTTGCTCGGCTTTGGGGAATTTCGGAAATATTGGCTAACCCTATTTTTTAAACTTTTCGCTTTGCCAACATAAATGACAACGCCGTCCTTGTTTTTCATAACATAGACGCCGCTTTTGGTCGGCAAAAGTTTAATTTTTCTCTCTATAATCTCATTCATAAATGTTAGAGTAAATTTCGCAGGCGATATCTTCCGGCATTCTCATTTTTCCCTCTTGCGCGCAATTTATCTGCTTAAGATTAAATTTCTTAACAAGATTTAAATATGTGCGCTCTGCTTTAGCAAGATATTCGCTATCCTTTTCGTGGTCGTCCGGGCGCTCTTTTCTCTCGTCCTTAAGTTTTTTAACGATGTCGCATGGAACATACAAGAAAAGCGAAATGTCCGGCTTTGGAAGCGAAAGCAGTTTAAATTCCAGTCCATCAATAAAATCGAAAAACTTATCTTGCTCTTTTCCTTCCAACTTGCAGCCTTGATGCGCCATGTTGGAGTAGATATATCTGTCTAAGATAACAACATCGTTATTTGCTAGCGCCTGCTCGATAGTTTTCAAATTATATTTTCTATCCGCCGCAAAATATAGCGAGGCTACATATGGGTCAACATGCGACGCGCCCTCGTCAAAAAAACTGAAGCCGTCTTTGCCAAGATATGGCCTGCCCACAATTTTGCCTGTCGGCGTGCCATAGAATGGAAAGGAAAATCTGGCGACAGTTTTGCCTTCATTTATCAGCCTTTGCGCCAAAAGTTTCGATTGTGTTTCTTTTCCCGAGCAATCAACGCCCTCGATTGTTATCAGCATGTTCACCCCACAATGTTTAAAACATCTTCAAATTTTAATGTCTGCTGCTCGCCCTTGTTCATGTCTTTAAGCGCAAGCACATTGTTTTTAACTTCGTCTTCGCCTAAAATTATCACAAACGGAACTCCAACTTTTCCCGCCTGTTTCATTTTTGATTTAAAACTCTTCTCTTCGGCCATAACCTCACAGCTTACGCCGGCATTTTGCAGCTTAGCAGAAATCTCAAGTGCCTTCTCGAGTGTCTGGCCCATTGGAATGATTGCAACTTTAACAGGGCAGATTTCTTCTGTTCTCAGCATCCCCTCACTTTCGAGAAGATTAAAAAGCCTGCTCATGCCAATGCTCATGCCAACGCCGGGGAGTTTTCTGTCGGAGAAATAACCGGCAAGGTCGTCATATCTTCCTCCGCCGCCAACCGCGCCGAGGTTCCTTTTGCCCTCGATATAGGCCTCAAATACGGTGCCGGTGTAATAATTGTGTCCGCGAATAATTGCAAAGTTTATTTTATATCGCTCTTCACAAACACCCAAAGCGTTAAGATAGCGATAAACCTCCCTCAGTTCGTTTATGCCTTCCTTAAAAGCCTCGTCGCAAGCAAGACCTTCAGCCTCGTCAATCGCCTCGCCCTTGCCCGAGATTGAAACAAGCCTCACAAGTTTGTCGCACGCTTGGTCTGAGAGCGAAAGTTCTTTAAGAAGATTTACTGTCTCCTGTTTGCCAATTTTATCAAGTTTATCAAGAATGATTGCAATGTCGCTGAATTTCTCTTCCGCTCTAAGTTCTCTCACAAGCCCAAACAACACCTTGCGATTGGAAACCTCCACGCAAATGTTGATGTCAAGTTTGTCAAAAATGTCGGCATAGAGTTTAACACATTCGGCGTCGTTGACAAGGCTAAGCGCACCGTCGCCAATAATATCGGCGTCACATTGATAGAATTCTCTCAGCCTTCCCTTTTGCGGTCTCTCGCCGCGATAGACTTTGCCAACCGCATATCTTTTGAAAGGAAAGGAAAGAGTGTTTTCATTCATTGCCACAAATCTTGCAAGTGGCACAGTGAGGTCATATCTAAGGCAAGCATCAGTTGAGCCTTTAACAAAGCGATAAATTTCTTTATCAATTTCACCTCCGCTTTTTGCAAGCAAGATTTCCGAAAGTTCCATAACTGGCGTGTCTAGCGGCAAAAAGCAGTGCGTTTTAAACACACCTTTGATGCTGTCAATCATATTTTCAAAAATCACTTCTTTTTCGGGCTCAAGTTCCCAAAAGCCGGCAAGGCGGCGCGGCGTTATTTTCTTGTCCATATCTTTAACCTCTTAGTTAAAAGAAAGTCTATCGCATACAAAAAAAATTGTCAATCGAATTGACAATTTCACTTGTTGAAAAGAATGTTTTACTTTCAAAAATGTGAAAAATACACCGGTTTTCCACAGGAAAGTTATCCACATTTCCACATTTAAATATTTATGCAAAACTGCTTATTTTTATGCATATTGGCGGTTTATGGGTCGAATGTGGGTAACTTTGGGCAAGTTATCCACATTTCCACAGTCATTTTTCTTACAAAATGGCTTTTCGCCTTTGTTTTCGTTTGGGCGGTTATCAATTCTCGCGACCATTTTGACGGACAGTTTGTCGATATGTAACAATATATTGCCCTGCCCCGCCGCGAAACAACTTAAGTTTCTGACGAATTATGAATATTCATGCCTTTTAACAGGCGCGAGCGTCTGCCTTCGTAGATAATTTCCAACTGATGCAGCGCCCTCGTGGAGGCCACATATAGCAAGTTTTTGTCAAGTGAAGAATGATAATTTTCGTCGTCTACAAATGGAATTATCACATGGTCGAACTCAATTCCCTTGGAAGTTGAAGCGGTGGTGATAACAAGGGGATAATCAAAACTGTGGTCGCTGCCAACAATAAGTTCAAAGTCTAAAATGCCATGCAGCATCTTGGAAACTTCGGCAACTTCCGCTCCCGTCTTGCAAACAATTGCGGTGTGCCCAAATTTTCCTTCGCTTTCTTTGATAAGTTTAACAAGTGCGTTTTGCGTTGAGTTTGTTTTAATAATTCTCGGCGCACTTCCCTCACGGCTGAAGTTTATCACCCCCTTAAGCCCAATCAATTTTTCGCTGAACTCGGAAATCTGCCTTGTGGAGCGATAGGTCTTGTTCAGCACAATTGTTTTGGCTTTCAAAAATCTTGCAAGTTCAAGCAGATATTTTTTTGACAGTGTTTTTTCTATGCACTGATTAACATCGCCGAGTATGATTTTTGGGCAGTCCCAAATGCGATTGAAAAAGTAGAAGTGAACTGGGGTAAAATCTTGCATCTCGTCGATTATCACATATTTAACGCCATAATCGTGGCTAAGGCCTTGAGTGAAGTCTTTGATAACAAGCAGCGCAGCGATATCTTCATAGTCGACATCCTTAAAACTTTTCTGCGTCAGCCCCATGCGCGCATAGAAGACATTGCAAATTTTATATATGTCGTCAATCGGGAAAAATTTGTAGAGCATATTTTTAAATCGCGGCTTGATAAGGTCGGCTTCGTCAGGTCTGAGACCAAAACGCTCCACGAGGTGCTCGGTCATATAATCGATGCGCTTGTTGACCGGCAGATGTCCAAAAATCTCGAAATAGAGTTTGTGCATCTCTTCCTTAGAAAATGTGAATGCGTTATATGTATCCGCTTTGGCGTCTTTTGGCTTAAACACAAGGTCCTTCGGGTCAAACAGCCCCGCAAACACATTGTTCAAAAAGTCTAAGAGGTCATTAAGAAAATCGAAGGAACTTTTGTAGGCAATCTCGTTAAGTTTGGCCTGATTTTTCCTTATGTAGATTTCGTCGATAAGTTTTTCACGCGACTGCAGCACTTTCTTAAGTTCGGTTTTTGCGATGTGCGAAAAAGTCATTTCGATAACATTATCCTCGCCAAGTTCTGGCAGCACTTGGCTGACATAACTTGAAAACAGATTTGACGGCGACAAAATAAGAACATCGCTGCTCGAATAATCGTTTTTATGTTTAAAAAGCAGATAGCCCGCTCTGTGCAGTGCGATGCTGGTCTTTCCCGAGCCAGCCACACCTTGAACAAGAATTGTTTTAAAATTTTCCTCTCGAATTATCGCGTTCTGTTCTTTCTGAATAGAGGAGACAATCTCTCTCATTTTTGTGGAAGCGTTTTTGCTGAGCACTTGCTGCAAAATCTCGTCGTTAATGTTCTGCTTGGTATCCACGAAATATTTAAGTTCTCCGTCCTCAATTCCAAACTGGCGCTTGAGGGTTATCCTCCCTTCAATCTCGCCGTCTGGAGCTTCATATGTTGCCGGACCCTCGTCATAGTCATAATAAAGGCTGCTTATCGGCGCGCGCCAGTCATACACAAACTGCTTGCCCTCCGACGAAATGTGCGACAGACCTATGTAAATTTTTTGGTCGGCGCCAAGTTCGTTATCGTGAAAATCAATTCTGGCAAAATATGGCCTCGGCTTCTGACCTTCCAGCGCTTTTGCGCGCTGCGAAAGAAGTTCAATCTGATTTTCGGTTTCTGCTAAAATTGTTTTGTATCTCGCAAGTTGCTCAACATCGCTTTCGTTAAAGGAAAGTGTAAACTCCGCTTGAGTTGCTTTATAAAATTTTTCCTGTTCTGTTTTTTGCTGTGTGAGAGAGGAAATGTTTTTCTCAATAGCCTCTTCGGTCTCGGCTAAATATTTTTTTTCTTCCTGCATATTCCCCTCCTTAAAATAAGGCTGTGCTATTTTAACATTTTTTCACCCAAAATGTCAATTCGGTTGCATAAAAAACTCGGCTAAAGTATACTAAAGTAACAAAAGAAGGTGAGAATATGAAAAAGAGCAAATATCTCTGGCTCGTCTGCGCAATTTTGCCATGCGCATTTATCATGACAGCGTGCGGCGTGAAAAGCACATATATATCGCCGACAGTGAATTTAAATGAAATCACCGTTTCGAACATTGAAGCGGCCACAAACAAGGCGGCAATGAGCGTTGTCAGCCTGTATGTTGAAGGCAGAACTTTTCAAGGCTCGGTGTATGGCGCCGGCTCGGGCGTGATTTACAAACTTGATAAGGAGGCGGGCGACGCCTACATTATCACAAACTATCATGTTGTGTATGACGAAGATTTTCGCTCGACTGGTCACATTGCCTCAAAAATCACCGCCGAAATATATGGCAGCGAAGGCACAAGCGTTGTCAGCGAGTATGACGGCAGCGTGACAATCACATATGGCGAGCAGGCAATCGATTGCCAGTATGTTGGCGGCTCACTTAAATATGACCTTGCGCTTCTTAAAATTTCGGGCAGCGACCTAATCAAAAAAAGCGATGTGCGCGCGGCGGAAATTGCCTCGGAGCCCGCCCATCTTGGCCAGACTGTAATCGCGGTGGGCAACCCGCTTGGCTATCACATCAGCGCAACAAAAGGCATTGTCAGTCTTGAGAGCGAATATATTCGATATTCCGATTTCCACGATGTCACAGTTCGCAGCATGAGAATTGACGCACCAATCAACGGCGGCAACTCGGGCGGCGGCGCGTTTGACGAAAAAGGCAGACTGATTGGCATTGTCAACGCAGGCATTGACGACGCTGAAAATGTGGGCAGTGCAATTCCCGCAAAACTTGCAACAAATGTTATCGACAACATCATGTATGGCATCCAAAGCGGAAGATATAGCGGCTTGAAGGAGTTCGACCTTGGAATTATGCCAACATCTCAAAACTCTATCGCGGTGTTTGAGGAGGAACTGGGACTTTCGTTCATAAAGGAAGACATTATCGCTTTCTCGGTCAGCGGCAAGGCGGCAGAAGTCGGCATTAAAAGCGGAGATAAAATTGTGTCGGCAATATATAATGGCAACGCCACAGAGTTTAGCCGAGTTTTCGAGTTTGAGGAATTTTTGCTCACCCTTCGTCCGGGCACAAGTTTCACACTTAAAGTTGTAAGGCAGAGCGGAATTAAAGAGTTTGTGATAAATGTTTAAAAAAAGACCTTGCTAAGCCAAGGTTTTTTTAAACAAATGTAAAATTTTGCGCATAATATGATAGAATGATTAAGTCTTTTAAAGGAAAGTAAAATGAATAATTCAAAAGAAAAAGTTATCTTAGATGTAGACCCGGGCGCGGACGATGCAATCGCCATGATGTATGCCTATCTTTCTGACAAACTGGATGTTAAACTTGTCAGCGTTGTAGGAGGAAATGTGGGCATAGATCAGGCCACACTTAACGCCCTTTTTATCACCGAAAACTTTGCTTCATGTAAAGTTCCCGTGGTCAAAGGCAGCGGCAAGTCGCTTAAGGTCACCCACGACCACAAACTCACCGTTCACGGCAAGAAAGGGCTTGGCGACATCATAGAAGTTGAAAACACAAACTTGAAAGAGATTAACACCCCTTCTTTTGGCGCAAGTGAGGCAATCAAAAAAGTTTTGGAAGAAAATAAAGGTCAAATCACATATGTGTGCCTTGGGCCTTCCACAAATCTTGCGCTTGCACTAAGAAAATATCCCGAGATTAAGGAAAATATAAAAAGAGTTGTAATCATGGGCAGTTCAATTGACGGCTCGGGCAGCATCACGCCATATTCCGGCTTTAATCTCTATTGCGACCCCGAGGCTTGCGCCGAAGTTGTTGCAACAGGCCTGCCGATTTTGTTCAGCCCAAAAGAAATGGGGCTTTCGGCATATATCACCCCTGCCATGCTCAATCGTTGGGAAAAATTCGGAAGAGCCGGCGAAATGGTCAAAAAAATATATGGCGGCTATCGCGACCTCTTGCTTCCTTCCACAAGAAGGGCAACACATGATTTGTGCGCGGTGATGTCGCTCACAAGACCGGAACTTTTTAAGACAAAAAATGTGGATATTTCGATAAACACATCAATGGACATTAAGCGCGGGCAAACACTTTTTAAAGACAATAAAGTAAGCAACATCTCTTTGCAATATAAATGCGACCGCAAAAAGATTTTGCAAGAACTTGAAGATATTTTAAAAAAGGCAGACTAACTGGTCTGCCTTTTTTTACAGAAGCGGCGCAAACAATCGGAAGAACGATTGTCCAAGTTTGCTTGCAATCGGTGCGCGCTTAAAATAGTTTTCGTCGGCTAAGATTGAGTTTGCAATATCCTCTTGAAAGCATGTAAGATATTCGGCGTTAAGTTTTTCGGAGAACATTATCGCAGTGCATTCAAAGTTTAGCCCAAAAGAGCGATTGTCAAGATTGGTGCTGCCGATTGAAAGTTTATTGTCGTCGATAAGCAGCGTCTTTGCGTGCATGAAGCCGTTATAGAAATAAATCTTAATTCCAATCTCCGCCATTTCGCGAGCATAGGACAAAGTTGGCAAATAGACGGAGCGCTTGTCCGGCTTTGCGGGCAGCATAATTCGAACATCTACTCCCGATTTTTGGGCTATCGTGAGCGCCGAGATAAATGCGTCGTCGGGAACAAAATATGGCGTTTGAAGATACACCCTCTTCTTTGCATTAATTATCATTTTAATATAGGCTTCTTTAATCTTTTGAAGTTTGCTGTCCGGGCCGGAAGTGAGCACTTGCACCGTCACATCACCCTTTGGCTCTGGAGTTGGGAAATATTCCTTAATATATTCCTCCGCCGGGCGCTTATCTTTCTTTGCATAACGCCAGTCGTCGAGGAAGATGTTTTGCAGCGGGAAAACTCCCCCGCCCTCAATTCTCACGCTCGCATCTCGCCAAGGCGAGAGTTTCATGTTCATGCCCATGTGGTCGTCGCGAATGTTGATGCCGCCTGTGTATGCAATCTTGCCGTCGATAACAACAATTTTTCTGTGATTGCGATAGTTAAGTTTAAGGTTTATCATTCTGATGTGCGCAAAAGGCGGGAAGAACTCGGCCACCTCACCTCCCGCTTTTTCCAACTTGCGGAAAAATCGTCTGCGGGTCTTCTTGCTGCCGACCGAATCATAGATAAGTTTCACTTTAACGCCGGCTCGGGCTTTGTTAATCAGAATTTGCATAATCTCCTTGCCTACTTTGTCGCTGGCAAAGATGTAGTATTCCATGTTAATAGACTTTTTTGCCGCCAAAAGGTCTTGCTTTAAAATCGCAATCTTCTCCAGGCCGTGGCAAAAGAACTTGACATCATTGCCAAGGCAAGGATAGCCGCCCATATCATAGCAAAGCCTCATAAGGTCGGCGTCCTTTGCGAGCGAGCGAATGCCGCTGACTTCCGAGAAAGTTTTAAGGCCTTTGATGTTTTTTAGAATATCGCTGTCCGAAATCGCTTTTTTCTTAAGCATGCGCTTAACACGATAACTCAGCCCGCTGCCCAAAAGAAGATAGAAAATGAAGCCTATTCCCGGCAAAAATGTGAGAATGGTCAGCCAGGCAATAATCGTCTGCGGCTTTTTCTTTTCCACAAATATCATGCCGACAAGCAGCAGCATGTTGAATGCCACCAATATGCCAAACGCGATAAAGACATAATAAATCCAGTGCAAACCCTTCTCCTTTAACTTAATTATATCCAAAACGAAAAAAATGCCAAAGCGTTTTTCTGCTTTAGCATTTTTCTGCTAAACACCTGTTGACGTTGCATCTTTTCCCGTGAGGAAAATTCTGAACTGGCCGAGAAGTTTATCGCTGTTCGAGTTGCTTGCTTTCCAAGCATCATTGCCAGCAAAAGGGCCTCCCGAAGCCTTCACATAGATGTTAATCAAGATATATTCTTGATTGTTTAACTTGTAGTTAGCACCTATGTAAAGTGTTGTGCCGTCAAACTTAGCGGTCGAGTCTTTATTGCTAACTTCGAAACGAAGTGCACTCAGGTCAACATTTTGACCAGCAAGACTTACACTTTCCGAAGCGTCGCCTTTGTTAGCAAGTGTTTTCACCGTTACAGCGCCATATTTGTCTTTTATTTCACCAGCCCATTTGCTGATATCAACTTTGTAGCCGTTCTTATATTTTCCGTCACTCTCTCTTGTCCATGTTCCATTAAGTTCCTTCGCAGTGTTTTGTCCGAGGCCGGCCTCGAGTTCTGTCCACCTGCGGGCAAGGTCAAACTCATGCGTGTAGCGATAGGTCTCGTATCCAACTGTCTCGTCTCCAACTTTAATGAGATAATATCTCGTTCTTGGAATGGTGTCTTTGCCCGTGGACATCAAGCCCGCGTCTTCAATATAGAGGGTGTCGTCTGAAGCGACCATAGTAAGCGTATTTAACGCTGCTTTATTACCCTCTTTTGCGTAAGCCTGCTCAGTCAACTCACTTCCCGCATATCTAAACTGCGGTCTTGTATCTGGCTTTTGCTCTTCACCTTCGGTTACAGCCTCGCTTCCGGAATGCTCTTTAACAACAATCTTAAATGAAACATTTGCAAAGTTTCGATTTTCCACCTCGCTAGGCAAACTTTCTTCGAACAACGCCGAAAGACTATAGTATTCGGTCACTGGTCTTGAAAGGCTGTTGCTTGGGTGTCTGTTTGCTGTTGCAATCTTTGCTCCGTCTCTATAGAACTCAACATCAAAGTTCACATTGCCATTATTTGCTGGCAAGTAAACTTCAAGTGTGTCGTGATAGAGAGTTTTTCCGTCGTTAAAATTGTCATTTTCAGTATCATTTGTTGAAATTCTATTTGAAGCCTTGATGTATTCATATGGGTTAAAGCCTACGCTGTCAACAACAACTGACTTTGTCTCACTGAAACTTGCCTTTCTTGTAAGTTGAATTGTGTGTGTAATGGTGCAAGTCTCTTCATTTATTGTTTTTTCACTTGAGCCTTCTTCATTGATGTGCGTCTCTTCCTCATAGTATTTTAATGTAATCACAACATCAACTTGAGGGCTATCGTTCGTGCCATATATCCAGCCCGGCATTGTTGGAACAGTTAACTCTTTGCCAACATCTCTTCCTGTGCATTCCACAAAAGTCCCATCTTCCTTTTTGCTTCCAGGATATTTTAGATCAGAAGCTGTAGCCAGATGTCCGTCAATTAGTGATCCATTTTTGCTTACAGAAATTGCTTTGTTGTAAACAAAATGTATATCTTGTATTGTCACATAGTGGAAAACAGGTGTAGCATTTTCGCCATGCTCTGCAAGCAATGCTGCGAAGGCATCTTTTTCTGCACTTGAACCCCAAGCGTTAATATTGCGAAGATTGATTACATTAATTTCCGTGGATGCTGGCTTTTGTTCTCGATTGGTTATTGGGAGTTTATCTTTTCCCTCATCCGCCATGACAACTTTATCATAAACAACGCCGATGTCGAAAGGTTGACCTTCAATCATGCTTGTAACTGAAGAACTGTCAACAACTGGAGTGTTTGCGTTTGCCGGAACGAGGTTGAAGAAGAATTCAATCTTGTAGCCATAACTATCTTCAATGTCAACCTTGTATTTCTTCTCACCAAAGACAACTGTTTGTGGCTCTAAAGTAATTTTTCCTCCGGTCTGTGGAAGCGTCCAGTCAGCTGTGTCTGAATAGCCAAGTTTTTTCATGTCAATGTTGATGTCTTGGCCAGGCGCGCCCAGTCTCATAACATATGTGAGTGCGTTTGCGATGTTTGATGTGTTCCAGTGCTCACGAACAACTGAAAGCACGCTTGTTGTCTCTTTAGAAAATTCAATTGTTTTGTTGTCACCAGGCGTGAAATTGTATGGCGATGCCGAATTTCCGACCGCGCCGTTTGTGGTCTCGCCAGCAACAGCAACGCTTTGGCCGTTGATTGTCACATTGTAGCCCGGCACAAGTTTAATCGGCAAATAATAAGTTTGTGTCACGTCATTTGATGTGTAGTCAATTTTAACAAGCACATAGTCACCCGCATTTGAGCATCCTTCGCCGAAGAGATAGTAGTCATACACTTTTGTTGAGTCTTGAGCATCAGTAATAGGAGTGAAAGTTAGGTAGTCCTTGCCTCCGTTTTGGAAAACAGTGTGATATTCTTTATTTCCAATTTTGATTGTGTGCTCTCCGCTTACAACATTTATTGTCAGCCCAACATCTTTGCCTATCGTTTTATCTGAAAGGGCAAGTCCTGTTGACGGATGCGAGAGTTTTGCAAGGTCAACAAGGCGATAGTGATTAAGCCATGTTGTCTCAATTTCCGGAATAATCATTCCATTAGGAATTTCGATTGTCTTTGAGATAGAGTCGAATGCATTTCCGGCTGCGATGTCAAGTGCGCGTTTGAGTTTGTAAGAAATGTCAGTTTCAAATATTTTAGATCCACTGTCAGTATATTTGCAATTTATCTTTGCTGTGGCATTATTGGTTTCGTTGTCTTCGCTATCTTTATCCCAAGCAAATTCGTCGCCAATAACTTTCAATCTTTCGTCTGTAATCACAAGCCCGTTAGGGTTGTCGGCAAGGGTGTATGTGAATTCCACACGCTTTGCCATTCTTTGGAAAGTAAGTCCCGGCGCGTTTGGAGCATCGAATTTGTCTGCAGTTTTAAACACGATTGTCTGATTTTCTTTAAGATTTATGCCCTTGTCGTCTCCGCAGTCAACATATCGAATTCCGGCTCTAATGTCGCTGAGTTTAAACTTTGCTTTAGAGTTTGCATCTTTGTTCACAATCGCAACGCCTTCTTTCACATCTGCAACAAAAGCGTATACAACTTGGTCTGCTTGCGCAGTTAAGTCAACTTTAATCTCAAACAATCTGTTTGTTGAGAATAGGGTTTTTGTTCCCATTGTGTCTGGATAGATTGTTTCTGTATCGCCATCACGATTTGTTGTTGGGTTAACTTGAGAGCCGATAACATTCGATGTTGTAACATACAAGTCGTATTCAACAAGCACACCTTTATATGTGATTTGCAGTTTAACCCTGGCAGCGTTTAAGCCACTTGGAAGTATCACAGTTAGCCCGCCGTCAGCCGCCCACGAAACATCCAGGTCTTTATTTTCTTCCCAAGCGCCATTCTTAAGAATTTTGCCAGTAACTTGGAAAAGATCAGCATCAGAAGTATCAATGGTCGCATTCTCTTCTTCCCCAACTAACTCAATTCTTTTCTTATTGGCAAACATTGCTGGTGCGTTAAAGAAATTATTGATTGGAACTTCACTCTTTATCGTCTCATATGCAAGTTCTGTTCCTGCCGGAGCGGGATAATTAACTTTCATTTGAACTGCAGGCTTGATTGGCAAGTGCACTTCAACATCCTTTGTAAAACCAACTTGGTTATTAAAGTTATAAGTAAAGTGCAAAATGAATTGTGCGGTCTGTTGTTCAGCAACAAAGTTTGTTTTTATTGTCACATTGCCTTTATCATTGATGCTTACAGTTTCGATTGCTTCAAAACTAAAGCCGGCTTTGCGAACAGCTTTAACTTCAAAGCCCTTGAGCGACAATATAACATTATCTAAGTATTGTGAAGTTGTGACAACCAAACTCTCGCCCGCGGTCACAGTGTTTTCTTCTGAGATTGAAATCAAATCTTTAAAGTTTAAATTTTTGTTAACTTTAAAAGTTTTTTGAACTACACCATTGTTTGTTTCATTAGAATAAGTAAATTTAAGTGTTATTTCCTTATCTTCAACAAGGTGACCAAAAGTGAGATTTGTTCCTTCAACTTTTGCAAACTTTGAAGCATCCCCAATTGTTTCAACTTTGGTGATATCATATCTCTCGGTTAATGAAGTTACAATATCACTTGCCTCATATTCTCTGTTTGCATTAAGTTCATTTATAAAAGTCACCTCAACTGTTGCCGGAATAACAACAGTAAGTTCGCCGACCTTTATTCCGTTCACCGAGAAGTAAACATGTTTTGTTGTCTCCTCAGGCACAAAACCTTCAATGGTGATTGAAAGTTGTTTGTTATTGAATTCAACTTCAAAACCCTCGCCAAAATCATTTGTTGCGGTTGTTGTCACATCTTTGCCAACTTCGCCCTGACCATTTTCCGATTGCCAGAAAGTTGTTACAGTCAGCGTTTGCGCCTCTCTGTTGTTAGCAAGAGCCCAAGTTTTATCGTTAAGATTTCCGCTGTTTTGTCCGCTGAACTTAACGAAGTAACTTTGCTCGCCGCTTTGATTTATGGTGAAGTTATATGTGTATTCGTTCTCGCTTCCGCTCTTATCATAGCCAAGGAAAATGCCTTCATATGTTCGCTGAACTATCACGCTGACATCTTGAGCGTTTGCCTTGTTTTCGAAAATAACTTTTTGGCCGTCAATTCTAACATCAAACACGCCGTTAGTTGGCTCAACTTTTTGGCCATCAATTAAGACTTCTTTAATCGAAAGACCAAGATTTGTCTCAATGTCTTGTTCTTCGCCATTAATCGTTATCTTATCAGAGAAACGAGGCTCGCCGTTATGCAAAGAGTCGGCTCCAAGAGGGGTTTTCATGTCTATTGTTTTTTCTTCGCCGTTCGGAATTTCCAAAAGTTCGGTGTTGCCATTAAATGGATAAACCGGAGCCGCTATGCTTGCATCTGGCGCAATGCTGAGCGCAAAGTCATATGTCAATGGCAATGTTTCGCCTTGAACAATTCTAAACTTGGCAACAACGCTCTCCGTTTCTTCGCCCACAACATGATTGATTTTCAGTTCATTTCCGATTATCGAAATAATGTTTTTGTAGGCATTTGGCACTTCAAAACGCACCTGCGCCTCACCCTCTTTAAAGCCGGTGAGATATTTTGTGCCGTCAAATTCCGTCAAGACAATTCCAAATGGCGTTGACGCTGTTTCATAGTTTTTCCCTTCAACAATTGTGAGTTTGCTGATTTTGATAATCTCATTATCAATGTTTCTCACAATATATTTTTCGCTTCCAATTTCAAGCACTCCGCCTTCGCCGATATTGAGGCCAATATTCGTGCCAAAAGCGATAATTCGGCCGTCGGAGATTTGATAATTGTAGTCTACGCCACCGACATTTATCTTAAGGCCGTCCACTTCTTTTGTTGAAGTGATTTCCTCGTCAAGCAGGGCAAGTTTAACGCTTCCTCCCTCGAAAATGAAGGTGTAGTCTTTGCCCTCAATCGTTTTAGGAGCAAAAAGGTTGTAACTTGTGCCGGCTGATGCAATAGCGCTTGCCTTTCCTTCAAGCACAGCCTTAACATCCTCCGCCTCTCCTGTGCCGGCTGATGCGAACTTATCGCCCACCGCCGAAAGAATGATTGGAACTTTGATTGTTGCAACAATTGTATTTTCGTTCATGAAGCCGATTGCAAGATAATATTTTTCGCCAACTTTGACAGCCTCGCCTTTGAAGGTGAAATTCAAGCGTCTTTCAGCGCCCGAGCCGCCAACTGAATAAGCGTCATTATTGCTTAAAACTTCGGCTTTAAGTTTGCAAGCAAATTTGTGTTGAATGAAATCTAAACTTGTTTGCGACACCAAAAGCATTCTGTTTTCGCCATATGTAACGAAATTGTTGAGCCAACTGCCGCAAGCAGCAAGCGACTCCTGTGTTAGGCCCACACTAATATGAATGTCGCATGTTTTAACAACTTTGTTTTCGTGAATAAGTGAGAGTTTGTTCTTTCTTGCCTCATCGCCATATTCAAGATTGAGTGTTGCATTAAAAGCAACTTTTCCTTGCCCGTCGACCACAACATATCTAACATTTTCGCCCTGGCTGTTTTGTTTTTTCTCGTCTTCAATAACATATTCAAAAGCTGGAATTGCGCTGTCTCCAGCAATTCTTCTTAAGGTGATATATTGCGAAATGTTCGGCTCTTGGTCAGCATACAAATCGGAAAGTTGCAAAGGCTTATCTGCATTTGCACTGACTTGAATGTTTGGAACAACAGTGATTTCAAGTTCTTGATTGAAGCCATAGTTATTTCCGTCAACAGCGAAAAATCTGATATTGAAAGTTGTTGGCTCGAACACATCCATAAACTTCAGCACGCCGCTTTCAATTTGGCCAACAGTTTGACCGTTAACAACGATGTCCTTAGCTGCGCCATATGCATTTGCCCAGTCAACATTTTCAACTTTAAAATATGTGTTTAAGTCAATTCCGAACTCGGCATAAACAAAAATCTGCTCGTTGGTCGCACCCTCCGGCTTGTCCTCACTTCTCACGCCAATTATGCCGTCGTAATCAACTTGATTAAGGGTCTGCGATTTAAATGTGGCAGTTTCTGTTATCTTAAGTTCAAACACGAAATCAAGAGTTCCGTTATCGTTTCTCGCAACAAAAGGAATGGTCACATCGCTGCCGAAATGTTTTACAATTTGAATTTTTTCGATTGCCAGTTCGCTGCTTGGCTGCAGGCTTCCGCCGTTTATCTTAAGCATCTCCCAAAGTTTGGAGTCTTGACCTAAGCCCGCAAGGAAAGTTGGCGAGATTGTTATTGTGTAAGCGTCTGCACTATATGTCTCATTTCCAATCGCGCCTTGAACAAACACCTCTAAAAAGCCGTCATGGTCATTCGTCTTTTTCAAGAAGACTTCTTCGCCCGGCTCGCCTTCAATTTGGGCTTTAGGGCTGGTGCCTTGAGATATTCCCTTCACTTTAACATCGGTCACGCCCACGCTGTCAACATTAAGCGTGAAAGCGAAGGAGATGTCGCCTGCCTTAACTGTGATTTTCACGCCATCGGCTTTTGCGTTAAGTGGAGAAATTGTGCCTGTCTCATTGTTCACCCCGATTGCTGCAGGGTTGTCGGAAGAAAGAATGATGCCGCTTTGGAATGCTCTTCCATATGCGTCTTTAACAACGGTCTGTTTGATATATGAGTTAAAAATCGTCAGGTCAGTTGTCTGGCCGTTGCCGGAAATTGTTATTTCACTTTTGCCGTCAGCCTTAAGCACATTTTGAATGTCAAAAGTTTTTCCTGCAAGAATATCGTTGGAAATCGAGGCCGGGTTTTGATTGTAAATTTTCAGTGCGCCGGCATATTCCTTATTCCCCGGCTCTGCCGTCCACGAGTTGGTAGTCACAGAGTTGTTGTAGTCAATTCGCACCCAGAAATCTTTGCCGCGAACATCCTCAATTTTAACATTTCTAACAGCGAAAGGAATGGTCACGGTCACGCCGTCTTGGGCATATTCCGGCTCTCCAAAAATGAAGATGTCGTTATTAACTTTTTCGCCTTTGGCGTCCTCGCTTGCATAGAAGGATATCCTTTTGTTTGCAAGTTCTTGCTGGAAAATGCTTTGATCGCCTTTCTTGAGTTTGAGCACAAGATTTAAGCCTAGTTCAGTTTGAGTTGGAATTGCAAAGAAATTTTGCGCGGTCAATAAACTTGTGTCAATTTGAAGGGAGCATTCGTCAAAGCCCTGTAAAGTTTTTTCAACTTGCACGCTGATTGCTCTTGACCACTTCTGCACAACAAATGTGCTGCGCCCTTCCATGATTGGGTTGCCATATGCATCAGTTCTGACTGTTGCAAAAATTAAGTTAAAGTTAAGCGCGTCCTTTGCCACAAGCGCGCTGCCGCGCAGTGGGAAAAGTTGCCTGTTGCCCAGCCCGGGGATGTTGTAATTGCCTTGGCCGACGGTGTCGATGTCCACATAGTCCGCCATGCTCTCGCCCTCGCCAAATGCGGCGTCATAGTAGGCGAAGAAAATGGTTTTTTGATAAACATTGTCTTCCGGCACATTTGTTAAAGAAGCAAGGTCTTTGGAAAACTCCGAAACAATTGGTTTGCCTTGAGCGTCATAAATCAGCATAATCGAAAGTTGATTGCCAACGCCGTTTTTCCAGTCGACTGGGTTATCTTGGCCTTCAGCCGTCTCGAAGAAAACATATTTCGGCTGATAGTTCTCGCCTTCCGGCACAAATATCTGTGTTTGCCCCTTTTCGTCTTCAACAAAAAGCACAATTTCGGTCTGAATTAAATATTCGCCGTTTGTGGAAAGTTCCCAATATGCATGACTGAGGTTTTTAACTTGGTCGTTGATAAGCACATATTCGTTGCCGACAACACTAACACTCTTGCCGCCTTTAATCACAACAAGGCTTGCATCCCTCTTTTCGCCGCTAACTGCATCTGTGACCTCAACAACTCTCATGCCAACATTTTTAATCATAGCAAGCAGGCTTTGGCCGTGAATGTCGGAGATGTTGATGTTCAAGTTTCTATCCGCAAGTGAACTTGTGCGAGCGGAAAGTTTGAAAAGTTGATTTGTTGTGAAGCCGATAGGGTTCTCGGCTGTTGTTGTGTCAATTTTGAAGGAGCCAACATTTGCCTCCACAACATTGACAAATATTTTTGAAGTTATCGAGTTAACACCCGGCAAAGTCAATTGGCGAATTGCCTCGCTGTAAAGCGGCTGGCCTTCGATTTGAGAGTTTGTGCTGTAGAAAGCAAGTTGCTCCTTTGCCGAAGAGAAGGCATATGCGCTAATTTGATTGTTCTCACTTGTCTGGTCGCCGGCAACGAAATATGGGTCAAAATTATTAAACTCGAATTTAATGCCTTGCGACGAAGGTGCAACATCGTAGAACACATCTTTCTCACGCTTTTGCGAGATTGCTGCATTTTTGTCGTCGCTGAAAAGATATCTGCTCTCTTGTGGGTAGAACTTAGGGCGAAGCGCAAAGTGCGTGCCCTCTGCTATGCGGCAAGGGTCCGTCTCGTTGCCAAGCACCGCACCCGTTGTTGCGTCCACAATTTCAAGGCCAATGTCACGAACTGGAACATCAACGGCAATCTTAATTGTGGTCGAGCCAAGTTGATTGTTTTGTGTCAGAATAACAAGTTCGGAAATTCCACCCTTGTTGGAGGTGAAAGTCTCGCCCGATTTTGAAGTGTAAGTTTCTTGCACAAGTTGCACCTCGAACTCTTCGTTAAGGCGCACCCTTTCCGGAACAATGATTGTCTTATCGGAAATCTTGCCCTCGCTGCGGCTTACAGAAACACCCGACTTAAAGCCAAGTGTGATTTCCTGCTCGGTCACGCCCTCCGTTGGCGAAGTGATTTTAAGTTTGAAGGCTCTTCCCGTTTCATATTGCCCGCTTAAGGCGTTGTATGTAGCATCCGCGTCTTCAACAACAATTTCATTTGGCGGAATAACAGGCGCCTCAAAGCCGGTTGTAAAATAAACGGCCAAAAGCGACCCGCCGATAGCGAGCACAAACACGGTTATTAAAATCACAATAAGTTGCCAAGTTTTAGGCGCTTTGAGTTTCATATTTTTAACCCTTTTAAAATATTCTTTGCAAAGAACTTGATTTTAGCCAAAGAAAAATAATTAAATATAATTATTTCTTTCTCTTTGATTATACAAGTTCTGACAAATTTTTCAAAGCAACTTAGTCAAAAAAAAGAAATTAAAAATAAATATTTAATTTAAAATTAAAATCAATTTTTTTCTTCGTTAACTAAAGAGGAAAAATATTTTTGCAATAAATTTAATTAAATTCCTAAAAATTAAGAAAAATTTAATAAAAAATATGAAAAATAATTAAAAAAATCGTTAATTTTATTAAATTATTGACTTATTATTTTTTTTCATATATACTTGTGCTGAAAGAAAAAAGGAAAAATGATATGATACAAGCAAACAACATTTCACTCGCTTTTGGCGGAAGAACATTGTATAAAGAAGTTAACTTAAAATTCACCAAAGGCAACTGCTATGGCATTATCGGCGCAAACGGCGCTGGAAAATCGACCTTTCTTAAAATTTTAACCGGCGAACTTGAGCCAAACACCGGCGATATTTTTATCACGCCGGGCGAGAGAATGAGCGTGCTTCAACAAAATCAAAACGCCTTCGACACCGAAACTGTGCTTGACACTGTGCTGCTCGGGCATAAGCGCCTCATGGACATTCAAAAGGAAAAGGACGCGCTCTACATGAAAGACCCTTTCACCGAAGAGGACGGCATTCGCGCGGGCGAACTTGAAACAGAGTTTGCCGAACTTGGCGGCTGGGAAGCAGAGAGCGAAGCAAAAAACCTTTTGCAAGGCCTCGGCGTGAAAGAAGATTTATATTACACTCTTATGGCCGATGTCGACCCAAAAGTTAAGGTGAAAATTCTTCTTGCGCAGGCACTTTTCGGCAACCCTGACATCCTTGTTCTCGACGAGCCAACAAACAACCTCGACTTCAAAACTGCGGTGTGGCTGGAAAACTTCCTGCTCGACTTTGAAAACACCGTGATTATCGTTTCCCACAATCGACACTTTTTGAACAAGGTCTGCACGCACATCTGCGACGTTGACTTTGGGCAAATCAACATGTTCATTGGAAACTATGATTTCTGGTATCAGTCCTCGCAACTTATCGCTCGCCAACTTAAGGACCAGAACAAGAAAGCCGAGCAGCGCGCCAAGGAACTTAAAGAATTTATTGCTCGTTTCTCGGCGAATGCGTCAAAGTCTAAACAGGCCACAAGCCGCAAGCGCGAACTTGAAAGATTGACGATTGAAGACATCAAGCCGTCGTCAAGAAAATATCCTTACATCGACTTCCGTTTTGAACAAGAAATTGGCAAAGAGATTTTAAAAGTGACAAACTTAACAAAGAAAGGAATGTTTAAGAATTTGTCATTTAATGTTGAAAAAGGTCAAAAAATTGCATTTTTTGCGCAAAATAGCCAAGTTATCACCACACTTTTCAATATTATCACCGGCAAGGAGCAAGCGGATAGCGGATATATCAACATCGGAAAAACCATTTCGATTTCCTATCTCCCACAGAATAATAACGAATATTTTGACAACTGCAAACTCTCGATTGTTGACTGGCTAAGGCAATTCTCAAAAGACCAGAACGAGACCTTTATCAGAAGTTGGCTGGGAAGAATGCTCTTCACCGGCGAAGAGAATATGAAGCCTGTCAATGTCCTCTCTGGCGGAGAAAGAGTGAGATGCATGTTTGCCAAAATGATGCTGCAAGGGGCGAATGTCATTCTCATGGACGAGCCGACCAATCACCTCGACCTTGAAAGTATAACCTCTCTTAACACTGGCATGCAAAACTTCCGCGGGCCACTGCTATTCACCTCACACGACCAAGAGATTATCGAAACGGTTGCAAATCGCATAATCGACATCCGCGACGAGAACACAATCATCGACCGCCAAATGACCTATCAAGAATATGTCGACTCGCAAAAATAACACTGAAGAGGCAAAAAGGAGGCGCAAAAGGGCCTCCTTTTTAACGCTTCGCGTTTATTCACTCCGTGCACGCCTCTTTGTGTTTTTAAGCACGTCGCGAAAGCCCTTGCAAGCAAACTTTCGCTCTTTGTAATGAGCATATTAAAATCTGTTGACAAAAAAACTTTTTTGGAATAGAATATCTTTAACTGTGAAGGGGTTGGAAGCCCGGAGTTAGCGCGGGTCGGCGTAAAGACATAATGAAGGCAAGGTTTTCTTGCGAATTAGGGTGGAACAGCGAACTTAAAACTCGCCCCTATGCCATATTTTGGGCATGGGGCTTTTTTATTGCTCCGCCCGTTAAAAAAGGAGTTATATATGAAAGCGACTATGGACAAAATTGTAAATCTTTGCAAAAACAGAGGAATAATCTTCCCGGGCAGCGAAATTTATGGCGGACTTGCCAACGCGTGGGACTATGGCCCACTTGGCGTGCAAATTAAAAACAACATCAAAGCCGCTTGGTGGAAAAAGTTTGTTCAAGAAAACCCATACAATGTTGGGCTTGACTGTTCTATTCTTATGAACCCGACCGTTTGGCAGGCCAGCGGTCACCTTGGCGGCTTTTCAGACCCGCTCATGGACTGCAAAAACTGTAAAGCGCGCCACAGAGCCGACAACCTTATCGAAGACTACATGAAAAAGAAGGGTATCGAAGAAAATATCGCAGCATGGAGCAATGAGCAGTTTGAAAACTACATCAAAGAGCACTCTATTGTCTGCCCTACTTGCGGAAAGTCTGATTTCACCCCTATTCGCAAATTCAACCTCATGTTTAAAACTTTCCAAGGCGTGACCGAGGACTCTAGTTCCACCATTTATCTTCGCCCAGAGACCGCGCAAGGCATATTCGTGAACTTTAAAAACACCCAGCGCGCAACAAGAAAGCGCGTGCCATTTGGAATTGCGCAAATTGGAAAGAGTTTCAGAAACGAAATCACCCCAGGAAACTTTATCTTCCGCGTTCGTGAGTTCGAGCAAATGGAACTTGAATTCTTCTGCCAGCCTGGCACAGACCTTGAATGGTTCAACTATTGGAAAAATTTCTGCCACAACTGGCTGCTCGAAATCGGAATTAAGGACGAAAATCTTAAGCTTCGCGACCACGACAAAGAGGAACTTTGCTTCTACTCCAAAGCGACCACCGACTTCGAGTTCAAATTCCCATTCGGCTGGGGCGAACTTTGGGGTGTTGCCGACAGAACTGACTATGACCTTTCGCAACACGCTAAGTTCAGTGGCAAAGACATGAGTTATCAAGACCCTGTGACAAACGAAAAATATATTCCATATGTTATCGAGCCTTCGCTTGGCGTGGAAAGGCTGATGCTTGCATATCTCTGCAACGCATATGACGAGGAAACTGTTGGCGAAAACGACAGCCGCGTTGTTATGCACTTCCACCCTGCAATTGCCCCTTTCAAAGCCGCAATCTTACCACTTCAGAAAAACCTTTCGGAAAAAGCAAAAGAAATTTATGCAAATCTTTCAAAGCACTTCATGGTCGACTACGACGAAGCGGGCTCAATCGGCAAACGCTATCGCCGTGAGGACGAAATCGGAACGCCTCTTTGCATAACAATCGACTTCGACACGCTCGAAGACGACACCGTCACCGTCCGCGACCGCGACACCATGGCGCAAATTCGCCTCAAAGTAAGCGAACTTGAAGACTACATTTCAAAGAAAATTGAACTTTAAAAAGATAAAAAAGCACGGACTAAAACTCCGTGTTTTTATTTAAACATGCGAGTTCTCTTTACAAGCCCGCTCCAGCCGAAGAGGAGGCGAACAAGATCGCTCCAATATGTGAGGCGTGCAGTTTTTAAGAACTTCTTAATTTCTTTCATCTCATTATTTGGCACGAAATGATCGAGCATTGCGATTGCGCGCGACGAAGCGTCTTTTTCGAGGCGAATGGTCATGAGTTTCATAAACACCGCAAAGAGGAAAATTCCGCCAGCAACACCGGCAAGTATCATTGAGTAGACAAATAAATTTTCAAAAAACAGCAGCACCAAAAACGCAATCACAGCAGGCAAGAAAAGTTTTCCGGCAATCCAGCCGAGCGAGTTAAGCACTTTCATTGTTTTAAACTTCTTACTTGTAAAATCTTGCTGCGCGTGACCCATTTCATGAGCAACAACTCCAAACGCACCCACCGAATTTGAAGATAGTGTTGCGTCGGTCAAAATAAGAGTTTTGTTTCTTGCGCTATATGCGTCGCCGGCGAGTCTCTTTGTGCGAGTAACTTTCAGTTTCCCGCCAAACTCGTTATAATTTTGTTCGGTGATAAACTCGAGCACCGTTTTTTCCACATTAGCGGGAATAGAAAACATTCTTTCATATGCGTCCATAAACTTTTCGCTGGCAAAATTGCCTATCGCAAGCAGCGCGCTAAGCAAGATAACAACTGAAAGGGCAATTAAAATTATCCACCATATTTCCATGGCTTTAGTTTATCATTTCTCGCTGGAATTATCAAGTGATTAGAATAATCGTATCGCCTTTTGCCACAGTTGTTCCGGCCGGAGGAAGTTGACGAAGCACAGTGCCGCCCTCGCCGTCAGTCTCAAAATAGAGGCCTAGTTTTTTAAGTTCCACCGCTGCATCCGTAAGTGTTTTGCCAACAAGGTCTGGCATTGTCACTTTTTCAATCACAGCAGTTTCATTTTGTTTCTTTATGCCTTTATAGTTAAAAATTCCGCTGAAAACTTCCTTTCCGTATGGCGCAGCAACAACGCTTCCATAGTAAGCGCCGGCGCCGGGCTCGTCTACCATAATCATAACAAGATATTCGGGGTTAGCCGCCGGAAAAGTTCCGATAAAACTCGAGATATATTTGCCTTGCGCAATGTGTCCCGTATCGTCATATTTCTGCGCTGTTCCCGTCTTTCCACCAACATCGTATCCCTCAACAAAGGTGTATTCGCCTTGCTTGTTTGTTGCCTTAGACAAAAGTTCGCACACCTTTTTGGATGTTTCGGGAGATATAACCTGCCTTTTAACCTCATGATTTTGGCTGACAAGAGTGTTTCCGAAACAGTCGGTGATGTTTTCAATAATTGTAGGCGTGGTGAGATTTCCGTTATTGACAATCGCACTGACAGCTGTCAGCAGTTGCAACGGCGTGACAGCCACAGCGTGCCCGAAGCCTATGCGCGCAAGGTCAACATTTTTTACAATCGATTTATTCATTAAAATTCCGCCAACCTCACCTGCGAGAGAAATTCCCGTCTTCTGACCAAGCCCGAACTTTTCAAGATAGGAATAGAATTTATCTTTGCCAAGCCTTAGCGCCAAGTCCATAAACACGCAGTTGCAGGAGTTTGCAAGCCCCTCTTGCAAGTTTTGCGAGCCGTGACCAATGCTGCGCCAGCACTTAATTTTCACGCCGTCAACAACGCGCGACCCTCCGCAATAGAAGCGGTCGTCTTCATGCGTCACTCCTTCTTCGAGAGCTGCCGCAAGCGTGAGAATTTTAAAAGTCGAGCCGGGCTCGTAAACATCGGTGATTGCCTTCATTTTAGACTGGTCAAACAGCGCCGCCAAATCGTCACGCGGAATATCGTTAAGATCAAAACTCGGCTTGGTGGAAATGGCGAGAACTTCAGCCGTCTTAGCATTCAAAACAAGCCCCGTCGCATTCTTCGCCTCTTGCTCCAGCATGATTTTTTCCAGGGTCTGCTCTAGAATAAGTTGAATTTTCGAGTCCACGGTCAGCGTTAAATCGGCACCTTTTGTGGCTGGAACATAGTATCTGAGGCTGCCGCCAATTTCCTTGCCCTGCAAATCGCTTTGGGTGAAAGAATAGCCGTCTTTGCCAGTTAGAAATGTGTCAAACTGCGCCTCGATTCCACTCTGTCCCGCGTTGTCAATGCTAACAAAGCCAAGCACCTGGGAAAGCAGATTGCCATACGTGTAATATCTTCCCACCGTCTCAGCCATATAAACGCCTTTAAAGTTTTTGTTGTAAATCAGTTCGGCGATGTCTGCCTCCACCTGCATTTTGATAAGCACTTCGGAAACATTTTTCTTAATCACTTTTTCGTAGACCTTAAGATAATTAAGTTCAAGAATGTTTGAAAGATACTTGCTCACCTCTTGGGCGTCTTCAACTTCACGGCCACGAACATAAATGTTGTAGGTGGTGTAACTTGTGGCAAGACGCGAGCCGGTGGCATCAAAAATATCCCCGCGCGGAGCAACAATCGCAAGGTCTCTTGTCCACTGCGAAGTAGCCCTAAGTTGCAAATCTTTTCCGTTGATTATCTGCACAACAAATAGCCGCACAAAAAGTGCGCAAAAAAGAAAGGCCACCACGATGCTTAAAGCGAGTAACCTTTTCTTGAACGAATGGAGCGAAAATAAATTTTGCAAAGGTTATCCTCCAAATAACCCCGATAAAAAATTGCAAATGCGGTCAAACCAGTTGGACTCTTTTTTGAGTTCGTCGGGTCTTAGAAGTTCTGACGGAAATGTTTCGATAAGTTCGGCCGTCTTATTTCCCGAGTCGACCGACGCGATGTTTTTAAGAAGATTTGCAAGATTAACCGAATATGTGCTCTGCGCTGCCTGATATGCGGATGCAGAGCCTACAAGGTCAACAGTCGTAAACACTCCAAGGCCCACAACAATGGCAATGATGCTTGCAAAAATCGCCTTTCTTAAAAACTTGTTTTTTTTCTTTGGCTTAGCTTCTTCCACATGGCGCTCGAGTTTTAACACGCGCTTTTCCTTTTCGGGCGGAAGAGAAGGAATAAGGTCATAGTTCGGGGTTTCTATAACGATATTTTTTGTTGGAGCGTCCTCTTTCTCAACTTGAGAAGCAATAGAAGAAAGATTGATTTTCTTGTGTTTTTCTTCAATCTTTTTTTCAACCTTTGTTTCTTTTTCAAGTAAAAGCGTTTCGCTCTCTTTCATATATACGCTTGTCCCCTGTGAAATATTTGTTCAACTATAGTTTTATATCGTCCTATTCGCTTAGAATTTCCGCTTCGGATGGCGGCCCCCAAAAAAATGAGACATTTTTTGGGCAAATGCGCGGCAAAATCGCCAGCGTAGCGCGATTTTCGTTTGGCCGCGAAAAGGAAATTTCAAACATCCGCGCACAGCTTTTCGGGCTTGCCCGAAAACAAGCTAAAAGCGCAGAAATTTCCTATTGCCACTCCGGGTCGTCCGGATGTTCCGGCGGCTCAAAGAATTGCGACACCGCCGTGTAGAACGCATAGTTTGTGGTGTTGTCTCCCGGAGTTTTTGCAACGTTGAATGCAATCTCAAAATAACTTCCCGAAATTCTGCTCTCGTCCAAAACTCCATAGCCACCATAGGTGGAAGCCTCAAGCACTTTGTAATATCGCCTTGCATCGGTGAAGCCATTAAGGGTGACAACTCTCTCGCCCTCTTTAGGTTTCAAAGGCTCCGGGCACTGGAACTGGCCAATCTTAACGGGTTCGCCAAAACCGCCTTGCATAACTGGTGCGTCAAGTTCAAACTCAACTGTCGTTCCGTCCTCGCCCGGGTCGGCTGGGCCGTCGAAGACTTTAATCTTCTTTTTCATTTCTTTGATTGGCGAGCCGTCGCCCTTGTTCCAACGCATGGAAACTTCGATTTCTAAAAACTTTGTAGGGTCGAAAATTTGGTCGCCATCCTTGCCATAGTCATATTTGAAATCGAGCCAGATATCAGAAATCTCAATCTCTTTACTTGGCATAAACACAACGCTTTGATATTCGTGCGCACCAGTCTTGGCGAACGGATCCCCTTCCAAGGACGAGAAGAACGATGTGTAAGGAAAGTCCACAACTTCGGAAGCCATAAAACTGTCGCCGACAGTTGTTGAGTCCTCGCCAGTCTCTCCATTCGAAGTTCCAATTTCAGTTTTAGTTCCGCAATATCTCACAATCGCGTCGACCACATCTTCATAGTGATAATCAACCAAAGTGTTGCGGGTTTGTGCGCTCTCTCCAATAACATCTGAAAGAATAAAGTCAACAATTGCTTCTTTATTTCTCTCCGTCAAGCCGACATATGGGCTAAGTTCATGGAAGAGATTTTTCCTGTCAGCAAGCGCAAGTTTAACACTTGTTTTTTCCTCGTCACCCGGAACAGCATTGTAGCCCGCAACCTCAACCTTTGGAAGCCCGCCCGAATAGGAAACTGAAATCTGATTTGGCTTCAGCCCCAGCACCAGCGAATAGATTGCATATGTCATAGCGTCGATGTAGTCAGAATTAACATAGGCTTGTTGGAATTTTGTCGCATCGAATAAGTCCATTCCGGTGAACTCGCCTTCGCTATAATATTCGTTAAAGAAACGATATCTAAAGTCTTCGATATCTATTTCATTCTCGATAAAGTTTAAGTTTGTTTCTAAATTGCCTTCATCTGGATAATATGCAGATATTAACGCTTTATAATCTTGATTGGCAACACCCAAACTCCAATTCCATGCCTTAGATGTGTCGGCCGTCACTTTATATGAAATAATTTCTCTGCTTTCGTCCGTTTCGTCTTCGGTGCTATACACAGGCTCTGCTTTCACAATTTGATAACGAATTGCGTCGTAGAAATATAAGAAGTCATCTGGTTGTTGAACAAAACCTGCTGCCAACATACCAGCCGTTTCATTGTTTGTTACTTCATAAAAAGCCTGAAAAATATTTGGTCGGGCTTCTAAAGAAGAGTTGAAGTTTCCGTAAGTATAAAACAAGTAACTTGTGATATCGCTTGCTAAACTTGTATAGAAATCAAGGCCGTCATCATCTTTCGGCACACTCTCATCAAAATTATAATTCAGCGGCTTTCTTAAAACTTTGGCACCTTTGAGGCTTATTCCTCCGGTTTCATTTTCAATTTGGTCAACATCTTCAAAGTCGTCGCCCTCTTCCGGCTTAAATTCTGGGTCCATTCCCATGCACGCAGAAAGAGTTATGCAGAAAATCAGCATAAAGAAGATTTGAAAAAGTTTGAGAAATTTGTTCTTCACCCTTTTATTATAACTAAAAGACTGCAAAAAATCAATTATTTTGGCGAACGCTTCGCATATTTGAATTTTTTACAAAATTCAGTGATTTTTGTAAAAATATCACATTTCTTTACAAAAGTAAAGCCTCGGAAATCCCGAGGCTTGTCGAATTATGTTGTTATTTAGCGAAAGTTTGCGAAACTGCGTCAACCATTTCATATGTTTTGCCTACATCACCTATCACATCCACTGGAAGCGAGATGTTATAGGACACCGCGCCTGCGTTTTGCTCTTTCATAATTGTTGGTTTTGAAACTATTATTGTCTCACTATTTTGCAGTTTATAAGTTTGTCCTTCAGTTCCTTTTAAAAATGACTCATACAAAGTTTGATTGGTTGAGTTAGTATACCAAGGAACTAAAATTTTCGATTTAAAAATTGAAATATCATCGCCTTCCATATAGCAAACTGCAATATCAAAGCCACACATATAACCTGTCCCAAAATTTTGCGAGTCATAATCTCTAGCGCTCATATCTCCCACATACGCTGCGACAATTTCTTTTCCAGGGAAAAGTTTTTTTGCATAGTCAAACGAATTCATAACTTCTGTGCTGTTTCGGCCATAACTGTTTGTTTTTATTTCTTTAGCAGTCAAATTCGCAAATTCTTGTATCTCCAAAGAAATATTAATTATTGTCTCATTGATCTGATTTAAAATCGATGTTTGATTATCTTTTTCCACACGCGCATTTTGATCCAACAGTGCTTTATTTAAAATTGTTGATTTAACGCCATGCTCAAGATCTAATAGTATTTCCGGTGTAGTCATATAAATTTCTACAAGAGAATTCATTTCACTTCTATAAAGGTTAAAGAAGATCCTCAATTGGCTTTTATCTGTGTCTAAATTATAGAAAAGAGTTGTTCCTGTTGCATTTTTATAGCCTGTGTTATAAAGTTTTTGGAACGCCGCTTCGATATCCGCGTCGAATGAAAGGTTTGCAAAGTTTTGGTCGAATATTTCGCCAACTGTAATCGTTTCAACGATTGGCTTTTGGAGTGGCGGAAGAGTGTAGTCTTCGTCAAATCTTAAGTTTGTTGAGGCTGTGGTTGCGGTGCCGTTTATAATCTCGGCAACAATCTCTGCATTTGTCATGTTCTCCGCCCCCTCAACAACAAAATGCTTCATTGTCATTTTGCATTTATCTTCGTCAAACACAAATGCAACAACTGAATTATCTTCTCTGATATACGCTATCGAACGCTTATCTTCGAAAAGTTTTGAAAGATTAACTTCTTCGCCTTCAGCCACATAATCGTTTATTTGGCTTGGCTGAGCATCATTTATGCCGGCAACATTTGTTTCAATTTCTTCAATTGCATCTGTGATTTTTTTGATTGTTGCATCTTTTTCGCTTTCTTTAATCATATCAGAAGCCAAAAGCCCTGCAGTGCGAAGAACAAGGTTTTGTTTTGTTGTGTTGTTTTTCACATAGTTTTTGCACTGCTCTGATAGCGGAAGTGTAACTGATGTAAAACTTCCGTTCTCGTTTTCTGCAACAACAACAAAGTTGTCATTTTCAATTGCAAAACTGAGCGGGGTTGCCTCTTCGTCTTCAACATTTTTCTCCACAACATTCACAGCAACATCGCTCAGGCTGCTCATAAAGTCAAAATTGTTATATCTTTCCACATCCGCCAAAACTTCCGCAACACTAATCTCCGTCTGCGTGATTGGTGGCTTTGGGTCAATCGGGTCAACAGGCTTATTGGTCTGCCCGCCGTTTTGATTGCAGCCTGCAAGAATTGTTGCAGTGATAGTCATTGTGATAGCAACAGGAGCAAATTTTTTGAGTATCTTTTTTCTTTTATCTTTCATGTTTTCCCTCTTAGTAAAATAATAACACAGAAATGAGTTAAATTCAATAGTTTTTCATGATATTTTTTCTTCGACAGACTTCGTTCAAACTAGAATTTTTCAAAAACACGCAGTTTGGCCGAGCGTGAGCGGTCGTTTTGTGAAATCTCCTCGCTGCTTGGCAAAATTGGCTTGCGGGTTATAATTTTCCCTTCCGCCTTGTGCCCGCAAATGCAGATTGGTGTTTTTGGCGGGCAAATGCAATCTGTGGCGAAATCTTTAAACACATTTTTGATAATTCTGTCTTCAAGGCTGTGGAAGGTGATAATTGCAACTCGTCCGCCTGGAGCAAGCAAGTTCACAAAATCTTTTGCCGCACCTTCCAAGATGTCGAGTTCGCCGTTGACCTCAATTCTTATCGCTTGAAATGTCTTTTTGGAAACGCCGCCCTTGCCGAAAATGATTTTTTTCGGGAACACGCTCTCAACAATCTCTTTTAGTTGCAAAGTTGTTTCAATGGGCTGCAACTTTCTTGCACTGGCAATCGCTTCGGCAATCTTTGGCGCAAAACTTTCTTCGCCATACTTAAAAATGATTTCTTTTAATCTTTCTTTGGAATATTTGTTAACAACCTCAAAAGCCGAAAGGTCTTGTGCTTTGTTCATTCGCATATCAAGTTTTCCGTCATGGAGGAAAGAAAACCCTCGCTCAGCCGTGTCTATCTGATGCGAACTCACACCAAGGTCAGCCAAAATTCCGTCCACTTTTGTTATTCCGCGCAAGGCAAGATCCGACTTTGCATTCTTAAAATTTTCATTTATAAAAGTTACGCATGAAAAAGGCGAAAGCCGCCTTTTGCACGCTGCAATCGCCTCCTCGTCTTGGTCGAAGCAGATAAGTTTTCCGCCTTCTCCAAGCGTTGACGCAATTAAAGCGCTGTGGCCTCCGCCTCCGCAGGTCATGTCCACATATATTCCGTCTTTCTTTATCTTAAGTCCGTCCACTGCTTCATGAAGAAGCACCGGCACATGCACAAATTCGGTCAATTTTTATCTCCCAGTTTAAACAGGTCTTTAAGTTTGTTTATCGTCTCTTGTCCCACACCTTCAAGCGCGTCAAGTTTTTCATTCAGCAATTTTGCGCTCTCCTGTGAAAGTTCAATCTTAACGCCATATTCTTCGGCTTTGCCGAGAACTTCCAAAATCTTTGGCTCGTTTTCTTTAACAACATCGGCCACCTTTTGCAAAGTCTCCTCGTCTTCAAGCCCCTGAACAATGATATTCTTAAGCGCTTCAGCCGTCTCGCCGTCAACGAACTGGTCAATCACCGTGCTTGCAATTTGCTCTTTAAGCGGCTTTGTTGACTTAGCGTTCATGATTGGCTCAACAATCTCCGCCCTCTCATTTGCAGAAAGTTTATCAAGCGCCGCGTTGATATTGCCGCCAGCAAGAATGAAATCGAGCATAGTTTGAGTTTCGTCGAACTGTTTTGCCTCGAGTGCCGAAATTGCTTGGGTGAGATATTTTAGGTCTGTTTCCCAGTTTGCATATGATGCGTTAAAGTCGCCTTCTACTTCCAGCAGGCTGAAATCGATAAGGCCACTTGTTTGGCTTATCTTCACAATTTCGTCAATTGCCGCCTCTTTGATTGCAGTCACTTTGTAGATAGGCAAGATTGTGTCTATGAAGAAGGTTGAATATGTGATGCCATTCTCTCCAACAACTCTCTCGCTTGCAAGGCGGGACGCTATCTTTTTCAAAATCGCATTAAAGTCTGCGCCGTTCGAGACCGTGTTATATAGGTCGAGCGAAATCAGATTGTTTGCCGCCGGCGCGATAAACTCAAACACTCCTTTATATGTGCTGATGCTTTCACCCTCAACAACTCTAAGGTCGCCCACGCCCAGTTGCGCGAAGATTTTTGGCAAAATTTTATCGCCGTGGCTGTCGGTGAAAATTTCCATAGCATCCACAGTGTCAAGCATGCCGCCGAACTTGGAAAGAATGCTTGGCACATTCTGTTTAACAAGCAGCACCTTCATTGCGTCGGAGATAATTTCGGTCAGGTTAACGCCTTGGTCTTCAATCAGGCTGTTAACAGCGCCGAACTCGGAGATAAGCGTCACAAGTTGAGACTTGAGCGAGTTCCAGTCTGAAATCTGAGTGTTGGCATCCTTGAAAATTGAGCCCACTTCAGTTCCCGAAACTTTGGAAAGCGCAAAGTCGAGCGTTGGCGACAATGCGTCGCGCAAGATGTTCATGTCTCCCAATTTATCAATTATGCCGACAAGAATGTCAGAATAGTCATTTGCAAGTATTGTTATTGCGCTTGTAACATCAATCTGCTCGCCGTCAACAATCACTTCGTCAAGATATCCGCTTCTTCCAAGCGCGCTCATAGCCCTGTAGAGATTGTCGATGTCCGATTTTAAATATGCAACTTTATCGCCTTTTGCCGCCATGCCAAGTTTGATGTCTTCAAATATCTGCTCAAACTCGCCAAGTTCTGGAAAGAGCGAAATAAGGCTAGGATAGTTTGCTATCATTTCGCCGACGATATTAAGGCCTATCGAGGTGTAAAGTTTGCTTTTGGAGGCATTTGCATAGAGTTTGTCGAGCGCGTTCCAGTCGAGGTCCTTAATGTTTTGCACACTTGTGCTTAGGGCGCTTGCCTGTCTGTAAATTTCAATATAGGAACTGATTTCCTTTCTAACTTTAATCTTCTCGCCGTTAAGTTCAAATTGCGAAATGTTATCGAAGATATAGTCGTCAAGTCCGGCGCAACCATTCAGCACGCCGAAAGCACTTTTGTTGACGCCATGAACAACATCCTTAACAATTGGAGGAAGAGAAGAGAAAATGTCGCCACTTGAGTCTTCTTCCACTGTCGTCGCCGCCGAAAGCGAACTTTGCGCGGCCTGCAAGTTGTTGTCCACAAGTTTAACAAGGCTTGTGAGCGGCATGGTGATAACAAGCGCAAGCATCAGCATTTTAAATGTGCCAATAAGTCCGCCCACCCAGCGATTGCGCTTGAGGCCAAGTTCCTTCTCTTCTTTTTTAGATTTAAAGCAGCACACTGAAATGATTTTGTATGTGATGTAAACAAGAACACGAATAAGAATGTTAAGCACAAGAAAGACAACGGCACACAACATGACGCTTGGAAGTTTTTCCAAGAATGCCGCTAGTGTTGAAGAACTTTCAAGCAGCACGCCAAAAGTTGGGTCTTCCGCAAGGACACTGACAAAATATGTTTGCAGTGAGGACGACACTCCGTTCACCGTCACATTGATGCCTAAGATAGCATTCGTCACAACCGGAGTGATAAAGCCTGCAATCAAAATTCCCACAAAAGTTATTCCAAGTTCGAGCGCCGAGCGCTTAACTCCCCTTGCAAAGCCGACAAAAAAGCCAATCACAAGCAGCAGCACAAAAAGCCCCGATAAAATTCCGATAATAAGTCCGGCAGACATATACGCCCTCCAATTAAAATCTTCCTTTATATTTTAAAACATTTTTAATTTTTTAACAAGTAAATAAAAAATAAAAAGGGCGACCACCCGCCCTTTTGTTGCCTCTTAGAAAAAATCTAAGGAAAAACTATCTTGTCATGCTCTCAAAAACTTCTTTTGGCACGCGAATGATTGTTTCGTTTTCGCCAATGCCTGCATCAAAATCTGCAAGGTTGTCAAGTTTACCTGTCATGTCCTCGCCGATAAAGATGTAGTTTCCTTCTTCATCTTGCATCGCTGCCGGGCAAGCACTTGCATGGCACATTTTCTTATCAAATCGTTTTGTAATTTTCATTTTAAATATCATCTCCTTTATATAGATATATGATAGCACATTTTAAATTTTTCTCAAAGCATTTAGAAGAGCCCGGAGATAATTTCGTTTTCGTCGACACTCATGCCGAGTGCGGCAGGCCGCGCGGAGAGCGCCGGCATCAGCAGCATTTTACCGCACACCGCAACGATAAATCCCGCGCCGGCACGAATTTGAATATCTTCCACATTCACCACAAAGCCTTTTGGCGCGCCAAGAAGTTTTGCGTCCGCGCTGAGGCTGTATTGCGTTTTTGCAATAATCACCGGCAGCTTATCAAAGCCATGCGCTTTTGCAAACGCGAGCTCTTTTTTGACTTTTTCGGAAAGAGTTATGCCCTTGCCGCCATACACTTTTTTAACAATGCTTTCAATCTTCTTTTCGATGCTGTCTTCCTTCTTGTAGGCAAAGCTTAATTTAGCCTTTTTCTCGCAGCACTTAACAACTTCTTTTCCAAGTTCAAGCGCGCCATTGCCGCCATCGGCCCAAACATTGTTTTCCACAATAGTGTTTTTGAAAAGTTTTTTAAGAAGTGCGATTTCCTTTTCGCTGTCCTCTGTAAACTTGTTAAGCGTGACCACATATGGAAGTTTGTAGACATTTTTGATAACGCTGATGTGGCGTTTTAGGTTTTCGCAACCCTTTTTGAGAGCGTCGAGATTTTCTTTCCCGAGGTCTTCAAACTTCACTCCGCCATGCAATTTTAGTGCCCTTATTGTGCACACAATCACAACTGCACTTGGCGAAAGTCCTGCCTCACGGCACTTAAAATCGAGAAATTTTTCGGCACCAAGGTCGGCACCAAAACCCGCCTCGGTAACAACATAGTCGGAAAGAGCCAAAGCCGTTTTTGTGGCTCGCACACTGTTGCAGCCGTGGGCGATGTTTGCAAACGGGCCGCAGTGCACAATCGCCGGCGTGCCTTCCAGGGTCTGCACAAGATTTGGCTTTAAGGCGTCCTTCAAAAGAATGGTGAGCGCCTCCACTGCTTTTAAGTCTCTCGCATACACGGGCCGGCCGACATAGTTCATGCCAACGAGAATGTTTCCCAACCTAACTTTTAAATCTCGCAAGTTCTCAGCCATGCAAAGAATTGCCATAATCTCACTTGCGGCGGTGATAACAAAACTTTGCTTGCGCCCGCCTGCTGTCACTTCGCGAAGTGCGCGGTCGTTCACGTCGAGGCAGCGCTGAAACTTGACTTCTTCGGGGTTAATTCCTAGTTCATTGCCTTGGAAGATGTGATTATCAATCAGTGCGGCAAGAAGGTTGTTTGCCGAAGTTATTGCATGGAAGTCGCCGGTGAAATGCAGGTTGATTTCCTCCATTGGCGCAATCTGCGCTCTGCCTCCGCCCGTCGCCCCACCTTTAATTCCAAACACCGGCCCCATAGACGGCTCACGAAGTGCAAGGCAGACATTTATGCCAAGTCTCTTAAGCCCGTCAGCAAGCCCGATTGCAACAGTCGTCTTTCCCTCGCCCGCTTTGGTGGGGTTGATTGCCGTCACAAGAATGAGTTTAGAGTTTTCTTTCGGCTGAAATTCGCCAACAATTTTGGCCATATTTTCGCCATAACAAAGAAGGTCGTTTTTCTTTAGACCCAAACTTTTGCCAACACTTTCAATGCTTTTAAGTTTAACACTTCTTGCAATCTCAATATCCTGCATTTTGCCTCCAAAACAAAAATAATATATCACATCACAAATTTTTTCCAAAGAAAAAAGGGCCTCGGCCCTTTTACTTTAACTCTTCTTTCAAAAGTTCCACCGCCACAACTTCGCTTGCCGTGTAGGTTTTTGTGGAAATGATTTTAACAACCTCTTCCTTTGTTGCTGCATCGAGTTTTGCAAGATAGGTTTCTCTAAACTCATTTAGTTTAGTCTCACGCTCTGCGGCGTCCTCTATCTCGCCCATATTAACAAATCTTGAAACAAAGAAATCTGCAATTTTTTCGGTCGGGTTAGCCTCGCTATTTGAGTTCTGTTCTGTAACAGGCTCCGCCGCTTGCTTTTGTGCCGCTTGCTTTCTCGCATATCTTGTGTTGAGGAAGACACACAACATTCCAAGCCCCGTGAACACAACACTGAGAACGCAGTCGAGAATAAAATCGCCTTGACCTTCTGAAAAGACAGCTGAGAAGAGTTCCGCTGCAATTGAGAACGAGCAATTAAGTTCCACTTGAAGGGCAACGATAATTGTTAATAACATCGAAACAATATTAAGCACTATTGACCACACAGCCGTCCAAACATACATCGCCCAATTTGTTTTATAAAATCTTTGCCAGCAAAGTGACGCACAAGCAACTGCTATGAAAGCGACCCAAGCACTGAACCAGCCATAATAATAGAGCACGCCCCAAATCGCCGCTCCAGCAATAATCACAAGCAGCGAAGTTATCATCGCAAGCGCCAAACTTTGTTTTTTCTCTTTCATAATTTTCAACTTTCCTTTTTATTTGTTTCTTATTGCTTTTTTCCGCAGTCCTTACAAAATGCAGAGTCCGCATCAATCTCCGCTCCACAATGCTTGCAAAATTTTGTGTCCTTAATTCCTTTCTTGATTGCCTTCGCCGTTTTTGTTACAGCCTCACTTGCGATGTCCGCACCTGTACTTGCGATTTCCTTAGTATCTTCTTTTGTTTCTTGTTGAATATACCTTGCGCCCTTCGCGTTCAATTTTGCAAACTTAGGTGCAAAGCCATTCACAATAAGAACCAGTGAGATTACGATGGAAAATATCCCTACAGCCAGAGCCGCAAAATTTGGCTCTTTAGGAAAAAAGGTATCATTAAATGGGTGCGCAGAAAAAACCGTGCACGCAAGGATAATTAAAACTATTCCAACAGCAAGCAGAATAAACCCAAGCACACGCATCACTAAAAAATGTTTTGGTTCTTTAATTTTGTTATCTCTCATAACTCACCTCTTTTATAATTCTATCACATTCTATCAATAAAATCTAGTCCTATTTAATGCAATCGGCCACATCTCTATAACTTTTTATAAAAGTAATGCTGTCCTTGCCATTCTGCTTTACAAGCTGCAATATGTATGAGTTTAACTTATTTCGTCCAATAGTCCACTGTTTGTGATGAGTTTTCCAAAGCTTATACATACCTCTAAGTGAAACTTTACCAAGGTCTCTCTTGCACATGCGCTTAAGTGATGTAACCATACTTGTCCTCTTTATAACAAGAGGCTTATATCTCATAAGTTCTGCGGTATATTGATAGCTATATAAAGATGCGCCTTCAAAAACAAAGATTTTTTCCTTACACGCTTCTGCGGTTTCGAACATCATTCTGTCAAATCTTCGTCGGTATTCACGCTTTTGCTCTCTTGTGATATACTCATACCCATGCCACCATTGATTTTCAAAAAGTTCAATGGTTTCTGGGTTTTTATTTTTAAACTCATCGATAAAGTAATCGCACACGGGGTCATTATAAACATTTGACCAAGTAAGCCAATCCTGTTGCAGATGAACTGCGCCTAAACTTTCTGACAAATCCTTGCCCATCGTTGACTTGCCTGAGCCGAAAAGCCCAGTCACGAAAAGAACATTGCTTTTTTTGGGGAAATCACTGAGATTGAAAACTATGTCCTTTCTCGTGAAAAACTTTCCTATCTTGTAATTGCACATATTCACTCCTAGTTCGTATAATTTTGCAATAACTTTTTAAAATCTTCAATGCCGGTTTGCAGTAAATCATTCTTTGTCCTCACCAAAAACTTAAGCCAGTAAAGATATGTACGAATATGGTAAAACTGCACAATTCCGTCGCTTAGGTCTGGATAGTATTTTGTTCTAACCTTTTCAAGTAGTGGCGAATAACTATGCGTTATTGTTTTGACCCAGTCAATGTTAGGATCTGCAATTTTAAATGTATCCCAATCTATAAAGTAAACCTCTTTACTTTTCATATTATAGCAAATATTTTTCCCAGTCAAATCATCATGAATATATGTCACTCTAACATGCTCAAAATATGATTTTAGGTCAAACAACTTTCGCTTTATTATCTGACAAGATTGCTCACTGAGCAATTTTCTTTTTTGAAAAAATCTCAAATACTTAAGAATTTCCTTTTTTATGTTTTTAAACCAATCCGTACTCTTATGTTTCTTAGGCAACTCTATGTTATGTAATTTCTGAACCAGTTGATAAATCTTATCTACCACATCGTTTTCTTCCTCGGCATTAAGCCCAGAAAGCTTCTCTAGCGTAACTCCGTTACCGTCGCCTGGGAAACTTGTTACCAATATATTTCTTCTTTTGTAATATGAAATTACATCTGGTATGTAGTTAATGCCACTGGCTTTTAATTTTTCATAAGTCTTCAGTAAGTTACGCACTTTCTTTTTATTTGTGTACATTATCGTAATAAAGTCATCGTCGCATTTTAGAAAAAACTTGTTTTTTTTATTATGTAACTGACCATAGAGACTTTCTATATTTTCTCTACCTCTCAATACAGGCAATGAGCTTTTTAATTTTTCTAAATCCATTTTAACTCCCATTATGAATGATAGCATATAATTTTAATGTTGCAAACGAAAATTTCGCACTTTTAAAGCACTAAATATTTACTTTTATGCTACAATCACATATAAGAGAGTTCGGTATTACTAATGAAACGATACTTTAGAATTGCATTTAACTTGTTTTTGTCGTCAGTCACTCCAATAGTTGGCTGGTTTCTTTTGTCAATCATTTTAGGCGATAAACAGCTAAGCAACACCTTTTCGCTGACATATCCTTTGCAGTTTATTGGGCCTCTTCTTATTTCTCTTTTCGCAACCGGCTCAAATGTTAGGTCTAATAAAGAACAAAATAAAAACGCAACCTTCACCGGTCTCGTTCTTGGAAATGTTGCTGTTGCAATCATTTTCAGCATCTGCGCGGTATTCACAAATAATTACATACAGTTCATGCACATGGAAGTGGAAACTTTTAAAATTTTTGGCCTATATACGATAATCCAGTTCGGCCTATATTCTTCTTTCAATATGCTCATGGAAAAGTTGTATTTTGAGGGCAAAGAAAAAAGGGCCAATCTGCTTGTTCTAATTTTTAATCTTATCAACTTAGTATGCCTCATCGTCACTGCGCTGATAACAAAAAACCAAATTGTTATCATCTGTGTTGCACTTACGGCCCTGTTTATATATGTTGTGGTTCTTTACATTTTAAATTTCCAAAAGTTCAAATTTGATTTCAAGCCGCTGCTTAACTTCAAATATGGCTCTAGCGAAATCATGGAAGACATCTTGTATCTTTGCATCTATTTATTCGGCTTCAGCAACGCTTTTCAATTTGGGCCAGAGTACATCACAGCAATCAACTTCGCAGCACTTATAACCGACCCAATGTGGGATGCAAGCAACGCAATAGGCAAGATTGCGATAATAGACATTTCAAATAACGAGTTTAATTTTAAAAAGAGCATGAAACGTTCCGCAATCCTGTGCGGCATCTTCCTTGCATACACTTTTGTATTTACTTTTGCGCTTTTTAAACCATTCGAAGTAAATCTAAATATCGTACTAATTGCACTCATTCCAGAGATTGCGTGGCTTCTTATCTATCCTTTTGAAGCCAACATGTCAAACTTCATTCAACTTGAATACTCCCCAACATGGATGACAGTTGTCACCCTAAGTTCAGATGTTATGAGACTTCTGCTGTCGTCGCTTCTCTATACCCCATTCTGTACACAGATCGGACAATTTGCAAACATGGTTGGCCTTTTCACTTTCGAACTTATAATTTTCTTTGTGTATTACAAAGTAGACAAAACAGGATTTTTAATAAGGAAAGATAAAACAAAAAAAACGGAGTGATCTCCGTTTTTTTTATTTGGCGCGGAAGGAGGGATTCGGACCCTCGCGACAGTTTTAGCCGTCCTACTCCCTTAGCAGGGGAGCCTCTTCGACCTCTTGAGTACTTCCGCATAAGTCGAAATATTAAATTGTAATTGTTGCCTCAGTTGCAATCATGAGGCTACCCTGCTAAGGGTTCCCGCAGCAGGGGGTTGAGGCGATTAAGAAAATTTGCCGGTGCGCAAATTTTCCGCCGAAACGGGCTAAGCTTTAGCGTGCCCCGGCACGGAGTGCTCTTCGACCTCTTGAGTACTTCCGCATAAGTCGAAATATTAAATTGCTCTTAATAGCCTCTTCCCCTTTGTTTATAAGGAGTGCAGCCATTCAAGCGTTTTTTATATTAACATAAAATTCACTCTTTGTCAATTGATATAACGCTACTTTTTCATCAATATTGCCCAGCCATTGTCCAGTTTTTGTTTTCGCATCAAATTCAATTTGAAAATTTTGTCAGAAATTGTATAATGTTCTTAACGAGGTGAGATATGAAAACTATTTATTTTGCAAAAGTTAAAGAAGATGCAATCATCCCTTCAAAGCGCGACGAGGACGCCGGATTTGACATCTATGCATGCTTTGAAGAGGATTATATCAAATTTGCTCCATTTGAAACAAAACTTATTCCAACAGGAATAGCGTGCGCGCTTGACAAAAAGCACTATTTTCAAATCGAAGAACGCTCCTCGACCGGCTTTAAAGGCTTGAAGAAAAGTGCGGGCGTTATCGACAGCGGCTATCGCGGCGAAATTTTTGTGTGCTTGTATAACGCAAACACCACTCCCCTTTACATTTCAAAACTTGAGTTTGAAGATATTGAAAAACTTGAGAAGAAAAAGCCGTTTGTGTTTATTTCATACAAAAAAGCAATCGCTCAAGGAATTATTCACAAAGTTGAAAAGTTTAAAACCAAAGAAATTTCTTACAAGGAACTTAAAGAAATATCTTCGCAGCGAAAAAACGGATCTTTGGGCTCTTCAAATAAATAATTGTTTCCTTTTTAAAAAAGTGTGATAAAATAGAGTTATGGCACTTTGGAAAAAAGTTTTAATTTGGCTGGGCGTTGCACTCGGAATACTTGTTCTTGTATTCTTTCTTTTCTATTATGTTATTTCAAACATCAACTTTGCCTCAATTGAAACGGGGCGATATGAACTATATCGTATCTCGCGCACAGAGAACGGCGAGACAAATGTGCTTGAAGAGTTTGACGACGGACAGTTTTATCTCGATATCACGGACGGCGGCGACATAACCTCTCACAGCGGCCAAATAGGCGTTGTTGAGCGCGAAGGGGGCTACAACTATTTTCTACACGGCGAGGAACTTTTAATCTTCCTTCCAACTGAAGAAGCGGACATCGCTTATACAGGAATTTACAAGTCGGGCAAAATTCGCATTTCGATTGTAAGTGAAAACTACACAACTCACTATTTTTACAAAAAAGCGGCCTAGCGCCGCTTTTTTGGGAACACAATCTCCCCTCGCAAAATAGTATGATATTGAAGCCATACATATACGAAGGAGGTGTATGTATGAATTTAAATTGCTTTAATAGATGCAATAACTGGCAAAATAACTATTGCCGGAATAACTGCAACAACCGGAATAACAACTGGTGTGAGTGCAGAAATATGAATTGGAATAATTGTGGAAACAATGGCTTCGATAACTGCTGGGACAATAACTGGGGCAGCTCAAACAACTGCTGCAGACCAAATAACTGCTGTCATCATAACAACAGATGTTGCCAGCACAAAGATAACAGATGTTGTCAGCACAACACTTGCCGCTGCAATCGCTGGGAGGGCATAATGCCACTTGGCGACTTCGACTTCGACGACAACTTGAATGGCTTTGATAACATTGCAATAAATCAGAATATTGCCGGCTGCAGAAACAGTTTCCCGGGCAGATGCCGCGCTCTTAACAGCCTCGGCTTTTCGGAAAACACAATTATATACCCTACAATAGCAGACGAAATCTGATAAGTTAAGATTGCGTTTTGCGCTCAAAAACTTGACACAATTTTCCATAAAGTTTACAATTTGAATATGAAAATATTTGGACTTGAAAAACTTTCTATGGTCGATTTTGAGGGACATCTCTGTGCAACTGTCTTCACTGGCGGGTGCAATTTCAGATGCCCCTTTTGTCAAAATTCCGACCTTGTGAACATCACAAATTTGTCTCAGGTTTCGGAGGAAGAGTTTTTCGCTTTTCTTCAAAAAAGAAGGGGTGTGCTTGACAGCGTCTGCGTTTCGGGCGGCGAGCCAACCCTACAACCGGACCTTGAAGAGTTCTTGCGAAAAATCAAAACGCTCGGCTATCTTGTTAAACTCGACACCAATGGAACAAAGCCCGAACTTCTTAAAGATTTGATTGAAAAATCTCTTGTCGACTATGTTGCAATGGACATCAAAAACTCACCTTCAGGATATAGCAAGACAGCGGGCACAAGCGAGCATTTGACTGAGATAAAGACAAGTGTTAGTCTTCTCAAAACAAACATCGTGCCATATGAATTTCGCACAACCCTTGTCGGTGGACATCACACCGAAAAAGAAATTCAAGAAACCGCAAATTTGCTTAAGGGCAGCGAAAAACTTTTCTTGCAGCACTTTGTTGACGGCGGAACTTGCATAGAAAGCGGCCTCAAAGAAGTTCCAAAGGCGGAGGCTTTAAAGTTTAAGCACATCCTCGAAAAATCAATCAAAGCCGTCTCTCTCCGCGGCTATTAAAAAAACACCCTGTAGGGTGTTTTTTTTATACTTCTAAGTTTTCAAACATTAACAAACTTTTATTTTGTTTGAAGATAGTTGCAGGCGCATGTTGCTGCGATTGCTCCGTCCGAGCACGCAGTTGTGAGTTGTCTTACCTTTTTAACTCGGCAATCGCCCGCCACGAACAAACCCTCCGTTTTTGTGGCTAAGTTTTCGTCAGCGATGATGTATCCCCTCTCGTCAAGGTCGACAAAACTCTGATAAAGTTTGTTATTCGGCACTAGACCGATAGCAACAAAAAGCGCTTTTGTTTTAAGAGTAAACTTGCCGCCCTTTTTCTTTTCAAAGACAAGCCCTTCAAGTTCTTTTTCTCCAATAAGTTCGATAAGTTTTGCCTCGTGCGTAACTTTGATGTTTTCCTTTTTTTCAAGCGCATTAACAAGCGAGCCGTCGCCAAAAAATCTGTCCGACATGGTCACCACATGCACGCTTTTGCAATAGGAAGAAAGAAGAAGCGCATATTGCAGTGCGGTGTTGCCGTCGCCTATCAGCACAACATCCTCTCCCGCATAGAAAGCACCGTCACACAGCGCGCAGTAGCTTATGCCGTGGCCAATCAGTTCTTCCTCGTTTTTGAGATTGAGTTTTCTGTGCTCCACCCCGCTAGCGATTATCACGCTCTTTGCCCGAATTGTTTCAAACTCAGTTTTGGCTTCAAAGCCGCCCTCGGTCTTATGCAAACTTAAAACCTTTCCGAACTTAAACTCCGCGCCATGCTCGGTGATTTGTTCAAACATCTTATCGGCAAGTTCCGCCCCCGAAATTTGCATGATTGTGGGAAAGTTTTCAACTCTTGGTGACTGAGCAATCTGCCCGCCAATTCCTTCCTGCTCCACTATCGTCACGCTTTTTCCATTTCTTAAAGAGTAGAGGGCGGCTGTCATGCCCGCCGCCCCTGCTCCGATAATTAAAATATCGCTCATTATTTCTTTAGTCCTTCAATATATCTGTTGATTTCGCTTGCATTGTCAAATCTGAGATATTCTTTCCCATTTGGCACAAGCAAGGTTGGTGCTTTTTTCACGCCAAGTTTAACAGTCAAGTCTTTTTCGTCCTCGGCATCAACAACCATATATTTAACGCCGGCAGCGTCGAGAAGCCTCTTTGCCATTTTGCAATTTGGGCAGGTCTTTGTTGCGAAAAGAAGTGTTTCATTTCCAACTTTGTCAGCATTTGTTTCGCTGTGGCACTCGCATTTATTATCACAGCAGCCCGATTTTTTGAGCACCGAGTGCGAAATGTCATATGTCACGCGGTCCTTAAACTCTTGCGACTTGCCGTCGTTCCAGTTCTGAACTGGGCGATAGTAGCCAGTAATTCTGCTGTAAACTTCGGTCTTTGCTCCGCATTCTGGGCAGGTGTAAACTTCGCCGACAATATATCCATGCTCGCGGCAAACGGAATATGTTGGGCTCATTGTGTAATATGGAAGTTTGTAGTTCTCTGCAATCTTTCTCACAAGTTCTGCAGTCGCCTTCCAGTTGTCAAGTTTCTGACCGAGGAATGCATGGAAAACTGTGCCAGATGTGTAGAGCGTTTGAAGTTCGTCTTGAATATCAAGCGCTTCAAAAATGTCGGCAGTGTAGCCAACAGGCAGATGTGAACTGTTGGTGTAGTAAGGAGTTTTTCCTTCGTTTGCAGTGATAATGTCAGGAAATCTTTCCTTATCGTGCTTTGCAAGACGGAAGGATGTGCTCTCCGCCGGAGTTGCTTCCAAGTTGTAGAGGTCGCCATATTTTTCTTGATAGTCAGAGAGGCGTTCTCTCATGTGATTGAGCACCTTCTTTGTGAACTCTTGCGCTTCTCTTCTTGTCATGTCCGCTCTAAGCCACTTAGCATTGAGGCAAGCTTCATTCATGCCAACAAGGCCTATTGTTGAGAAGTGGTTGTTAAATGTGCCAAGATAGCGTTTTGTGTATGGATAGAGCCCTGCCTCAAGAAGTTGAGTGATTGTCTCTCTCTTCATTTTAAGTGAGCGAGCTGAGATATCCATAATCTTATCGAGCCTTGCAAAGAAATCGTTTTCGTCAGTTGCAAGATATGCAATTTTAGGCATGTTGATTGTCACAACGCCGATTGAGCCTGTGCTCTCGCCGCTGCCAAAGAAGCCGCCCGATTTTTTGCGAAGTTCTCTAAGGTCAAGTCTAAGTCTGCAGCACATGCTTCGAACATCGCTAGGCTCCATGTCGCTGTTGATGTAGTTGGAGAAATATGGTGTGCCATATTTTGTGGTCATTTCAAAAAGAAGTTTGTTATTCTCTGTTTCCGACCAATCAAATTCTTTTGTGATCGAATATGTTGGAATTGGATATTGGAAGCCACGGCCGTTAGCGTCACCTTCAATCATAATTTCAATGAACGCCTTGTTGACCATGTCCATTTCTTTCTTGCAGTCTTTATATTTAAAGTTCTGCTCCTTGCCGCCAACGATTGCAGGAAGTTCTGCAAGGTCTGCCGGAACAACCCAGTCCAGCGTGATGTTGGTAAATGGCGCCTGTGTGCCCCAGCGCGAAGGAGTGTTCACTCCATACACAAAAGACTGAACACACTGCTTAACCTCTTTGTAAGTGAGGTTGTCCACCTTAACAAAAGGTGCAAGATATGTGTCGAACGACGAAAATGCTTGCGCGCCCGCCCACTCATTTTGCATGATGCCAAGGAAGTTGACCATCTGGTTGCAAAGCGTGGAAAGGTGGCTTGCCGGCGAAGAAGAAATCTTACCCGGAATTCCGCCGAGGCCTTCCTTAATCAGTTGTTTCAGCGACCAGCCGGCGCAGTAGCCTGTCAGCATCGAAAGGTCGTGAAGGTGAATATCGCAGTTCTTGTGCGCGTCGGCAATTTCCTTATCGTAGACCTCGCTGAGCCAATAATTGGCAGTCATTGCGCCAGAGTTCGAAAGAATAAGTCCGCCAACTGAATATGTCACTGTAGAGTTTTCTTTAACTCTCCAGTCGGAAAGTTTAAGATATTTGTCGATTGTGTTTTTGTAGTCCATGAGCGTTCCCGAAACATCTCTCATTTTCTCGCGGCTTTTGCGATAGAGAATGTAGCACTTGGCAACATTCTCGAAGCCATTTTTCATTAGCACCATTTCCACAACATCTTGAATGTCTTCCACGCTTGGAAGCCTGTTTTCGAACTTCTCCGAAAGTTCAAGTTCGGTGATTTTGGCAAGTTTTCTGGCATCTCGCACATCCCCCTCACCCAGTGAAAGCATAGCCTTAACGATAGCGTTCTCAATCTTAGAGATATCGTAGTCCACCACTCTTCCGTCTCTTTTGATAATCTTTTCCATAACAAACTCCTTTTAAGATTTTCAAACTATCTTGACTTTAGCATAACACAAGATATTGTGTCAAGCAAAAATCATTATTTACATATATTGTGTTTTTAGTCAATTTTTAACTATTCGCTATAGCCCCGAGTTTTAGGACACAACAGTTCTATTTTGATAAACATCTCGTCATTTTTCGACTATATTTTTTTTGAAATTGTCACATATTAACAGTGAAATCTCAAAAACACAGACCCTCTGATTTAAAGTCAAACTCTAAAAAACGCTATTATGTAAAATTTATATATATAAATTTAATTAAAATATTGACTTAATGGCATCAATCATGTAAAATACAATCTTGTCTAAGGAGAAAATCAAATGAAAATCGAAAAATATGTTAGAGCAACTTTATACAAAATGAACGAACTAAGCGAAAGTCACACCCCTAACCTTATCGATAACGCACATGTGATAAGCGAGAACGATATCTTCTGCAAAATGGAAAATACAGGTGGCTATATAAACATCGCAAAAATTCACACTAAGGAAGAGCTTTTCAACATCAGAGTAAAACTTTCTATGGGAAAAAGTTTTGAAGACATAATAGTTTTCCCTAAAAAAGATAAAGTCCTCAATAATTGCTACTTTATTGGCAAATTAAAAAATATCTCTTCGTCAGAACTCACCGCAAAGCAATGCAATGACATCTCAAAATTCGAAAAACTTATGGGCTATGAACAGCTCGAAAAAGAACTGTTTCCATTAAGATAAAAAAGCACGCCACGCGTGCTTTTTTCATTTATTTAAATCTTCTCTGCTAAGCAACAACTTATTTCCAATCACATTAATTGTGTGACTATCAAGTATCGATTGTTGTCTTTTAAGTTCGCTGTCCATAATATGCTCGGCAAGTGGAGTGACATCTCTGCCAACTATTGCTGTTTTGAGTGCGTCAGAATATTGCTCTTGCTCCGCCTCTGTTTCACACAAGGTTACAGGCAAAAGCCCTCCAAGTTTAAGCATTCCGTTCACTGTTAAAAACGCAATTCTTTTATTTCCGTCCAAAAACGGCTGAATTCTAACAAGCTGTGCGTGGATTTTTGCCGTGTTTAATATATTCGACAATACCCCCCCCCGTCCTAGATGTTTATTGTCTAGAATACAATACTTTGAGAAAGCAAGACTTGTTTCGATTTTAACATCTTTGCCTTTTGTGGGGATAAAATATCCCATTTGAATAAGGTCTGACCCGGCATCTCTAAATCGTCCTTTATCTCTGTCTGCAATATTTTCGTCATAACCCACAAGCACTCTGTGCAGTAGTGGCAGCATGTCGGGATAGAGATATCCTTCCTTCTCCAGCATCGCATCCAGCCTTTCGTTGGCCTGTATAAAAGAAGTCATAATCTTGAAGTTGTTTTCTGATATTTGACCAAATGGCGGCATGTGCTCTCTTGCTTCTTTATTTTCCAAGAGCAAGGAACTTATGCCACCCATAATCTCAAAGCGTTTAGCCTCTTTCACAGGAAAGCCCTTTTCTTCAATAATGTTGTCAATCGCCTTCTTGTTTTCTAATATCTGCTCAAGTTTTACTTTCAGTTTATCTTCGTTTACTTTAAATTCGGTCTCGTTTTCTTCATAAAGCCACAATCTATTTTCTTCCATGTTCACCTCTCGTGCTATTTTAACCCAAAAAACACTTCCAGTCAAGTGGAGAATGTGATAAAATATGAGCATGATACAAAGAATTGTGCATGTTAAGGATTATCTGTCAAAGTCGGGCGTCCCGGCTAACGACTTTTCCATTAACCCATATGTTGGCTGCCCGCACGACTGCATTTATTGCTATGCCTCATATATGCAAAAATGGGCTGGCCGCAGCGAAAAGTGGGGCAAGTTTATCGACATCAAATTTTGCGACAAGAAAATTGATCTCGAAAAGATTAAAGGAAAGCGCCTCACACTTTCCACCGTCACAGATTGCTATAACGAAGAGGAGGAAAACTTCCAAATCACACGCGAAATTCTTAAGCAGTTAATCGCAGCGGACACAGAGATAACAATTATCACCAAGTCAGACCTCGTCGTGCGCGATATCGACATTCTAAAACAACTTAAATCAGTGAAAGTGATATTTTCAATCAACACACACGAAGAGAAAATTAAACAAGAACTCGACAAGGCCCCAAGCATTCAGCGCAGATTAAACGCTTTGAAAAAATTACACAATAATGGAATTAAAACAGCAATATTTATCTGTCCCATTATGCCCGGTCTTACCGATTTCAAAAAGATAATCGAACTTTCGCAAAACTTTGTGGACGAATATTGGCTCGACAAACTCAATCTTCGCGGCACCAATAAAGAAGTTGTGTTTGAATACATAAAAAGTCTTCACAAAAACCTTTGGCCGCAGTATAACGAAATATATGGTAAAGGCGACACTTTTTATTGGAAAAACCTTGCACAAGAGATAGACGAGCACTGCAAAGAACGCAAACTTCACTTCAAAAACTTTGTTAACTATTAAAAATTAAGCGAAAAAATGGGTATTTTTCGCTTTTTTTGTTGTAAAAAGTCGGGTGCGAATAAAAAGGCTGATATTTCTCACCTTATCAGCGTGGGAGGAAATTATGAAAAAAACAACAAAACTTTTATGCTTTTCACTTGCAACGCTTTCACTTTGCGCACTGGGTGCAGGCTCGCCTAAACTTATCAGCACAAGCGCAATGGTCAGCGAAGACGCCGATTATAGTTATGAAGAAATCATTGAAAGTCCAAAAGAAAACACTAACACCGAAGGAAGTTTCGGAGCATCCTCAACAACGGATGCACGCAAGCCACAATTTATCGTTGTGTTTGGCGGAGGCAAGGTTAGCGCAGCGCCCGACATCGCATATGTGACAGTGGGCGTTGAAAGTTTAAACAGCGACCTTCAACTTGCAGTTAAAGAAAACAACGACACAATCATGTCGCTTATCAACTATCTCAAAGAAAAAGGCATTGCCGAAGAAGATATCAAAACAAAAAGATATTCAGTTTATCAAAAGCACGACTACACCTTCAGCGACAAGTTCCTTGGCTATCAGGCAAGCAGCACACTAGAAATTAAATTCCGCGACTTAGACAGCATCGGCAGCCACATAACCGAACTCACAGCACTGGGCGCAAATCAACTTGGCGGAATAACTTTTGATTGCGAAGATGTTTCTTCATATTATCAAGAAGCATTAAAACTTGCCATTGAGGACGCACGCGCCAAAGCATCAACTTTCACCGACAGAGAACTTGAAATCGCAAAAATCACCGAAGAATGTGTTTACACATGCATGCCTTATCGCGCAACCGACACACTTATCTCTAACGCCGAAACTGTAATGAAAGGCAGCATGGAAATCGAAGCCAAGATTAAAGTCGTTTTCAAGATATAGCAGTAATTTTTCTGCCCGAGAATTCATATATTTATTTTGATTGACAAAAAACTGTCAAAGAACTAGAATTAAGTATAAAACTAAATTAAAAGGAGCAGAAACTTATGGTAAAAACATTTGACGACCTTCCAAAGTGGCTTAAGATTGTGCTTGCACTTCCATTCCTCGATATTGTTTGGGTTGTTTACAGACTTTTCAGAAGTGTAGAGAAAAACGATATTGTTGGCATTGTTCTTGCAGTTCTTTTGCTTGTATTTGGAATTCCTTTCCTTTGGCTTGTTGACATAATCACCATTGTTTTACAAGACAAAGTTCTGTGGATAGATTAAAATAAAAAAACTCTGACATTTAGTCGGAGTTTTTTTGTTGAAATCTTTTTAAAATTTTCTGCACATTTTCTTGCGGCACGCTCAAATCGATTAACTCGTTTTTTGCGCCTAAAGTAAGGAAAATTGTATAAATTGGGGCATTCTCCCCACTTTTTTTTGATTTTAGAGTTGTTTTTATCTCAAATTTAAC
>CAOQYA010000001.1:30023-86817 GCA_948514155.1 uncultured Eubacteriales bacterium | reverse complement strand
CTATTTCACAAGCGAAAATATTTTTTGGGTCAACCTTTAGAGCAAGATTGTCTTGCACAAAAACAAGTTTGTTTTCGAATTTATAAAAATCTTGCGAACCAAAATATCTTTGCATTTCAAAATCAAGTTTGCTTTTTTCTTTGCCCAAAATATCAAAAACTTGGCTCGCTGCGGCGTCGACACTAAGTTCACCGGCAAACTCAAACAAAGTGCAACCTTTTTTAAGTTCATTCAACTTTGCTATTGCCGCATTTTTTGAACTTTCAATTAAAATTTCCTCAATCAGTTCATTGTTTTGTTCGATGTTTTTTATCGTCTTAACATTTGCCGACATTTTGTTCCAATCAAGTTCTGATTTCTCTATCGAACTAAAAAATTGCTGAAGCGAAAACTCTATCTTGTTTTTAGATAGAAATCTGGCAAGTTTATTAAGTCTTGCATTATATTTTTTTATAAGTATTTCAGTTGTCACTGTTGGCGTTCTCAATCTGCGACTGAATATGAAATACACCGCAAGAGAGACAACAAGCAGCACACAGATAATAATCGAAAAAGTCATTTTCTCTCCTAAATTTGTTTTGCGCCCTAATAATTGATTAAAACAACCCCCTTCTTAATTGAAAGAAAGGGGTTGATTGAACAAATGTTGCAATTAGAACTCTTCGTTAAGAATTTCAAAATATGCTTGTGGATGGTTGCAAACTGGGCAAGCCTTTGGGGCTTCCTTTCCAACATATATATGTCCGCAATTTCTGCAAATCCAAACTTTCTTCTCTGTCTTTTTAAAAACTTTCTTAGCCTTAACAAGTTCAGCAAGTTTCTGATATCTTTCTTCGTGTCTCTTTTCAATTGCAGCAACTCCAGCAAATTGAGCAGCAAGTTCCTTGAAGCCTTCTTTCTTTGCTTCTTTTGCCATTCTCTCATACATCTCTGTCCACTCGCCATGCTCACCTGCTGCTGCAGCAAGAAGATTTTCAAGTGTTGAAGGAACTTCTCCGCCATTCAATGCCTTAAACCAAAGTTTTGCATGCTCCTTCTCATTATTTGCTGTTTCTTCAAAAATGGCTGCAATTTGCTCGTAGCCTTCTTTCTTCGCTTTAGAAGCAAAATATGTATATTTGTTTCTTGCTTGGCTTTCTCCAGCAAATGCCTCTATAAGATTTTGTTCTGTTTTAGACCCTTTAAGTATCATTTTTTCCTCCTTTATACAACTCTATTTTACTACGACCAAAAACTTTTGTCAAACGATTTTCAAAGAAAAATTTTGCTTTCTTTTCAGCATAATAGTTATATTTATATAATCTATTTTGTTTCATGTGAAACAATTCTGAAAGGCAAACAAAAAAGAATGTTTCATGTGAAACATTCTTTTCCTAATCTATTTCTTTTGAACCAGTGTGATAAGGTCTGCAATTCTATCAAGGTCGTCACGAGAGTAATAATCAATGTAAATTCTGCCTTTTGTGTCGTTGCCAACTGCGGAAACCTTTGTTCCAAGAACTCGCTGCATTGAAATTAACAAATCTTTAAGTTCCAGCGATTGTTCTGATTTTGGCCTTGTCTTGCTTTCAGGATGTTGAACTCGCTTCACTGCTCTTTCAAGGTCACGAACATTCCATTTTTCTTTAACCGCTTGATTTGCAAGTTTAAGTTGGGACATGTGATTATCAACAACAACCAAAGCCCTTGCATGACCAGCCGACAGCGACCCACTTTCCACCAAATCTAAAACTTCGGGATAAAGTGTGAGAAGCCTGAGCGTGTTTGCAATGTTTGAACGGCTTTTTCCTATCCTCTCTGAAACAGCCTCTTGAGTGAGTTTATATTCTTCCATGAGTTGCTTTATTGCTCGCGCAGCTTCAATAGGGTTTAAATCTTCTCTCTGAAGGTTTTCAATAATTGAGATTTCTTTTATCTGCCTGTCTGTATAATTTTTAACTATGGCCGGAATTTCTTTAAGCCCCGCAAGTTTTGATGCCCTGTATCTACGCTCTCCGGCGATAATTAAATATGTTCCGTCGCCATTGTCGTTTAAAACGATAGGCTGAATAACACCATGAACCTTGATTGAAGCAGCAAGTTCCTTCAACGCCTCTTCGTCAAAATTCTTTCGCGGCTGATTTGGATTAGCCTTTATGCTTTCAATTGAAATTGTGTCAACAGTTTTCTTGGCAGGGGACTGAGTCTTTGCTGCGGGAGCAGTTTGCTCAACTTCCTCGTCATACATTGCAAAAAGGCTTTCAATTCCTCTTCCCAGACCTTTTTTCACCATTATTCATTTCCTCCTCTCAACTTTACTTTCGTGTGTTTGGTTATCGTATTATAACTTATCTTGTTTCTGTTTAAAAACTCCTCTGCAAGCGACAAATATGCTTCTGCGCCCTTGGAAGATGGGTCGTAAAGCACAATTGGAAGACCGTGGCTTGGCGCTTCTGCAAGCCTGATGTTTCTTGGAATGTAAGTCTCAAACACTTTATTCTTGAAAAATTTGATAATCTCTTGGCTGACCTGATTGATAAGATTTGAGCGATTGTCCTTCATTGTTCGCACCACACCTTCAACATCGATGTCAGGGTTTAGGTGGAACTTAACAAGCCTTATTGTGTTCATAAGTTGGGTAAGGCCGTCGAGCGCGTAAAATTCGCACTGCATAGGAATTATCACACTGTTAGACGCAGTTAAGGCATTAACGGTGAGCAGACCAAGTGACGGCTGGCAATCAATCATTATAAAATCATAACTACCTTTCACTTCGTCAAGTATGTTTTTAAGTATTTTCTCGCGATTTGGCATTGAAACAAGCGAAATCTCTGCCGCAGCAAGGTCGACAGTTGACGGAATTATGTCAAGCCCGTCAATTCTTGTTTGAATGATAACTTCGTCGATTGGACTTTCGCCGTCGATAAGGTCGTAGATTGTTTTTAAGCCTTTTTTCTTTTCAACACCAACACCGCTTGTTGCATTGCCTTGCGGGTCAAGGTCGAGCATCAACACCTTCTTGCCCATAACAGCAAGATAAGCCGACAGATTAACGCAGGTTGTTGTTTTTCCAACGCCGCCTTTTTGATTTGCAAACGAAATAATTTTGCCCATATTTACACCTCTTTGGTTTAAAAACAGCGATTTTTCATTTAATTTTCGCTATTTTCCTATTTCAAACACATTCTAACACAATTTTTGATAAATAAAAAGCGTTTTTTTAAAAACGCTTTGTCTATAACGGGTTTTTTCTTGGCTGATTGCCAGAACGCGGAAATTTTGAAGGGGTGTGATTTATTTTTCTTAATATAATTATCGCTCTGACCATATCATTTAGTGCAAACTTTTCAATGGCTTCAAGCTGGCATCCAAGTTCTTTAATCGCACTTTGAGACTTTTCAACTTCCTCAAAAAATTCTGCGCCCTTGTAAATTATTGCTTTTCCTCCCACTTTAACAAATGGCAGAAGATATTCAGAAAGGGTGGAGAGATTGGCCACAGCTCTTGCTGTGACAAAATCAAAACTTTCCTTTTCTTTTAAGTCCTCGATGCGAGAGTGAATTGTTCTGACATTTTTAAGTTCCAATTTTTCTATAAGCGCGTTTAAAAAGTTTATTCTTTTATTCAAACTGTCAAGAAGCAGAATATCTAGTTCCGGCTTTAGAATTGCAAGCACAATTCCAGGAAAGCCTGCGCCTGAGCCAACATCCAACACCTTTCCTTCGAAATATTGTGCCGCTAAGGCGCAGTCAATAAAATGTTTGTTGACAACATCTTCAAACTCGATGATTGCAGTTAGATTGTATTTTTCATTCTCTTGCACAAGAAAGTTGAAATAAGTTTCAAATTGCTGGGCTTGCATATCGGAGATTGAAAAACCTTGCTTTGAAAACATCTGTTTGATAATTTCAGACTTTTGCATTTTCTCCCTCCTTAAATCTTTTAACAAGCACACTCAAAACTGCGATATCTGCCGGCGACACTCCCGAAATTCTGGAAGCCTGTCCAATGTTAAGAGGCTTAACTTCGGCAAGTTTTTGAATTGTTTCAATTTTAAGACCTTTTTGCTTTTCATATGGGAAATTTTCGGGAATGAGTTGTTTTTCAATCTTCTTCATTTTGGAGATATCTTCTTCCTGTTGTTTTAGATAGCCCTCGAACTTTGTTATCAGATTGATTTCATTTAAAACTTCATAACTAAAGCCTTTAAAAATCTCATATTCCTTATTAATTTTAAAAACATCCAAATTGGAGCGTTTGACCGCTTCCTTGACAGAAATCGAGTTTTTCGGCGGGTTTTCGCCATTTTTTTCAAAAAATGTGACAAGTTTTTCAGTTAATTTAAGTTTTTGTTGCAATACTTTCTCTGCTGCGGCAAGTTTTTTCTTTTTTGACAAAAATCTCTTGTATCGCCTTTCGTCCACAAGGCCAACATCTCTGCCAATTTCTGTCAGTCTTAAATCGGCATTGTCTTGCCTGAGCGACAGCCTGTATTCAGCGCGGCTGGTCATCATGCGATATGGCTCAAGCGTGCCCTTGGTGACGATGTCGTCAATAAGCACTCCGATATATGCGTCACTTCTCGACAGCACAAGGGGAGGGCGGCTTTCAAGTTTAAGTGCTCCATTTATTCCAGCCATCAGTCCTTGAGCGGCAGCCTCTTCATATCCACTTGTTCCATTTATCTGGCCTGCAAAGAAAATTCCGTCGTGGAGCTTACTCTCAAGCGACGGCTTGAGTTGCAATGGGTCGATGCAATCATATTCAATCGCATATGCATCGCGCATTATCTCCGCATTTTCGAGGCCTTTGACAGAATGTATCATTACTTTTTGAATATCGGAAGGCATTGAAGTTGAAAAGCCTTGAATGTAAATCTCATTCGTCGACATAGCTTCCGGCTCGAGAAATAGTTGATGCCTGTCCTTATCTGCAAAGCGGATAATTTTTGTTTCGATTGACGGGCAATATCTTGGCCCAACTCCGGTGATTTCGCCAGATATAGCCGGCGCTTTATCGAGATTGTCGTTAATTATTTGATGCGTTTTAGTGTTTGTGTAAGTTAAATAACAAAGTGCCTTGTTTTTTGGCTTTGAAGCGGTCATAAAGGAGAATGTTTGAATATCCTCTTCACCCGCTTGCTCTTCAAGTTGACAAAAGTCGACGCTTCTTTTGTTCACGCGTGCCGGCGTTCCTGTTTTGAAACGAAGCAGTTTATATCCCAGATTTACTAAAGACTGAGAGAGGAATTTTGCGTTTTTGAAGCCATTCGGCCCAACATTTTCGCTATATTCTCCAATGATAATCCGGCTGTCAAGATAAACGCCAGTTGCAATAACTATAACTTGCGCTTCAAAAATGTCGCCAACTGCAGTTGAAACAAGTTTTTTCTCGCCGTCAAGTTCAATTGATTTAACTTCCGCTTGCTTTAAATAAAGGTTTTCGGTCGTTTCAATCGTCTTTTTCATTTCGGTGTGATATTCCACCTTGTCGGCTTGCGCGCGCAAACTTTGAACGGCAGGGCCGCGACCTCGATTGAGCATGCGAAGTTGAATTGTTGTTTTATCGGCAGTTATTCCCATTTGGCCGCCGAGCGCGTCAATTTCGCTGACAAGTTGGCCTTTGGCCGTTCCGCCGATTGAAGGGTTGCACGCAAGAAAAGCCACTGCATCCAGACTTATCGTCAGAAGCAGCGTTTTATGTCCCTTTCTTGCAAGCGCAAGTGCGGCCTCACAGCCGGCATGACCTGCACCTATCACAATTGCTTCGTAAATTTCCTTCATTTCCTATTTCCCAACACAGAATTTTGAGAAAATAACCGAGATTATGTCCTCGTTTTCAGTCTCTCCCGTTATCTTTCCAAGTTCGTTCCAAACTTTTTTTATCAACATCGATATAATTTCCAGACTTTCGCCTTTGGCATTAAACACATCGTCAATAAGTTTTTTTGCTTCGTTAAGGTGTGAAATCTGCCTTTCATTCGTGAGAACCAGTCCGTTAAAATCAACTTCATTTTTGATAACACTATCGAATATCTTTTGCTTTAAAAGAGTGATGTTTTCTTCGCTTAACGCAGAAACAGAAATTTCATTTGTTTGAGCGGGCAGCACTCTTTTTTTATCGCTTTTGTTGACTACAGTTATATATGGCTTTTTGATAAGGTCAAATATTTTTTTATCGTTTTCGGAGATTTCTTCGCTGCCGTCTAAGATAAAGAGCACAAGGTCACAGTCTTGCAGTGCCTTTTTGCTTTTTTCGATGCCAATTTTTTCAATATTGTCGCTACTCTCGCGAATTCCGGCAGTGTCGAAGAAATTAAATCTGACGCCTTTAAAGTCGGCACTTCCTTCCACAACATCTCTCGTCGTTCCTTCCGTGGCAGTGACAATAGCCTTATTCTCGCCAAGAAGAGCATTGAGAAGGCTGCTCTTGCCAACGTTTGCCCTGCCAACAAGCGCAACGTTGACGCCGCTGCGAATATATCTGGCTTCTTCCGCGTTTGAAAGAAGGGTGCCAAGTTGCGAAGAAACTTCGCTGATTTTCTCAAACACTTTGTCGCGCACAAGTTCGAACTCGTCTTCTTCGGGATAATCCATGCTGACCTCAATCTCCGCCAAAAGTTCGGTGAGTGTGTTTTGAAGGCTTTTAATCTTTTCTAAAAGTTTTCCGCCTGAAGAGGAGAGGGCCGCCTTAAGTTGCCCTTCGTTTTCGCTGTTTATTTCTTCAACAATAGCCTCCGCCTCGTCGAGGGAAATCTTGCCATTCTCAAAAGCGCGTCTTGAAAACTCGCCGGGTTCGGCCAGACGCGCGCCTGCATCAATCAGCCTCTGCTCTGCCAAACGCGCAACGGTCACTCCGCCGTGAATTTGAAACTCCACCATATCCTCGCCAGTGAAAGAGTTTGGCGTTTTAAAATAGACCATTAAACATTTTTCCTTCACTCCTCCGAGGTCAAGCCCACCAAGCGTCATATATCTTGGCTGAGGCTGCGATTTGCACGAAAAAACACTGAGCGCGATTTCAAGTGCTTTGTCGCCGCTCATTCTTACAATCGATATTGCGCCTTTACCTAAAGGCGTTGAAATTGCAACAATGGTGTCATTCATGCCTATGATTATATCACATATGAAAAGTTTTCTAACTATAATTTTTCAATTTTTTGCAAAAGAAAAAGCGGCTCTGCCACTTAGTCCTTATATTCTCTTGGGAAAATTATTAAATATCGCTTCGGCTCTGTGCCTTTGGACATTGTTGTCACTTTGTCGTTATCTTGAAGCGCAAGGTGAATTATTCTTCTTTCGCTTGCGTCCATTGGCTCAAGTTTTGCATATCTGCCGGTTTTAACAACTTTAGCAGCCATGCGATTTGCAAGCGCTTTTAAAGATTCATTCCTTTTTTCTCTGTAGCCGCAAATATCAAGCACCTGTCTTTTCTTGTCTCTCTTGCAGATTGTTGTCATGAGATAGGAAAGGGCAAAGAGTGTTTCTCCGCGATAGCCGATAAGTTCGCTGAGGTTTTCGCCTTCAACTGCAATTCTGATAACTTCGTCCTCTTCGATTTCGCTGACAGTGCCTTCTTTTCCGAGCGACTTTAGCAGCCCCTCAACAAAGTCCTTCGCGTTAGGCTTGTTTTCGTTATTTTTAACAGTTTTCTCTGTTTTAACTTCCGCCTTTTCTTCGGCAACCTTCTCTGCTTTGATTTCTTCTTTCTTTTCTTTTTTAACTTCGGCCTTAACCTCTTTTTTCTCCACCTTTCTAACTTCTTTAACTTCTTTCTCTTCGGCTTTTATCTCTTCTTTTTTAGCCTTTTCACGCTTTTGATATTTATCAATCGCATCTTCAGAAATTGAAACCACAACTTTTGCTTTCTTGAAAAGTCCGCCCTCAGTTAAAATTTTAATATCAACATCGTCCCTTGGCGCCTTTAGTTCGAAAAGAGCATTTTCGATTGCTTGTTCAATGTTTTTTCCGGTCGCTTCCACGCTGGTTTTCATATTTATTTCTCCTCCTTTGCAAAGTATATCATTTTCTGCGATAAGAAACAACTGATTTTGCTTTCTCTTCTTGTTTCTTTTCGTCGTGAGCGTCCCACTTGTTTATGATAAGGTTTTCAAGCGGTGCAAGTGCCGCGCTGATTGCCTGGCTGACAACAAGATAGATTGCAAACACAGCATTGTAGAATATCGCAAATATTCCCATAATAAGCGGCATAACAAACATCATAACTTTGCCGCCAGGCTGAGGCGCTGCCTTTTGGCCTTTCTTCTTGTTTCCAAGATTTGTTAAGAACATCGAAAGGAAACTTACACCAATGCTCAGAATGGCAAGAATTAAATATCCGTTCACGCGACCAACCTCGCTATCGAGCGCTGGCATGAAAGCGTTATATATAACCCCTTCTTGCGCCGAAACATTGTTTGCGCCTATCTCTCCCTTAAACTGGTCGAAGGTGAAAATCGAACGCTTGAATGGGCTGTCGGCAACCCAGTAGTTTGCTATCCAAAGGAAGGAAGATTTTTCTTCTGCATTTTCATAGCAATGTTTGATATATTTGGAAGAATAAGCGTCGATTGTGTGTTTAAGTGTGATGTCCGAGCCTTCTTCTTCGCCTGCGATTATGACTTTGTTTCCCACATAGTTAGGGTCAACAATTTCTTCTTCGCCGTCTTTAACTTTTGTTTCTGTCACATATTTTTGAACAAGGAAAGCAATGTGCTGGTCGGAAGTTATTAGAATTTCTTCAGTCACAGGGTTGCCTTCTTCGTCTTTGACAATTTCTCCATTTTCGTCTTTTTTAACAACGGTTGTCTTATATGAAAAATCGTTTTTGTATTCTTCGCGGGCAAGTTCTGTTTCGCCGTCATATGCAACGATATATTTAACTTTCTTTGCTTCTTCGCCTTCACCTTCAATTTTTTCTTCAATTTTAAAGGTGATGTTTTCATAGTCTGCAAAAAACGCCATATTGTTCTCTTCAAACTGGCTGTCTGTTAAATTTAACACATTCGCATAGTTGTATTTAAGATAATCATATTCCTGGCTGATTTTAAAGTCGGCCATGGCATTGAGGCCGGAGAACAATGTAAAGAAAATTGTAAGATTAAGTGCCATGAAAATGAGCATGAACACACAACTTCCAGCCATAGAGAAATTGTTTCTCTTGTAGAGTTCTTGTGTTTTTTGATTTAACAGATTTTTGTCATTTCCATATTTAGCTTTTAACTTTTCAATTTCGGGCTGCATCTTCATTTGGATGCGCGCGTTTTTCTTGTTTATCTTTTTGTTAAAGGTGTCGAAAGGTGCCCAGATAACTCTGATAACAAGTGTTATCAAAACAACGGCTAAGATATAGCTTCCAACTCCGCCTTCAAAGGCTTTGATTATTGTCGGCCAGAAGCCTGTTGGCTCTGACACAGACAAAAGCATGTTTAGAGTAGCCATTTGCTCTCTCCTTTTATATTTATAGGCAGCGGGTCAAAGCCGCTGAACTTTGAATGAGGGGTGCACTTTGCAAGCCTTTTTGCAGCAAGCGTGCTTCCTTTAAATATTCCAAACTCCTTGATTGCCCCGATTGCATAATTTGAGCAACTTGGCACAAATCTGCACACATGGGGAAGGCAGGGGGAGATTAGATATTTATATAAATAAATGGGCAAACAGAAAAGAAATTTAAAGGGAAGAAGAATGTATTTCATTTGTTGAACAGACGAATAATCTCTTTTTTGAGTTCGTCAAATTCAAGTTCGGCAGCGCCAGGGCGCGCCATAAGCACATAGTTGAAATAATTCTTAGGCAGGTTTTCGCATCTCACGATTTCCCGCAGCCTTCTTTTAAGTTTGTTTCTTTTGTTTGCCTTTCCAACTTTTTTTGAAATTGAATATCCTATTTTAAAATTAGAAAACTTACTTGGAACTGAAAAAAGGGTAAACAGCCCAGTCGACACTCTTTTACCTTTCTTGTAGATATACGAAAATTGTTGAGCCTTTTTCAGTCTGTGATCCATTTTTTAACCTTTAAGCGGCAAGTTTTTTTCTTCCGCGAGCACGTCTTCTTTTTAAAACATTTCTTCCGCCGTTAGATCTCATTCTCTCTCTAAAGCCGTGAACTTTTTTTCTTTTAGCTTTCTTTGGTTGGTATGTTCTTTTCACAGGTCACTTCCTCCTAAATATATTTTGTAACCCACTCAGTATATAGAAAAATTTTTTATTTGTCAACTTAAAATGAAAAGATTGTTAAAAGGTTTGTTTGCGAGGGTTTGACGGAAGTTAAAAAATTAAAAAAGACCGAGAACTTCGGTCTTTTAAAAATCTTAGCCAAACATACGAACAGGAAGAATGAGATATAAAAATTCGTCACCTTCCGTTGGAACAATCACGCAAGGGTTGGAGGCGGTGTTAAGGCAAAGTTTAACAAACTCGTCAGAACTTGCTTTAAGGCTTTCAAGAATAAATCTTGGGTTGAAAGCAATTGTCACATCTTTGCCGTTTAAAACAGCGGAGATTTTTTCTTTGATGTTTCCGATTTCGGAGTTGGATGTTAAAAGGAGTGAGTTTTCTTTGATGTCAAACTTAACAAAATTGTTTTGTCCAACTTTGCTCAAAAGCGAAACTCTTTCAAGTGCGTCTTCGAATTGAACTTTGTTGACAATCACAAATGTTTCATAGTTCATTGGAATGATTTGTTTGTAGTTAACAAAGTCGCCTTCGAGTAGTCTTGAAATAATCTTTGTGTCTATGTTGTCAATCATAATCGCGTTGGAGTCGATATAAACATTTATAACTTCGTCGCTGTCGTCAAGAAGTTTGGAGATTTCGTTAAGCGAACGAGTTGGCACAACAATCTGCTTTTTCACATTTGCAGAAGATTTTTTCTTCACGCGGGCAAGGCGATAGCCGTCGAGCGCAACAGCCGAAATTTCTTTTTGGTCGATGTCGAAGAGCACTCCCTTAAGAATAGGGCGAGAGTCGTCCATTGCAACGGAGAAGATTGTTTTGCTGATAAGGGTTTTAAGGTCCTTTTGGCTAATTCCAAACCACTCGTCTGTTTTAAGTTTTCTAAAGCCCGGATATTCTACAGGGTTGTAGCACTGAATAACACTCTCGTTTCCGTCATAGCGAATGAGAAGTTGATTTTTTTCGTTCACTTCAAGTTCAATGTCGGTGTTTGAAAGTTTCTTAACAAACTCAGTGATAAACTTTCCGGGAACAACAGTCTCACCTTCAACTTTAACATCGGCTTTGATTTTCTTTTCAATGGAAAGGTCGGTGTCTGTTGCACTTAAAGTCAGTTCGTTGTCCTCCGCCGAGATTTTAATTCCTTCAAGAATTGGGTTTGTCACTTTATTGGAAAGTGCTTTGCTAACTCTAAGGAAAGCGTCTGAAAGTTCCAGTCCCATACAGTTTAATAACATTTTCTTTTCTCCTTTGGCGTGCGCCCTTGATATTATTTTTCTTTTATTTAATTACTAGTCTTATTATTAGGCTGCTGTGTAAATGTGCACAGGCTTCGCCTGAAACTACTTATTGTATTTCTTAGGTCGAGAATTGTCGAAAGTTACACCATATATAGTTTCAAGCAATGTGGATAACTTGTGTATAACTTCAACTTTTAATTAAGAACTTATCCACTTGTCAACATTTTCTTGATTTCATTTATGAAAGTTTGCGTTTTTCGATTGGTTTTAATCTCGGTGGAAATCTTGTCGCGAGCGTGCATGATTGTGGTGTGGTCGCGGCCACCGAAGATTTTTCCAATCGAAACAAGCGGCAACTCCAGCATCTCGCTTATCATATATATAGCAATCATTCGTGGCTCAACGATGTCCTTGCTTTTTTTCTTGCCCACAATGTCGTCGCGGGAGATATCGAAATATTCGCACACGGCCGAGATAATTTGGTCGGCGTTGGAGCCGCCTTCGTTCTTCTCTTCGTATTTGTCGCTGAACGCCTCTTTTGCATCGCCGACGTCAGCCGTGGTCTTGCCAATCAGATTTGAAAGGAAGCACACTTTTGAAAGCATTCCCTCAAGTTCACGAACATTGGAGTCTATGCGGTCGGCAATAAGCGAAATTGCTTCGTCGGTGATTGAATATTTTTCAATCTGGCATTTCTTTCTTAAAATTGCCACCCTTGTCTCAAAGTCCGGCGACTGCATATCTTGTGTAAGGCCTTGTTTAAATCTAGAACGTAAACGCTCTTCCAAAGTTTCAATTTCGTCAGGTGGTCTATCGGATGCGATTATAACTTGTTTTGCTCTTTCTCTAAGGTCATTAAATGTATTAAAGAATTCTTCTTGAGTGCTGATTTTTTTGGAGATAAATTGAATATCGTCCACCATAAGAACATCGCAGCTGCGATATTTGTCTCTAAACTCCGAATAGGTTTTTGTCTTGCTTGCCGAGCCGAGCGACTCGATATAGTCGTTAGTAAACTGCTCGCAAGTTACATATTTGATTTTGAGATTGGAATTTTCCTGCCTCAAATAGTTTCCGATCGCATGCAGAAGGTGAGTTTTTCCCAGACCCACGCCGCTGTAAATGAAAAGCGGATTGAAATGCTTGCCCGGATTTTCGGCCACAGCACGCGCTGCGGCATATGCCGTTTGATTGCTCTTTCCCACAACAAAGTTGTCAAAGGTGTATTTAGGATTGAATGGATTTTTGTTAACTTCCACATCGCGATTTGTTGTTTTAGGCGCGTTTTTAGAAAGATAGTCCACTTCCTCGCTTGGGTCAAGAATTTCAATTTCGATGTTTTCACCGAACACATCGTCAACGGCAGATTTAAGTTTATCGAAATAGTTTTTCAAAATTTGATTTTTTGCAAAAGTCGATTTCGCACCAAGATAAAGATTGTTATCGTTTAAATCGATAACCTTAAGCGGCTTAAACCACATAACAAAAGACACATTGGAAACAGATAATTCCAACTTTTCTAAAAGAATGTTCCAAAGATTATTTATCTCTTGCATGACTCCGTCCGATTAACTATATTCCCATTTTACACATAAACTCTTCCCAAGTCAAGCAAGCACAAGACTTCTAAAAATTATTTTTTGATAAAACCACTCCCGTCAAGATTTAAAAAAATATTCACATCTGACTTAGGGGCATTTTGGCCTTTCATATATAAACAACGAAATCTTTCATAATCTTTTAATAAAGGCTTCAACTTGCTTTTTCGATGTTTAACATGTTTTTGATTTTTAAATTTTTGGCAAGGCAGATTTTCATAATTGTTTTTTAACAACATTAAAATTATCATTGCGCTGTTGATTACTCCTAAAAGAAAAACCGTCACTATTGCTATAACGAAATTTTTAAAATCCATAAAATCTCTCCAATATGGTTGTATTTACAACCATATTAACATATTTTCTATGAAAAACAAAGCGTTAGGGGTGTAAAAATGTCCCCAGATTTAAAAATTTTTTTGTTACGATTTGGGTGTAAATACAACCACAAGGAGTAACTGAATGAAAATAAGCAAAGCCGTTGCATATAGAGTTTACAACCTATTAAGAGAAAATAACATTTCTCAATATAAATTTGAAAAAGATACATTAATTCCCCATAACACACTCAAGACTATTCTTAAAGGAAGATACAAGTCTATGAATTTAAAAACAGCTTTTAGACTTGCCAAAGGATTTAACATCACTGTAGCGGAATTCTTTGACGATCCAATATTTGAAAGAGAAGACATTGAAATACTTTAAGTAAGGACTGGGGTTGTTTTTACATCCCCAGTTTTTTATGAATAGTTGTTAAAATTGAGGTAATAAAAACAACCAATGAGGGTTTAATGAAGTTAAGTAGAGCGGTAGCATTGCGACTAACTAATATATTGCGCGAAAAAAAGATGTCATTATATAAGTTAGAAAAGATTATTGCAATGCCACACAATACAATGAAAACGATTATGGGAGAAAGAAATAGTGGCGTTAATTTAAGGACAGTAGCCTTAATTGTCAGAGGGCTTGATATGTCACTATCAAAATTTTTCGACGACCCTATTTTTGATAACATGAATTTAGATATAGAGTAAATACTAAAAAGCAGACAAGAGAGAAAAATGAAAGATTATACGATAACTAATAAAGCAGTTGCTGCTAGAATACTTGAAATTTGTAATGAAAGAAAGGTGACCGTAAATAAGTTATGTGTTGATTGCGGAGTAGAGCCAAGCACTATCACAAGTATTTTTTATGGCAAAAGCAAAAATCCTGGGGTGGGCACTATAAATGAGTTATGTGACGGCTTAGGAATAACATTGTTCGATTTTTTTAACTCTGATGTTTTTAAGACAAAGTTGGATGATTAAATTTTGCTATCATTTTTCTTTTAATATGATATAATAACAATAATGAAAATAAAAGAACTTAAACTTAATAACTTTCGAAACTATAAGGCTTTGAATATTGAGTTTTCGCCAAATGTGAACTCGCTTGTTGGAAGAAACGCACAAGGAAAAACAAATCTTCTTGAGGCTATATTTTTTGCTTGCATTGGCAAGAGTTTTCGCACGGGCAAGGAAAAGGAACTTATTCGTTGGGAGCAAGAGGGCTGCAAAATCACCCTTAAAGCAAACAATGAGTTTAGAGATAAGATTATCGAAGTGATGTTGCAAAAAGGACAGAAAAAATCTGTTAGAATGGACGGCATCAACATTCGTCGCATCGGCGATGTGCTGGGAGAAGTGCCAATTGTCTTTTTCTCGCCGGACGAACTTAGGCTTGTTAAAGATAGCCCGGAAGAGCGGCGCAGGTTTATGAATATCGACATTTCGCAGACGAATAAACGATATTTCTATCTTCTTTCCCGATATGAAAAAATTCTTGATAATCGCAACAAACTTTTAAAATCGTCGCCTAATAAAGAGGTTGTTTTGGAGACGATTGATATTTGGAATAGGGCACTCGCCTCCGCCGGAATTAAGATAGCCAAGGAGCGAAGAGACTTTATCTCTCAAATTGCGCCGTTTGCCGAAAAAGCGAATGAATACATCTCCGGCGGCGAGAGTTTGAGGGTGGAATATAGGGGCATCGATGTTGAAAGCGAAGAAGAATACATCAAAAAACTTGAAAAGAGTTTTGATAGGGACTACAAACTCGGCTACACCTCTTTTGGCCCGCATAGGGACGATATAGACATTTTCTTAAGCGGCGTGGAGGTGAAAAGTTTTGGATCGCAGGGGCAGCAGCGCACTGCCGCGCTTTCACTCAAACTTGCTGAACTTGAAATCATAAAAGAGCGCACGGGCGAATATCCAGTGCTTATATTGGACGATGTTTTCTCCGAACTTGACGAGAACAGGCGCAAGCGACTTTTGAAATTCACCTCTCGCTGCCAAACTTTCATATCCACCACCGACGAGCAGTTTTGCGAGGGAAAGATAATCAAGGTCGCAGCCGGAAAAACCGTTTAAGCGCTTGACAAAGGGAAAATATATAGATATAATTTGCCTATTAAATGCTTGAGGAAAACAGAGTAAGTTTTTTAAGCGGCCAACAGTGAGGCGGGAGAGTGAAAACCGCTGGCAAAAGCACTAAGCCGAAGAACAGTTTCCAAGTTTAATCGCATTCGGGGCGTAACGCCGAGAATAAGTGGCCTATTTTTTTAGGCAAGTTGGGTGGCACCACGGAAATAGAATTTTCGTCCTAACGCTTTAGTTTTAAGGCGTTAGGTTTTTTTATATCGCCTAAAAGGAGAAAAAACATGACAACAAAAATTGGAGAAATTAAACCTGGAAAAGTGGAAATTCAGGGCTGGATTGAAAATCTTCGTGACAAGAAGAATATGCAGTTTATCGTTATTCGCGACCTTTCCGGCAAGGTGCAGGTGACAGTGATTAAAGCCGAGAAGCCGGAGATTGCAGAAATCTTTTCACATACAACGCTGGAGAGCACCGTTAAAATAACAGGAACAGCGGTGGCTAACGATTTTGTTAAACTTGGCGGAATGGAGATTATTCCGGAAAGCGCCGAAATCACCAGCCGGGCGGAAGCCTTTCCTATCGGGCCGGAGAGCGCGATTGACCAAAGGCTTGACTATCGCTGGCTAGACTTGCGTTCACCTGAAAAAGCACTCATTTTCCAGGTGGAGACGATTTTAAATCAAGCGATGCGTCAATATTGCATCGACCACGGCTTTATCGAAATTCACACCCCAACACTTATCGGCGCATCAAGTGAAGGTGGGGCGGATGTTTTTGAAGTGAAATATTTTGACCGCAAGGCATATCTTATTCAGTCGCCGCAGTTCTATAAACAAATGGCAATGGCGGCAGGCTTTGAGAGGGTGTTTATCAACACGCCTGTGTTTAGGGCGGAAAAATCGCACACAAAACAGCACGCAACAGAGTTTAGCGGCTTCGACATTGAAATGAGCTATGTAAACTCTCAAGAAGATGTTATGAAAGTTCAGGAGGAACTTCTTGCTTATGCAATCGGCGAAGTTAAGAATAAACTAGGCGATAAAGTAAAAGAACTTTTGGGCGTGGATATTGTTGTTCCAACACTTCCTTTCCCAAGAATAACAGTTAAAGAGGCGTATTCCATTCTTCGCGATAAACTTAAGATTAGCATCAAGGACGGCGAAGATTTTTCGAGAGAACAAGAAACAGCTCTTTGCAAATATATGGAAGAGACAAACGGTCACCAATTCTTCTTTGTCAGTGAATATCCTTCCAAGGTCCGTGCTTTCTATACTATGGCAAAAGAAGACGAGCCGGAATATTCAAAATCATATGACCTTTATTTCAAGGATGTGGAACTCACTTCCGGTGCACAGCGTGAACATCGTCCAGATGTTCTCAAAAAACAGATTGAAGCAAAAGGTATCGACACTGCACCGATGGCCGACTACATCAATTTCTTCAAGAACGGATGTCCTCCACATGGCGGATTTGGTCTTGGCCTTGACAGATTTTTGATGCTGCTTCTAAATCTTCCAAGCCTTAAAGAAGCAATGTATCTCTTCCGCGGTCCAGACCGCTTGACACCATAAAAGGAGCGATTATGAAAAGAATTGAATTAAAAGATTTGCATAAAGATTATGCAAAACTTGACGGCAAAACTATTAAAGTTTGCGGCTGGGCTAGGACGGTGCGCGACTCCAAAAATATCGGCTTTATCGAACTTAACGATGGTTATTTTAAAGGCGTGCAAATTGTTCTTGAAAGAGCCAAACTTGAAAACTACGACGAACTCGTTAAGCAGAATGTGGGGGCTTCGTTCGAAATTTCTGGAAAAGTTATTGTAACTCCAGACGCTAAGCAGCCTTTTGAAATCAATGCCGACAAGGCTGAGGTTTTAGGCACATCTGCAACAGATTATCCGCTTCAGAAAAAAGGTCACTCCATTGAATTTTTAAGAAGCATTCCTTTTGTTCGCGCAAGAGGAAATCTCTTTAATGCAGTTTTTAGAATTCGCTCGACAGCAGCCTTTGCTATTCACAAATATTTTAACGAAAGAAACTTTGTGTATGTTCACACTCCAATAATCACCGGCTCTGACTGCGAAGGTGCGGGCGAGATGTTCCAAGTGACAACTCTTGACCTTGACAGAGTTGCAAAGGGCGGCGAAGTTGACTACAACAGAGATTTCTTCGGCAAGAAGGCGTCTCTCACAGTTTCAGGACAACTCCACGAGGAATGCCTCACACACGCGTTCGGAAAAACATACACATTTGGGCCAACTTTCAGAGCGGAAAAATCAAACACTGTGCGTCATGCGGCAGAGTTTTGGATGATGGAGCCGGAAATGTGCTTCTGCGAACTCGACGAACTTATGGACAACGAAGAAGAAATGGTCAAATTCGTTATTTCATATGTTATGGAAAACTGTTCGGCCGAAATGGAGTTTTTAAATCGCTTTGTTGACACTGGGTTGATTGAGAGGCTTAAAAATGTTGTCGATAATAAGTTTGTGCGTCTTGACTACACTGAGGCAATTGCTATTTTAGAAAAAGTTAAGGATAGATTTGTTTTCCCTGTTAAGTGGGGTGTTGACCTGCAATCGGAACATGAGAAATATCTCACAGAAGAGGTTTACAAAAAACCTGTGTTCCTTATGAACTATCCAAAAGACATCAAGGCGTTTTATATGCGCTTAAACGACGACGGAAAGACAGTTGCAGCGGTTGACCTTCTTGTGCCTGGCATTGGCGAACTTATCGGCGGCAGCCAAAGAGAGGAAAGACTTGAATTGCTTACAAAACGCATGGCAGAGTTGAATCTTAAGGAAGAAGACTACAAGTGGTATCTCGACACCCGCCGCTACGGCACAAACAAGCATTCGGGATATGGCCTCGGCTTTGAAAGAATGGTGATGTATCTCACAGGAATTGCAAATATCCGTGATGTTCAACTTTTCCCAAGAACTGTTGGCAATTTAGAAGGATAACAAAAAAACAAGGCGTCAGCCTTGTTTTTTCTTATAGAACATGTGGGTCCTGTCTCGAATATTCTTCGTTAACATATCTCTCTTTTTGCGCTTTGGCTTGTTCTTGCTCTTGAACAAATTCTTGATAGTCATATGTTTTCATTTCGTCTCTCGCGCGTTTTAAAGTGTCTAGGCTTTCAATTCGTGGGTTGTAATATTTGGTGTCAAGTTTATATTGATAACCCCCAGTTACACGCTTAACATCGTCAACTTTACTTTTGTTGATTGTTTTTGTTGATTTTGATGCAACAAGTCGAGACATCAAACTTTTATATTCGCTGTTTATTTCTGCGTCCTTTAGAAAACCTGCAGGAAGTTTTTTAAGAACAGTTTCGGCTTTAAGTATTGAATACGCAAAAGACTTGGCGCTAAAAGTGTCCTGAAGCATTGAAATGACTGCGCATTTTAAAGCCAAATATTCTCGAGGGTCAAGTTTATCAAGAGTGACCTCTTTCACGGCATGTGAGAAAATGAACTCTCTTTTTGGCATGCCTTCAAGTTGAAGCTTCATTTTTGTGCCGCGGCCATGACGCATGATAATCGAACCTTTGCACGAAAAAGGAATTTCCACAGAAGGGTGCTCGAACTCTTCCAATTTTGACCCGGGAACATACAGAGCCTGATTGGATGACTTAATTTTATCAGTTTTACGAAATTCAAAGTTATATTTCATTTTTTAACCTCGCCACAATTTTATCATAACCCTGTCAAAATGTCAATATGCAAATTTGAGTGAAAATGATAAAAAAAACAGGCTTTTTCCAAGCCTGTCGTAATCTGGCGCCCCCTGTAGGGTGCGAGGGAAACAGAAAAGGCAGCGGTGTCTGCGTTTTCCCCGAGCACGGGCTAAGCGAAAGCGTGCCCCGCCGCTTGCGGGCGAACCGCAGGTTCGAATTCTAAAAGTTAAATAAAAAAAGTCGCGAATGCGACTTTAATGGCGCCCCCTGTAGGATTCGAACCTACGACCTATCGGTTAACAGCCGAGTGCTCCACCGCTGAGCTAAGGAGGCATATTAAATTGTATTACTGGAGCACTCGTCTGGTTAACCGACCTATCGGTTTAACTTCGCTTACGCTCCGTGCGCTAACTCGTTCAGCCTCGTGCCCACCGCTGAGCTAAGGAGGCATATTAAATTGTATTACTGGAGCACTCGTCTGGTTAACCGACTATCGGTTTAATTCCGCTTACGCTCCATACGCTAACGCGTTCAGCCTCGTGCTCACCACTTAAGATATCGAGGTCTCTTGAATTGTGTTTTTGGAAACGCCAAAACAGTTAACTGACTTATTTGTCTAATTTCGCTCGTGCTCCATACGCTAACGCGTTCAGCCTCGTGCTCACTTTTGGTGAGAAGGCATATTAAAGCGTTTGATTGTGCGATTAGCATCGGGCTAATCGCAATCTTTTGTGCTTTGCAACCAGCCATAGGGAGGGAGAAAATTGCTGTTTGCGTTAGTTATAATATCATTTGAAAACTAAATTGTCAATTATTTTGTGCAAAAATTTTTTTTAGTAGGCAAAAACTATTTTGTGAATGCCATTTTAATCGCCATTCTTGCCGCATTTTCAGTTGGCGGCACTTTTAAAGGCTTTTTGAGAAGCGTTTTTTCGCTGCTCGGCTTTGTTGTTGCAATTGGGGCGGCCTTTGCGCTTACGCCCAGTGTCAGCCACCTGGCAGAGGAGAAAAGTTTTTTGCAAGCGCCCATTTCAGGTGCTGTTCAGTCGGTGGTGGAGGCGCTTGACGAAAATTTTGCTAATATAGAGTTTTCAGAGCAAGACAAAATGCTTGCATACATCAAAACCTCTGACATTCCATTATATGCAAAGAGTGTGCTTGTTAAACTTGTGGAAAAAACGAACTTTGAAGGAAAGTTCACAATCTCCCGCATAGTTTCTCGGCCGCTCTACTCGTTTGCAATCAGATTTGTTGTTTTTGCTTTGCTCGCGATTATTTTCTATGTGATTGTTAAAATTTTGCAGATAATCACGCTTAAAATGGTGAGACTGCCATTTTTAAAGGTGACCGACAGGGTGCTTGGCTTTCTTTTTGGTCTGACGCTTGGGATAGTTATATATTTTCTTATCGTTTCAATCATGCTGCTTGTCAGTCAGTTTGTGCTTTCCGACTGGATAATAAAAAAGATTGAAGGCGGCTATCTTTCTTCAATCTTCTATCAAAATTTTGGCGACAGGGTGATAAGCGCCTTTTACTCGCTTGTTTGAGGTGGCAAAATCTCCTCAATTTGGCTGTTGTCTTTGTTTATGTCGTCCGCTTTATCTTTCAGCACGCTAGAGACGATGCTCATAACTATTATGGCAGCAATGGCCACCGCTAACAAGCACCAAGATAATATTTTAAGAGTTTTTTTCTTTTTTGCCTCTTCCATGAAAACGATTATAGCATTTATTGGCAAGTTTTGCAAAAAGTTTTCCAATAGAAATTTGCTCTAAAATTATCGCGCATATGAATGAGGCGATTGTATAAAATCTAAATTGCCCAAAATTTACAGCAAGATTAACAAGATAGAAAATTGCCCCCGCGCACAGGGTTGCCACAAAAAATAGTGTGTGACTTAGAATTTTGTTGTCTTTGCAAAGTTTGGTCAAAAATTTTGCGCCGTCGAACAGCACTCCGGCAGCACAGCCCCCGCCAAGCATACAAAGAAAAACGAGCGGCTGACCCAATGTTTCATATAGCATTATTTAAATATCCTTTTCATTAAAGATTGCTTTTCGCCACGAGAGGTGAATTTAAGATTCGATATCTTGCCCGCAAAAGAAACTTCTTTGTTGTCGAGGTCGAGTTTTTTAACCTCCAGCCCCGAGCCGCTTATTACGATTGTGCAATCTCCCACCTCGACAACTGCTTGATTTTGAGTTGAAGACGAAACTTTTGTTGCACCTTTAATTGATATTTGATTTCGATTTTCGATAGAAATAATGTCGTTCATATTCCCTCCAATAAAAATATATTTTTTAATGGAAAATAATATGATTTAAATTTATTTTTATGATATAATTTATTTGAAGGAAAAATAAAATGGAAAAAATAGAAATAAAAATTAAAAAAAATCAAAAAATTCGTGATTTTTTATTAAATTATGGCTTTTCAAAAGCGGAGACAAATAAAATTATTAAAAATCGTGATGTTAAAATTGACGGACAAAGATGTGGGGAAGACGATGTTTTGCCAGCGGGAAAAACTGCTGTTGTTTTTGCTGCAACTCTTCCTAAGCCCAAGTTTGAAATTCTTTTTGAAGACGAAAATGTTATTGTTCTAAACAAAGGCGCTGAAATTGAAGTGCAGGGAGAAAACAGTTTGGAGGGCGCGATAAAGGGCGCGCGTGCTGTGCACAGACTTGACCGCAACACCACCGGCGTTATGATTATGGCAAAGACCGAAGAGGCTGAAAAAGCGCTAAAAGAGGCGTTTAAGGCCAAAAATGTGGAGAAAAAATATGTTTGCGAGGTGGCCGGCCGACCAAATTTTGACGGGACGGTGCTTTCTGCCTATCTTGTGAAAGACGCGGCAAGAAGCGAAGTGAGGGTGTTTAACAACTTTGTTCAGAAGTCTGTTAAAATTGAGACAAAATTTACAACAATTAAGGCCGGCGAAGAAACAAGCCTTGTTGTGGCCGAACTTTTGACAGGAAGAACGCACCAAATCAGGGCGCACCTTGCGTTTCTCGGATACCCGATTTTGGGCGACGGAAAATATGGAAAAAATGAAATTAACAGAAAATATAAAGAAAATTATCAAAAATTACATTGTTTTTCATTAAAAATTAAAAAAATAAATAAACAATTCGAATATCTTGAAAACAAACAATTTATTTGCAAGATAGAATGGGCGAAAAAATATATTTAGATTTTTTATTTATTTTATATATTTATATTAAAAATATTTGATAAAACTTTTCAAAAAGTGTTAAAATAAAAGCGTGAAAATTCTAAAGAAAAAAATTAGCGCTTTTATTTTTTCTATCACGGCCGTGGTCATGTGTCTTTTTTGTTTTGCAGGATGCGCGAAGGGCGCTTCTGTTTATGGCTCTTTCAGTGAGCAGCTGTTAACACTTAGCATTGGCGAAGTTTTTAATCCGGTCGATTATTTTGCCGGCGGGAAAAATGTTGTGTTTGTCTCCGGCGACGAGAAGATTATCTTTAAGTCGGAGGGCGGCGCGTTTGTTGCGGCAGCCTCGGGAAAGACGAGCCTCTTTGCCGAGACGAATGGAGTGTTGGTCGACCAGATGCAAGTGTATGTTAAACACACTTTTTCAGCACCGACGAATTTAAGAGTTTCAAATGACGGACTCCTGTCTTGGGACGAGAGCGCAATCTTACTTGACGGAGAAATTGTTAAAGCAAACTATCTTGTTAAAATTTCTCATGCGGGAAGCGAGAAGATTGAGGCCAGCCAGACAAACGCCTATCAACTTGCTGAAAGCGGCGAATATGAAGTTAGCGTCAAGTGCCAGTCAAATGAACTTGTTGACGGCTCAAAATATAGCGACACTCTAAGTTTTAAATTTGACATGCTTGAGGGCGCGAGCGACTTTAATTTTACAAGCGAAAATATTTTTGGCTCGCAAAAGGGCTTTTTCACTTGGACAGGCGAGGGCGACGCGACACTTGAAGTGGGCGGCATCAAGAGTGAGCACACTTCCAACTTGGCGGAGCGTGATTTTTCGGGATATGCCGAAGGCAGCGAAATATCTGCGGCGCTTGTATTGAAGGACGAGAGCCTTGGCAGCAGCAAAACAGTGGAGAGCAAGATTTCTAAACTTAAAACTACGATTGCTCGTCTTGAAAACGGCGAACTTGTTTGGGAAGAGGCCGGGGCAACGCGATATCTGTTTAAAGCACAGGACGCTTTGAGCGGGAAGGACAATATTATTGAAGTCAAAGGGCAAAAGAGCCCACTTCAAGGTCTTAGCGAAGGAATTTACAATCTTACATATCAAGCAATCGGCGGCAATAATCTTGCAAACGGCAATGTTAAATATTTCCCCGGCACAGTTGGGAAAATTGCAAATGTTAGCGCTGAATGCGAAAAGGTGGGTAATAAACTTAGGGTCACATTCTCCACAACTTCGCCATATAACCGAAGATTTATCGTTAAACAAAACGGCCGAGAAAGGGAATTTGTTTTTGACGGCGAGATGCAAAATGGAGCATGGTCGCTGACGACAGAGTTTGACCTTGAGGCAGGCGAGAATATTTTCTCTGTGCAAGCGCTTCCAACGCTTGACGGAGGAGTTTTTGAATGGGACGGCCAAAGTGCGAGCGAAGTTCTCAGAAGCGACGAGGCGGTTTTCAAGACCGTTTATGTGCTTGGCGAGTTTTCCAAAGTGACACATTCGCTTAAAGAAGGACAAAGCGTGCTGGCATTCGACAGCCTCGAGTTTGCCTCAGATTTCAAAGTGCAGATAAATGGAATTGACGTTGATGGGGCGGAATGCCAAATTGGCCACGCTCAGACATTAATTAACATCGGCAAAATAACAAAAGCGCAATATGGAAATGTGAATGACTTCAATATTTCCATATTAGCAACAAGACCGAATGCTGACGGCGAAATCACATATCAAAGCCGCACATCAAAAAAACTGACCATGTTAAACGCGCCGAGCGGCGAGAAACTTGGTGGGTCAAAATTGGAGACGAGAACCTACAGTTGGAACGAAATGGAGGGCGCAGAATTTGAATATCTGCTGACAGAGACGGACAGCGCTTTCACAAGCGAAATTTCCGGCGAAAAGTTTAAAACGCAGCAAAATCACACATCCGCGCTTAAAGCGGGCTACTACAAAATTGCAGTGCGCGCAATCAGCCTTGACGAAGACAATTTTCTGCCGAGCGAAGAACTCTTCGAAGATAACTTCTTCTTTGCCGAAATTATTTCTGCGCCAGGCCTGCGACTTGATTTTGACGGAAGTGTGGCCGCACTTGCAGAGAAGTCGGGATATGTGCTTAAGATTAGGACCAGCGAATTTGGCTACAAATATGAAGTTTTTATGGACGAAATTTCTCAAGGCAGCGTTTTCAACGAAAATGGCGATAAAAACATATTGACCTTTAATTTTGATAAGGCCATTAATTTTGCCGAGGCGGGCAGGGAATATAAAATCAAAGTTAGAGTTTCGGCAAAAGGAGCGGACCAGCAGGCCATTCATATGGCGGCGGAGGCAGCTCTTGCGGCCGAGAGGCTGACCGCGCCAAGCGTGAAAAGAGTTGGCAGCAATGAAACTTTGACTGTTGAAAACACCGACGAGCGCGCAGAACTTGAAATTTTTAAAGAGGGCGAACTTATTGCAAAAGGGCAATCCGGCAAGAGCGCAAGCGTTTCGCTTAAAGAATTTGACGGCGAATTTGAAGTGAAAGTTCGCGCTGCGGGCTATGACCTTTTTGAAGAATATTCAACTGACGGCAAAACAATGCTCTCAAGTGCGCTGACCTCATTTAAGTTCCACCGAAGCCAGACGCCGACAGAACTTAACTACAAAAACGAAAACATTTCTTTTGTGCATGAAGACCGGTTTGAGAAATATGTTTGCTCAATCGAAGTTTCTTCTGATAACGGCAAAGCACAAAGAGTTTTTGAGGTGGATAGCACCCTCTTCAACTTGGAAGAGGCAATCGCCAAGTTAAGAGGCGAAGACGAGGAATTTAACAGTTATTTCTCCCAAAAGACCTCGATTGCAATTTCCATTTTCGCAAGCGTTTCAAAGGAGATTGACGGAGTTTATTATCTCTCTTCGCGAGATGCAAGGTGTTTGTATAACGAAAACTCCACAACTCTTAACATTTCAAAACTGGACGAGGTCAGCCTTGAATATGACGAAGAAAACAACAAACTTGTTTGGCAGCCGCTTATGGCTGACGGGGCAATTTACGATGTTTATCTTGGAAATAACAGGCAGATTAGCATAACCGAAATTTCAGAGAGCGGAAAAATGGAGTTCGCGCTTGACAAATACGATTTCACAGGTGGGGCTGCTTTCGATTTCCATGTTGTTGTTCGAAGCGATAACAGCCTGCGCTCCGAGCCGTCCAAAAAAGTGACGCTCAGAAAAATCACTGCGCCAAAAGGCCTTAGCGTTTACAGGCAGGACGAAAAATATTTTGCGTCGTTCAAACTTGAAAACAGCGAAGAAAATTATATCTCGGAAATTATTGTTAACGGCACCAGCATTCGAAAAGACCGAGTTTTCGAACTTATGCAAGACAAGACAATGCTTGTTGTTAAGGGAAGAAAATTTCAAGAGAACGGAAATAAGACCTTTTACATTTCAAGCGCCCCGGCTGAATTTGACATCAGAAAAATTGTGAAAGGCGAGTTTGAAGCCGATGCGAAAATTGTTGACGGCGAGATTGTTTGGAGCGATTTTCTTGCTTTGAACGCAAACGATTGGAGTTTGACCACTCCGCATCAGAACATTGCATATGAAATTGAAATTTTTGATGGCTCAAATAATCTTGTTAAAACAATATCTGCAATTTCGCAGACAAAGTTAAGCCTTGAAGAGAAGTCCCTTCTAAGCCTTGTGGCAAATGGCTATCACGCAGCGCTTTATGCATATGTGACAAGCCATGAAGTTTTAAGCGGTGGCAAAAGTTATTTTGGAAGAGTTTTGTTGCAGGAGAACATATCGCTTAGAAAACTTGAAGAAGTTAAAAATCTCACGCTTTCGCTCAGCCACGAGCAGACGGGCGTCGACGGCGAATTTGCAAAACAAATTCTTCTTAACTGGCAATTTGAGGGGGCGGCAAGCGGAGAAACCATCTTCAACATTCTTGTGGGTGGACGCTTAGTGGCCTCAGTTAGCGAGACGCAATTTGCTCTTTCGCAGTCGGAACTGAGCGAGGGCGAAAACGAAATCAGCGTTGTTGCTTGCAGCGAAAATGACATCAGCGCAAATGCTGTCAGCCTTAAGATTGATGTGTTTGAAAAGCCGCAGATTTCGCTTTCAGATAGTGGCGTGCTTAGCATAACTGCGCCGGCAACGCCGCCAGCAACAAATGGCTTTATTGTAGAACTTACAATCGACGGGCAAAAGCAAAACATCTTCGCAACTTCCACTTCTCTTGACCTGCAAGAATATATTGCATCGGCAAGCGGAGCATATTCAATTCGTGTTATTCACAGACTGACAAGTTCGCAGTTTTCGGCAGTCCTTCCAAATAGGGATATTGCAGTTCTTAGCGGCGACATTCTTGCTCAGCCAATTATCAATCAAGACGCAACAGGCGTGAGCGTGTCTTCGCCGGCAACAGGCGTGAAATTCTTTGTTCGTTGCGACGAAATTGATTTCGAGCAGGAGATTGAAAACAATCATTTCGACTTCCCGGACAGTTGGGAAAGCGGGCACTACAAACTTGTGTTCTATGTTGCAAGAGAGGGCAGCGTGCAGTCTTGGACGGGAGAGAGCGCTGTTAAAGACATTGTGATTGACAGAGTTGCAAACGCGACGGAGATTTCTTTCACCCGAGCAGAAAACTATCTTGACAGCACAATTTCTTGGCCGGATATTGACAGCGCGGCGGGCTATCAATTTGAAATTTACAGCGAAGACAGACTTGTCGCATCCTCTGGAAGGCTTGAAAAAAACAGCATCTTAAAATCGGAACTTTTTGCAAGGACGGGCGCTCTTAAGAGCGGCGACTACACCTTCTCTTTCCGAACTTTGGCAGACTTTGAAAACAAGGGACAAACAATTTCCAAGCCGCTTGATTTTAGTGTGCAGATTATGGAAAGTTCTGTTACTGGCATTTCGTCAAGCGCTAAAGGAGAGGTGCAATTTCTGGCTTCTTCCAAGGCGGCCGGCTTCCACATTGTGGCCGAGAGCCTTGCAGACCCCAACCTCGTGCAGCACATCGAACTTGCATCGACAGACAGAGCGGCTGTTGTTGCCGGTCTGACGGGACAAATAAAGGTGAGCGTTGTGGAACTTGCAACGCTCGAAAACGAGCAGGACTCGTCAGACAAAGTGCTGCTAGACCCAGAGGGCCAACATGCGATTTTCTATAAACTGCAAGACATTGTGTCAATTGCAACAGACGCGGCCGAAGGCAACCTTATTTTCACCACTCAAAACGACGGCGTGAGCGGCGAGCGCGACTTCTATGCAAAGACCACTATTAAAGGCGTGGAATATGAGCGTGAACTTGCCATTAATAAAACAAGCGAAACAACATTTCGGGTCTCGGCACTTAAACTTGTTGAAAACTTCCCAATCGCGGACGAGGGCACTTTCAATTTTACAGTCTACTCGGTGATTAGGGGAAGTTTAAGGTCGGACGAAAAAGAATATAATTTCGAATTTAAGTTCAACAACGGCACTGTGACAAGAGACAAGGCTGGCGAACTTGAAGACTACATGCTTATCAAAGACACCTCTCAAAGCGCAGGGCAGATTAATGGGCTGACAAAAATCTTCATGCGCTCAAGTGTGGCAGGGACAAGCGCTTGGCAGGAGCACCTTGTTGACAGCGAGCAAGTTAAAGGCTACTGGCTGACAAGAACTTTCGAGCAAGACGGAATGACCAAAGTGGAAAAATATTTCTCCAAGAACAAGATTGAGGCGGAGGGATATGTTTGCGAAGAGGCATATGGCATCGACATCACCGCCCTTTCTGCTGACATGAAGGAGGGCAGCCGCGAGTTCCAAATCGCTTACATCACTTCCACTGAAGATAGCGACTTTATCGTTAACTTCTATAGCGAAAAATTTGTCTATGAAAAAATGAGCGGGCCGAGCGATGTTAAACTTGACAGCGGAAACATTAAGTGGACGAATTCGACCGCAGCAAACAGCGGCTTCATGCTCTACTTTGAAAACGAAGAGGGCGAGGACATTATTAAAATTCAGTCGACTGACGCAAGTTACTATCTTGGCGAAGATGTTAAAAAACTTGGCACTTTCACAGTGGCTGTGAGGGCTGTTTCAAATGTTATTGGCAGGCTGCCGTCTGATAAAATATATTTTACTGAAAACAATCTGCCTAAAGAGGTGACTAAACTTGGGCCAGTTGCAAACGAGATGCGTGTTGAAAACGGCGCGCTTAAACTGGAGTTTAAAGATTTGCGCCAGCGCGAGACAGAAGAAGAAAGGCGAAGAATTGACAGCGTTGAAGGCTTGATTGCAAACAGAAATGTCACAACTATTGTTGAAACTTTGGACATCTATGCCAGCGCGCTTATTTCCAAAGTGTTCACGCATCCATTCAATTATTCAATGGAGAGTTTGAAGAATTTAAGATTTAATCTCAAGTTCATAAACAAAATTGACGGCAAAATTTATCTCACCTCAGTGGAGGCCGACAGGCTTTTATCGCGACTTAGCGACGAGACCTTAAACTTAATTTTCGAGGCTTCGGAAAACAGCAGAATTTTGCCAACTTTAAGAGATCAAATTAAAAAGATATATCAGCACCTGACAGACAAAAGACTTTTTGGCGGAGTGGCAACATCAACCTTCCTCTTTGACGAAATAGGTGTGATTGAAAAGGGTGTTTACAACAAGTTCCCGGCGCGAAACATTCCGGCCGGAATGTATGACATTGCAATTCAGCAGGCAGGAAGTGCAAATAGCAGCACGCTCAGTTCGGAATATCAAACAAAACTTGAAAACATATCTCTCTCGGCTGCGCCGCTGACAATGGCAGACAGCGCGCCAAGCGAAAGTTCGAGTGGAGTTGCTAACAAATATTTTGTTAAGTTCCAGCCGATTGAGGGCAAAACGGACTACATGTTTGTGCTGAAAAACAAAAATGATTTAAGCCAAGTGATTGAATATGACATCACCTTCGAAAGTGGAAAATGGACAAGAAAGTCCTTTGCGTCAGAGCGTGACGCCGAAAGGGTGGAACTTGGCCTCGACGAAGAAGGCTTTGTGAGAATTGCGCTCAATGGCGAGGGCGGACTTATATATGAAACTGAGGTTAAAGATATCTATGGAAACGCAGTTGAGATATATGGACAAGACTTTTCTTCGCACATATATGTGCGTGGCTCGGAGAGTGAACTTAACGGAAAGAGCGAGAGCGTTGCAATAACTTTCCTGAAATTTAACATTTCGTCCATGGCTGTTAAAGGCGGCCGCTTCACATGGGATAACTTTAATGTTAACGGCCAAAATTATGTTGCAAGCGTGATTTACAAGCAGAAGAACATTTCCGGCGAGAAGAGCACCACTGTGCCGGGAAGCCAAGCGTCCTTTGCGCCGACAGATGCGGGCGAATATGAATATATCAAATTCTTAACGCAAGGGTCATTCTCAAAATTCAAAGTTGTTGTTGACAGCCCAATTTACACCTTTGAAAATGTTGTTAAACTGGCAGCACCGACAGTGAGTGTTAAACTTGGAAGGCTTGTTGTTGAAGATAGTTATACAAACATGGCGTTTGACCCGCGCAACAGCAAGGCATTTGTGCTTTCGAATAACGCCGGTGGAAACAAGAGTTTTGATGTTCAGAAAAATTCTGAGGGAAAATTTATTCTTAATCGACAAACGGGCGCGAACAAAAACACTAACGATGTGTTTGGTGTTTCAGAGCGCGCGGCAACAGTTTTCTATGCATTTGTCAACGGCGACAGCGTGGACGAAAGGGACATTGCGGCCGAAGGCTCCAACCTTGAAGGCTTCAACATTGCTATTTCGGGCCTTGACAGAAATCTGCTGCTAAAATCTGAAAGCGGGCAGGTGAGAGCAAACAAACTTAAACTGCTTTCGGGCGCTGTTAAGGTGAACGAGAAGGGCGACATATCTTGGACGCAGTCGAGCGGCGGCGCGGACGAGAGCGAAATTGGCGAAGGACTGCAGATTTTATATGAGATTGAAATTGAATATTATTTCGAGCGCTCAAGTGGCTGGGAGATTAACGAGCAGCACACAAAACGCCTCATTTCGTCTTCAACAACTTTGAAAGCCGGCGAGATTGTTGACCCAATTCCAAGTTTGGAGACAAAATACAAAATTTACATTAGGCCAAACATCTATCGCCGCACAAGCGCCGGTGATGTGGAGACAATTGAAGGCGAAACTTTTGTTCTTGCAGACGGCGCGCAATACACCAGTGGCGCATTCGTGCTGGAGGGCGAACTTCGCAGCACCGGCATCGACCTTATCGAGCGCTCACAATCTGTTTCCGATTTTGCAATCATAAATGAAGGCTTCGACGAGCAAAGAACTTCTCTTCGCGACGGAACATTGACTTGGAAATATAAATATGAAAGCGAAAAAGATACGATGGATGTGGCATTTGAAATCACTGCGATTGCTCCTAATTCCGAAAGAATTTTGCTTGACGGGAAAGTTGCAATGAGTGAAGGCGAGGACGAAAACGGCTTTAGAGATTTCACATTTGAAATCGACCCTGACATCCAACTGTCGCCTGAACTTGGCTACAACTATGAAATTGTTGCAGTCGAGAGAATGGCGCAAGATGATAGCGCGAGCAGCTCTGAACGGCCTTCGTTAAACAAAATTGCTTCAAGAGTGACCTCTTTGAATGTTAAAAATGTTCGCATGTTGCCACAAATTAAAGATAGCGATTTTAGCACAGACAGAGAGGGCAGCAATGTTCACACAATCGACTTTTCAAGATATTTCGCTTCGCTTTCAAATCTGCAATCGAATGTTGCGATTGAAGTGCGCTACTTTGACAAAACAATGGAAGAAGAGAAGGTGAAATTTTTAACCTCCTCAAACAAAGTGTTAAAGATTAAGATTTCTGACGACACGAGTTCTGAAGAGGCGGGCGAAAACACGATCGTCTTTAATGAAGGCGAAAATATAGAACTTGAACTTTTACCAAAGCCATTTAAGAAAAATGACATATTAAAGTCGAACAAAGCTACAACTATCAACCTTCAAACAATCGACTGGTCGAATGACGACCTCTACTTCTTCGACGACCGAACTCAGACCTTCTACTGGACATTTGGCGTTAAATATGCTGATAAAACATCTGCGCAGGCACAAATTTTCGTGAAGAACGAAGAGGGCGAAATTCTTCCACTCGGCATTAAAAACGGCGAGACGATAGGCGGCATTCAAAACATATCTTCAAACAACAAAATTGCAATTTGGCATGAAAACACCTCTCTGCCAAGAGCGATAAGATATGTTGAAGCGCAGCGTGTTCACATTAAAGACGGAAAGGCATATGTGGAGACAAGCGGGCTTACTGCAAACATCTATGCTCATGCACAAGACACCAATGCGATTGCCACAATTTCCAAGGCAGACGGAGAATTTGAACTTGGCTTTAAAGCATGGGCCTTGAAAACTCGCCTTGCAATTGACCAAGGAGAAAAAGAATACTACATTCCACTAAACGCAATAAACAAACTATCGCAAAGTGACTACAAGGCGGCAAAAGACTGTGCTTACTACATCGACGAAAATTGCACCAGCCCAGTCAGCGTGCCAAAGGCCACAATGCTGAGCGTGCAGAACTTTAACAGCGCCCTTTCATATCAAGAAGTTAGTTATCTTGGCGGCGCAACAATCTATCTTAAAACGACCGACATTTTGCACTATCTCACCCAAGACGAAAGATATTTTGAAAATGTTGACAAACAAAAGATTAGATTTAAAGTTTCATTCACCACAATGTTTGTTCTAAATGAAGGCACAATGACCTACACAACAACAGCCGAGAGGCAGCACGACAATATTCCATTTGGAAGATTGAGTTACAGCCCATTTAACGGCATTCCTGTTGACGAGCGAGGAATTTATGTGACAAGTTTTGAGCCGACCATGAGTGGAACAATTTCCAATTTCAGCGTTCAAGTGAGAAAGAGTGAAAACAATCTGCTGTCGAAGAGCCTTGAAAGATATGCAGGCGCGAAAAAGGGAGAGTTTGAATTCAATCTGTTTGGGTCGGGAAGCGGAGACGCGTCCGGAAAATATGGAATGGGCCCTTATCAAATCACAAACGAGGCCCAACTTGCAAACATCACATATCGCTCTGTGAAAAAGGACTATCACCTTTCATATAAAGAAAAGGTGATTATCAGATGGCGCCAAGGCAATGGCGGAGGATATATTCGAAACGACATGTCTTTTAAGGAAGTTGTGGAAAGCGATAAAGTCTTCTACTTTGAGCAGGCGTCAAATCTTGATGTGACCGTCACTGACGGCTTCTACATCGACCAGCCTTTTGTGGGAAGTTATAACGGAAATAACTATGCTATTAAAGTGACAATCGCCTCGATTGAAAATCTCAATTCGCCTATTCAGTCGCGCATTGCCACCGCTGTTGGCGAGGGCAGCAGTGCAGTGGAGTTTACACGCGGCGCGGCACTGTTTAAAGAAATTGGCAAGGGCGGCAAACTTTCAAACATCAATGTGGACTTTGACTTCACGCTCAGCCAAAGCATGTCAAGCAAAATCGGCACCGGTGAAGCGCTTGTTGGCGGGCTTGTGCTGCAAAATGGCGGAGAGATGTCTTCGATAACAGTGCGCTCGTCGGCTGTCAAATTTGACTATCGCATCATGGCGGGCGGCAAACTTGCAATAAGTCCGCTGATTGGCGAGAACAAAGGCGTTGCAAATTCGCTTGCTTCAAGGGCGAATGTGAAGATATCAAACACCTTCACCACCGGCGCCCAAAACTTCTACTATGGCGGCATAATTGGCTTTAACAACTCTGTTGCAGGCAAGGTTCAAGGGGCTGAAAATCAAGGCGAGATGGACATAAACTTCTCAAGCAACAGAAACGGCACTGTCATGGCCGGCGGCGTGATGCTTTCGGCTTTCAACTCGAGCGTTGAAATGGCCTTTAACAACAACGCAAGTGTTAAAGCAGTGTCTAAAAACGGAACAGCGTTTGCGGCGGGCTGCATTGTTCACGCCTACAACTCAAGCGTCTACTCTTCTGTTAACACCGGAGAGATTATCGCAGACAACGCCGGAGGAATAATGTTCAATATGCTTGGCGCGCAGATTGGCACGCTTGTGGGAATGGGCAAGGTCAACGGCAGAATTGACAGCCTGCTTGCAAAGAGCGGAACGGTCAACTCGGCAGGAAAGTGCTATATATATGGCTCTTACAACCCGCCAAGCACGATAACTTCCAACTATGAGCGCATCACTTCTGATAAAACTATAACTTGCAAGGACAATGTTCACAAGATTGTGATAACATATTCCTCGCTGACTTCTTATTCGGTGGAAATTAAAGTTTAATATTAGGTGAAAAACTTGAATAGAATTATTCATATGAAAAGAATGCTTTTTGTCTTCATGCTTTGCTGTTTAATGGTGCTTCCTCTCGTCGGCTGCGGCGGAGGAGAGGCGCCAAGCGGCACAAACGCAATTTCCATGCAGGTGGTGGCGGGTCGAAGCTCTGTTTCGCAGAGTTTCGCCTTTCCTGCCGGCGTTAAAAGTTTGCCGGAAGGGACAGCGCAGGAGAAAGTTGATAAATATATTCAAGAACTTGAAAACGCCATTAAACTTAAAATTTGGAACAGAATGTTTTTAAACTACTTTGCCATATATTCACAAAACCCAAACAACGAGTTTTTAATTGGCGGCGATTATGTTGATTTTAAACAGGCAGAATATAACAGCAGAACAGATAAAGTGGAATTTTCCTTCAATTTCAAAAGTTATGCGGCGTGGAACTATTATCACCCGAAAAACCCGTCTGGCGAAGAGCAAGACGAGGCAAACAGCGAAAATCTTTTCCTTAAAATAGACCTTTCGCAAGGAGATTTCCCCTTCGCGCAAGAGACCGAAAATGGAAGGGTGGGCGAAATCTATGCCAAGGTGATAAGCGACGTGCAAGAAGCATGCTTTGATATAAGCGAACTTGAAAATGTTAAAGCGCCAAGTTTTGAATATCAATATGTCACCTTCCACAAGCGCATTCATTCAAACGCCGACGCTGCTATAAGAGACGGCGACTACTATCGTCACATCTGGACATCTTCAAAAGAGGGTTTAAGTTCGGGTAAAAAGGTGGAACTAAAAACTGTGAACGCCAATCGCGGCTGGTGGTATCTGGTGGCGCTCGGCTCGGCTCTAGCCATTGCAGGAATAACGATAGGCTCGATGTTTATCTCCGATAAGACAAAAAAGTTTAAAATAGAGAATAAAAAGAAGGGTTAACTCCTTCTTTTTTATTGAAAAATAAAAATTTTGTGATATACTAGAGCGTTAAAAGGACAAAATTATATTATGACAAATGACAAGATTAGAAATGTTGCGATTATCGCCCATGTCGACCACGGCAAAACCTCGCTTGTGAACGAGATGCTTAAGCAGGGCAATGTTTTCCGCGAAAATCAAGTGGTGGAAGATAGGGTTATGGACAGCAACGCGCTTGAAAAAGAAAGAGGAATAACAATCTTAGCAAAAAACACCTCTTGCGTTTATAACGGCGTGAAAATAAATATTATCGACACCCCGGGTCACGCGGACTTCGGCGGCGAAGTGGAAAGAGTGCTTAAAATGGTGGACGGCGTTGTGCTGCTCGTCGACGCATACGAAGGCCCGATGCCGCAAACAAGATTTGTGCTGCAAAAAGCGCTGGAACTGAATTTGAAGGTTGTTGTGGTGGTCAATAAAATCGACAAGCCGGATGCAAGACCTAAGGAAGTTGTGGACGAAGTTTTAGAACTTTTCCTTGAACTGGATGCAAACGAGGAGCAACTTAACTCGCCATTTGTTTTCTGCTCGGCTAAAAAGGGAATTGCGTCTTTAACATATTCCGAACTTGGCGAAAGCTTAAACCCACTTTTCGAGACGATTTTAAAAACTATTCCAGCACCGATTGGCGAAGAAAAACAGCCTTTGCAACTTCTCATATCTTCTGCGGAGCACAACGACTATGTTGGCAGGCTTGCAGTTGGAAAAATCACTCGTGGCGAAGTGAAAGAGGGACAAAACATTGTTGTGACCAATTTCTATGAGCCCGATAAAAAACAAAAAGCAAAGATTGTTTCGCTGTTTGTGTTCGAGGGGCTGAAGCGAGTGCCTGTCAAGACAGCGCCTGTTGGCGAAATTGTGTGCGTGGCGGGGCTGGAAGAAGTTAACATCGGTGACACCATTTGCGGCGAAGAAAAGCCGGAGGCTGTGGAGTTTGTTAAGATTGCCGAGCCTTCAATTGAAATGACATTCATGGTCAACAACTCGCCTCTTGCCGGAACAGAAGGCAAGTTTGTGACAAGCAGACATATTCGCGACAGACTTTATAAAGAGGCTGTTAAAGATTTGTCGCTCAAAGTTCAAGACGGCGCAACAGCCGATAGTTTTGTTGTGCGCGGCAGAGGTGAAATGCACCTTTCAATCTTGATTGAAAACATGCGTCGTGACGGCTACGAATTCCAAGTTTCGATGCCTAAGGTGCTTATTAAGCAGATTGACGGCGTCAAGTGCGAACCTATCGACAGGCTTTTCCTTGATGTGCCGGAAGACTGCGTGGGCGCTGTCATGAGCAAAATGGGCGTGCGAAAGGGCGAACTTGTTGGCATGACCCCGCACGGCAGCAGAATGAAAATGGAATTTTTAATTCCGTCGAGAGGGCTGTTTGGCTTTAAGAGTGAACTTCTCACAGACACTCGAGGCGAGGGAATTATCAACTCGATATTTGACAGTTATCAGCCATATAAAGGCGAAATTCAGCGCCGCGAAGTGGGCTCACTTATCGCACACGAGGACGGCGAAGCCATTGTTTATGGTCTTTTCAACGCGCAGGAGCGCGGCGACCTCTTCATTCCGGCCGGCGTGAAAGTTTATGCAGGTATGGTGGTGGGTGAAAACCCTAAAGGCGGAGACATTGTTGTTAATGTTTGCAAGAAAAAACATCTTTCAAACTGCCGCTCGTCGGGCGCGGACGAAGCCTTGAGGCTGACCCCGCCTAAAATTCTCAGTCTGGAAGAGGCTATCGAATTTTTAGCAGACGACGAATTGTTGGAAATAACTCCAAAAAATGTTAGAATAAGAAAAATAATTCTTGACCACACAATGAGATTGCGTGAGAAGGGAAAATCTCTTAGAGGCGAGATTTAAGGAGAGCCCATGGCCGAAAACGAAAAAAGGCAAATGAAGAAACAACTTAAACGCACGATGTGGTTTATCGGCGTCTACTTTGTTATTGCCCTTGTTATTTCGGCGCTGCTTATCGTTTACACCTCCATTCCACAGTGGCTGAATATGCTTGTGATTGTTGTGCTTGCGGGAGTGCTATATTTGCCATTTCTTCTTATCTGTGCTAGAATTGACAAAAAGAAAGAGGAAAAGGAAAAAGTTTCACCTAAGGACGACCCATTTTCTGAATAAAGGAGAAAGTTATGCCAGACTACAAAATGATGCCGCATAATCTCGACGCCGAACAGGCGACACTTGGCTGCTTGCTTATTGACAGCATGTGCCAAACAGAGATTATGAGCATGCTTAAAAGTGAAGATTTCTACAGCGACGCGCACAAAAGCATTTTTGCCGCCATGCTTAAAATTTTCCAAAAGAACACGCCTATCGATTTTGTGACCATGACCGAAGAACTCGAGCGCGAGGGCAAAATTGACGCAGTTGGCGGAATTGACTACATAAACTTTCTTTCAAATGTGGTGCCATCAGCGGCCAACTATAAATACTATGTTGAAATTGTAAGATCGAATTCTGTGCGCCGCATGCTTATCAAAAGCGGGCAGAATATCATTGAAAAAGCATATTCGGAAGAGGACAAAGAGGGCGCACTCTCTTTTGCCGAGGCTGAAGTTTACAGCATTTCCGAAAAGGAAGAGATTTCACAACTTGAGCATGTGGGCAAGCCTAACGGGGCTATTAAGGCTGTTATCGATAAGTTCGATAAAGTGTCCAAAGACCCATTGTCGCTTCGCGGACTGCCAACTGGCTATCGCGACCTTGATAACATCACAAACGGACTGCAAAACTCCGACCTTATCTTGCTGGCCGCTCGTCCTAGTGTGGGAAAGACCAGTTTTGCAATGAACCTTGTTACAAACATTGCAGTTAAGGCGGGCAAAAGTTGCGCTGTTTTCTCGCTTGAAATGTCCAAGGAGCAGCTCACTCAAAGAGCGCTCTGCTCTATCGCTAAAGTGCCAATGCAGCACGCGTTGACCGGCAAAATGACAAGCGAAGAGTGGAAACGCATTTGGACTGCAACAAAGCAACTTGAAAGCAGCAAGATATATGTTGACGACTCCAGTTTGACAACTCCGGCTGCGCTTCTTTCCAAATGCCGCAGGCTGAAAGCCAAAGAGGGCAGCCTTGACCTTATCATGGTCGACTATCTTCAATTGATGACCCCTGACGGAGTGAAAAAGAGTGAGTCTCGCCAAAACGAAATTTCCTCGATTTCCAGAAATCTTAAAGTTGCGGCAAAAGAACTCAATGTGCCAATCATTGTGCTTTCGCAGCTTTCCCGTGATATCGAAAAGCGCGAAGGACACAGACCGCAACTTTCCGACCTTAGAGATTCTGGAGCGATTGAGCAGGATGCCGATATCGTTATGTTCCTCCACAACCCGGAAAAATACAACGACACACCTTCCGAAGAAGAGCCGGGTGTTGTTGAACTTATTCTTGCAAAGCACAGAAACGGCCAAGTAGGGTCGATTAAACTTCGCTGGGTGGGCGAATACACCACATTCGTTGGAATGGAAGAAAAGGTGGCATATCAGAAGCCTAAACGCCTTGAAGAAGCCCCTCCTGAAACAGCCGAACTTTCCGAACTTGAAGAAGATTTTGACGATTTACTTTAACAAAAAAAACTCTCCGAAAAGAGAGTTTTTATTTTTTCTTTTAAGCTTGAACAACCGGCGCTGTTATCATTGGCCCGATTGGCGAATTTGTTGTTAAGTTTGCAATTGTTGTTGCAACTTGCACAATAAGCGCTCTGCAGATAGGCGTCTTTTTGAAATATTCGACAGGGTTTGCCAGTTCGTCAAAATATTTTTTGTCAACAAGTACATCTGCGCTCATTTCAACATACAGTTTGAAAAGCCTTTCAGGGTTCGACACTGCGCTTCTCGCAACAGTCACTTTTGCAACTTGGTCGCTGATAAGTTTCACGGTCACTTCGTCTGTGATTTGAATGTTAACAGCCTCGCCTTCCTTAGGCGCTTCCACTCTTTCATATTCTGCCCGCTCCAGCATTGGTCTGATGTTCATATTTTTAATAACATTTTCCATATTTATCTCCTTGATATGATATATTAACATAATTTAATTTTTTTTGCAAATTTATCAGCGTTTTGACAGAAAAAAGTATAAATTTAGCCAAAATATTTTGTTTTTCGACAAGAAATTGTTAAAATATAAGGTCATGTCGAGAAAAATTGCTTTCATTATTGTTGGAACTTGTGCCGGCGCTGCGATACTTGCCTTTATACTTTTAATGGCATTAATTTTCACACCCAAAAAAGAGGATGCGCTAACTTTAACTGTCAGTCCGACAACACTCGTTCAAGACAGCACGAAAGCACTAAATTTCTCTTGTTCTAAGCAAAGCGCAGAACTTAAGTTTGAAGTTTACGACGAAGAAATTGCAAGTGTGGTCGAAGGTGTTGTTATCGCGCATAAAGTTGGAACAACTTCTGTGCGCGTGACGGCAGTTAACGACGGCGAGAAGGCCGTTGCTTCTGCAAGCGTTGTTGTCACAGAAAACCCGGAAGGTCCAATTGTTGACCTTCCAAGTGAAATCACATTATATGTTCTCGATAAGAACCTAGAAGAAGCAAAAGAAGAAGGCTTTTCAAACGAAATTGCTTTTAACACATTCCGCTCCTTCACATCGTCTGTCTCAAATAATTGTGTTAAAGTGACAAAGAGTTCAATCATTGCAAATAAACCGGGCGAGGCAGTTATCTCTTTCTCTTCTTCCACAACAACATATTCAGTGTTTGTTAGAGTGCTTGAAATTAAGCCGGAGATCGTAGGTCTTCCAACATCAATTTCATTGATGCCGCACGAGAGTTTTGACCTTGGCTTTAGCATCTTGCCAAGTTTTTACACGGGCGACGCAGATGTTAAAATCGAGGACCCGAACAACATTCTTTCGATATCAGGCAGCATAATCACCGCAATATCAAGCGGGAAGACTGAACTTAAAGTTTCCTTAAATGGCGAAGAATATATTATTCCAGTTATCATTACTTCAGTTCTCCACTGCGAAGTGATTGCAATCGAGAACTGCGAAATTGTTGATAACTCTATTTGCATCAACTCGGGAGAAATTGCACTTGTCAAATTCAAACTTTGGACGGACGAAGGTGCGATAATGAACATGTCTCTAATCTCTTTTGAAACAGAAGATGTTAAACTTGGCAGAGAAATGGACTATATTAGAATTCTTGCAACAAAAAATGGCCGAATAACAATCTCGGCCAACGACCTTGCAAGCTGCGTGACTATTTCTGTTTTTGTTGTCTGACAACTTTAAGTTTTAAAAGGTTGATAATTTTTTCAAGTTCGCCCTCATTTTCAAAGCCGGCTTTCTTGACAAGCATTGAGGTGTTTTTGTCGATTATGATTATTATATATTTGTGGTCGATTTTGCACTTTGCTATCTGGCTGTATTTCAGTTCAAAAGTTTCAGTGCTGATTTCGTCGGAGGCGGAAGCAATGATGCCTTCGTCGGTGAAAATATATTCAAAAACTGTCTTTTTAGGCAGTTTTTTATTTTGCTTAATCATTAAAACTTCCATGATAAGAAAATATATTGGCAGGGTGGCCGCGCCTACAACGGCGAAAAAGATGCTTTCAAAAACAAACTGGCCATTTCTTATCCTAAACGCCATTAACACAAGCACCACGGCAAAAATTGCCACCAGCCAAGAACTTTTTAAAATTGATAAATTCTGCGCCGCGACCACATCTTTTTTTGTTAAAACTGTTCTGTTCTTTGCTATTTGCATGCTGACCTCGATAGCGCCATTATACACGAAATAGGCATTAAGGTCAAAGAAAATCACCAAAATTTGCCTTATTTCATAGAAAAATAGGGAAAAAGGGGCAAAAATGAAGAAATATATTGTTCGCGATAAGCGCAGCGTGAAAATTGACAAACGCGCAAAAATCGGAAACGGGGTTGTTTTTCATGAGAATGTTATCGTGGAGGGAGAATGTGAAATTGGCGACAATGTGGAGATTTTTGGAAATAGTTACATTCTAAACTCTAAGATCGGCAGCGGAAGCAAAATTGTTGCAAGTTTTATAGAAGAGAGCGAAATCGGCCGCAATAACTCTGTTGGCCCGTTCACCCGCATTCGACCCGGCTCAAAGACGGGAGAGGGCGTTAAACTTGGAAACTTTGTGGAGATTAAGAATTCAGTTCTTGGCGACAGAACAAAGGCGGCGCACCTTGCTTACATTGGCGATGCAGATGTTGGCGCTGATGTGAATATCGGCTGCGGCGCTATTTTTGTTAACTACAACGGCCGAGAAAAATCTCGCATCATTGTGGGGGACGGCGCATTTATCGGCAGCAACTGCAACCTTATTGCGCCTATCGAAGTGGCAAAAGAGACATACATTTGCGCGGGCACAACACTTTGCGACAGCACTCGGCCGCAAGATTTTGTTATTGGCAGAGTGAAGCCCACCATTAAGGAAAACAGGGCGGGAGAATATTTAAAGGAGAGATAGAATGGGAATTTTTTTTGGAACAGACGGGGTGCGAGGGGTGGTCAATAACGACCTGACCGAAGAGCTTGCGCAAATGGTGGGAAACGCGCTTGCGCGCAAGAAGAAAAAGGCGCTTATCATTGTGGGGAGAGACACGCGCGTCAGTGGCTGCTATATCACTGCGGCACTGACCACCGGCGCGCTGAAAGGCGGAGCAAATGTTGTTGATGTTGGCATTGTGCCGACGGCGGCGATTTCATATCTTGTCAAGCACAAGAAGGCGGATTTTGGAGTTATGATTTCTGCCTCGCACAACCCTAAGCAATACAACGGCATTAAGATTTTCGATTGCACCGGCCGCAAACTGAGTGAGAAGGAAGAGGCTTCGCTTGAACGCTTCTTCGCTTGTCCACAAATTTGCCCCTCGATTAAAGTTGGCAAAAGCAAGTGCTCGCCAAGCCTTGCCGGGCAATATGCAAAGTTTTTGCTCTCGCACGGCGAGAACTTGAGCGGACTTAAAATTGTGCTCGATTGTGCCAACGGCGCAGGATATAAAATTGCGCCGAGAATTTTTAGGGGACTTGGCGCCGAGATTGTTAAACTTAACTGCAACAGCAGCGGCAAGAAGATAAACGAAAACTGCGGCTCCACCAATGTGGAAGGCCTGAGACGGCGGGTGCTTATTGAAAAAGCGGATGCCGGCTTTGCATATGACGGCGACGCCGACCGGCTTATCGCTGTGGACGAAAAGGGAAATGTTCTTGACGGGGACCAGATTATTTACATACTTGCAAAAGACCTTGCCTCGCGGGGCGAACTTAACTCGAACACCGTTGTGGGCACAAGCCACACAAACACCGGCCTCATGGTGGCGCTCAACGCCAAAAAGATAAATTTGATAAGGACTGACATTGGCGACAAATATGTTATCGAGGCGCTGGAAAAAATGAACCTCTCGCTTGGCGGCGAGCAGTCGGGACATATCATTATGCGAAAATATCTGCCGACCGGCGACGGCATTTTGGCGTCAATCAAACTTGCGGGCATCATGAAAAAGTTGGCACTTCCTCTTTCCTCACTCTGCGACGCAAAACTTCTTTATCAAGTCAACAAAGACTTTGTTGTCAGCGATAAACTTAAAGTGCTAAACAGCGAAAAACTTTCGCAGACCATTTCCCGCATATTATCGGAGATTTCGCCGGTCGGAAGGCTGTTTGTTCGCGCCAGCGGCACCGAGCCCAAAATTCGCGTTATGGTGGAGCATGCGGAAAAACAAAAGGCGGAAAGTTATCTTCAAGAAATCGAAAAAGTTATTTTATCGATATAGAAAAAAGACCCGAACGGGTCCTTTTTTTAAAGAGAGTTTAGCATTTGCTTGAAAATTACAATATGCAATTTTTCGTCTTCGATAATTCTTTCAAACAACCTTTTCAAACTTTCATTTTCAACATTTGCAATCGCTTTTTGATATTCTGCAATCGCGCCTTCCTCTGCACGAATATTTTCATTCAGCGCGCTTTGCAAGGATATGTTAAAGTTCACGCTCTTTGCATTCCAGAACTTGCCGTCCATGCTGAAGTCCGGCTTGCCGCCAAATGAGACGATTGCATTTGAAAGCGCGTCAAGATGCGTCATTTCCACAATCGCAATCTTTTCCATGGCGTCGGCAAAATCGGCCCGAGAGGGAAACCATGACCAGTCTTGATAAAGATATGTTGTCAGCGCCGTCATTTCGCTGAAGCGGTCATAGCACAGGTTTTTTAAGATATGCACAGTTCTTGCAGAAGGGGTGATGTTTGTAAGGGTGGGCAGGTCGCCATTTACATGAGTTGGCAAAAGTGAAATGTCATTCATGCAAACTCACCTCTCTTATGCGGCAGTCGTTATATAGATTTGTGACAGTGCGCTCTTGAGTTGAAAGTGTGGCGTTAAGAATGAGAAGTTGCCTGTCAATCGACGAGACGGAAACAAGAGCCATAAGCCTTAACATTTTGTCTTGAATGTCGGAGATAAAGTCGGCAACGATAGCAAGCGAGGCGCAATAGTTTTCGTCAAGTTCCAGCCGCTCGCCGCGAAGAGGAGGCAGAGCCGAGCCCGAAAGCGTGCGATAGATGTTGCCCATTGTGGCGCGCATGATAAGCGCCTGATTTTCAAGATTTTGCAAACGGTCTTCGTCGCGATTGTCAATTCTCACAAGTTCGCGATATGCCCCAACAAGCGCGTCGAGGTCGTTATAAACTTGGCGGCTAAGTCTTACCGCTTGGCTTTCGCCGGGAGGCGGCGGAAGTGGCCTTGGTGGAGGATTAGGCCTTTGCGGCGGATTTGGAAAAGGTGGGCGTGCCCCTCTTTCGTCCTGCTTGAAGAACCTGCCGAACATGCTAAGTTGTCTTCCTTGTTGCATGCTTGGCTGAGAAGATTGCGCGCTTGTTTCTGTTGCGGAAACAATCACATACTCCTGGCTAAGTTCGTCAAACTCATATTTAAAATTGTTTGAAAGCGTGTTTTCACTCATTACATTATGCTCCTTTTATACGACTTTTATATGAATGTTTGCTATCTTGCGTTACATGCAAAAAAGCGCCTTGCTTCAAATAAGAACTATATTTCGTGAAAAAAAGCCAAAATTGTTTCTAAAACGCTCTATTTCGATAAAAAAACTTATAAAATAACAAAAAACAACACGGAAATTCGTCAATTCGCTTGGAGTTTCGACAAAATATATATAAAATCAACTTGTGAAAAAGAAATTGAAGTTTACAATCTTCTCTTCCGCATTGGGAGCGTTTATAATTATTGCAGTTGCATTAATGTGTATTTATCTGCGTCCCGCAAAGGAAGAAAACCTAACTTTAACTGTCAGTCCGACAACACTCGTTCAAGACAGCACGAAAGCACTAAATTTCTCTTGTTCTAAGCAAAGCGCAGAACTTAAGTTTGAAGTTTACGACGAAGAAATTGCAAGTGTGGTCGAAGGTGTTGTTATCGCGCATAAAGTTGGAACAACTTCTGTGCGCGTGACGGCAGTTAACGACGGCGAGAAGGCCGTTGCTTCTGCAAGCGTTGTTGTCACAGAAAACCCGGAAGGTCCAATTGTTGACCTTCCAAGTGAAATCACATTATATGTTCTCGATAAGAACCTAGAAGAAGCAAAAGAAGAAGGCTTTTCAAACGAAATTGCTTTTAACACATTCCGCTCCTTCACATCGTCTGTCTCAAATAATTGTGTTAAAGTGACAAAGAGTTCAATCATTGCAAATAAACCGGGCGAGGCAGTTATCTCTTTCTCTTCTTCCACAACAACATATTCAGTGTTTGTTAGAGTGCTTGAAATTAAGCCGGAGATCGTAGGTCTTCCAACATCAATTTCATTGATGCCGCACGAGAGTTTTGACCTTGGCTTTAGCATCTTGCCAAGTTTTTACACAGGCGACGCCGACATTAAAATCGAGGACCCGAATAACATTATTTCGACATCCGGCAGCACAATCACCGCGATATCAAGCGGGAAGACCGAACTTAAAGTTTCCTTAAATGACGAGGAACATATTATTCCAGTTGTTGTTACATCCATTCTTCACTGCGAAATGATTGCAATCGAGAACTGCGAAATTATTAATAACGCAATTTACATCAACTCGGGAGAAATTGCACTTATAAAGTTCAAACTTTGGACGGATGAAGGCGCGATAATGAACATGTCTTTAATATCCTTCGAAACCGAAGACATCAAACTTGGAAGAGAAATGGACTATATAAAAATTCTTGCAACAAAAAACGGCCGAATAACAATCTCGGCCAACGACCTTGCAAGTTCTGTGACTATTTCTGTGTTTGTAAAATAAAAAAGGGCGTTGGATGCGCCTTTTTTGGTAGCGGCAACTGGGCTTGAACCAGTGACCTTACGGGTATGAACCGTACGCTCTAGCCAGCTGAGCTATGCCGCCAAATGCTATGTGCGTGCTCATTATATCTTTTTTTCGAGCCCTTTGTCAATAGATTTCAACTATTTTGCTTGTAAATGTGCCAAATTTTTTGTATAATGAAGGGCATAAAGGAGTTAGCATGATTTTAGAGAATATCAAAAAAGCAAATATCGAAGCAATGAAGAATAAGGACGCTTTGGCAAGAGCGCTTTACAGCGTGCTGCTGAACAAAATTAAACTTGAAGAAATCAAGAAACGCGAGATTGGCAAAGACCTTTCAGACGGCGATGTTGCCGCAATCTTGCAGAAGGCCGCAAAAGAACTTTGCGAGGAGAGGGACAACTACATTAAAGCCGGCAACAGTGAAATGTCGCAAAACATTTCAAAGCAAATTGCACTAGTGGAAAACTATCTTCCCAAAATGCTCACAGTTGAGGAGATTAAAAACATCATTCTCTCGCTGGAAGACAGGTCTATTCAAAATGTTATGAAGCACTTTAAACAAAACTATCAAGGCGCCTGCGACATGCGCCAAGTGGGCGAAGTTCTAAAAGGGATGTAATGAAAATTTTTGCTATCGGCGACCTTCACCTTTCTGTCAATAACCCTAAGCCCATGGACATTTTTGGCCCGCAGTGGGATGGTTATGTTGACAAGATTTTTTGCGACTGGAAAGAAAAAGTCGGCACGCACGACCTTGTGCTTCTTCCCGGAGATTTTTCTTGGGCTATGAAACTTGAGGACGCGAAATCGGACTTTGAACTTATTAAAAACCTGCCTGGGAAGAAGATTATCATTCGTGGCAATCACGACTACTGGTGGGCGTCCATTTCTGCAGTTCGGGCGGCGCTTCCCGAAAACATCTTTGCCATTCAAAACGATGCCATGAAATTTGGCGATGTGATTGTTTGTGGCACGCGCGGCTGGATGGTGCCTGAAGAGGGCGCAGCTGTTACGCCGGAGAACGAGAAGATTTTCAAAAGGGAAGTGATAAGGCTGGAACTTACTTTGCAGGCGGCAAAGAAGCTTCAAACAAACGGCGAAAAAATTGTGTGCATGATGCACTATCCGCCTTGCAACTTTCACAGGCGGCAGAGCGAGTTTACAGAACTTATCGAGAAATATGGCGTCTCATGCGTGGTGTTTGGGCATTTGCATGGCTACAAGCGCGCGGAAACGAAATTCAGTCTTGGCTCGGCTGTTTACTATCTCACATCTTGCGATATTGTGGGAAACAAACTCACCGAGATAGAGGTTTAGTTTCTTGCGGGAGTGTAAATAATTGACTTGAGATAATAAAAAGTGTAAAATTAAGATTATTCGGAGAAAAAATGAAAAAATCGACTAAAATAACCCTCGCTGCAACAGCAACAATCATGGGGTGCTGTACCCTTCTTCTTTCGGGCTGCGGCGGCGGATCAGACATCGTTAACTCAAAAAGCGACATCGTTTTTAATGGCGGCATTGTCAGCGTGCTCGACAATGACCTTATCTTTATCAACGGCTATAACTCGGGCGACATTTCGAGCATGGACGAGTATAACAGCGCGGCGCAAAAAGCATACATGTCTTCTGTTAAATTAAACGCGCTTCAAAATGATGCTTTCACCTCGCCGGAAGGGGTTAAAAAAGTAAAAGATAGAGCAGTGGGAACTGCAAATCTTTACTCTTTTGTCTATGGCAACGATGTTTATTATGTTGCGCCAAGCCAATACAAAAACAGTTCCAATCAACACGACTTTAAAAGACTGACTGTGTATAAATGCGGCTTTGACGGCAGCGGCGAAAAAGAGATTTTAAACCACACAAATCAGTTTAATTCGTCAACAGGCTTCTTCAGAGCCCTTAAGTTTGGCTCGACGGCATATCTTTTCGTTTTTGACGGCACAGAACTTTGCTGCATTAATCTTGACAACTCAAATCGCACGATAATATCCTCTAAAGCAACAAGTGTTGCAGTGCCTCGTGAGGGAGAAGAGTGGAACGGCAAAATCTACTACACAGAAAACAAAGATAACGCATATGGCCAAGCCGGTAACGAAGCGTTCATGTTTAATGTCCAAGGAGGAGCGAGCACAGCGCTTAACAACAGCCAAAACTACACTGTAACTTTCACCGGCCGAGCAGGGGACGAAGTTTTCTATACAATGAAATATGAAAGCACCAAAGTGGAAAAAACTTTGAAGGCGCATGCGTCCGAATTTGAAAGCGTGGCTTTTAACACTGCGGGAAAGAATTTCTACAGCGCCGCAATTTCAAATGTCTATGCAGTTGGAAACAATGGCATGGAGGGATACCAGGGATACATTTTCACTTCCTCACTTTCGGGAAGTGCGCAGATAATGTATATCAACATTTCCTATCCAAACGCGCCAGAAGTTTTGCTTTCGAAAGACGACTATTCAAACATTCTTTTCACGCACGGCGATAATGTGTATTTCTCAACCTCAAAAGGAATTTCTGTTAAGAGTGTGGCCGGAGGCGAAATTAAGGCGATTGTGGAAGACAGCACTATTGTCGCAGGCAAGGTGGGATATGACTTCTTTGAAAGCGGAAATGTGAAAAATCTCTACTATTTTGCCGAGCGCAAATATGCCGAAGACGACGAGACTGAAGAAGACGAGCGCGACAAAAATGTTTATCTATATATGATCAGCGCAAGCGGAGAAGGCCGGCCAAAACTGCTTGGACAGACTGTAAAATAGCAGATATTAAAGTCTATTTACAAAATTCGACACATATAAACAAAAATCGGAGAAACCCACTCCGGTTTTTTATTTTATTTTGCCTAAAAAGTGTGGTAACTTTAAATTGTTTCACGGAATTCGTTGAAAAATAGGTTATTTCCAAATTAAAACGGAAGGAGGATAAAAAAATGGAGAAAGCCACAACGAGCAAAGGAAAAATCAGAGTATACATCGCAGACAAAGCAGAAGAAAACCCGGTTGTATCACATATTCGCAGCAGCGAGAACTTTTCCCTGGTTGGCGTAAGTCCTAATGGTGAAGATGTTTTGAATGACCTTCCACTACTTAAACCCGACTTTCTTATCATGGAGGTGCTTTTAAGTGGCATCGACGGCTTCGTCGTGCTTGAAAAACTTAAAGAAGTTATGAAGGACGATATGCCGAAAGTTATTTTCGTAACAAATCTCTCTCACAGCGGCTTTGTGACCAAAGCCATGAATGAAGGCGCAAGTTATTTTATGGTCAAGCCAGTTAAGCCAGAAATTTTGGAGGAGAGAATGTTCGACATTCTTTCGGAGCAGAACAAAGATGTGGCAACAATAAAAGTTAACAAACAACTTGACGAAAAAATCTCCAACATTTTTATCTCGATAGGTATTCCGGCTCATATAAAAGGCTATCAGTTTTTAAGAGAGGCAGTTAAGCTTGCTGTTGAAAAGCCGGAAATTATTGGCTCAATCACAAAACAACTCTATCCCACAATCGCGGAGCGATTTGAAACAAGTTCAAGCAAGGTGGAAAGGGGCATGCGCCATGCAATTGAAGTTGCTTGGAACAGAGGCAAAATTGAAAACATCAACTCACTTTTTGGACTTAAAATTTACAACAGCAACGAAAAGCCGACCAATGGTGAACTTATCGCGCTGATTGCCGATAAAATGATAATGGAAGGCTAAAGACTTAAAATTCGTTTGACTTTAAAGATTTTTGTCGATATAATTAGTGTATGAATTTTGAGTTGACGCGCAAAGAAAAAAATAAACTGCTCATTTCCAGGGTGTTTGGTGCGATTGTTGCACTTGCACTTGCGGCTTTTATTGTGCTTTATTATTTCAAGCTTATCGACGGGAACATGTTCATGCTTGCCATGTTTGGCTTTGCAACATTGATATTTTTGTTTGCAGCGCTGATGCTCTCAGTTAAATCAACAAACTTTTGGACAGGCTTTTCCTTGTGTGTTGCGGTGCTGTTTGCAATCGCATTCGTTGGCTTTCTTTCCTATCTGTTCGCAAAGGGAATAATATCATTTTAAAAAAACTTTGGCAATGCCAAAGTTTTTTTTAAAGCACGCCCTCGATTTTTCTGATAATTCCATGCGACGTTGTTGTCGCTTGTGTGAGTTTGACAGAAACTGTTTCACCGGAGTTGCCCACAAACTCAAAATAACTGGACTTGTCAAAAGAAAATTTTTGTTTGTCATATAAAAGCGAGAACTCATATATCGAAAAGCCTTTTGCGTTTACTGGCATGGAAAAGAAGAATTTTACTTCTGGGAAAGTTGCTAAATCGCGCTCAAAAACTGTGTATTGATTGGACGCTGTCGCGCGCATGTAAATTCTTAACTTTTTGTATCTATTCAAATCATGCAAAAGAGACTCTGTTGCTCTTAGGCCGACAGTCTTGCCGAGGTTGAGGTTGGGGTCGGAACTTGCGCTGTCAAAAATGGCGACAACTTGTTCGGTGCTTGGGCTGCTTGTCTCAAGTGCTGAGAGGCGAGATGTGAGCGATGCGATGTCCGAAGTGTTTTTGTCTATTTTCGATGTCAACTCTTCCGAGGCTGACGGACTTAGTCCGTCAATTTGCGCCTGCATCGCAGGAAGGTCGACCCTTGCAAGATGCCACACTTCCTTTTCCAAATTTTCAAGACTTTCATTTGTGTTTTCAAGATTGTTCATATAAAAAACTCCTTTTTACAGGAGTTTAACATCTTTATTTCATGTTTTCAATTTGGAGTGCCGTTTTTTCTTTGTCACGCCAAAAAGAATGATAATAATCGTCACAAGCGCAACAATTGCGGTGATTGAAACAATGAGAGCGGGGTTGACGCCGTCGGGCTTGACGGCCTCTGTGCGGATGCGGCCAATCATGAGCTGGCCGCCGTGAATGAAGCGCACGGCAAGATAGTCGGCTTTTTGATTGTAGCCTTCATACAAGAACACGCGCACGCCTTTGGGCAAAGTGCACAGCACGCTGTCGTCTGTCGGGGAGAGAATGTCGGCGCTGTTTGAAAGCGTAGCGTTGTAACTTAAAACAAGTTCCTGCTCGTCCGCCTTTTCGCCCACAATTTCAATTGGCACATAGCCGGTTATTTGATTATTTTCAAAGTTATATGAAATGTAGTAAAAGCCGTCAAATTCTTCGGGTGAGAGGAGGGCGAGCCTATCGTTGTAAGACGCCTCTGCGAGAATTTCGGCCGAATAGGATGCTTCGGCATAAATCGGTGTGGAGTTTGACAGCACAAAAACCTCGCCGCCGGCAGGCGCAGCCAGCGGACAGATTGCAACTAAAAGACCCAGCAACAAACTTTTCACCCTCTCATTATGAAAAAAATCGCGACCTTTGTCAAGTTAAAGAGAATATAAGAACATTTATAAAAATATATTTCTAATATGTTTATTTCTATCAAAAAGAGAACTATCGTTTTGTTTCTTTGCGCGCTTGTTTGTGTTGGGTCTGTTATAGCCTTTTTTTGCGTGAAAGAGGCGGGGATGCCGGCTGTCAAATACACCATTGTGATTGATGCCGGGCATGGAGGCATAGACGGAGGCGCAGTTGGCAAAAAAACCGGCGTGACCGAGAGTGAAATTAATCTTGAATATGCCGAAACACTGAAAGAAATATGCGAGGGCTTTGGCATGAGGGTCGTCATGACCCGCAAGGATATGAACGGGCTTTACAACCCGCTCGCTCCCAATCGCAAGCGCTCTGACATGGAAAAGCGGAGGCAGATTATCGAGGCAAGCGGCGCAGACCTTGTTGTCAGTGTGCACATGAACGCTTTCCCGAGGGCATCTTCGCGCGGGGCACAGGTTTTTTATGGCCTTGATAATGAGCGCGGCAAAGCGCTTGCCACTAGCGTGCAAAGTGTGCTTCACAAAACAACAGACTATGCCAAATCTGCCGCCAAGGAGGGAGATTTCTACATTCTTAACTGCACGCCGCTTCCCGGGGTGCTTGTCGAATTCGGCTTTCTTTCTAACGCCGAAGAGGAAAGGCTGCTTGTAAGTGACGACTATCGTCACCAGATGTGTTATGCTGTCGCGACGGGCATCCTCTCTTTCTATGAGATGTGAAGGGTCTTTTGAATAAAACTTTTGGCGAAAAACACTTTGTAAAAAACGCGCGCTTATGCTACAATCTCCAAAAGGAGAAATTATGCTTATTTTAGTTTCTGGGCCTTCGGGTGTGGGCAAAAGTTCGGTGATTGACCAACTTATGAAAATGCGGAAACTTGAGTTTATGAAAACTTACACCACACGCGAAACGAGAGCGCAAAATGACGGCGCCTATTATCACATCACAAAAGGTGAGTTTAAAAAGATGCTAGAGCGCGGCGAGTTTTTTGAATATGAAAATGTTCACGCAGATATTTTTTATGGCACGCCATATTCGTCGCTCGATAAAGTTGTATCCGGCAAAACTGACTACATTAAGGACATAGATGTGCACGGGGTCGAAAAAATCAAAAGTTATCTTTCCGGCAAAACAAAACTTGTCACCGTCTTTCTTGACAGCCCCGACGAAGAATTAAAAAAGAGGCTAATCAAACGCGGCGAGAGCGAGGAAATGATTGAAAAGCGCCTTTCACGTGTGAACATGGAGCGCAAATGCAAGAATATATATGACCTTGTCCTCGAGTGTAAGGACATTGCCGAAACGGCCAAAGAAATAGACCGATTTTGCAAAGAAAAAGTTTAAAACTTAGAGTGTGACAAAACACACTAAAAACTGACAAAAACTCTCTTAATTTATTTAGGGGAGTTTTTTTGACGAATGTATAATTTGCCTTAGGAGTGGCAAAAGTATGAAGTTTTTTGGAAAAATATATTATGTGATTTTGGCAGTGCTATTTTTAGGGCTCTTTTTCGTGCTTGAACACGCGGCAATTGCTGAGGTTATTTTTCCTTTCTCGTTTGCCATGATGTTTGCGCTTGTGTGGGCAAATCAGAAAGTCTATCTTGTCTGCCCCGCATATTTTGTTGCAGCCGTTATCGCCGACCATTCGCTTGAAGGCATTATTTCTGCACTTGTGTGCGTGGTGTGCGTGGTCGTGCCATATTTTGCACACTACTTTGCAAAGAAGGGAATGCGCGAGTGGGAACTTGCAATCTATGCCGTGCTAAGCCAAGTGGGCTACATAGGCTTTGCGGCGGCCGCCGGTGGCAACGGCGTGTATTTTGCCCTTGTCAGCGCCGTTCTTGGCACGATTTTCTGTCTGGGCTTTATCAAACTTTTCGAAGCAATTTTCATGCGCGGCTTTAACTATCGGCTCTCGGCTCTCGAACTGATTGCCGGCGGCGTTATCTTGCTTGCGCTCTCGTCCGGCTTTATGCCGCTGGAAGTGGGAGGCTTTTCTTTCCTTAAACTTTTTGTATCCTTCATGCTTCTTGCAATCACATATTGCTCCAAAAACTATTATTCTGTGTTCGTGGCGGCGATATTTGGCGTGGGAACGCTGCTGCACGCAAATAACCCCGTCTTCTTTGCTCCGTTCATGATTTGGGCATTGGCAATTTCACCATTTAAAACTTATCGCAAATATTTCTCGGCTGTGGCATTAGTGCTTGCCGAAATTGTGATAGGCTTCTACTTTAAACTCTATTATTCCTTCGACTGGCTGTCCATTTTGCCGACAGCAATCAGCGCAATTATTTTTATGGCAATTCCGGACAAAGTCTTCTCTTCGGTCAAATCGATTTTCGACCTTAAAAGCGACCGTGCTGCTATTAAAAATATCGTCAACCAAAACAGGGAAGTTTTGCACAGGCGGCTGCTCTCGCTATCCGATGTCTTCGGCGAAATGGACAGAGTTTTCCGCAGCCTTGTTAAGCAAAATCTTTCGCAGGACGATGTTAAAAAACTGCTGCGCGACGAGATAATTTCCCGCAACTGCGAAACTTGCCCCGGCCGCGCTCGTTGCCACCGCGCGCGCCAGGAGGACACTCTTAAAGTTATGGACGAACTTGTCTCGATAGCATTCGATAAAGGCAAGGTGACACTTTTTGACATTCCCGCATATCTATCGTCAAATTGCGGCCGCGTTAATGGCATTATCACCTCGGCGGGAAACCTAGCGCGTCAATATAAGTCATATAGCGGCATGCTTTCAAACATTGACACATCCAAACTCTTGATTGCCGACCAACTTAAAGGCATCTCCTCTGTCATGAGCGCTCTTTCCAAAGAGGTGGACAGCGAAATCGCGTTTGACGGCAAGCGCGAGCAAAAACTTATTGAAGAACTTTTGTTCCACGACATTGTGTGCACAGATGCTGTTGTTTTTGAGAAAAACACTCACACTATTGAAGCAACGCTGATTGTTCGAAACGCCGATGCCGACGCAATTAAAATTCCCGACATCGCAAGCAAGATTTGCAAATGCAAAATGACTGTTTGCGACAAATTCCCGGCGTCTCGCCCCGGCTTTACAACTCTCACTCTGCGCACCTGTCCGAAATATGACTGCGCAATCGGCCTTGCCTCTGCGGCTAAGTCTGGAAGCCCAACAAGCGGCGACAGCCACTCAATCATGCGTCTTGACGGCGACCGCTTCATGTTCGCCCTTTGCGACGGCATGGGCAGCGGCAGCGATGCGGAAAAAACAAGTGCCACGGCCATGAGTCTTATCGAAAATTTCTATAAAGCCGGCTTCGACTCCGAGCTTGTGCTCTCTTCGGTGAACAAACTTTTATCTTTGCAGAAAGAAGATAAATTCTCGGCACTTGATGTATGCGTGCTTGACCTAAAGAACGGGCTTGGCGACTTTATCAAAATGGGCTCGCCTTGCGGCTTTGTGCTCTCTGAAGAGGAGTGCAAGATTGTTGAAAGCGGCGCGCTGCCGCTGGGCATTGTGGAAAGCGTCAGCCCAATCACCAAGAAAATGGTGGTGAGTGCGGGAGATATAATTCTATTGTTCACAGACGGCATTTCCGACTCCTTTGCCTCGGACGAGAGCATTGAGGAGTTTGTTAAAAATTCCTATTCCACAAACCCGCAGACGATTGCGGACAGAATTTTGGAGCAAGCGCTTGCAAACAACAACGGCAAGGCTTTTGACGATATGACAGTGCTTGCAGTGCGAGTTTTTAAAAATTAAAAAAATATTTCTGCTTTAAATTGATGTTTTATATTGATTTTAACGCGTTTTTCGTGTATAATTAGGGCTTCGAGGGTTAATTATGAAAAACGCGTTAAATTTTATTAAACAAAACAATTTGATTAAGCCGGGCGAGCGAATTGGTGTGGGCGTGAGTGGGGGAAGTGACTCCATGGCGCTTGTGCATTTTCTTCACGCTAATGCGGAAGAACTCGATATCGAAGTTGTGGCAATTTGTGTTGACCATGGCATCAGGGAAGAGTCGCGAGACGAAGCAAACTTTGTGCTTGCAAAGTGTAAGGAAATGGGTGTTAGGGCCTACAAGTTTAGAATTGACTCGCCAAAACTTGCCAAAGAAAGAAATCTTTCTATTGAGACGGCCGCTCGTGAAGGAAGATATGGGGTGTTTAGTTCGCTTATCAAAAAGGATGTTGTGGACAAAATCGCACTCGCACATCACCTTTCCGACCAAGCAGAAACAATTTTGATGCACATCTTTAGAGGCTCCGGCATGGCTGGCGCTCGCGGCATGGAAACGACAAGAGATAAATATTACATTCGCCCGCTTCTCAACACTTCCAAAGAGGAGATTATCTCTTACATATCCGAGCACTCTCTTGACTATATCAATGACAGTTCCAATAACGACAACTCCTACTCTCGCAACTTTTTAAGAAATGTTGTGCTGCCCGAAATTTCGTCTAAGTGGCCGGGAGCAATCAACGCGATTGCGGAGTTTGGCAAAGCGCTTAAGGAAGACGACGACTATATCAACTCTCAGATTTTTGACGACGCGATTATCTATGAGGAAAAAGAGGCAAAAATTCCGCTGTCATATTTCCTCTATCCTTCGCCTATCATTTCCAGAATGATTATCAAAGCACTTAAAAATATCGGCGTGAAATACGACTTTGAGAAAAAGCATGTTGCTCTAATCAAAGAACTTGCCCTATCTCGCGAAAACGGCAAGCGCGTTAGTCTGCCATTTGATGTTGTTGCAATTCGCGAATATGACTATCTCACTCTTGCCAACAGAAAAAAGGAAGTTTTGCAGTTTAAGTGCGAACTTAGATGCGGCGAAGTGGAAGTTCCGGGCGGCGGCAAACTTATTGTTAGAAGAGTGAAAGATTTCACTCCGCAAGCGGGCAAACTTTTCTTCGATTATCGCAAAGTTCCAAAAACTGCCGAATGGCGATTTAGGCAGGACGGCGACACCTTCACCAAGTTTGGCGGAGGCACAAAGAAACTTAAGTCCTTTCTTATCGACAGAAAAGTGCCGCAGAGAAAGCGCGACATTCTTCCAGTGCTTGCGGACGGAAACGAGGTGTTGGTGATTGCTGGTGTCGAAATTTCAGATAAAGTGAAAGTTGATGGCGTGCCAACTGCTTACAGCGTGGAATTTAACTTTTAATTTGTTGACTTAAAACCCGAAAAAGGGCTATAATCAAAACATGAAAACAAATGCATGGGAAGGCTGCACCGACGCAGCAAAAAAGAAAATCGACTTGTTCAGTGAAAACTACAAGTCTTTTTTATCGCAAGCCAAGACAGAAAGAGAGTGTATCAAATATTTCACCTCGCTTTTGCAGCAAAATGGCTTTAAAGACCTTAAGGGCCTGATTGCAAAGAATAAAAAACTCGCGGCCGGTGACAGAGTGTATATCACCAACATGGACAAAGCACTTGTGGCATATGTGATAGGCGAGAAAGATTTAGAAGAGGGCATGGACATTCTCTGCGCGCACATCGACAGCCCGCGCCTCGATCTTAAGTCGAGACCACTTTATGAGGACGGAGAGTTCTGCCTTTTCGACACTCACTACTATGGGGGAATTAAGCACTATCAATGGACGGCTCTGCCGCTTGCGCTTCACGGGCTTGTGTGCAGAAAAGACGGAAGCAAGACGGACTTTTCGCTCGGCGAAAAGGCGGGCGAGCCTGTTTTTGCAGTTACCGACCTTTTGCCGCATCTTTCCACTAAGGACGGCAAGGATAATAAAATGACAGGCGAGGACTTGAACCTTATCGTCGGCTCAGAGCCAAAGAATAAGTCTGTGAAAGACAATGTTATTGAAATCATGAAAGGCATGGGAATAATCGGAGAGATAGACGATTTCTATTCGGCTGAAATTGAGGCTGTGCCGGCCGGCGAGGCGAGAGATTTTGGCTTTGACCGCAGCATGATTATGGGCTATGGACATGACGACCGCAGCTGCGCATATGCCTGTGCGAAGGCGATTATCGATGCAAAGAGCGTTAAGAAAACAGCATGTGTGATTTTAATTGATAAAGAGGAAATCGGTTCAGAGGGCGCAACTGGAATGAAAAGTAAGTTCTTCGAGAATGTTACAGCCGAAGTTATGAACCTTATGGGCGAATACAAAGAACTCCTTTTCAAGCGCGCACTTAGCGCAAGCCAAGTGATTTCTTGTGATGTGACTGCCGGCTTTGACCCTAACTGGCCGCAGCCGTCGAATAAAAACACAGAGGCGTTTTTAAATCGTGGAATTGCATTCTGCAAATATAACGGGTCGCGCGGAAAAAGTGACTCCAACGACGCAAACCCAGAGTTTATTGCAAAACTTAGAAATGTGCTCGATAAAAATAAGATTGAATATCAGTTCACCGAAATGGGCAAGGTGGATATCGGCGGGGGTGGAACAATTGCAAATATCCTCGCCGCATATGGCATGGAAGTGATTGACGCCGGCGTGCCGGTGCTTTCGATGCACGCGCCTTGGGAAGTGATTTCCAAACTTGACCTCTACGAAAACTATCGCTTCTATA
>CAOQYA010000001.1:0-30013 GCA_948514155.1 uncultured Eubacteriales bacterium | reverse complement strand
TTTTTAGAGAGTGTGTAGCGCTCCGCAAGGGGAGGCTTTGCAGACGCTCGGACGCATTCGCGGCCGAGTGTCTTTTTTTCTTGCGCGCTCTTTGAGCCGCAAGAAAATGCTGACCCACGCGTGTGGGGCAGCGCAAAGCCCGCGGTTGGGAGAGAGATTGGGAAAATAGAAACGCAATATCCAGCCACATTCTCAACATGAGTAAAACAGGAATTAGCGTAAAAAAAACGGTTAGGCTTTTTGGCGATAACCGCATTATTTTTTTCGATAATTCCTGAAATTAGTGTTTTGTAAACTCTTTTCCGTTGATAAGATAGTCGATTGAAACATTGAAGAAACGGCTCATTGCGTTGAGTGTTGCAAAACTTGGCTCTCGCTTAGCATTTTCATAATATGACAACGCTTCTCTCGAAATGTTTAACTTTCGAGCGACAAATTCTTGATTATATCCTTTCTGTTTTCTTACTTCTTTTAACCCTGTCATTTTTTGTCGAATTTTGCCTTTTCCTTGACTTTATGTTAACACTAAGTTAATATATTATTTGTAACAACATGTTAAGATATTCGTCAAAAGAGGTCGGATTATGGATTTTATTGACAAAGAACTCTCATTTTTGGATAAAAAGCGTAAGGGCTACAAGATGCTCAAGGAAACGATTGAAATTGTGTTTCAAAGGGGAGGCAAAACCTCACTATACATAGATGTTTTCCCGCAAGTAGGGCAAAAGTATGGCAAAAGCGGGCAGTGTGTGGAGCGAGATATTCGATATCTTCTAAAAAAAGGCGGCTGCGAACTTAGCAGCAAAAAATTTATTAAAAGCGTTATTGAAAAGTTATGGTTTTAGTTTACAACATTGCAACTTTGTGATAATATATTAGTATAGAAACTTTGTGAGGTGAAATTATGCAATGGTGGGCAATTCTTCTTATCGCAATCGCAGTTGTTGCGTTTATAGGAATTATTTTTGCAATTTGGTGGATAACAACATATAACAAACTTGTTCGTCGTGAAAATGATGTGGACGAGGCATATTCAACAATGGATATTTATATGAAGAAGAGATATGACCTTATTCCAAATCTTGTTGAAACAGTAAAGGGCTATGCTAAGCACGAACACGACACTCTTGAAAATGTTATGAAAGCGCGTTATGCGTCCATGATGGCTAAAAATCCAGAGGAGAAGGCACAAAGTGAAAATCTTCTTGCGGGAACATTAAAGTCGTTGTTCAAAGTGACTGAAGATTATCCAGAACTTCGCGCCGACAAACATTTCATTCAGCTTATGGACTCCCTTAGAGACATCGAAACAGAAATCGCGTCGTCGAGAAAATACTATAACGGCACTGTTAAAATCTTCAATAACACATGCGAAACATTCCCTTCGAACATCATTGCGAAGAAATATAAATTTGCTGCTAAAGTGCTTTTTGAAATTTCTGACCCAATCGAAAGACAAAATCCAAAAGTTAAATTCTAAAGGTCGCCCAGTTGGGCACCTTTTTTTGTTTAAAAATATTGTCTCAAACACTTGATTTAAGGCAAATATTTGTGTATACTACAAAGGCGTGGAGGATTGGCTGAGCGGTTTAAAGCGGCGGTCTTGAAAGCCGATTAAAATCAAACGGTGTTAAAATAAGCCTCTCCACTCGAACGGACGACTGCAATAAAAAAAGCGAAGAGCTTAAAAGTGCAGTAAACAAAGGCATTTAGGGGTATATTTGTAGAAAAGGAATGCGCTGAAAAAGAGAAAAGTATTTCTACAAATAGGGGATGAGAATTTGAAATATCTACAAAAATTTCTACAAATTGTCTAAACAATAAAAAAGTGCCTACAAAAAAAATTGAAGATGGAAGCGTATCGAAGCGGTCATAACGAGGTGGTCTTGAAAACCATTTGGCGGCAACGCCACGGGGGTTCGAATCCCTCCGCTTCCGCCAAAAAAATGAAGGAACCTGTTTAAGGTTTCTTTTTATTGTCTTACATAATAGTTGTTTAATATTTCTTCAACAAATTTTACAAACTTAGCATAATAGCAAATTTTATTATGTTCCCATACTGCGTTAAAAATGGGTAATGAGATTGTTGTTCTTATATCATAATCAAAACCGTCTGTTTCGATGGTTGTATTGCTCTGAATATTTATAAAACTTGCTTGAATGTGTAAAATTACAATATTGGCAAATCGGCGTTCTTCTTCTGTTATATCTTCCCATTTCACAGAGATATTTGGATCTAGCACTCTTTGATGTTTATTATAATCGAATATATGACCCCAAATATCTCTGTAAGCATTAGTAATATTGATTTTATTAGTGGTTTTGGTGATATTAGTATTTTTTTTAAAAGTATAACAGGTAATCGAAATGTTATAACTATTGCGATAGTTTGAAGTAGTTCAAACCAATTAGTTGAAAGCCGATTACTTAAAGAACCCATTCTTCAATTTGCTTATCTAATTCGAAATACTCTTCTGATGACTGGCTCTTATTAAAGTTTTCATCAAACCAACAAATTGCCTCGTCAATTATGTGCCCTGTTTGAAAATTCCTTTCAAGCTGAAAAACTTCTTGCATTTCTCCATCATTATTAAATATAAGGAAGAAAATAGTTTGGTCATCAAAAATAAGCATATCATCATATTTAGTGATATTTTTATCTTCTGAAACTTTAACTTCTTGTCCCAGTTCAGATAAAACTCTGTAAACATAGCATTCAGAACGCAAGTAGTTTGACAAAGGTTTTTTGACATATCTTAGTCTTTTTTGTGACACTGATGATGTTAATAATCGATTATCCATATCTATATACTTACGAAACTCAGCGAGGATTTCTTTAAATTTATCGTAATCCTTATTGACTAAAGCGATCGATGCCTCATCATCGACCCCGTAGGATTGCAATGTTTCCGTTTTACGGAAACATTGCTTAAGAGATAGCCAGCATTTATTAAAAGCGTCGCCATATTCACGAAGAGTTAAATGCTTTGCATAGTGTAATAATTCATTATTTATCATTTTGCACCCCTCTAACTACGTCAAATGGCACTAAGATTGCTTCTTCATCGACACCTATAGCGGCATTAAATTCTGAAAGGTTAGAAATACCATTAGTCACTTTTTTACCGATCAGTATGTAGCCGTCATCGGATTTTAACAATGCATGACAACCAGAATTGCCATAGCAACAAGAAAGACCATCATCAAGTCTTGATATAACTTTTATCATAAAATACCTCCAAATTTAATTTACATCATTTTATCATAAATTAGTTTTATGTCAAGAGATAAAAATAATTTATTAAAGCATTGATAAACTCTTTTCATTCATTTGTTAAGCTAATACTTATTGAACTTTCACTTTTTATATGTTAAACTAATCGTGCGCAACAATTAAATAAACTACTACAAGTCTAACTTGAAAACAGTTGACGTTAACAGCGTCCGCAGGTTCGAATCCTGTGTCCTCCGCCAAGAGTATGGAACGCCAGGCTTGAAAACTGGCGTTTTTTATTTGTCGTTTTAAATTTTAATTATGCCTTGGGTTTATTAAAAAACGATTGCGAGGTTGCAATCGTTTTTTTTGTTCCTATTTTTTTGATTTAGAAGTTTTTCTAGTCTGCGCTTTTGCGGAAGTTGTAGTTTTTGTTTTGGCTGGGGCTTTTGCTTTTGGCTCAACCTTTTCTATAATGGTCTCTTCAAGTTTTGGGGCGTTAGCAGGTTGTGGGTTTTTCTTTAGGGCCTTTCTTTCTTTTCTTGAAAGTTTTTGTTTCTTTTGTTTAGGCTCGCCCTTCTTGAGAACAAAAAGTTTTGTGAGTGACTCCATCGCATTTTCATGCTCTTTTGGTCTAACTTTTTCCACGCGTTCTGGAAGTTTGCTTTTAGTAACAGGCATAACAACCTTGTCCTTTCTTTCGCGAACTTCGAGTTGATTGTATGGAATTGAAATGTTTTTGCGTTTAAATTCATTATACACATTTTCGATTATGTAATAGTATACATCCCAATAGTCTTCATTGTCGCACCAGCAGTTTGCTGCGAAGTCGATGCTGCTTGCATTTAATATTTTAAGGCGGCAGAATGGGGCAGGGTCGAGATATACTCTTCCATCACTTTTCATAACATCAGTTACGATTTTTTTCACGAGTTCAACATCGGTCTCATATGCCACCGAGAATGTAAAATCAACTCTGCGTCTTGGGAATGCACCAAGATTGGTCACATTGTTGTTAATCAGTGTGCTGTTTGGAAGTGTGATTTTTTTGTTGTCGTTTGTGATAAGAGTTGTGAACATGAAGTTGATGTCTGTAATTTTTCCCTCAACGCCGTTTGTTATAATATAATCACCCTTTTTAAACATGTGGCTGGAAATTATGATAATTCCGTTTGCAACATTGGCAATTGCATTCTGCAGAGCCATGCCGACAGCCAACAAGATAGCACTAAATGCGGTGAGTATGCCGGTGATTTCGAGACCGAGTTGTGAAAGCAGAATGAGAACAAGAGCAAGCCAAAGCACGAACTTTAATATTGTGCAAATAAATTGCTGCGCAATTTTTTCCATTTTGGTGTGTTTAAGAATTTTTCTTATAGCAACCAATAAAATTTTAATAACGATAAGACCAATGACGAGAATTGCAAAAAACCAAACAATGTTCCAAGCATTAGTTTTGAAATATGTGCAAATGTCGTCCCAAATTTTTGCCCAATCCATATTTTTTCTCCTTTGAAAACACCACAATTATATATCTCTGTTTGAAAATTGTCAAATTAAATTAAGGGGCAAAAAAAAGAACTTTTATTTTTTCTTAAAACAGTTGAAAATTTTATTGAAAAACTATATAATGATAACGTTCATTGGTGAATTATATTTTTTTGAAATTTAGATAAAAAATAGGATGGTGTAAAAATGAAAATTTTTGATGTGTCGGAATATGAGAAATTTTTAGAGAAGCGTAAATCTAGAGAAGAGTTGAAAACTCAGTCGCAAGAAGATAGGGTATCAGACAAATCTTATCTGGAGTGTTTAAATGAAGGCGCAAGTATATTGAATTCGCGCAAAGAACTTGACGATGTCTTTAAAAGATAGAAAGTTTTTGTTTTGGCGAATGTGCGCATTGCGATATTAACTCCACCTTAGAGCGAAATCAAAATCAAATATGCAGATGTGGCGGAATAACCTCCTCGGAGCGTGTCTTGAAATGCTGACGCATTTCACTTAATAGAACTTCAGCCGGTGCGAACGCTTCGCGTTCTAGTGCAGAAGGTCTGACCAATTCCGCTTTGGGGCAAAATAAAATTAAACATGCAGATGTGGCGGAATTGGCAGACGCGCTAGTTTCAGGTACTAGTGGGTAACCATTGCAGGTTCAAATCCTGTCATCTGCACCAATGAAAATTTTAGCCTAAAGGAAAAATAATGCCAGACTTTGAAAAAATAGTTAACTATGCAAAGAAACTTACCGATGCGGAGTATCTTGGATACTGGGACAAGTTTAAAAAAGAGGGTGTCAAGTGTAGAAAACTTGAATTTTTGCAGACATATGAAATGGTTGACCCTATTGACGATTACAAAAATGGTGACTACGAAAAGTTTATAGTCACGATGAAAGAATTTCACAAAAACGCTTGGGGTGGCAAAGATAACATCAAACGCATTCACTACATTGAAGAGCCAATTCATGAATATTTAAAGTGGGAATATTATACTTATCTTATCGACGAGGCCTACGGACAAGATATCCGAATAACAAAAGACCGCTCTCTCTTTCCTAAGAAGATGTATGACTTTGTTCTTTTTGAAAATGGAAACATGTTTATCCTTGATTTCGGTCGCGGGAATGAAAGTTTGGGCGCGTGGCATGTGACAGACAAAAAAGCCGTTAAAGAAGTTTCAGATTTCTATGACACTGTTTTTGAGAAGAGTGAGAATTTTAAAGGCATGCTCGAGCCAAATGAATATATCATTAGGCGTCTAAAAGAAGAAAATATTTTGTAAAAGGCTGCATATTGCTGCCCTTTTTTATTTCTCCCGCACTGGGAAAAATATTTCCAGACTTTCATTGTTGTATTTTTCTAGGCGTGGGATAGCGTGATTTACTTCCAGACCGCTTTCATTGATCCAGTATTTAAAAATCTGAGAAATCTTTTCGCTTTCAATCACATTTCTATCAAAAGTGAAAACTGCGAATTTTGAAGCGGGGAATAATATTTCTTCGCAGCCTTCAAAAGGTGAAGACGACGCGATGAAATATTCATCCTCGTCTTTTTTTTCGGCTGCAAATCCGAAATAAGGATTAGAGAGTTTGCTTTTATCAAAACTTTTCCAAAAGGCGCGAGCGGCAGCGCCTGTGTCGCCATCCTTTATTGTTATGCTCTGTCCAAAGAGTGTTAGTGCTTCCTGCTGAACAATTTTAAAATGCAAAATTTCGCGATTGAGTTCTATCGACGCAAAAAATGGCGGAAAGAGTTTTAGACTGTTTTTATCGTTCTTAATTTCTCGTGGGCTGAACCCAAAATAATTGCGAAAAGCACGCGCGAATGCCTGGCTGGAAGTGTAGCCAAAACTTGTTGCAACATCAACAACCTTCGCGCCCTTCTTGCATAGTTCCAATGCTGCCATGCTCATCTTGCGGCTTTTGAAATACTCGCGAATGGTGCTTCCCGTGATAAATTTAAAAATGCGTTCGCTGCTTTCTCTGTTTTCGCACATGATGTGTGCGATTGTCTGCATATCAATTTCTTTTTGCAACTGGCTTTCTATGTATTTGAACACTTGATTTAATCTGTCTATATTTTCCACAGTCTAATTCTAACATATAATGCACATTTTTGATAACAGAAATGTGCACATTTTGATTTTTCTTTGTGTTATAACCTCTATGAGGTGATTATGAAGAGAAGTTTTTGGAAGGCGTTTAAAACACTTTGGAAAATGTTTGACAAAAAGATGAAGTTTGAATTTGTTGGAGTGCTGCTTCTTTGCGCGACCAGGTCGCTTGCAATTCTTGCTTTGCCGCAAATCATTGCATGCCTCACAGCCAAATTCCTAGGCGAGCCAACTCTGTTTTTTGGCATTCTTTTGCCGGCAAGTTGGAGCATTGAGGCGGTGATAGCCTTCAATTTTGCGGCTTTATTCTTCTTGTGGACATTCAGCACAGTTGCAAGAGCGGCGCAGAATAATTTTAACGCTGCCGCATGCCTTACTTACAAAGAGCGCGCGATGAGGGAGTTGCTTACGCCGAGAAAAAATATAGATTTAAAAAAATCGGTGGGCGAGATTATTTTCATTATAGAAAGTTCGACAGAAGCGGTCGGCGACCTATTGGCTATTGTTTTGATTGAAGTATTTCCGTTTTTTGTATCGGCGGCGATTGCACTTGTTTATCTGGCGACGATAAATGTTTGGGTTTCGCTGGGCGGGCTTATTCTTGCTTGTGGAGTGCTGTTTATCAGCAAGTTCCGCTCCAAAATCGACAAAAAACTTTTTATTCGCTCGGATGAAATCAACTCCAAGATTAGCAATAACATCAACAATTGCGTTAATAACTTGTCTTTTATTGTGTTCACAAACTCGTCATATCATGAACTTAATCTTTTGAAAGGTGAGAACAAGAAAGATTATAAATTAACCAAAAAGAGTTCGCGAATTCTTGTGGGCTATTGGGGGCTGCTATATCTTTTTGAATATGCCTACATTGCGCTTAGTTTAGTTTTGATGATTAAAGCCTTCGGTGTTGCTGCGATTGGTGTTAACACACAAATTCTTGTCGTGTCATATCTTGACAAAGTCTTTTCTCCGGTCAACGATATGGGGCATTTTATAAACATACTTGCACAAATGGCCTTTAGAGTTTGCCGCATTAACGAATTTATTCCGGCCGAGAGTGACCACTTTAACGCATTGGCAAAGCAAGAAAATAAACTTTTGAAAAACAAAAAAATTGAGAAGATTGAAGTTAGAGGCCTTGAAATTGAGATTGGCGATTTTTATAGGCAAAACATCAACGTAACTTTTGAGACTAATAAACTCACTTGCATTGTGGGGCTGAGTGGCTGCGGCAAAACTACGCTTATATGCTGCCTCTTGGGCCTTAAGGAATACAAAAGCGGAGAGATTATTGTTAACGATAAATATCAGGTGCGCTCGCTGTTTTACAACGCCTCGAAGATTGCAGTCACTCTTCAGAATGGCACAATTTTTGACCGCAGTATTATGGACAATATTTGTTATCCACAACATCAGCCAAATTCGCGGGCAAAGAAGAACATTCAAAGATTTAAACTTGATAATCTTATCTATCGCACGCAAGCGCCGGGAGAAGTGCAAAGCATTCAAAACACGCTTTCTGGCGGCGAGAAAAAAAGAATTTCATTTGTGAGGGCGATAAGCAGGCCGGCCGAGATTTACATATTTGACGAGCCGACTAACGACCTCGACGCAGATAATGTCCAGCGCGTGCTGGAAGCGATTTTGCGGCTGAAGAAAAACAATATCGTAATTGTGATTTCTCATGACGACCGGCTGATAAACCTTGCCGACGAAGTTTATAGGATGTAGGGATAAACATTTTTATTGACAAAATTCGCATTCAAGTTTATACTTATAAACAAGGAGGAGAATATGAAAAAGAAGATTATTATTCCCATTATTTTTGCTTTTGCGCTTATTCCTGTCTCGATTGGGCTTATTGGCTGCGGGGGCGATGCATATGTTGGCGATAAACTTGTAAGCGTGAGATTAGCAAGTTATGGAGATGTTTCCACTAAAACGGATTATTTTTGCGGGGACGAGTTTGACCTTAATCAGACATTTGTGGATTTGACATATATCGACAAAGAGGAAATGACAGAGTGGACGCTTCAATGTTACTCACTTTCTGAAATTCCGGAAAACATACATTATGAGGTTATCGGTTTCGACTCTTCTGAGCCCGCTTATTCGCAACTTGTGTCGCTTAAATTTACAAGCGAAAAGTATGCAGGCGAAGTTTCCACATCTTTTTATGTGAACATTTACCCGGAATACATCACTGAAATTTCGCTTATGGAAGAAGAAAAATTTATTAAGGATACATACATGCTTGGGGAGACTCTTCCTCTTGAAGAAATGAAAATAATTGTTTCATATTCTAACGGCAGGCAAGAGTTTGTTGATGTGACAAGTGATATGATTGACGGCTTTTACACCGATGAAATCTGGTCTACAGAAAAAATGTTTAATATTTGGTATGAAGGTCTAAATTTATCATACTACTATCGTGTTTCGCCGGCAGAGGGCTACGAAGCGTTTAGTGACGCCCATATAAAATGCTTCGTCCCAGGTGAAGAAATGGGCTTTGCCAAACAAGTTATGCAGCAAGGTGCAATTGCAACATTTTCAAACAATGAAACGAAGCAATATATTGTTATAGGGCGTTTAACTTTGCGCACAGTAACAGAAAATTCTATTAAAGCGGAATTTAACACTTCAGGCTCTGCTTACAACTCGAATGTTGAGATTTTAAATTTTGATCAAACATATGTTGGTGGCTATTGGGCGACAGTGTGTGAATTTAAATATCAAGGTCAGAGCGAGAGATATCAAGTGATATATTACAATAGGCAGATAGTTTCAACTAATGGAGTGCAGACAATAACTCAAAATGTCACAGTTGAAATTTGCTTTGCAAACTTCACAACAGAAGACGAAATTTACAACAATGTTCGAAATTCAATATATTAATTTACATACTGGCATCATGAAAGTTACTTCAAAGTGCCAGTTTTTTAATTAAATTTCATTTGGAATATCAGCGTTTTATGAATATAATTTCTACTGATAAAAATTTTTGTGGAGAAAGAAATGGCGAAGGTTTTAGAGGTGGAAGATTTATCTAAGTCGTTTGGCTCATTGAAAGCCGTGGACGGGCTTTCATTCAGCGTGGAAGAGGGCAAACTTTTTGCATTTCTCGGTCAGAATGGCGCGGGAAAAAGCACCACGATTAACATGCTTATCGGCACGCTTGAGCGCGATAGCGGAAAGATTGTTTATCACGAAGATAAAGCCTTTAAAGAGTTTAAAGACAGAATTGGCGTTGTTTTTCAAAATAACATTTGTGACGACGTGCTCTCGGTGGAGGAAAATATTAAACTTTTTGGCAGCCTTTATTGCAAGCGCTCGGACGCTGTTAAAAAGCGATATGAAGAACTTGCCAATATGTTTGATTTAAAAGAGTTTGAAAAGAAAAAGTTTAAAACGCTTTCGGGAGGGCAGAAGAGAAGGGTGGAAATTGCCCGCGCACTTTTTAACACTCCTGAAATACTTTTTCTGGACGAGCCGACCACCGGCCTTGACCCAAAGACAAGAATTGATGTTTGGCAGATAATAAACAAGATAAGATGTGAAAGCGGCATGACTGTGTTCTTGACCACTCACTACATGGAAGAGACGGCGGAGGCTGACGAAGTTGTTATCATCCACCATGGAAAAAAGATTGCCGAGGGAAGCCCCGCCTTCCTTAAAGACAAATATTCTTGCGACAAGATTAGAGTTGTGCCAAAAGACGAAAAGAAGTTCAAAGAAACTATAAAGGGACTGAAATTTACAAAAGTTTCTGACTACTATCAATTTTTGTTTAAAGACGCATCGCAGGAGATTGACCTGCTTTCTAAACTGAAAAGCCAGGTGAAATATTTTGAGGTGCTGCGTGGCAGCATGGACGACGTTTTCTTAAATGCCATAGCAGATAGCGGCACAAAGGAGGGGAAAGGTGAATAAGATTTATTCTTTAACGAAAAGAAATTGTCTGCTGTTTTTAAGAAGCAAAGCAACCTTTTTCTTTTCGCTGTTTTCCAGCATTATTATGATTGCGCTCTACTTTCTGTTTATCGCGAAACTCTATGCTCAGGGCTTTAACGAATTGGCGGGCACAGACTTAACCTCAAATCAACTTAATTTCGCAATTTATTCACAAATGATTATGGGCGTGCTGGTGCTTAACTCTGTTTCGCTCTCCGCCGGAGTTTTCACATTTGTGGCATATGACCTTGAAAAGCGCAAAGTGGATGCGTTCTTGATTGCAAAAATAAAGCCCTCTCAACTTATTCTTTCCTATTTACTTTCCAGTTTGATTATCTCTTTCGCGCTCAACTTTCTCACACTTGCAATATCGGTGATAATCATTGGCGCGGCCACGACTTTTTGGCTGAGCGCAGGCACTTTCTTTTATCTTGTTGGCGCACTTATTGTGATAACGCTGATTTCTTGTGCAATCATGCTTTTAATCACCATTCTTGTGCGAACATCGGCGGCTATTGGGGTGATTAACGGCATAATGGGCACGCTGCTGGGCTTTTTGTGCGGAATATATATGCCATACACAAATCTTGGCTCGGCGGCCAAATATGTGGGCTCATGTCTTCCATTCACCCACATGACCATTTGGCTGAAGCAAATTGTGCTTAACGATGTCTTTGCCCAGTTTGGCATGTCGGCTGAGATTAGCGAAATTATGAAAGACGCCTGGTTCTCCGCCGGCAATGTTGGCTTTGTGGGACTGAATGTTCCGCTTTGGGGAATGCTGTTGCTAAGCGCGGCGTTTGGTGCGGGATGCTTGGCTGTGGCCGTGCTGCTTCTTAAAAAAAGGATGCTGAAGCCAAAAATCAAACTGAAGAAATTAAATAAAAAAGGCGCTTAAAAATTTAAGCAAGGCCGTTTGTTGTGCCTTGTTTTTTCGCGACGGCTGTGCTACAATATATGCGGAGAAAGAAAAGTGGGAAAAAATGTAAAGCCAAAACGCGTGGCAGATTTATATCGAAAGTTTATTTTAGAGTTTGATAAAGATTGGCCTGAGGGCTGCGAAAGAGAGTTTTGGGACAAGCCGCTTGTGGGCGTTTATCGCGGAGTTACTTTTGTGACCAACAACATTTATATGTTCGAAATGTTTTTAAGAATCCAGTTGGACGATTGTTCCGGCGTCGACGAAACATGCTTGCGGGGTGCAAAATATTTCGAGAGTCCAAAATTAGAGGATAAACTTATGGACGAAGTTTTAAGCGGCGCCTTCACAAGTGGAATATATTTGAAGCAAGGTTTAATTGTGCCAAGACGGACAGACATTAATTGTCCGCACGGCTATGGGCACATGTTAATGCTGGCCAAGACGCCTGAAAATCTGGAAATGCTTCTTACTAATATTGTGCTGGAGCACATTCGCAGCGTGCAAATTGCATATAACAGAGAGCCGCAAAGCGTGTGGGGAGATAGAGGGCTCTGGCCGAATAAGAACACCTCTTTCCCTTCTCTGTCGGCGGAGGTGGTGATAAACAACACGGCATATCACAACGAGACATCCGATCTTTTCAAAGATATTGACCACCCGCATTATGGCAAGCAGTTCGACCGCCTTTCACACTCTTTAAGATGTGCAAGGCTAAAATTTGAGCGCGAAAATCGCTCGATGTAGCAAAAACTCGCGATTGCGAGTTTTTATTTTGCAAATTTGAGGCATAAGTGTATAATGCTTGTAGGAGAAAACATGGCAAAGAAAAAACTTATTCTAGATTTCGACCCCGGGCTTGATGATATCAGCGCGTCGCTTATGCTGTTTAACAATTGCGATAAGGTGAGCGTTGAACTTTTAACAGTCAGCGGCGGAAATGTTGACATTAAATATTCGCTCAACAACGCACTTCTGCTGGCAGAAAAGTTCTGTCCATATCAAGTTGAAGTTGCGGCGGGAGCGAACAGCCCACTTGACGGGACAGAGCGCATTAATGCTGGCGATGTTCACGGAGAAACGGGAATAGGCTCGACGCTTAAAATTAAAAAGCCAAAGAAGAAGGCTCTTACAATTGCGGCAGACGAGGCGTTGTTTGAAAAATTGAACTTGTCGAAGCAGAAACTTTGCATTCTTGCCATTGGTCCGCTGACAAATGTTGCGCTGCTCTTAAGAAAACATCCCGAAATAAGGAAGAAAATAGGCGCAATCGTTTGCATGGGCGGGGCTATCGACGGCGAAGGAAACTACACGCCATATGCAGAATATAACTTCCTTTGGGACGCAGATGCGGCAAAAGAAGTTATCGAAAGCGGAGTTAAATTCATTCTTTGCCCGATTGAAATTGCGCACAGAACTCCAATAACAAAACGGGAGTTATCAAGATTTTACACTTCGGACGAAAGGGGAAAACTTTTAAAGGCTATGTTTGAAAACGCGTCAGACCCAAACATCCGCTTCGGCTTTGCCTTCCATGACAGTTGTGCGGCCGCCTTTGTTATCAAGCCGTCGCTGTTTACATGCCAAAAGTGTAACATTGAAATTGTTGTTAATAAAAAGAAAAAAGAACACGCACAAACTTTCTGTCACTATAATAAAAAGGGCAAGAATTATGTTATTTATCCAAAAAATAACGGAAAACTGAAGAAATTTATCTTAGAAAACACATTTAAGGGGTGAATATGAATAAGGTTGGAGTTTTTGGAAGCATAAACACAGATTTTGTTTCCACCACAGGAAAGAAACTGCCGCGAGAGGGCGAGACCATTCAAGGCAACAGTTTTTCAACCCAGTTCGGAGGCAAGGGTGCGAATAAGGCCGTGGCTCTTGCAAGACTGGGGGCCGGAGTTGTGATGTTTGGCGCTGTGGGCGACGACGAGTTTTCAAAGCGCTGCCTTGCCAATCTTGAAAAGGAGAAAGTTTGCACCAAGTTTGTTAAGAAGGTGCGCGGACAAATGGGAGGAATTGCAAACATCTTTTCTTCCGACAAAACAAACATGATTGTTGTTGCTCCTGGCGCCAATCTTGACGCCGACATTGCATATATAGACAAAATTGAAAAAGAAATCAAAACTTGCGACCTTATCGTTGCCGATTTGGAAGTTCCGCAAGCGTCAGTTGTGTATTTGTCTGAAGTTTGCAAAAAACATGGCGTTAAGTTTGTGATAAACCCTTCACCCATAATGAAATTTAACAAAAAGATGTTTGATAACGCCCGCTTAGTTGTTGTTAATGAAGTGGAGATTAAAAATTTGCCGGGCTTTAAAAATGAAGGACAGATTTTAAAGGCATATAACGGAAGATTGATATTAACAAAAGGTAAGGAGGGTGCTTTTATCTTCGACGGCGAGGATGTTAAAAGGTTTGCTGCACTTAAGAGCCCTGTTGTGGACACAACGGGCGCTGGCGACACCTTTCTTGGCGGACTGATTGTCTCCACGCTTGGGGGAAAAGATTTGGAAGAAGCCGTTAAATTTGCAAACATTTGCGCTGGCTTGAAGATTTCCAAACTTGGCGCGCAAACGGGGATGCCGAAACTTAGTGAAGTAAAAAAATATATGATAAGCCACTAAAAAGCAAAAAAAATCACGAAACTTTCGTGATTTTTTTTGTTATTTGTTGCCGCCCGCGAAATTTAAACATGCTCAGTTAACTTCTTTGTGGAAGGGCTTAGCCCGGCGAAAAAGTTAACTGAGCCCATATCCAACGAAGTAAGCGCCCGGGGCGCGTCGAGTTGGGCGAAGGGGGCCCCGCGGGGGAAACGAATTTTTAGCGGCTAGGCGCTAGGCGTGCCCGCGTTTAAAATTTGTTGCCGCCCGCGAAATACTCGCGATAATTTATTCCCATTGCCTTTTTCATTTTTGCAAGAGTTGCGTTTGCCGCCAAATTTGCTTCGTCGCAGCAACGGAAAAGAATTTCATACACCTTTTCTGGATGCTCGGCAAGCGCTTTTCTTTTTTCTCTGATAGGCGCGATAAGTTCTTGCAAGATGTTATTTAAAAACATTTTAACTTTCACATCGCCAAGCCCGCCGCGTTTGTAGTGGCTTTTAAGTTCGTCCATGTTTTTGTATTCCGGAAGAAACTTTTCAAAACTGTCCTCTTTAACAAAAGCATCAAGATATTCAAACGCCACATTGCCCTCAATTTTTCCCGGGTCGGAAACTTTGATGTGGTCGGGGTCAGTGTAGATTGACATAACTTTTTGTTTGATAACTTCCGGCTCGTCCGACAGATAGATGCAATTTCCAAGTGACTTGCTCATTTTTCCCTTGCCGTCGATGCCAACAAGCCTTGCCTGGCTTTTAATCTTAGGAATAACGGCCTCCGGCATCGTCAGCACCTGGCCATATGTTGAATTGAATGCCTTAACAATCTCTCTTGTCTGCTCCACCATTGGCTTTTGGTCTTCGCCCACCGGAACGATTGTTGTTCCAAAAGCGGTGATGTCGGCCGCCTGGCTGATTGGATAGGTGAGAAAGCCAACGGGAATGCTTTCTTCAAAGCCGCGAAGTTTGATTTCCTCTTTCACTGTCGGGTTGCGTTTCAGCCTTGAAAGTGTGACGAGATTTGAAAAATAGAATGTCATTTCTGTTAAAGCAGGCACTTCCGACTGAATAAACAGGCAACATTTTTGTGGGTCAAGGCCGCAAGCAAGATAGTCGAGCGCCACATTAAGAATGTTGTCGCGCACCTTTTGCACATTGCCGGCGTTGTCTGTCAGCGCCTGAGCATCTGCAATCATGATATACATCTTATCGAAGTCACCTTCATTTTGAAGTTTAATTCTCGACGAAATTGAGCCGATATAGTGGCCGATGTGCAATTTTCCTGTTGGCCTGTCGCCAGTTAAAATTATTTTCTCCATATTTTCCTCTTGTTAAAAAAATAGCAAGAAAATATTAAAAAGTCAATAATTTATGTCAAAATTTAGAAAAATAATAAAAAAATCACAAAATAAATTAAAAATTCAAATAAAAATAAAAAAATAATTAATTTTAAATTTATTTGCCTTATATTTACGGCTGAAGAAAAGTTTTCGAAATTCTTCGATAAAAATATTTTTTTTAAAAATAAGGTCGAAATATTTGGTTAAAATATTCCTTTTGTGGTATTCTTTAATGTATAAATTGTCTGTAAAAATAAACGATAATTTAAGGAGTCGAAAATGACAAGGTCAAAAAAATTAACAAATGTATTTTTGGGAGCAGCGTTTGCCGTTATTTCTTGCGGCGCAACATATGCGGCAATTATGCCTGCGCAGAATTCAAATGCGAGCCCGACTCAGGCCGCGCTTTCAAGCCCTGTTGATCTTACAGGCAAAAGCACGGTGACACTTGGCGGCGAAACATTCAAAGTTATCGGGTCTGCCAATGCGCTCGCCACAATTGCCGGAGATATATTAGGTGGAAGTGCCGTTGCGGCATCGAGCAACTACATTCTTTCTGCAGATATTGACCTTAGCCAGAAAGTTTGGACTCCGATAGGAACAAGTTCGCTTCCGTTCACAGGAAAGTTCAATGGAAACGGCCACACCATTCGTGGGGCGGCGTCTGTGAATGAATCTGCGGGCGGAGAGGAAAAATATTACGGCATTTTCGGAAAGGTTGGAAAGAGTGACGCTCAAACAGCCATGATTTATGACCTTATCGTTGACGACTTTTCATATTCATATGACGATGGCTCCTTCCACGCAGGAAGACTTGCCGGCTATGTTGAAAACGCAACACTTATCGACATCTACGATATGAGTTATGTTAACGCAAGTTCAGTTAGCAGTGACGACCGCTGGCTTAAAACCTTCGGCACTGTGAAAGAAGGCGTTACTTATTATATAGGCGACACCTTCCTTGGCTCAAATGGAACACTTTACAAGCCAGGCGTTTATGACCCAACTCACGGCTCGTCGTCGAGCACCAAAGTTTCTTCGCCGCAGTTTGATATTTCAAACCCGGAAGTTCAGCCAAACCTTGCCGGCTTTACATATATGATTGTTGGCGACAACTCTTCGCGCATGTATGAAAAGGGAACAAGTGTTGAAAATCAGGACATTGGCTCATACAGAATTGCGATTAACACCACCGGGGCAAACCTCGAAACAGTTAGTCTTCCGTCTTACAACTATTATAATGATATAGCAAAAGGGGAAGAGGCGGACGCACAAGAAGGACAACCTGTTATTGAAAGCACCGCACTTGGCAAGAAGTTTACAGGCTTCAAAGCCGGCTCGGCAAGCAAGATTGTTTCCTCAATTTCTGACCTTAGTTATTATAAAGTTAGCGGCGGCTTCAGCAAAGGCATGTATGCCGAGAGCCAGTGGAAAACACTTTATTACAACCTTACAATCGTTGATGACGAAACAAGCGAGGCGATTGCAACAAAGAATAACATTCCATACAACAAGCCTTGGGCAGATGTTGTTAAAGAACTTTCTAAGACCGGTCATGACCTGACAAAACTTTATGAAGGAAGTAACACCTACTATAGCGCCGTTGTTGAAAACATCAAGCAAGAAGACGACAGTTATAAAAAAGTTATAACTCCAAGTTATCCGCTTGGCGAAAAGGTGAGAATTGACGAGGGAGACAAAACGTCGCCTGTTAGCGTCACCCTTCGCAGCGTTTGGCAGGCAGAGCCAGTGAACACTGTTGTGAACTTCACATCCGCCGACACAGGCGTTGACCTTAGCCTTGTTAGCGATATCTCTGTAAGTTATCAAAACACCGAACTTGGCGACATCACGATTTCCAAACACACAGAAGGTGTTGACGGAAAATACACCTTCCTTGCAGTTGCAAAACAGAAAATTAACTTAAAATTCAAACTTCCTGCAGGCTATTCAATCAAAAATATCAGCGTTGTTGACGCAAACGAAGCAAAAAATCTTGGCACTGACGAAAACGGCATCACCACCATTGAACTTGGCGGAATGCTGACAAGTAACAGCCAAATCAACATCGAACTTCAGCGCGAAACAATCAGCGTTGCAGTCACGGGGACAGATTTAACTTTTGAACTTTCGGGAAACAGCGCTCACACAACGCTGACTGGCGAAAACGGAAATTACACGCTTTCAACAAAGATTGGCGAGAACTTTAACATTGTTGTTACTCCAGTTGAAGGATATCAATATGTTGGCTATGAGGCAGTTGGCTTCACCACCGTTTATGCGCCAACAGGCGACGGCGATGTGAAAACATTCAGGGTGCAAGTTGACACATATGGCTCTGACCCAAAAATTAACTTCACATCAAGAGCAAAAGCATTCAGCCTTGATATGACATATAACGCTCAAAGTTATGAAAACGCGGGCGTATCGCTCAGCCCAGTGACAATCACAGTGGGAGAGACGATTGTTTCTGCTGCGGCAACCCAAACTTGGGAAAATCTTCCAATCGCTGAAGAGGTGACGGTTTCCGCTCCGGCCAACGACTTTTACTCAGCCGGCGTGGTGACGCTTATCGAAACAGAGGGTTCAACTGCAACTATCTCCGGCGAAAACGGCGTTTACAAAATCAAGAATATCGCGGGTGGCAGCACAGTTAAAATTTCTGTTTCATATTCAATAAGAAAATATGAAGCCCAAATCGCAGCAAAATATGCCGTTTTTGAGGGCGCAGACAATTCTCACGCTTCAAGTTTTGGCGCTGTTAAAGATGCAAACGGAAATGAAATTGAAGAGACTTCTGGCATAATCACCTTCTCAGAAATTGAGTCATATCAATTTGGTCAGACACTCACACTTTCATACAATCTTGTTTCTCAGTTCTATGAGTTTGAGGGTTGGTATTATTCAAACGGAGATTTAATCTCAACACAAAACAATTTTGAAATCACCGCTCCTGCGGCAAACCTCAATGTTTATGCTGTTGTGAGAGGCAAAACCTCAACTTTGACTGTTGCAAACGGAACAACAATCTTTGCATATGATGGCACAACCGGCACAAAAAATGTTGATGCCGCCCTTGCAACAAGCGATGTTAACTCTGTAACATTCAGATATTCAAGCCCTAATGAAGGCAAAATTGTTATCACCGTGGCTGAAGGCTATAACGTGACCGGCGTTATACTCTATAACCCTGCTCTTTCAGACAGCATCTCGCAGCAGATTGCTGACGGAGTGGCTGTCAGATATGCAATTAGCGGACTAACCATCAATGGATATGGCGAGCTTAGCGGCGGAGATATTTCAAAACTTTTCACATCTGAAAACTTTGCAATCATACCTGAAGTGACCCAAAAGACGGCAACAATTGCCTTCAATGCAGGCCTTGGAAATGGCATTGCAGTTGCAAACAAAACCTTCTACTATGGCGGAGAGGGTCTTAACCTTGAACAAGAAAACAAGGCGTTCACAAGACCGGGCTACACGGCTAGCGGCTGGACATTCACTCTTAACGGCCAAACTTACACGGCAAACGACAGCCAAAACAACATGCTTAACCTTACAAGTTTCAATGGAATTTTAAATGAACTTGGAAAAACGATCACTCTAACAAGAGTTTACACTGCAAATAAATACAAAATCTACTTTGATGTTAAAGCAGACGAAACTCTCGACACAACTCGTCTCACAGAGGAAACAGAGGGCGAACATGCCGGGAAATATTACAAGCAGGTAACATTCGACAGCGCTATTGGCATCCTGCCAACAGCGACATCAACGGGAAAAACTTTCTATGGCTGGGGAATTTCTGAAGGCGACACATATGCAACTGTTGGCAACACTGTTGTTTCGGCAAATTGGAATTATAAACACTATAAAGTTGTCTTTCACGCAAATGGCGGAGTTCTTACGCTTGAAGGAAATCAACATGATATACTTGAAGTAGAGGCTAAATACAAATACTTCACTTTTGAAGGCGTTAATGAATTTCCGTCTGTGTTCTCAAGAGAAGGTTTCATTTATGACTCTGTTCACTGGCTGACACACACTGTAAGCGGTGATGGAACTGAATATGTTTACAAACGCGAAGTTTCAGAAGGCCTTAGACTTACAGCCGAGAACTTTGAAGGCCTTGACTGGGAGGACGAAAACCTCACAATCGACTGCTATGTTAAATGGAGATTTGACGAGGAGGCTTTCAAGGACAGCCTTACAATCGAGCAGACTATTTCAGAAAGATACGGCTCTTTCAGTGCCCTTAATTTCAATGCTGCATTCAAAGGCATACACCTTACAGAGGGCAACAACCTTGGCTCTATAGAACTTAAGTTAGGCGGCTATGAGTGGCTTTACAGCGAGAGCGAAAACGGCGAATATGCTCCTTTTAAAAGAGAAGGCAACACGAATATCTACGCGGATGTGAAGAATGTTAGCGAAAGCGGCTTCTACAAACTTGCCTACACAATTAAAGACACAATTTCAATCGAGACAGAGGGCTTTGGAACAGACCCAATCACAATCACAAGCAACGCATCAAATGTTGTGATTGAGCCTGCTGAAATCAAATTTAAAAGTAACGAAGATAAAGTAAATCAATTAGTATTGCAAAACTTGAAGTATTTGGTTAGAGAGGCTGCCGGACAACTCAATGACATGGGTGATAATTTCGTGTCTGAGATTTTAAGATGTGAATCGTTAGAAGATGTTTTCATTTATATAGAGAAATTATCTCTTTATGCTCCTGATTTTGGTAGGGAGGGCTTTGCGGGTTATGTATTCTCGAAACCAGTTGTTGCACTGAGTTACGTTAATCCTACGATTAAATCTTTTTTAGCGCAGATGGCGACTGTGATGCCGACATATGATTTGTTTAAAGAAGTTTGGGCGACTTCGGAAACTTTTGCAGATTTTTTCAGTAATTCGAGCGAGATAAATAAGTATGCTATGGTTATATATGGCTCTCAAGTTTTGCTTTATTCGCAAGTTTACTGCGGCTCGTTAGAATCTGATGTTTCAAGTGACTTTTTAACATCTGATTTTGAAGGTATAACGGCAAAAGAGATAACTCTTACACCAACATCTTCCGGGAATTTTGTAGGTGATAACAATGGCGGCGTTGGTTATTACAAATATAAAATAGAAATAGAGGCTATTGAAGAAGTTGACTTTGCTAACTTCAGTAAAGTTATTAAAGAAGGTGAGAAATATTTTGTAATTTTGGGTGCAGAGGAAATATCAGTTGGAAATTATGAGTCTATCTACATCTATGCGCCAACAACAACTTTTGCTTTAGACCAAAATGCAGGCGTTGAAAAGGGCTCAGTTTACACCTTTACACTTGAAAAGGCTTTTGAAGAAGGCTCAGTTTATGCCGGACAGGGCTTTACAAAGGCGGTTATTAATGCCGAGACCGGCGCAGCAAGCGCAGGCGTGTATAGTTCGGCAAAAGGCAACCTTGTTATCACATCTTTTAACCTTTACAAAGGCGAGGCCTATTACACAATCACTCGCGGCTCAGACGGCGCTTACAAAGTGACCGGAGCAAGTGCCGGCCTTAACACCACCGACATTGACCTTAAAAATTTTGCTTTCTGCGTTGATAATGCATTTGAAATTATCGAGGCGAAAGCGCTTAACAGATTTAGTTTCTCTTCCTCATATGCTTTTGCAGCAGAGACTTCAACAGGCATTCAAGTTGACCATGTTGAAGGCGAGGGCAACTACAATCTTACAATCTCTTCAGTGAGAATTGAAATTGACGGCACGGCGAAAGATATCGCAATCGTTGAAGGCCAGAATGTTTACTATGACAACGGAAACTTCCTTTTCGAACTGGCTAAAAACGGCGAGGCTGACCCAGTGCTCTATGCAACAGGCGCAGTTAAGTCTGTGACAGTTAGCGCGGGAAGCGTTAACCCAACGGCTAACAGATATCTTGTTGATATCGTTAAAGACCCAGGCGTTGTTGAAGGTGACGCGCCAAATATCAACTACGCAAACCTTATCAAATCAAAAACCGAATTTGCATCGAACGCAACATTCAATGTTGACCTTTCAACAGAGACTGTGGGCGGCGAAAATGCAATTCCTGTTATCGCTCTTTACTCGGACGGCGCATTTGTTAATCTTTCTTCACTCACAGACACAGGCGTGAATGCAAATCTTCTTTCGGGCGAGAGTTTCAATAACTTTGCTAGCGCATACGCACTTTCTAACACCGCGGCAAATGCATATGAACTTTTGTCTTGGACGGTGGACGGGCAGAGCGTTGATGCATCTGAAGCGCAAACAACTCTTCCGGCAAAGCCGAATGTGAGTGTTGTTGCAAACTTTGCTCTTGCAAAACCGGAAGTTTCAATTGACGCCCAAGAGGTTGCTATTAACCTTGAAGGCAACACCTTTAACTTCTCTTCGCTTAACAGCAGCGTTGAAATTGCAAATGAAGGCGAGGGCTTCACTTACACATATGCCTACTTCAAGAAAGTTGGCGACCAGTGGCAAAGCGTTTCCTCAATTACACCTTCAACATTAGATAGCGGCACATATGCTGTTGAAGTTAATGCAGCTAAAGCGGGCTACAACAATCGTCTTTCAGATAAAGTGGAGTTTGAGCTCACTTTCAATAAAGTTGCGATTGCAATTTCTGCTCAAGACGAGAAGACATTCACCTACAAAAATGCTAACATCGCTGAGGAGTTTAACCTTATAGTTCAAGTTAACAATGGCGAAGGTGAGCAAATAAAGCTTAAATCGCTTCTTGCAGGAAGCGAAGAATATGTGGCAACTTTGACTAAGGATGGAAAGTCAGTTTCTGAAATTAAAGACGCTGGCACATATCAAGTTTCAATCGTTCCTAAAACAGAGTTCGAGAATAAGATTGCTCTTTCGGGCGACACAACTTTCACAATCACCGTCAGCCCATTCGAAGTGGCACTCACTGCCGAAAACTCGAGTTTCACAAAGAAATATCGTGCGGCTGATCCACTGCTTGAGAAATCTATCGATGGAGTGAATGAAAAGTTTATTGTTTCCTATACAAGGGCTGCAGGCGAGAATGCCGGGGACTATGAAATCACATCAGCAGCATCAAAGAACTCTAACTATTCAGTGAGTCTTCCAGACGCTGCGGCAGACAGAATGTGGTTCCACATTGAAGCGCTTAGTGGGGCAACAGTGACAGCAGATGTTATCGGCGATGTTGCGAACATTGCATATGCAGGCGCTCAAGATGTTAGCGTCGAAGCAGTTTTTGTTCCGGCAGGCGAAGCGGCTGCAAAATGGACACTTGAAATTAAAGTTGGCGAAAGCGACGCGCCGGTTGCAACATTTGACCTTGCAAACTTCATATTGTTTGACGGGACAAGTGAGACAGAGGTCGACACAATCACCGAGACAACCCTTCAAGGCATTGTCTTTGAAGTTGTTGCAAGTGAATTTAACGGCCAGCAGGCTGGCAAAATCAAGAATGTGGGCGCATACAGCATTGCAGCAAGCGGAACAAACCCAAACGGCGTGGCATTTGATTTCAGTGCAAACACCTCTGCACAACTTGTTAATGTTGTAAGAAAAGAACTTTCTCTTTCAAACATCAGCAAGCAGTTTGACAGAACAACCGCTTTCAATTCAAGCGTTGACAAAAACACAGTTACAGTTAATGGCATTGTTTCGGGCGAGAGTGTTGTTGTGACAGGTCAGTTTGCAAGCGCAGGCGTTGGCGAAGATATTGTGATTTCAAATCTTGCAATCAGCGGAGAGAATGCATCTAACTATGTGCTTGCTTCCGAAGAGGCAACAGGCAAAATCGTTAAGTCTGACAGCGTGCCAACTATCACAATTCCTACAACATCTTTCACATATGGAAACATTACAAAAGGTCTTGACGAAATTGCAGTTTCTGTGCTGCTCGGCGGTGCGGATGTTAGCGAATATGTAAACATATCGCTTTCAATCGACGGCGACCCTTTCTCAACGGGCAATTTCCTTCGTCAGGGCACACACACAATCAAGATTGCTGCAACATCAGACTATTACACAATCGGCGCAATCGAAGATGTGACAATCACAGTTTCAAAATTGAATGTGACAGTCAGCGTGGACGGCGAGATTGTTAAAGTCTATGATAAAAACAATGATGTGCTTCAAAAACTTACTCTCAGCGGCGTGCTCGCAGGCGATCAAGTGACCGTTTCTGGCGCTTATGCAAGTGAAACACCTGCAGAAGATATTGCAGTTACATTTACTCTTGGCGGAGAGGACGCAGCAAACTACAACCTCACAAACTCTTCTTCGACAGGAAAAATCGAGAGCGCGCAGATTTCAATTTCTGCCGAACTTGATACAATTGAATTTGTTGACGGCGGCAAAGCAACCGGAACAACAACATTTAATCTTAACTTCCCATTCATGGCAGAAGGCGATGCAGAGGCGGCTTTTAACAGCTTGGCTGCGCCTGAAAAAGCCGGATATGAATTTAAGGGCTGGGCAACAGACGAGGCTCTTGAGAACGCTCTTACCGCGGAAAACTTCTCGTCCGTTCTTGACAGCGCACTTGCAAGCAAAAGCCTTACAATCTATGCTAAGTGGGAAATCAAAAAATTTACAGTTACTATAAACCTTGACGAGAACTTAGGCTCTTTCACAGTTTCTTCAAATCACAGCGGCTTTAGCGGAAATGTTTATACATTCGAATACTATCAAGATGTGACCGTTACAAGCACCGCGAATGTGGGCTATGTTGCTCTTAACGCAGAAAACATAATCTCGCACATTGCCAAGAATGAAGAAATCACTCTCAACTTCGCATCGGCAAGAGTGGAATTTGTTGTTGACGCAAACAGCGCAAGCCTCTTCCCACAAGGAAAAGCAGAAGTTGTTTTTGAAGATAATAACTGGCAGAGAAATGGCGACACATGGTCTAGAACATTGGCGTTTGCAGACTTTGGCGAAATGCTCGCAAAAGATTTCTTGCCAAATCTCGCAGTTAAGGGCTATTCGCTCACTGGCTGGACAAGTGGAGACACAACTGTTCAGATAACGGGGGAGGCGACGCTCGAAGAGATTGTTCTTAAAATTAACCCTTCATTTACAAAGGACATCAAACTTAACTTTGCAGCAAACTTTGCAGCAAACAAATACACCATCACATTTAATGCGGATAATGGGGATGCAAACCCTGACCCAATCACCGCTGTTTATGGCCAAGCCATTGGCGCGCTTCCAGTTGTGACTAAGACGGGATATGAATTTGCTGGCTGGAAAGACGAAGAGGGCAATGTTTACACAAACGAAACAATCTACGCGCTCGAGAGTGATGTTACTCTTATCGCACAGTGGTCGACAGGTGTTTACGAATTCACAATCAATGCTGAAAATGCAACAGTTGTTGTGAAAGAAGGAAATGCAGTTCTCACTCCAAAGGACGGCGTTTACAGGCTTAGCCACGAAGGCACTTACACAATCGAAGTGACAGCAAACGCGGGCTATGCAATAGACAGCGCTTGGACGCTTTCTGAAAACCCACCTTTTGAATTTAGTTATGTGACCGAGTTTACTTCAGCAACAGTTTCAAATCTCTCTGCCGTAGGCTCAATTTCAATTATTGCAGCAGCGCAGGAGAACACAATCTCGATTGAAGCCGAGCATGCTAAGAGCGTGAGTGCAACAATCGACGGAAAAGAAATAGCAGTGTCGCAAAATGGCAACACCTACACATTCAGCGCTCTTACTGGAAAGACAGCGATAATCAATGTTCAGCCAGAAGACGGCTGGGAGATAAGATTTAGTGAAACGACCGCCGGAAAGGTTGTTATCACCGAAAATGGCTTCTCACTCAGCGCTTTCACTTCGGACGCTAAACTTACATTTGTAACTGAGGCAAAACGCCTTACAGCAACAGTTTCATTTAATAAAACGATGCTTTCGAGATTTGAAATTATCTCGGGCGGCGAACTTGGAAGTGATGCTAACACAATTATCGTGAGGACGGGCACTGAACTTGTTATCAACCCAATCTTTGCAACAGGCTATGAACTTGACAACATCTCAGCAGAGGGCGCTCAAGTTCAAGTTGGCGAGGACGGCTATATTTCAATCTCCGGCTTTACGGGTGATATATCAATCACTATTAACGCAAAAGCGAAAACATACAATCTTGAAGCAAACCTTTATGTGCTCGATAAGGACAACACCATTATCACCGACATTGAAGGCTTCAGCGCAAGCGTTGATGCAACAGGGGAATACAACACACCTAAAGACTTTATTGCAACAAAAACTGCAGATAAAGACGGCTATCAATTCCTTGGCTGGTTTGAAGGCGAAGTTGATGTTATTGACGGAAGCGTTGACTACAATAAACTTACTCTTGTCAGCCGCGACATGACCTATTCACACACTGTGAAAGGAGATGCAAGCCTTACTGCAATCTTCAAATTCGGCGTGTATGTGATTAAGGCCAGTGTTCAAGGACAAGGTCAAATTCTCATGGGCGGCGAAGTTGTTGCAGACAGCAAGAACTCGATGTCAATCGAAAAATATTTCGGCGACGAAATCACCCTTGAGGCTAAGCCACAATCGGGCTACGAGTTTAAGGGTTGGTCGAACGGCGAAAAGGCTGCGCAAATAACAATCAATGTTGACGGCGCACTTGACCTTGTTGCGACCTTCGAAGCAAAAGCGCTCACATTTGATGTTAACGCTGGAGTTTACATCAATGGAGTGCTCTATGAAGGCGAAAATCTTGACAACCTTAACTTCGGCGAGGTAGTTTGGGGAAGTTATGATGGCACAACCTTCACAAAGGCGCCGAACGGCGACTCTAAAACAATCGAAACTGTAACCGATGGCGAAGTTTACATTCAAGTTACAACTTTTGAAGGCTACACATTTGATAATATCTACGCTCAAAAGAATATGCTTGCAGGCTCTGTTGACCTTGTTTCAACTTCAACTGATGCAAGCGGAAACGCTGTGAACATCTTCAAAGTTTACGGACTCAACGGCGACTTTAACGGCCAATATGGCTACAGTGCTCGCTTTGTGGCAAACTCAACCAACATGAACTTAACTTTCACGGAAGACGACGCACAAGTTGAGGCTGGACATATTGTTGCAGACAGCGCAAATGGAATAACAATTTCTGGAAACAGAAGCGCAAATGTTGTTATCGATGCAGTTACAGGCTCCACAATCAAAGTTACAGCATCAGTGAGATTTGGTTTTAAGTTTGCCGGTGAAAACCCTGTGTCAAGCAATGTGGGGACAATTTTAAATCAAGTTGTTTCTGTTCCTGACGTGACAACGGGCTACGCATATCAAGTGACGTTCGAAATTTCCGGACATAATGGCGGAAATGGAAATGTTATTATTAATGTGCTTTCAGAAAGTTATGTTGTTATTCTTAAAGACAATATTCTTGGCGGCGAGATAACAATTGAAAATGTTAAGATTGGTCAGGAACTTAACTTAAATGGCGGAATAACAATTCCAGATAGGGCCAACTATCTCTTTGAAGGTTATTTCACATATCTTAACGGTGCAGGAAAGCAATATATTGGCAAAGACGGCCAGGCTGTTAAAGTTGACGGCCAGCCAATTGTTTGGAGCGAAAACGGATACTCATGGAATGGTCAGGAATATGTTCAAGACCCATTCTACAAGGGAAACAATACTTTCGAACTCTATGCTTCTTACATCATTAGCAAAACAACTTTCATAATTGATGCTGTGCCTCCTTCAATTAAGGATGCAAAAGACCCTGTGTTCGAAGTTAGATCACTTTTCACAAACATTAACGAAGCCAACTCGTGGACAAGTTCAGATAACATCTATCTCATAGAAGTTCTCTATGGCGGAGAAGTGGATGTGGCCGCGCCGGACTATAACGGCTATGAATTCCACCACTGGGTGATTGAAACTCTTGACGAGAACGGCAATATTGTTGGAAATGCGGAAATTAACACAAATAAGGTTATCACAAACCTTGCTCATGCCGGCGTTGCTAAAATGAGTTTGACGGCTGTTTACTACGCTAAGATTGCTATCAGAGCAACCGAAGGCGGCACCGCTTGGTTTACCTACAACACAGATGTGAGAGTTGACGACGAAGCATATTTGCCAACAGATACTGAAATCACACTTCATGCTTTGGCACAAAATGGCTACAAGTTTATCGGCTGGTTTGACCAAAACGGAAATGAGATTTCTAAAGCACTTGATTTCACTGTTACTGGCGGGCTTGTTGCAACAACCTACACAGCAATGTTTGAAGGCAATGTTGTAACTGTTAACTTTGGAAACTATGACCAGACAGACGGACGCATCACAGGCGTTTCGCTCAATGGCGAGAAAGTTGAAGACTTTACAAGTTTCGAAGCGAAGATAGGTGATGAAATATTCATCTACGCAAACATCGACAACCCAAGATATTTCGAAGTTAACTGGCAGATTAATGGAAAAGAGACATCTGACATCATTAACAGAAACAATTATTATCTTTACAAGATTAATGTTGCAGACACAAACGATGCAAGTTTAACAATCACTCCTAAGTTTGTTCACAAGGAGTGCGAGGTTGATATTCATGTTAGCCTTATGGACTCTAACAACACAAGCGAACTTAAACTTGCGGGCTCGGTGAAATATGTAGACAGAGCAGGAAATGTTGTTAATGTTAACGGAAGCGCTAAAGTTACTTGCCTTGTAGGCGGGGCACTTGAAGTTGAAATTATTCCAAACATGAACTACAAAGTTGAAAGCATTCTGTTTAATGGCAGAGAAGTGACTGCAGACCTTTCTTCGAATAAGATTGTGTTCTCGCTTACATATTCAATCTTTGACATCAATTCAAACAATTTCGTTGTGGAAATTATCTTCGCAAGAGAAATGTGGATAGATGCAGTAGATGTTGGATATCAACTTAGAGGCCAAGGCACATCTTCAGACCCATATGTTATCTCGAGCGCGGAAGACCTTGCATTCATGTCTCGAATGATAAACGTTGTTGGAAGTGAAGCATATGCAAATGCTTGCTATGTTCTTGGAGCAGATATCAGCCTTATTGGAAAATATTGGTCACCAATTGGAACAGAGCAAACACCATTCAATGGAACATTCGATTTTGCATCGCATGACATAACGAATGTTGAGATTGGATATCCTCATGTTTACAATGGCAGCGTTCAGCACAAGATTTTCGGCGTAGTGGGCGAAGGTGCAACATTCAAAGTTGAAAATTCCGAGTTGACGACAATCTTGATCGTTGTTGGAGTTGTAATCTTCTTGATAATACTTGCAATAGTTCTCTTCTTCGTTATCAGAAGACAGCGTCGCAAGAAACTTGAAGAACTTGCAAATAGTTAACAAAAAAACAAGACCATTTGGTCTTGTTTTTTTGTAATATTTTAATCTAAAATCATCTCTGCAATTTTTGCAAGGCTAAGAGAGTTTTCTGACTCAATGTCAACAACGGATGATTTTCCATCTGGTTTGCGAACAACGCCTTTAAAATTAAAGTAGGCAGGAACTGGGTCAGATTTAGAACCGTCATATGTTGCTTCGAAAACTTCGATAAGCGGATAATCGTCTTGAATTTCAAAGCCTCTATTGTTAAACTGGCGTTCTTCAAGTGGCATAAAAGTATTTTCAACAACCGGGTCTTTTACATAAACTAGTTTGCCGTTTGGTTTCCTCCAAACTTCACAATTGAGATCTTCGTCAAAGTAAAGGTGCTCGCAGTTAAAAAGTGATGTTTTCTTATCGTTTAATGTTGTGTAAGTCATATTTTCCTCCAATGTATAACTAATTTTAACATGCCTAAAGAGGGTTGTCAATAGTGAATTTTAAAATTTATCTTGTGAAATCAAATTTTTTCTTTGGAGGAGCGATTGAGGTTATGATGCCGGGATAATCTTTGTATTCACCACAGGAAAGTTCAAAACTACGCAAACAACCAGTTCTTGTTTCCTTATATAAAAGACCATTGCCTTTTTTGGCTGCTGGCTTTTTTCTTGATTTTGAATTTAAGAATTCAATTTTGTCGGTTGCCTCAACTTCTTCAAAACGCGACAAAAATGCGGCCTCGGTGTAATAGTTATGTTTACCAACCTCGCAGTAAACGAGCCCCGAACCGGTCTTGTGTCTTTCGTCTAATGTTCTATCTTCCATATCGCTCTCCAATTTAGATTATAGTATATTACTCGCATATTATCGATTTGTCAATAACTTTAATTAAATTTAAAAAAATAATTTTTTTTGTGAAAATGTGTTGACAAATATATTGCCTTTATGCTAGAATAACCTTGCTTGCTTAAAGCAGGCACGAACCATGAAACAACTTAATAGCAAGGAAAAAGAATTAAATAAACCATTAA